>NZ_JACVWJ010000001.1:0-743513 GCF_020676075.1 Clostridioides sp. ES-S-0001-03 | reverse complement strand
GCTCAACTTGCATGTGTTAGGCACGCCGCCAGCGTTCATCCTGAGCCAGGATCAAACTCTCAAATAAAAGTTTATCAGGCTCAGATACTATTGTTATCTAAATATCTGGCTTTATGGTTTGTTTCTTGTTTTATAAATTAACCTACTGTTTAATTTTCAAAGTTCATTTTATTAAATAAATCATTTTGTACTCATTATTTTTTAGTTCCTTGTTGAGCACATTTATTATAATAACATCTTATTATAATATGGTCAACTACTTTTTTACATTTTTTCTTAAATTTATTAATTATTCATATTTTATAATACTATTGCGACTTTATTTTCAAATATGTAACTATTAATAATAACAATTTCAAACTATAATAATACTATATATAATTACAATTAATTTAGAAGGGAGCTAAAAAATGCTTAGAAAGATACTATACGTTTTGACAATACTTTCTATATCTATTTTTTTCGTTGTAGGATGTTCAAACTCACAAAAAAAACAAAACACGGAACAGAATAAAGAAATATCAACACAAGAAGATTCTCAAAATGCTGATGATAGTAAAAATACTTCCAATGTAGCTGTTTCAGATGGAACAGACAGTCCATCAAATAAAAATACTGTGAACAATGATAATGAAAAGTTAGATGTGTCATCTTTGGATAATACTGCTCTTGATTGGTTTTATATACCAAATACTAAACATCAAACTCCAGAAGTAAATACTGACATCAAATTTAATTTTTCTGACTATAATGCTATATATAATGGACCCATCAAAGATGGTCAAAAAACATTATATCTTACATTTGATGAAGGTTATGAAAATGGATATACATCAAAGATACTAAATGTTTTAAAAAAAAATAAAGTAAAGGCCATTTTTTTCGTTACCTCTCCATATATAAAGGAAAATGAAGATTTGATAAGAAGAATGGTTGCAGAAGGTCACATAGTTGGAAGTCATAGTAAAACTCATCCTTCTATGCCAACAAAAACAAGCAATCTAGAAAGCTTTAATGATGAATTTGAAGATGTTGAAAAACTTTATAAAGAATTAACTGGAAAAAACATAGTTAAGTTTTTCAGACCTCCTATGGGTAAATATTCAGAAAAAAGCTTAGCAATGACTAAAAACCTAGGTTATAAAACTATATTTTGGAGTTTCGCATATAGAGATTGGGATACTGAAAAACAACCATCACATGAGGAAGCTAAGAAGAAAATAATGGATAATTTACATGATGGTTCTATCTTATTACTACATGCTGTTTCTAAAACTAGTACAGAAATTCTAAGTGATTTTATATCAGATGCTAGAAAACTAGGATACAATTTTGAGCTTCTAAATTATTAACATTTAGAAATATATTTAAAAGCTATATTTTAAATGTAATATTCAGATATTAATTTACATAAACTATTTCAAATTAAATACTTCAAAAAAAAATAGATGTATAGTTTTTACATGATACAAAAGTCTTTTAGTAGATAATAACTGTACATCTATTTTTAATTTATATGATTTTTTATTTTTAATTTATATAAGCTTTGTTAATCTACAAGTAAAATAATATTAGCTTTTATTTTCTAAATAATGAATACTGCTACTATTGTTGTTACAATGAGACCTGTTATCACAGGAATAAAGTTCCTTTTTGCCAATTCAATAGGGCTAACTCCACAAATTGCTGCTGCTGAAATAAGCCCCCAAGGAACTAGACATCCTCCACCAACCCAAATACCACTAATTTGACCTAATGCAGCTAATGCACCAACACTTGCATTAATAGCAGTTCCAAATACAGATGCAAGTGAACCAACTAATGAGATTCCAGAGAACCCAGAACCATCAAGCCCAGTTATTGCTCCTACTACAGTTTCTATACCTGATACTGCAAATTTATTAAGTGGTATAGTTTGAGAAAGAGCTATCCCTATATCTGATAATAATCCTTGAGAACCAGGGGCTAATACCTTTCCAAATACACCAGTTAAAGGTGCAACTTCTCCCATGTAGAAAAACGCTGCTATTGGTATAATAGCTCCAAATATCTTTATACCAAACACAAAACCATCTATTATATTTTCACACACATTTTCAAGACTATTTTTACCGAAATTTATAGTGTTTATAATAATTATCAGAAACACTGCTGTTCCTCCTAAAAGAGCTGATGCATCTCCTCCTTTTAGGTCAAACATATACATAGCAATTATATCAGCAAGAAATCCTAAAGCTACTAAAATAGTTGCTATCTTAGACTTTCCATTAAATTCTTTTACTTCTTCACTTTCAAAATCTTTAAGCTCTTCTCTAAACATTCCTTTATTGATATCTCTTTTTAATGTATAAAACGCCATCGATATCGTTACAATTCCCATTACCCAAAATAAAATCATACCATCATTTATGACATATGATACTGCTACTCCTGCGGCACCAGCTGTTATACTTGGGGCTCCCTGAATAACAAAGTCTGTAGATAAGGCAAGACCATGACCAAATAAGTTTAATGCTACTGCAACACCAATCGCTGGTAATCCAGCTCTAATAGCAACAGGTAAAAATACAGCTCCGACTAAGGCAACAGCTGGAGTTGGCCAAAAAAACCAAGAAAGAATCAACATTACAAATCCAGTTACAAAAAATGCTGTGTTAGAATTTTTTATAACTTTGGAAAATGGTCTTACCATATACTGTATGGCATTATTTGCTTCTAGAGCTTTAGATAAAGCTACCATAATAGCTATGATTAAAATAATAGGTCCCAACTCATTTAAAGATATAATAAACGAGTTAAACACTGCTGTTATAGCTCCAAAGATATTTTTTTCAAAGAATAGCCCCATGAAAAAAACACCTAATATACATGGTACTATAGTATCTTTTTTCATAAGCATAGTAATTAAGATAATTACCATAAATACAATGTAAATATAATGCGCTCCTGTTAAAACCATATTATTATGTCCCCTTTTTTTAAGATAATAATATTATATGGTCTTACAAGTAAACTTGTTACTTGGTCATAGGCACATAACAATTGGCATGTGCAGTACTTAATTTAGACATTTATGATTCATTTACTGGAATAGATATTTCAATAGAAAACTCTTTGTCACCTGATTTTACATTTATACTTCCATTGTGATATGCAATTATCTTTTCACAGTTTTTTATGCCAATTCCAAAACTTTCTACATTTTTATGAATGTTACTAACTTTGTTTTTTTGTATAATTAACAGCTTACCATCTTCAACTTTAATTAAAAATACTATTGGTCTATCCCTTCTTGCATACTTTATTATGTTGGAACATAGATTATCAAATATTCTTCTAAATTGTGTTACATCTACATAAATATGATATTGATTATAAAGTTCATTTTCTATTTTTATATGAAATCCCTTTTCTTCCAATGTATATGAACTATCTAAAAGCAGTTGAAATATAAATTCATTTGCATTAATCTTTTCATATTTTTTAGAAACTTCTTCTTCCGAATTAACAAAATGTGTAAAAAGGTCATCTGTCAAATCTTTTATCTGATATGCTTTTAATCTCACATTTTTTATATATTGCTCCAATTGCTCAGGGCTATTATACTTATGATCTTTAATTAAATCCAAATAACAAATTACTGATGTCAATGGAGTTCTGACATCATGTGATATTGAAGTTACTATATCCTTATTTTTATTCTTCATTTCTCTTTCTTTTATAATCTGATTATCAAGTGCCTGACTCATCTCATTAATACTAGATGCAAGTGATGATAATTCATCGTTACCCTTAACAGGAATTCTATACTTTAAACTACCACTTTCTACTATCTTTATGCCCATCTCTATTTTTCTTAGATATTTAATCTTTCTACTCAACAGCAATAAAAATGTTACAATAAATGTAATTGCCATAAATGTGATAGAAACAGCTTCTATAAAGTTTTGAAATCGAAATCTAAACAGTGCTACTATAACTACACTAGCTTTAATATCAGAAAATTGTATCTCATAATGTCTAGCCATAGAGCTACTATAAAATTCATTTTCTTCACTCTTATCAGGTACTTCATCTGGATAGTACAGTGTATCATAAAAAAGCTCATTTCCTTTATATACTTTCATAGATACAAACCAATTGTCATTATTCCAATTTGATATATCTTCTCCATCATTTGAACTTAAATTTTTATCATTCACATAGATTTGAAAATCAGCCATTAACTGGTCTGCTTCTCTTTTAAAATAGGTTCTACCTTCTGATACATCTTTTACTATTGACTCAACGGCAGAATAAAATGGTATATTTAAAATAAAAGCCACCCCAGCTGAGATTACTACATATATCAATAGTATGACACCCAACTTTGATGGTTTAATTTTGCTAATCAATATAGTACCCCTTTCCCCATGCAGTTTTTACATATTGTGGATTTTTCTGATCTTTCTCTAATTTTTTTCTTAAATTTCTAATATGTACCATTATAGTATTATTTGCTGTATAAAAATATTGCTCATCCCAAATACTTTCATATATATTTTCAGACGAGAAAACTTTTTTTCTATTTTTTAGCATAAGAACTAGTATGCTATATTCTATAGTTGTCAAAAATATAGTTTCTCCATCCAATATGACATCTTGAGTATCCAAATTTACACTTAAACCTCTTGTTTTCAATATATTTTGCTCCTTATTCTTTTCCTTCCCCTGATATATATAATAACGTCTAAGTAGTGACTTAACTCTTGAAATTAACTCAGAATATGAAAAAGGCTTTGATAAATAGTCATCTCCTCCTGCTGAAAACCCAATAACCTTGTCGGAATCTTGAGTTTTCGCAGTTAGAAATAATATTGGAGCTGTTGTTTTTTCTCTAATCTCATTACATGCAACAAACCCTGTCTTTACTGGCATAACAACATCCAAAATAATCAAATCAATTGTACTGTCTACTAAATTTACAGCCTCTTCTCCGTTCGTCGCCATAACAACTTCATAACCTTCACCAGTTAAAAGTATTTCTACAATTTCCCTAATTTCTGGATTATCATCAGCTACTAAAATTTTTTTTTGAATCTCTTTATTCATCGCTAAGCTCCTTTTTTACTATATTTCTTAAATATTTCAAACTATATAAAATATTATACTTTATTAGTAAAAGCTTAGCAATGTCATACGTTTTAATACTTTCTACTATTGTAAGTATGCTCAAAGTTTAATCAAAACGTACACACATATCCTTGATGTAAAAAATAAACTATACAATACTATCTTACATAAACAACTTCTTTTACTGACTTAACTTTTTCAGAAGATTTAACATGTGCTACAATACATACTAAACCACTTATAGCAACGAATGCATAAAAACTTATTCCTCTGCTAAGTAACATCGCTGGCACTAATAAATGCCCTGGGAAAAATATCTTAAATAATGTCATAAAACTATTTTCAGATGCCCCAACAGCTCCTGGTAATGGTAAAGATGAAACAGCAATATTGAGTAATGATTGTATTGCTAATATTTCAAACACAGTATATGTTGATAGATGGAAAGCTTTATATACAAAGAATGGTACTAAAAACATAGCTGTTATTTGCACAATAGTTATAAGTAAAATCTTAATTACTAACTTTGGATTTTGTTTTATATATTGAGCACCTTTAACATATTCTTCAATTTGAGAAGTTATCACTTTTCGTGAACCTTCAACATCTTTTATTATTCTTAATTTTCCTAATAAATTCGTTATGAATATTATGAAGTTATTTACTAATTTTTTTGAAAATATAACTGCAATTACTCCAACAACAAGAGCAACATTCGTTATTACACCATATATCAATAAAATACTCATTCCTCTTACATTGTTTAGTATAAATTCACGTTCCATAATGAACATTATTCCGCTATATGCCAATACAACAACTTGGTGAATGACAACAATAACTAATAGTATAAGTGAAGAATAAGATATGTTTATATCATCTTTCTTCATGTAATAAACTTGCGCTGGTTGACCTCCAGACGCTGAAGGTGTAATTGAACTAAAATAAAATCCAACAAACGCATATCCCATACATTTTAAAAATGTAGTTTTTTGATTTAAAGCCTTTATACCTAAATATATATTTATACCTTCACAAGCAACATATATAAACATCATTGCAAATCCAATTAATATAAACACAGGACTTGCACCTTTTAATGATTTTATTAACGATTCAATTGATTGACCTCTAAAAACAAAGTATCCAGTTATACCCATTAGTAAAACTAAGAAGGTTACACTACCTAGACACTTATTTTTCTTTTCAGTTTTACTTATCATAACTACATCCTTTCTGGTGTTACAAATTTAAAACCACTAGCTTTGAGTTTTGGAATAGCTATCTTTAATGCTTCGATAGTACGTTCAGGTGCGCCAACTGCTCCTCCTGAGTTTTCTCCTGCATCATGCAAACAAATTATAGAATTTTCTTTTGTTCTATCTATTAACTTATTTACTATAATCTCTACTGTACTATCTTTACTCCAATCTTCTGCCATTACATCCCATAAGGTCATCTTTAAGTTATATTTTTTAACAAATTGATATGAAAATATATTAGTATGACCCCATGGTGGACGATAGTAGTTTACATCTACACCTAAATTTTTCATTGTATTTGTACTTTCAATAAAATCTTTTTTAACATAATTATAACTATAAAGCCATGCATTCTTATGTTCTAGTGAATGTAAACCAACTATGTGATTTTCTCTTAACATTCTTTTTATAATTTCAGGCTCTTTTTCAGCATTCTTTGCCACTACGAAAAACATGGCCTTTATATTATTTTCTTTTAGTACATCCAACAATTTTTCTGTATATCTTTTGTCTGGTCCATCATCAAATGTAAGAGCAATTTCATTCTTCTCAGTCATATTTTTCAATACATCTTTATTTAATAATTTATTATAATATGTAGGTATAATTGAATGGATTAAAAAAATCAAAGCAACAACTATAATTAAACCTACTACATACATTCTCTACACACTCCTTGTCCATCAAATGAAAATAAAATATTTTCTAATGAATTATTATCAAATTGTTTTTTAAGTTTTTTCATATTCAAACTCATTTCTTTAAGTGTAACATCATCATAGATTAAGTCTTTTATCTCATCTACATAGTATTTTTTATTTTTATCAAGTATTCTTCCAATTCCATTATTTAGTATAAAATCAGCATTATTTATCTCTTGTTGCAAAAATGGATTGAATGCTAATATTGGAAGCTCTGAGTAAATTGTTTCAAATAATGTTATTCCACCTGGTTTAGAAATAATAAGGTCAGCACTCTCCATATAGTTGTATACTTCATTAGTATAGCCTACAACCTCAATATTTTCATATCTATTGTACAATTTATAGTACATTTTTTTATTATTACCAGTTATTACAGTAGTTTTTACTCCTTCTAAACTATTTAGTTCTCTATAAAATTGTTCTGACTTAGGCAATAAACCTAAGCCCCCACCCATTATGAGGATGTTTTTTTTATCTAAATGATTTATATGTTCTATTTTTTTAAATTCTTTTTTTACAGGTATCCCATTAACTTTTACTTTATCTTCATCTATTCCTTTTAAAATAAGTTCTTCTTTAGTAGATTCACTAGCCACTAAGTAACAATCTGTATTTTTACTAATCCATTCTGAATGACTACTTATATCTGTTATACATGTTATCAAAGGAAGATTTGAATTATACTTTTCTTTATATCTTGATACTACTTGAGAACAAAATGGAAAAGTTGAAATAACTACTGTTGGTTGTATTTCATTAAGTAACTTGTCTAGTTTAGTTAAGAAATAATCTGAAAATGTAAATTTTATATCTTTTTTACCATTTTCAGTACATTTGTAAAATAAATTATAAAGACTACTTCCCCGATTTACAAGAATAGAAAAAGTTTTATACATTTTATCTGAGTAGTTAGGCATAATATATTCAAATATATCCTTAATTATTATTTCAGAATTATTAAATTTTGTTTTTATATCTTCACTTAAAGAGTTTGATGCTGAGTAATGACCCATACCAAATTTTCCTGTAAGAATTAATACTTTCATAAGATTCCCTCCTCATTAAAGCCTTTAAATACCTTTAATTACTATATTTATAAGTATAAACTTTAAATCTTTAGAAAAACCTAGTATAATTCTTAAGAAATCTTAAAGTTTTAATTAAAAAATACAAAACCCAATTAATATTGGAAGCTATCTCCTAATTAATTGGGTTTTGTCTTTATAAACATACTTAAACATAAATACTATCATTTTAATTCTTTAAATATGTCTTATTTAATTATACTTTTAATTAATCCATAATATTATATTCTTCATATAGAGGATATTTTTCAGTTAAACCAACAACCAATGTTCTTGCCTTAGATTCTTCATCATAAGTTAAACATAGGTCTATAGCCTCAGCAATTACTGCCATATCTTCCTCTTTCATGCCTCTAGTAGTTACAGCTGGAGTACCAAGTCTTACTCCACTTGTAACAAGTGCGCCATTTGGATCAAATGGTATTGTATTTTTATTAGCAGTTATGTAAGCATCATCTAATCTTTTTTCTGCGGCTTTACCAGTTATATTTTTATTAGTTAAATCTAATAATATTAAGTGATTATCTGTTCCTCCAGAAATCAATTTAAAATCTCTCTTAATAAGTTCTTCAGCTAAAGCTTTTGCATTTTTAGCAACCTGTTGTTGGTATGTTTTAAATTCATCACTTAAAGCTTCTTTAAAACATACTGCTTTAGATGCAATTATATGCTCAAGAGGTCCCCCTTGAATTCCAGGGAATATTGCTTTGTCTATAGCTTTAGCATATTTTTCTTTACAAAGGATAACTCCTCCACGAGGTCCTCTTAAAGTTTTATGAGTTGTTGTTGTAACAAAATCAGCTACTTCACATGGATTTTGATGAAGACCAGCAGCTACAAGACCTGCTATATGAGCCATATCTACCATAAGTAATGCTCCAACCTCATCAGCTATTTCTCTAAATTTTTTAAAATCTATCTCTCTAGGATATGCACTTGCTCCTGCAACTATCATTTTAGGTTTTACTTCATGTGCTATTTTTCTAACATCATCAAAATCTATAAGTCCACTATCTCTATCTATTCCATATTCATAAAATTTATAATATTGACCAGAAATATTAACTGGAGCACCATGAGTTAAATGCCCACCTTGAGATAAATTCATTCCCATAACAACATCACCTGGTTTTAGCATAGCAAAATATACACCGATATTTGCATTTGCTCCAGAATGAGGTTGAACATTAGCATGTTCTGCCCCAAATATCTTTTTAATTCTATCTATTGCAAGAGTTTCAACTTCATCTATGTACTCACATCCACCATAATATCTTTTGCCTGAGTAACCTTCTGCATATTTATTAGTAAGATGACTTCCCATAGTTTCCATTACTGGAACTGATACTATATTTTCAGATGCTATCAACTCAATATTCCTTTGTTGTCTTTTTAACTCTCTTTTCATACTTTCATAAATCTCAGGGTCCGCTTTTTTCAAGTTCTCAAACATATTACTCCTCCTAGTTATTATTTAAATTTTACTTTTACAGACATTTCATAATTTTCGTTTTTATCAATATGATAATTTATTATTATAGTCTTTTATAAATTAATAGTCAAGTGTTTTACTACTTTTACATGTTTTCTTTCTGTATTTTAAGTTAAAATATAATAAATAATATTGTCTAATTCTTTTAATTGGATATAATTTAGATGTGACTATTTTTAAATAAAAAAAAGATAATATAATTTATATATATATAAGGAATATTACTTAAAAATTTGATATAATTTCAATATTATGTTTTTTAATTTGGAGGTGTATTTATGAATCAAAATGAGGAACTTGAATATAAAAAAAATATTCTAAAATTAGCTCTATTTGTAGGGGAACTTATGATAAAAAATGGAGCTGAAACATCTAGGGTTGAAGACAGTGTCCTTAGAATATGCAGGTCAAGAGGATTTTATCATGTAAATATTTTTACAACTCCTACAGTAATAATTATTTCAGATGAAAAATTTGACGGTTTTTCGTTTATGAAAACGATTCAATCAAGAGGTATAAACTTAAATAAGATTTCCTTATTAAACAGTTTTTCTCGAGAATTTGTAAATGATAAAGAATATGATATTGATACTGCTATTGCACGTCTTTATGAAATCCAAGAGGTAAAACCTTATCCTTTATGGTTGTTTTACTCTTGTACAGGAATTGCATCTGCTTGCTTTGCTTGCTTGCTTGGAGGGAATTATATATTAAATTTTATTCTTACATTTATAATAGCAATATTTGCTGCAATTACTTATGATAAAACCATGAAGATAAGTGCAATATCTGCATTTTCATGTTTAGTATCTTCTTTTTTAATAGCACTTTCAGGAGTTTTACTAGTTGAAATAGGTATTTTGAATGACCCTAAAATGCTTATAGTTGGAGCAATAATGCCACTACTCCCAGGAGTTGCTTTTATAAAAGCCATCAGAGATTTAATATCAGGTAATTTAATATCAGGAATTTCTCGTGCTTTCGATGCTGCTATGATTATTATTGCAATTGCTTCTGGAGTCGGTTTTGTCCTTGATACATGGTATAGAATTGGAGGTCCTTTCTAATGACTGATATGTCAATGATTTTACATTTTTTATTTTCAGGCATTGCAACTGCTGGATTTGCTGTTTTTTTTAATGCACCACTTTATCTACTTCTTCCAGCTGGAATAACTGGTGGAGTTGGTTGGATTGTGTATGTATATTTATTTAATTTCACTACAAACTCAATTTTTGCGGGTTTTATAGCTGCCGCTTTGGTTTCAGCATGTAGTGAGATATTGGCTAGAAAACTAAAGCAACCAGCTATTGTATTTGTAATTCCAGGTATTCTTCCTCTGATACCAGGAATTGGATTATACAATACAATGTTATCTTTAATTCAAAAAAATTATGATTTAGCTATGTCAAAAGGTACTGATGCACTATTTTTAAGTGCTGCAATATCGCTTGGTGTATTGGTTGTAACTTCTTTTGTAAGAACATTAAACCTTTTAAAAATACGAAAGAACTTTATTCCTCAAAGAAAATCAAAATAAAAATATAAAAATAGCAATGTACCCAAATCCTATAAATATACATTAAGTGTTTATAAGAGTACATTGCTATTTTTAAATTATAATCATTTTAAAGGTCAATTAAGATTCTTGTGATTACTGGTATAAATTCTCTACTATCTCTAAATTTTTTATCATTCTTCTTTAAATACAAATAACAAATTATTGTAAGACAAATCCCAACTAATCCACTTATCGCTTCAACGCCAGATGTCATGCCAATCGCTCCCAATATATAGTATGTTCCTATTGTTCCAACAAGAAGTGCTACAAGAGGTATTATATAAGCCATCACAGCTGCTTTTAATACATTCATGTTATCCATACTTACTTCTACATGGTCACCAACCTTCGCACCAATTGTATTGTCTACCTCCACTAATATCTCTTTTGACTCTGATGAGTCAGCAGTAGCACATTTTCCACAAGCAGCACAAGCTGAGTGTCTTTGCATTTTTAATTTTGCAGTTCTATCATCAACAATCTCCATAATAAATCCTTGTTGATTCATACCTAACCGCCCCCTTATTTTGTAAATTTATTTATGGTATCCATAAGTTCTTTTATCATCTCTTCAGTTTTTTCACTATCATCATGTTTGATACTTTCTGCTACACATCCTTTTATATGATTTTCCAAAATAATTGTACCCACTCTATTTATAGCAGACCTTATAGCAGATATTTGAACTAATATATCAACACAATAACGCTCCTCTTCTACCATCTTTTGTATCCCTTTAACTTGACCCTCTATTCTTTTTAATCTTTTTATAAGAGCTTCTCGCTCATTGTTTGGTGCTAATTTTCTTTCTTCCATAAACTCACCTCATACTCTTATGATGTTCTATACAATTATGATTTACTTACCAATTTGCTTAAAATATAATACAGTTATTACTATTATAAATGCTAAAATTGATATTGCTATAGACCTGCTCTGATGCTTAGTTTGCTCCATACTTAATTTACCATTCATCTTAAACCCTGCTAATGGAAATAAAAATATAACTAATGCGTCAATTCCAAGTACAATTTGGGCTGCAATAGTCCATTTGCTCAAAAAGCAAAATATTCCACCTACACCTAAAAGAACCTCCAATATATTTATAAACTTATAAGTAGGTTTTTTTATTATATATTCTTCAATTTTTTCCTTACATTCTGTACGGCATGGATATATATTGGTATTGTCATCGTATTTTATAGCCAATTTATTATTTGGTGACTTTATATCCCTATTACAGTAAAGACATTTTTTCATTTTATGTTCTCCTCATAGTATTCCTCTTAAGAAATTTTATCTAAATTATTATATGTTTCAATACTATTATACCAAATAGATACAAAAAACAAAAATAAAAGGACTCATTTTAGCTATTTCTTTTATATTACTACTTAATTTATAATAATAATTAGATAAAATTATTTATATTTAAATTATCTCATCATATTAATATGCAATTTTGGTATTAAGCATCGGATTTTAAGTATTTATATATTAATAATATCTACAATAATAACTTCTAAAGTTAGGTTATCAAAATATAAATCATTATTAAAATCTACATTTCATAACAATAAAGAGACTGTCATTAATATTAAGACAGTCTCTTTATTGTTTATTATCTATAAGTTTAGATAACTGTTGTATCAGATAGGTAATCATTACTTACATAACCATATCCACTATTGTATTTTATTTTTACCCATCCAGTAGCAAACATTTCTACAGTTTCTACCTTACTTCCATATGGAAGTTGTCCTATTTTTTCATCTTCCGTACTTGGTCCTTTTCTAACATTTAGACCATCTTTTTCTTTTACATATTTTATCTTAACATTCTCACTGCTGTTATTAGGTTTATTACTTGTTAGATAAGACCCACTGACATATCCAATATCGTCATTGTATTTTATCTTAACCCATCCCGTTTTTAGTACTTCTAAAACTTCTACTTCATCACCATTGTTTAGATAACCCACTACAGAAGCTTCTATTGTAGCATCACTTCTTACATTTACTTTATCTGTATTAGCTACATACATTACTCTCTTACCAGTACTACTCCCTTGTAAATCTTTTAGTTCTGCAAATGCATTTTCATTTCCACCACTACCAACTTGAGTTATAGCAGTCGCCTTTTTATTTGTAAATATACTCTTTTGAGTTGCACTCAATTTATCTCCTACTATAAGTACTGGAGAATTTTCTTTTGATGCCAATACACCTACTGCTAGAGCATCTATAAGTTGATTTTGTTTTTTCATTCCATCTTTAGCTACAAATACATTATCTAAGTCATTTGATGTATAAAATTTTTCTATTACCTTTCCATTTGTTTCATTTCTATCTGCTCCACCTATTCTTTCTGAATTTGGTAGACTTTGTTTTATTTTATCTGATACAGCATTAGTAGAGCCTATTATGTATGACTTACTTATATTTTTAGAAGCTATAAAATCCTTAAAACTAGACACTCCAGATGCATCAGAAACCGGAAGTATAACCATACCATTAGTAGCAGCTACAGAAGCTATACTAACTGCATCTGCAAGGCCTGTATATCCATTTATCACAGCTATTTCTGATATGTCTTTTAAACCTTCTATCTTTTTAGCTATGTTTAAAGCTGTCTGATGTCTGTCACTACCACCAATTCTATCAACTGTTAAGTTATTAGATTCTAGTTGTTTTTCTACACTATCTGATACAGAACCAGATAGTCCAATTATATAAACTTTTTTAACACCTAATCTTTCTAATTCTTTCTTTGTTTGTAAATTTAAATTATTTTTTTCTGTAAGTAGTATTGGAGCGTTCTTTAATTTAGCAAATGGTGTAACAGATAATGCATCTACAATAGATTCACTATTCACTATTACAGCTTCATTTGCGCTACTCCAACCCTCTTTACTTACTTCAATAGCTGTTTGATATCTATCTTTACCTATTAAAGTATTTTCTGTTGCCGTTCTACCCACTTCATTTGCATATGATATTGATGATAAGCTTAAAACTAGAGATAAACACAATACTGATGATATTGATTTTGTTGATTTCATATTAACTCCCCCTAAAATTATTATATCTACAATTTTTATTTACTCTAAATATTATATCACAATAATTTAGCCTATATCATCCATTCTAAAACATCAATAAAAGACAACTTTATTCTTCTCCAAAAGTTTGAAACTTATCTAAGCTTCCATATCTATTCATTAAAATATTCCATTCATGTTCATCATAAAACTCACAATTTCCACCACAATAGTGTTTTGCTACTTCAACAACAAATCTTCCTGCACTCTCTAAATCAGAATAATTACTTGCTCCAGTTGCACATCCAGCAACTGTTGTCTCAGTTGTTATAGCAACTCCTACTACAGGTGCTTTTGTAGCTACAGCAGACTGAAGAATACTATTTATATGGTATAAACCATTTCCATATGGAGTTATATCTTGTATTGACACTGGAAATACGTAAGGAAGTCTTCCTGTAGTAGTCTGCATTATGTCTAATAAATCATTACTTGTTTTTAGAATATACCCTTCTTTTATTGTGGGAGATATAGCAAAACCTCTTGTATTTATAACTCTATTCCCTTTAGTTGTATCTATTGATAATATAGCATCACAGCTTAAATCAACTTCATTTTCATTCATAGTTCTCATATCAATTGGAGAATCCATAAATGGAACTGGTTTATGTTCTTTAGTAGGTGCATCTGGACATATGTGAGTTGAAACTATTACATCTCCATCAATAAAATCTCCCTTATTTTGCATGTCCAATAATTTTGCTCCTACTGCTATTGCTACTAAAGCTCCATCAGCGTCAGAAACCATACCTATCATTTCTGGTCTTGCTCCAATTCCTCCTAGTCTTCCTAAAACACCTAATGTCTTAGCTGTTCCTCCTGATGATTTTCCATTTTTTCCTGGTATTGTAAGCTTTACTAAGTCAGTAGACCCTTTTTCCGTACCTAAAGTTTTTACTAATATATTCTTCCCACCATAGCTTTCCAAATATTTTTTTACACATTCTCCATCTACTTCTGCACTATCAATAATATCATAAACTTCCAAAACTTGTTTTAACATCATATTTGCTCACCATCCAATTTTATTTCTTTTATTTATAGTTTTTGTGTAAATATTTTTACTTTTATTTTTATAAATATTACAGCATTTTTTTATTTTATCTATATTTTTATAAACTTTTTCTTATTATCTTTCATATCTTATTTATTTTTTTATTTTTATAAACTTTTTCCTAAGTATTTGTTTTATTTATAGTTTTATAGGTATTATATTGCTCATTAAATTTAATCAATTTTAATTCTTCAATCAATCAAATTACTACATATCCTAATTAACTCCAATTATTTTTTTATTTAATATATCTTCTATATCTTTTAATAATTCTTCTTGTGTCATTGTTATTGAAAGTTTTAAATTTTCTTTAGAAGTTTTTATTAAAACTATCTCTTGCCCTTCTCTGATTTCTGCTGATGTAACAGGCATGCCTGTGTTTTTATCAAAAGTCATAATTAAGTCTGGAAATGTTGCTATTCTATTATTCTCTTTTTCTATTGTCATATATTCATTCCAAAAAGTTACCTCATAACCATTTACAATCAATTTACCTACATCAAATCCACCTGTAGTTTCTAACTCTAAAATTTCTATTGTTCCTTCTGAAACTACATCTCCATTCAAAAATTCGACAACGTTGTTTATTGCTTTATCTTTTGATATTTCTAAACCTAAGTAAAACTCTCTACCCAAATCTATTGCATGGCTTATACCTCCTATAGCAGCATTTTCTTTTACAACAGATGCTTTTACAGGATTTCTAGCTACAGCAACTAAACCTTCTGCTGCTACAGCACACTGTCTAACAAGTCCTGCTGTCTTATTTAAAGAACCCTCTACAAATCCCTCTATATGATTATCAAGTTCTGGATTTCCACCAGACACAGCTTGATAAGACTTATATGTTTTATCTCTATGTAATCCAAGGCTCCCCATCAGGCCTGTTGGATGGGCTCTACCATTGCAAGGTGCATCTATTAGTGGTATTTTAAGTACAGAAGACTGAATCCATCCATTTATTGTTGCACATCCTCCATTTTCATTTGTAATAATACCTTGTATATCTAATCCTAGTTTATCAATAAATATCTTGACTGTATTTATATAATCATCATTATCAGCATACTTGAGTGGTGCTGCTGGAGCTCCTACTGCTGATACATTTAAGACAATTGCATCATCATGTAATTCATCTATACTTATTAGATTTGGAAATCCATGTTGTAAGGCATATTCCCCCATCTCTCTTCCACTTTCCTTTGCACCACCACCTCCTCCACCTAAAATTGTACCTCCTATTAAAGCATATTCTAATATTTCCTTAGTTAATTTCATATTAAATATCTCCTTTATTAGTTAGATTATGTAAATGTATTAGTAAATATTTACATAACTTTATGCCATATTATAGTTTATTATACAAGCTTTGTATTATAATGTATAATATATAATTAATTATCAAATTTATATAATTCAAGTTATATTAAAAGAGGTGTATTTTATATTATGGATTTATTGCATCTTAAGTATTTTCAAACTGTCGCTAGAATGGAACACATAACAAAAGCATCACAAAAACTAAATATAGCACAACCAGCTTTAAGTAAAACCATATCTTCTTTAGAAAAAGAACTTGGAGTTCAGTTGTTTGATAGAAAAGGAAGATATATTGTACTAAATGAATATGGTAGATTATTTCTAAAAAGGGTGGATAGTATTTTAGATTTAGTAGAAATGTCAAAAAAAGAATTACAAGATATTTCCTTAGAAAACTCTGGTGAAGTAAAAATATTAGCTACAGCAGCTGCTAATGTATTACCGCCACTTTTGAGCAACTTTAGAAAACTATATCCTAATATTACCTTTAATGTTTCACATACTCTACCATCGTCTTATAAGAAAAGTGATTTTGATTTGTATATATCTTCTTCATTTACAAAATTAAACTCAGAAAATAATATAACATTAACCTGCGAGGAAATATTATTAGGAGTTTCAATAAACCACTCTCTATCCTTAAAAGATGAGGTTTATCTAAATGAAGTTTCAGATGAAAATTTTATAGTTATAACTAAAGGTGAGAATTACAGAGAAATAATAGATATATTATGTGAATCAGCTAATTTCAAGCCAAAAATAGCCTTTGAATCCGATTCTCCATATACAATCTATGCTCTTATAAAATCACTTCAAGGAGTTGGATTTATATGTGGAAAATCATGGGGCTTATCTCGAGACCCTGAAATTAAACTATTACATATAAAAGATATTGAATTTAAAAGATATTTAAATCTTTCATGGTTTAGTGAGAATTATGCATCTAAAGCAGTCTTATTATTTAAAGACTTTCTTATAAACTATTTCAAAAATCTTTAAACCAAAGCTGGTATTATTAAAGAGGATATATCAAACAGAGTTAATAACTTTATCTTTAGCGTTTGACATATCCTCCTATTTTATTTTTTATCAAAATTGTACCTTAACATATAATGTAAAATTATATATTGTAACTATTTTTTCTGTCTTTTAAGTATGGAATATCGTTCCTATATTTTTCTATTTCATCTAGGTCAATCTCTGCTAATATATATTTTTCTCTATATGTATCTAATTGACTTATTATAGTTCCTCTAGGATTGCATATTTTACTCTTTCCAAACAGTATCAAATTAGGGTCATTACTTACTAAATTTACTCCTACTGTATACACAGTATTTTCTAAAGCTCTTTGAGATACGTTTAAATCCCACATATCTTCATCTTGTATTCTCCATGCAGAAGGTATAAATATTATTTCAGAGCCTTTTAATGTCAATTCTCTAGCCACTTCTGGGAATCCTGCATCATAGCATATCATTACACCAAATTTACCAAAATCAGCATCATATACATCTACTTTTTCCCCTGATTTAAAGTATACTGCTTCTAATGACCATAGGTGATTTTTACAGTATTCTCCCATCATATTACCTTGTCTATCGAATATAACAGCTGAGTTGAAAACATGTGTAGAGTCCTTTTCTAAAGTTCCATATGGAGATATTAGGTATACATTATTTCTTTTAGCTGCTTCTGACATTGATTTTTCTATGTATTTGTTATGTTCTCTTATTAGGTCTAATGTTTTAATTCCACCTAAATATTCTAAGTTATATCCTGTAGCAAATAATTCTGGCAAACAAATAATATCTGCACCTTGATTTCCCAAATCATCTATCATCTCTACTGCTTTTTCTATATTTTTTTTAACATCTCCAAGTACACTATGCTGTTGAATTATACCTATTTTCACTTTATGACTCATACAATTTCCCCCTTTATTTATCCTTACTTCCAAAACATTTCATTAGTATATAATAAAGAATCATACTTACTACAATTCCATTTATTGGTGGTATTAAGAAACTTATTTTTGAAGTATAATATGATGCTGCAAAACCAATTAACCAACTTATTACTGCAATCCAATTTATTCCTTCTCTGTGTTTATAAGTTCTTCCTTGTATAAAATAATATTCACACCACATAATTCCTGCTATAGCTGGAACTGCTATTCCTAAGAAAGATAAGAACGATTGGAATTTGAATATTATACCAGTAGCTGCTATTGTTGTACCTATTAGACCTGCAACTAAAGTTAATACATTTCTCTTTACATTTGGAAAAATAGTTTTTAGTGCCAATCCACCAGAATAGGCATTTGATACATTGGTTGACCAAGATGCAAGTATTAAAATAACAAATGCTATCCATCCAAATCCTAAATTAGCCAATACTTCTGTTATATCCCAAGTAGGAGCACCCATAGACATTACACCTGCTGCAACTTGCTGGAACAATGAAATAATACCTAATCCTAAAAAACCAATTATCCAAATATCTTTTACTCCCCTTGTATATCTTAATTGGTCAGGTGATATAATCGCACCGACTATGATAAGACCAACAACCATATTTAATCCTTCAACCATGCTCATTGTTGTTTGAGGAGTGTAATTGTAGATAGCTTCAACTCCATAAGTAGAAAAAGCTTTAAAAACTCCCCAAGCCATTAATATTATAAGTGGTGGTATAACTAAGTAATTAAACTTAGCCATTGCCTTAAAACCATACAAAGCGAAAACTACCATTAATAATCCAAGTATAACTGTGACTAGAGTTAAGTTTACACTTGGAAATATTTTTTGTACTGATAATCCCGCAACTCCTGCTTGTACACCAAACCAACCAAAGCTAGTTATTCCAAGCAATAGAGATATTAGATATTTTCCACCTATCTCTCCAAATGCCCCCTTAGCTAATACATATGTATTTAACCCTTCTTTACAACCAATATAACCTTGTATCATAATAATTGCGACTAATATTAAGTTCCCTATAATTGATGTAATAATCATATTGGAAAGAGTCATTCCTAAAATTAAGGTTCCTCCAACCATTAATTCTGATATGGCTATATTAGAGCCAAGCATATTAAATAATGGAGCTAACCATCCAACTCTTTCCTCTTTTGGAACTGGATTTAAAACTAATTCTTCTCTCTCTTGCAAGATTATCCCTCCCTTTCTTTGTAAAAGAATCTTTTCTACTTTTTTCTACATTTTTTTCACCCTTGATAGTTTTTTTTCTTTCTATAATTATAATTCTACTCTACAAAAAAGTATAATATATAGTTTATTATCAATTTGATATAATTTAAGTTATAGATAGATAAATAGTCTAAAATTATTATTTAAATTTAGACTATTCACACATATTTTAAATTTATTTCAGTTTTATTAGAATTATACTTATTTTATTAAAATTTTATAGTGTATAATTTATTCCCAAATATTTTTTATGAGGCTTATAAATACTTCAATTTTCACCTATTCTAACTTATTTTTAGTGAATTTATTACAACTTTACTAATCAAATTTAGTCTAAATTTTCTGATTATTATTATAAAAATAGTTTTTAAAACAAAATTTACTTAAAAACGAATTCATGATAAAATTTTAAAATACAGTATTTTTATTATATTGAATATGAATACAAAGGAGGATGTGTAAGATTATGGCTAGAAGACCAAAGATAAAGATAACTTTAATGGATAAAAAAGAAAAAGGTGCTTGCCACTATAGGCATAAAATTGGTGATTTATTTGAACTTAGTATTTACTTTTTATTCAAAAGGGGAATCGCCTATTTTTTAGTACGCCTCCCCTTTATATATTTCAATTGTAGAAAAGATTATCAAAAATCATATTCATAATTTTACTTATACTACCCCAATTGCAGCTAATATTATACAAATAATCATAACTGAAATTAATATTGTAGTTGTCTTGACTTTTTTTCCTAATAACCAATACATAATTCCAAATATCATAGCTGGAAGCATACATGGCATTATTTGGTCTAAGTAAGTTTGAATAGGCTCTGCCCATTCTCCACTCCCTACATTAACACTAAGTTTTAGTATTACATTAGAGGCGGTCATCCCTCCAATTACCATAAGTCCTAGCATTGATGCTGCTTCCATAACTTTTGAGACTATATTTGAACCACTTACATCTTTAAAAAATTGAGTTCCATACTTAAATCCTTTATCTAAACATATATAACGAATAATAAAGTGAGGAATATTTATTATTAGAAGGAATAAAATTGGACCCATTATATTCCCCTGAGAAGCTAAAGCTATACCAACTCCAGCTGCTATAAGCTTTAATGTTCCCCAGAAAAATGAATCTCCTATTCCAGAAACTGGACCCATTAAACTTGATTTAACAGCATTTATACTCTTTGCATCAAACTCTTCATTCTTTGCATTTTCTTCTTCCATAGCTCCAGATATACCAACTAAAAGAGTACTTATATGAGGTGTAACTGACATAAATTCAAGATGTCTTTTTAAAGCTTGAGATTTTTTTTCTTTATCATTTTTATATAATCTACGGATTATTGGTGCCATCGTATATGCATATGCTATATTTTGCATACGTTCATAGTTCCAAGATGAATCTAATGTTAAAGACCTTCTAAAACATTTCCAAAAGTCTTTTCTTGTTATTTTGCTATCTGGCGAAATTGTTTCTAATTTCTTAGAATTCGTTGTCATCTACTACTACCTCCTTTTCTCCTAAAAAGTTAACATATATTAAAGCTACTGCTAATCCAAATAATGCAACTCCTGTTACTGTTATTTTTAAATAAGCAACCATTATAAAACCTAATAATAGGAATGCTATCGTTTTCTTATTAAGCATCATTCTAGCTAACATGGCAAAACCTATTGCTGGTATCACGCCTGCTGCAACATCCATACCATGAATTACATATGATGGTATAAATGAAAGTATTTTTTCTATTACTGGAACACCTAATGAGAATCCTGTACCTACTATTATTGCTAGTATTAATTTATTACCTATACCAAATAATAATTGTATACGTTCTACGCCTTCAATGTTACCATCTTCTGCATAACGGTCAGCAAGATGAGCTCCCCATGTAAGTACTACTGTCATTAAGAAGTTGTCTATAAGTAATACTAAAGTTGCTATAGGAACTGCAAGTACAACTGCTGCTGATACATCTTGACCAGTTAATATTACAAATGCTGTAGCAATAATAGAACCAGATACAAAGTCAGGAGGATTACTTGCTCCAACTGGGAATGCACCCATAAATACTAGTTCTAATGTTGACCCTATTATTATACCTGTACGTAAATCTCCTAGTGCTAAACCAACAAGTGGTGCAACAACTATAGGTCTATTATGCATTGTAGAACCTACAAAACAATGCATATATGCAAAGAATGCAATTAGAGTTATTAGAATAACTTGTGTAAATTCCATTTTTATCCCCCTAAAATTATATTAGTTTCATTACATTTGTAGCATCATCATCAGGAACTAATTGTACGAATACATTTACACCTTCTGAATCTAATTCTTTAATCATGTTTATATCATCCTTTGATACATGAACTGCTTTAGATATATTTTCACGATTATCATCTGATTTTGTTCCACCAAGGTTTATTGATTTAATAGATTTAACTTCTTTAGATAGTCTATAAACATCTTCTACAGATTCACAAAGTATCAAAAGATTGTATTTATCAGTTACACCTGAATTAAGTGCTTTTATAGAATCTGCGATACTTTTCATTACAAGTTTGACATTAGATGGCTTAGCCATTTTAAGCCCTGCCATTCTTAAATCATCCTTTAATAGTTCATCACTTGCTATTAATATACAATCTGTATTTAAAAACTTTGTCCATGTAAATGCTACTTGTCCATGTATAAGTCTGTGGTCTACCCTTACTAATTTAATCATTATAATTCCTCCCTAATTTTTTTTATTTCATCCATAAATGTTTTTACATGTTCTGCACTAACATCTCCAAAGTCTTGGTAATTATCTTTGAAGTAACTTCCTATTATTGCCATATCCCCTATCTCAAGCTGCTTTTTTGCATTTTCTAATGTAACTCCAGCTGCAATAACTAAAGGGAAATCTCCTACATTTTTGCGGAATAACTCTATTTTTTCCATTGATGTTTCTTGCCCTGTAGCATTTTCTGTAACTGCTATAGCATCACATCTTGTCATTCCTATCTTTAAATCTTCTTCAACAGTATTTTCTGATAAAACTGGTTGATACTTAAAACGTACCCCTCCAATTAAATAAGCTTGACATTTTGAGCGGTGTAATTTGAAAAATTCTTCTAAAGTAGCCTCATCTCTAGGTTTGACATGACCTACTACAGAGTCAACTTGTACATAGCTTGCATTATATCTTGTTGCTAGTTCAAATCCCATAGTATCAACATTTAAGCAATTTACTCCATATGGTATTGACAAATTAGATTTAGATACATATTCAAGTATTCTTTCTAAATCATAGTAATTGCCATAGTAATTTTCTAACATTATTCCATCTACACCATTTGCTTCTAAGATACTAATTTCTTTTTTAGCTCTTTCAAAAATATCATCTGAAGTATCTCCCTTTAGGTGTATCATTGCTATAATTGGCTTTTTGTTTTTAAAAACTGATAATATTCCCTTATTGTCCATAAACTAAAATACCTCTTCTTCTTCATTTATTTGTAATGTTACATTTTGTATTCCCATTCTAGATTCTTTTGCTAACTGTTCTGCATCTTCAGTTGTTAATTTATCAGAAAATCTTGTAAGAAGCTCTAATACCATATTTAAATTCATTCCTGAAAATAACTTAACATTATGTAACTTAGTTAACCTTAACATAGCAGTACATACACTTGCTCCGTATAAATCAGATAAAATTATATATTCACATTCTTTATCTTCTACTATTGTTTTTTCTAACTCTAAAGCAAAATCTGAAGCGCTTTGTCCAGGATATAAACTGTATGAATTAACGCAATTTGCTAAATCTCCTACTATCATTTTTACTGAATCTAAAAGCCCTTTTGAAAAGTCTCCATGAGACGCTAATATTATTTTTCTCATATTTATTCCTCTCCTAAGTGTAAATTATATTTCTGCTGATACTGCATATTTATACTTATCACTTCTTATAAATTGTTCATTGTAATATAAAACATCATTATTCTCTGTATATACTAATTGTCTTACTTTTAATAATGCCATATTGCTTGCACATTTAAGGTGGTCAGAATATTCTTTGTTTGAGTGTTTTACTTCAAATATATTTTCCACACGATTAGGTAGTGTACTTATATTATTAGATATAACTTCCATTAAAGACTTATCTTCCAGCTCTTCTTTTAATAAAAACATGTAATCTATTCTAAAGTAATCAACTTCAAAAATAACAGGTACTTCATCTATTAATCGAAGTCTTTTAATACATATTATCTTCTCTTCTAGTTCAATATTTAAAGCTTCAGCCACCTGCTTATCAGCTTTTTTTATCAAAATAGAGATTATCTTAGTACTTGGTTTTGCATTAATACGATGACAAGAATTAGTAAAACTATTTCCTGCACATGTTGCTTCTATTCTCTCTGGAATAGTTACATAAGTTCCTTTTCCACGCTTTTTACATAATATATCTTCTTTTACAAGTTCATTAAGCGCATTTCTCACAGTTATACGACTTATATTAAACTCCTTACATAGGTCTACTTCAGATGGAAGTTTATCTCCTGGCTTATATATACCAGCTGCTATTTGTTTTTTTATGTTGTCATATAGTTGTTGGTACAAAGGAATAAATGAATTTACCTCTAAGTCCATTTCTTTTTTTTGCTTTTTTTCATCCATTTTACTCACCCCCTCATGTAGTATTTTTATAACATTATATAACAAGTTCTTTATTACATATTATAACAACTCGAAATCGTTGTCAATTTATTTTTAAATAATTTTTAATTTGGTAATTTTTTAATTTTTTTGTCTAATATAGTATTTTATTGTTTGTAGTATCAGGTAGGAATAGTTTGGATTATTAATCTAACAGAATTCTTTTTTAGAATTGTGTAAATAATAATTAATGTTACTTTTAATTGACAATTATTACTATTAAATAGTACAAAAAAAAGACGTCACCCTATTTTTAGTGCGACAGTCTTTTATATATTATTTCTTATTCATATATTATTCTTTATCTTTTATATCAACTTTTATACTTAATTCATCCAATTGCTCATCATCTGCTACTGTAGGAGCATTTGTCATAGGACAAACAGCATTTTGATTTTTAGGGAATGCAATAACTTCTCTTATATTTTCAGCTCCTGCAAGCAACATAACAAGTCTATCAAGCCCAAAAGCTAGACCAGCATGAGGAGGAGTTCCATATTTGAATGCTTCTAATAAGTAACCAAACTTCTCATTAGCTCTTTCTTCTGTAAACCCAAGTGCCTTAAACATTCTTGATTGAACATCTGAATTTGATATTCTAACACTTCCTCCACCTATTTCATATCCATTTAATACAATGTCATAAGCTTTAGCTCTTAAAGATGCTTTATCTCCATCTTCTAGTTTATCTAAATCTTCATCCATAGGTGATGTAAATGGGTGATGCATTGCTGCAAACTTACCTGTTTCTTCATCTTCTTCAAAAACAGGGAATTCAGTTACCCATAATAAATTATATACATTCTTATCTAATATATTAAGTCTATTTGCCACTTCAAGTCTAACTTGTCCTAAAGCATCAAATACTACTGAGTTTTTATCAGCTACAAATAAAAGTAAATCTCCTGCTTCTGCATTCATTCTTGTAAGTATAGCATTCATTTCATCTTCGCTAAAGAATTTTGCTATTGGAGAAGTTACTCCATCTTGACCTACTTTCATCCAAGCAAGCCCTTTTGCTCTATATGTTTTAGCATGTTCTTCTAATGATGATATTTGTTTTCTAGTAAAATCGTCAGCTTTTCCTTTTACATTTATACCTCTAACGCTTTTTCCTGGTTGTGTAGCATCAGCAAACACCTTAAATCCACAATTACAAACGACATCAGATATATCTGTTAGTTCATAACCAAATCTAGTGTCTGGTTTGTCTGAACCATATCTAGCCATAGCTTCTGCATAAGTCATTTTAGGAAGTGGAAGTGTCAATTCTACATTTAAAACTTCTTTAAATATAACTTCAAGTAATCCTTCAATCATACTCATAACATCTTCTTGTTCAACAAAAGACATTTCACAGTCTATTTGTGTAAATTCTGGTTGTCTATCAGCTCTTAGGTCTTCATCTCTAAAACACTTAACAATTTGGAAATATCTATCCATACCACTTACCATTAATAATTGTTTGTATAATTGTGGTGATTGTGGTAATGCATAAAATTTACCTGGATTAACTCTACTTGGTACAAGATAATCCCTTGCTCCTTCTGGTGTTGGAGCAATTAAAAATGGTGTTTCTATTTCACAAAATCTATTATTTGATAAGTAATTTCTTGTAATATTCATTACTTTATGTCTTAACTTTAAATTTCTTTGCATAGATGATTTTCTCAAGTCTAAGTATCTATATTTTAGTCTTAGTGCTTCTGAAACATCATCATCATCTTTTATATAAATAGGTGGAGTTTCTGATTTATTTAAAAGTCTAAGTTCAGTTGCAAATATCTCTATGTCCCCAGTTGGCATGTTAGGGTTTTTAGACTGTCTTTCGCATACTTTTCCTTTTACTGCTATTACAAACTCAGCACCTAATTTTTCAGCTTTTTCAAAAGCTTCTTTATCTACATCTGTATCAAAAACTATTTGGCATAATCCACTTGTATCTCTTAAATCAACAAATACAAGTCCTCCTAAGTTTCTTTTTTTCTGTACCCATCCCATAAGTACAACTTCTTCATTTATGTTTTTTTCTCTCAACTCTCCACAGTAGTGAGTTCTCTTTAAACCCTTTAAAGTTTCCAAGATACTACCTCCATTTTATTTAATTTTAATGCTATATATTTATCTAATACACAAAACATCATACTTTCTTATTTTACAGCTTTTGCTTTAATTCTTCAACTAATGTACTTAATTTTACAGTAGTTTGCTCTGATGTTTTCATATTTTTTAATGTTGCAGTGTCATTTTTTAGCTCGTCATCACCAATTACTATTGTAAATTTTGAATTTATTTTATCTGAATACTTAAATTGTGCTTTTACACTTCTTTCTATATGGTCTTTATCCGCACTTATATGATTTTGTCTTAAATCTTTCAACAATTTAAAGCTTCTTGTATTTGCTTCTTCACCTATAGTTACTATAAATATGTCTGTAGATTGAGGGTTTTCTATTTCAATTCCATTACCTTCAAGTGTAAGTAAAAGTCTTTCAATCCCTAGTCCAAATCCAATTCCACTTATACCTTTTGGACCACCTAGTTGTTCAACAAGACCATCATATCTGCCTCCACCACATACAGTACTTTGAGCACCTATATCATTAGATATAATTTCAAAAGCAGTTTTTCTATAGTAATCTAACCCTCTAACTATTGTTTTATCAATTACAAAGTTTATATTCATTTCCTTTAAGTATTCTTGAAGTTTATCAAAGTGAACTTTACAATCATCACACAAATGGTCTGCAATAAATGGTATATCTTTGATATTTTCTTTACATGTAGGGTTTTTACAGTCTATAACCCTCATTGGATTTTTTTCTCTTCTCTCATTACAAGTTTCACATAATATATCTGCTTTTGAATCAAGATATTCTTTTAATAAAGCATTGTACTCTTTTCTACAAACTGGACAACCCACTGAATTTATACTCACTACCAAATCATTTAATCCAACTTCATTAAAAAATTGAACAGCTAGTGCTATTATTTCAGCATCCATTGAAGGAGTATCACTTCCAAGTGCTTCTATACCAAATTGATGAAATTGTCTCTGTCTACCAGCTTGTGGTCTTTCGTATCTAAAACAAGGTGTAACATAAAATAATTTTGTTGGTTGAGTATCTGCATATAATTTATTCTCTATAAATGCTCTTACTACACCAGCTGTACCTTCTGGCTTTAGAGTAATTTCTCTATCCCCTTTATCTTTAAAAGAATACATTTCTTTTTGAACTATATCTGTAGTATCTCCAACACTTCTCTTAAAAAGTTCTGTATGTTCAAATATAGGAGTTACCATTTCCTCATACCCATATAAAGCACATATTTCTCTAAATTTATTTTCTACATAACGCCATTTATAAGCCTCTTTTGGAGTTATGTCTTTAGTTCCTCTAGGAGCTTTAGTCAACATTTTTATATACCTCTTCTTTCTTCCTTTTTATCATTTCATCTACTCTATCAATGTATTGTTCAACATTCTTTACATTTTCTACTCTTTCAATTCTATCTTCATCTACATAGACAAATTTTGATATAGCACCTGCACCCAAGGCATAGTTGCTTTGTTTTTCCTCCATAATTTGTATATTGTAAATACACTCATATCCTTCTTTAGCATAACCTATATTTTCTAAGTTACCTAGCATATGTTTTTGTCTGTACATATAATATGGATTAAGTCCCATATCCTTGGCATATTTCATTGATAAATCTATCATTTTTATCATTTCTTCATACTGAGTTAAATGTTCTTTGTACTTATCCATATTTATATTTAGGTTAGAAGCTCTTTTTATAGCTAATGTATGAACTGTAAGACTTTCAGGAGAAAGCTTTTTTATTTCCTCTAATGTATTTCTTACCATGTCTAAGTCTTCATCTATAAGACCTAAAATTATATCCATATTTATATTGTCAAATCCCATATTTCGAGCCATATTAAAACATTCTACTAAATCAGAAACTTTATGTTCTCTTCCAATTTTAACTAAAGTATCATCATTCATAGTTTGAGGATTTATACTAATTCTACTTACATTGTGTTTTTTTAATACACTTAATTTTTCTTTGGTAATAGTATCTGGTCTACCTGCTTCTACCGTAAATTCTTTAATTTTGCTTAAGTCCAATTCTTTAAAGAGAGCATTTATAAGTAAATCCAATTCTTCCTCATCCAATGTAGTAGGAGTTCCACCACCGATATATAGAGTTTCAATTTCTTTATTAGTATCCTCAATAACTTTGGCAAACCCTTTAATTTCTTCAATCAATTTATAGACATATTCTCTTTTTAAATGGCCAAATTGCTTTAACGAGTTTGAAGGAAATGAACAGTATACACATCTAGTTGGGCAGAATGGAATACTTACATAAAGAGAAATTTTATTTTTGTCTATCGGATACATAAATAAGCGTTCTCTTTTAGCTATTTCAAGAGCTAAATCTATTTTCTCATCCATTATAAAATAGTTCTCTTTTAGAATAGTTCTTATACTATCATCATCTAGTTTTTCATCCATCAGATTGTGGACAATTTTGACTGGTCTGATACCAGTCAAAATGCCCCATGGAACATAAGAATTAAATATTTGTTTAAGTACTATAAACATACTTTTTTTAATACTTTCTTTGCATAATTTTCTAATCTTTCTCTTACTTTCACTGTCTAGTCTATCTAAAAACTCTTCAATCGTATTATTATTACAAAATCCATTTAAAAACTCCGTATTTATATCTTTGATATTTTGTATTGATTCATACTTTAAGTTACCACCTTCATAATATTCAGTAATTGAAAGTAAAGTATCATTTTCACAAATCAATCTATTTATTAAATATCTTGACTCTATACTATTGCTACAATCAGCAAAGTCATTAAATTTAAATTCACTAGTAAACAATTTTATAAGTTCTGCTACTTCATACTTATAATCATGTCCTTTTAAAAAAACATCCAACATCAACTTAACTCCTTCTATTTAAACACTAGAAGAACCCCATCACTGATACATTTATTAAATATTTGATACTATTTTTAAATATTAATATAAAATTACATGTAAGGATTTGTCTTCTTTTCAACACCTAAAGTACTAGTTGGCCCATGACCAGGATATACTCTAACAGCATCTTCATATTTACATAATTTTTTAAGTGATTTCTCCATTTGGTGGAAATCTCCACTATATAAATCAGTTCTACCAATACTTCCAGCAAACAAAGTATCTCCTGTGAACATGTCATCTTCAACTCTTATACACATACATCCTTGTGTATGACCTGGTGTATGCAAGAAAGTCATTTTTAATTCACCAAGTTCCATTTTATCTTTATCATTTACATATATATCTGCATCAAATTCTTGTGCGCCACATCTCATTGTGTAACTTAAGTTTTTATTTTTATCATTTAATAATTCTTTTTCATCAGTATGTGCAACTACCTTAGCACCAGTCTTATCTTTAATATCTTTAACATACCCTATATGGTCACCATGTCCATGAGTAAGAATTATATATTCAACATTCAATCCATTTTCTTTGACAAAGCTTAATGTATCTACTAAACTTCCTCCTGGGTCTATAACTGCACATTTTTTAGTTTTTTCATCACCTAACACATAAGTGTTTACTCCAAAATAACTGTCTACAAATTTTTTTATAACCATTAAAGTTTTCCCCCTTAAAAAGATTTACTTGAGTCTAATAGTATTGTTACTGGTCCATCATTAGTTAATTCTACCATCATATGAGCTGCAAATTGACCTGTACCTACTGTTACACCTTTATCTTTGGCTTTTTTTACAAATTCTTCATACAAATCATTTGCAAGTTCTGGTCTAGCTGCGTTACTAAATCCAGGTCTTCTTCCTTTTCTACAGTCTCCATATAAAGTAAATTGAGATACTACTAAAAGTTCTCCACCTATGTCCATTAGAGATAAATTCATCTTATCATTTTCATCTTCAAAAATTCTTAGGTTTAATATTTTATCAATCATGTAGTCTACATCACTTGATTTATCATCATGAGTCACTCCCAACAGTACTAGCAACCCCTTATTTACTTGACCTATAATGTTTTCATCTACTGTAACTTTAGATGAAGATACTCTTTGTACTACTGCTCTCATATTTTCCTCCCTATTATTTTAACTCTAATTTGTCATTCTATAAATACTTTCTACACCAGGAATTGCTTTTAATTTTTTCATTAGAATTTTCAATTCCTCAGTGTCATTAACTTCTACAAGTAGATTTATACTTACAATACTATCTTTTCCTTTTCTTGCATTTATTCCATTTAAGCTAAGTTTATCCATTGCAACAATATGAGTTATTTCATTAACAATTCCTCTTCTGTCAACAGCCTTTATTTGAATCTCTGCTTCAAACTTGCCTTTACCTGCTGAACTCCATGACACTTCCACTAATCTATTTTGGAAGAAATCTCCATTGTTATTTGCATTTGGACAATCTGCTCTGTGTATAGCTACACCTCTACCTTTAGTGATATATCCTACAATCTCATCTCCTGGAAGTGGATTACAACATTTAGCAAACCTTACTAAGATATTATCAAGTCCTTTTACTACAATACCTTGTGATGAATTTTTCTTTCTCTTTTTGCTGTATTCTGTTTCGCTCATATTGTGTTTATTTAAATCTTCTTCTTGCATCTGTTGTTCTTTTTTTACTTTTTTAATTTCTTTTAAATACAAATCTTTTACTTTAGATACAACTTGAGATGACATTATACCACCATAACCTACAGTGGCAACTAAGTCTTCAACACTTGGCTGATTAAACTTCTTGGCAACTAATGCCATGTATTTTTCAACAAGAGGGTCTTTCTGTGGTATATCATGTTTCTTAAACTCTCTTTCTAATATGGTATTCCCACGGTCAACATTTTCTTCTCTTCTTTCTTTCTTGAAAAATTGTCTAATTCTACTTTTTGCATTTGGTGTTTTTACTATGTTAAGCCAGTCTCTACTTGGACCATTAGAATTAGATGATGTAAGTACTTCAACAATATTACCATTTTGAAGCTTATAATCAATAGGTACTATTCTTCCATCAATTTTTGCTCCAACACATTTATTTCCTACATTTGTATGGACTCTATAGGCAAAATCTATTGGAGTTGATTCTGCTGGTAATTCAATTACATCTCCTCGTGGAGTAAATACATAAACTTGACTATTAAATACATCTTCTTTAAGTGCATCCATAAATTCTTGTGGGTCTTTTAAATCTTTTTCCCACTCCATCATTTGTCTTAACCACTGAAGTTTCTCTTCAACTTTTACTTCTTTGCCAGAAATACCTTCTTTGTATTTCCAGTGTGCTGCAATACCATTTTCTGCTATATTATGCATTTCATGAGTCCTTATTTGTATCTCTAAAGGCTCTCCATCAGGCCCTACAACAGTAGTGTGCAATGATTGGTACATATTTGGCTTTGGCATTGCTATATAGTCTTTAAATCTGCCTGGGATAGGTCTCCATAATGTATGAACTATACCAAGTACAGCATAACAGTCTTTTACATTATCTACCAGTATTCTTACAGCCGTTAAATCAAAAATTTCTTCAAAAGTCTTGTGTTTTTTCTGCATCTTTCTATAAATACTGTAAAAATGCTTTGGTCTACCATATACATCACATGGTATACTTAAATCTTTAAACTTATCTTTAAGAAGCTCAACAATCCCTTGTATATAGTCTTCTCTTTGACTTCTCTTCATTGACACTCTATCAACTAATTCATAGTACCCTTCTGGGTCCATAAACCTTAATGCTCTGTCTTCTAGTTCCCACTTTATCTTAGATATACCTAATCTGTGGGCTATACCTCCATAAATCTCTAAAGTTTCTTTTGCTTTATACTTTGCTTTTTCTGGAGGCATGTATTTTAACGTTCTCATATTATGCAATCTATCAGCAAGCTTTATAAGTATAACCCTTATATCTTTTGCCATTGCTAGAAACATTTTTCTTAAATTTTCAGATTGAGTTTCTTCTTTTGAACGATATTTTATCTGACCAAGTTTTGTTACTCCATCAACTAAATCCGCTACTTCTTTTCCAAATTCTTTTGTTATGTCTTCATAGGTATATTCTGTATCTTCTACAACATCATGAAGCAAACCTGCTGTTATAGTTTCAATATCTAATTCCATCTCTATTAAAATATTTGCCACTGCCAATGGATGAATAAAGTATGGTTCCCCAGATTTTCTATATTGTCCATCATGCGCTTTTTTTGCAAGATTGTAGGCTTTTTCAACCTTTTCAAAATTTGCATTAGGTGCATAAACTTTTATCTTTTCAATTATTTCTTGTAATTCTTTATCATGCATATAACCACCTATTTTGTATAAAATTTTAATATATATGAAAATAGTTGGTGCTATACCAACTATTGTAAAAGTACTAGTATTTTATAAGAGAATTAACATCATAGTTAGATAACTTTTCTCTCCCATTTAAGAATTCTAGCTCAATTAAAAATTGCATAGAAACTACTTCTCCACCTAATTTTTCTACAAGCTTAGCAGCAGCTTCCATAGTTCCACCAGTAGCCAATAAATCGTCTACTATTGCCACTTTTTGACCTTTTTTAATTGCATCTTTATGTATTTCTAAAGTATCCGTACCATACTCTAATCCATACTCATAACTCTCAACTTCTCCTGGTAACTTTCCAGGTTTTCTAATTGGAACAAATCCTACTCCTAGTGCATATGCTACAGGTGTACCCATCAAAAATCCTCTTGCTTCTGGACCTACTACTAAATCCACACCCTTGCTTTTCAATTCTTCAGCCATAGAATCTACTGCATATTTAAATGCCTCGCCGTCTTTAAATAGAGTTGTAACATCTTTAAAATCTATACCTGGCTTTGGGAAATCATCAATATTCCTTATAAAGTTTTTTAAATCCATGGGAAACGCCTCCTAATAACTGCTATTGTATTGTTTTTCTAATTTTTTTAAATTATTGAGTATTAAACTCTCATTTAAGTCTAATTTTTTCTGTGGTTTTGGCAATATTCTTATGAGTACAGAATTTTTTTCATAATTTAAATTAAAGTCAAGTAAATTTAATTCTCTAAACACATTCAATATCGTAAAAAACTTTAATGGAATTACATTAAAAGTTCCCTTTATATTTACCATATCCAAATCAATTTCTTTTTTTATAAGTGCTTGTTTATAAATTGTTATAAATTCATCTCTTGATGGAACTATATTACTAACTACATTCTTTAAATATAATAGGTCTGTTTTATTATAATATTTTATAATTTCACTTTCTTCTCTTTTATTCTCATATATATACGAATATTCGCCTTTATTGTATAAATAATCATAAAGAATAATATTATTATATCTTTTTAAGTCTATTTTATCAATATTAGGAGAAAATATAAGCTCTAATTTATCAGTATTTTTGTTAATATCTTCAATAATATTGTAATTTATGTTAAAATCTAAATCTATAAGTGATACATCTGATATTGCTCTATAGAATCCATTTATAGAATTAGATATTATCAATGTCTCTTTTTCAAAATAATCAAATATATTTATATCTGTATTTCCATCAAATAATTCAAAACCAGACTCAGATATATTATACAAGCTTTGTGAATCTTTTGGTATTATTTTTGACATTAATTTTAGCGAAAGTTTGTCATTACTTGCACTTTTAGGTCGAGCTAATCTAATATCTTTAAGTAGAAACTGCACTTTCCTATTTCCCATATAGTTGTTCTCATCTAGTTGAAACAATACATCTACTTTATCTCCTACCTTGAATAATGATTTTAAATGACTCATGTTAAATCCTATACATTCATAGCACTTTTCATTTTCTATGCTTAATTTCAAATGTTGTTGATTTTTACCTATGATTTTTAAGTCTTTTAGAATATAGTTCCTAACTATAAATCTAGGATTAGGATTATTTAATCCAAATGGTTCTAACTTATGTAATTCCTCCACAAGATTTAAACTTATTACATTTTCTTGTAGTTCAAATTCAACATTTACATTTTCTATCATATCATCTTCAGTCAAATTATAATCTGCAAACTTATTTATTTCATTAGCCAAAGCTTCCACATTTTCTGAATTTAAAGACAATCCAGCTGCTTGCTCATGTCCACCAAACCTAGTCATTAAGTCTTTGCACTTTACAAGAGCCTCAAATATATTAAATCCTTTTATTGACCTTGCTGAACCAGTAGCTTCTCCATCTTCTACACCTAAAAGAATCGTTGGTTTATAGTATTTTTCAGTCAACTTAGATGCTACAATTCCTATTATCCCATGTTGCCAACCTTCTTTAGCTAAAACTAATACTTTATCTTCATTATATCTACTATTGGACTTTAATATTTCCTCAGCTTCATGATACATCTGAGCCTCAATCATCTGTCTTTCATTATTTTTTTCTTCCAATATATTAGCTATTTCAACAGCTTCATCTTTAGATTGAGTAGTAAATAACTCAACACCCAAATAAGAATATCCTAAACGTCCTGATGCATTTATTCTAGGCCCAATTGCAAAGCCTATATGAGAAGAACCTATTTTTTCACTTTCTACACCACAAACTTTTATAAGCTCTCTTAATCCAATATTTTTGCCTTCTTTCATTAATTTTAAACCATTTTTTACAATTATTCTATTTTCATCCACAAGTGGAACAATATCACAAATAGTTGCCAATGTTACTATTTCTAAATAATCATACATGCTAGTCTTAAAATCTTCTTTTGGAGTAAGTGCTTGTATCATTTTAAATGCTACACCACATCCACATAATGCATCAAATGGATAGTTACAATCTTCTTGCTTTGGATTTATTACTGCAAAAGCTGAGGGAATTTCATTTTGGCATTCATGATGGTCTGTTATTATAACATCTATACCCAAATTATTTGCTAGGTTAACCTCAGATACTGATGTAATTCCACAATCAACACTTATAATCAAGTCACATCCCCTAGAGCTTATAAGCTTTATAGCCTCTTCATTTATACCATAGCCTTCTTCTAGTCTATTTGGAATATAGTAATCCACATGATATCCTATACTATTAAAATATAAGCATAAAATAGAAGTAGAAGATACACCATCAACATCATAATCTCCATAAATCCAAATTTTTTCTTTTTTATCAATAGCTGACTTTATTCTATCTACAGCCTTTTGCATATCTTTCATTAATAAAGGGTCTCTTAAATAGTCTAAAGATGGATTCATGAATATTTCTGAATCTTTTTCAGTATATATACCTCTATTTTTTAAAATTTGGCAGATTTCCGGGGAAATATTAAGTTTTTTGCTAAATTCACTTTCCTCTATCTTCCCTTTATATTTCAGTGTCCATTTTTTCAAATTTAATTCCCCCTAATCTTTTTTGTATTTTGACCTAATACTTCTTATAACTAAGCATAGCCCTATTATAAAAGAAATAAAGAACCCTGCTATAGCAGTAAATTTTATCCATATATTATTTTCTATATTTGGTGATGCAATTATAAGTGAAGAACCTACTATGATGGATGCTAATACTAAACTTAATGACATTTGAGAAGTTAATTCTGTTATACAAATTTCTAATTTTGTCATTTTAACATCTTCAATTTGCATTTTTATATTATTTCTTTCTACATTTCTTAAGATTGCTTTTAACTGTTTTGGAATAGTTTTTACGTCAAGCAATATCTCTTCCACATTTTGTCTTGAATTTAAAACTACATTCTTAGGATTGAATTTACTTTTATAATGATGCTTCATAAACTCTTTTCCCATAGAGCCAAGAGAAAAATCTGTATTCAAGGTTCTACTTGTACCCTCTAATGTTATAATAGTCTTTGCAAGTGTTACAAACTGTGCAGGCATAATTATCTTATACTGTCTAAAAAATCTAAACAATTCATTTAATATATCTGTCACATTTATCTTTTCTATAGAGATATCATAGTAGTAATGTATGAGATACAATAAATCCTGTCTAAGACCTTTAACATCAGCTTCTCCATTTAATGCATCCATTTCTATTAATAAGTAAATTATTTTATCAACATTTTTTTCTACACCTGCTAATGCAATTTCATTTAATTGGTTCAAAGTTCTATTATCAATAATTCCAATCATTCCAAAGTCTATATATGCTATCTTGTTTCTGCCAACTATAAATATATTACCTGGATGTGGGTCTGCATGAAAAAAACCATGTGACAATACCTGTATAAAAAAAGACCTAACACCTATTTCGACAATAGTTTTTGTATTGTAGCCTAATTTTCTTATTTTTTCTACATCACTTAACTTTGTGCCATTAACTTTCTCCATTACTAAAATTCTCTTACTGTTATATTCTGAATATACTTTTGGTATATATACTTCATCACTATTTTTAAATATCCTAGAAAATTTAGTTGCATTTATAGATTCAAAATTGTAGTCAAGTTCTCTCATTAATTGAGTTTGAAATTCTTCTATCATTTGCTCTAAATCTAAATTAAAATCTTTTTTTAAGTCTTTTAATGTATGTGCAATAGTTCTAAGAATCTCCAAGTCAGATTTTATTATCTTCTCTATATTTGGCCTTTGAATTTTTACAATCACTTCTTCTCCTGTTTTAAGTATTCCTTCATAAACTTGACCAATTGAAGCTGCTGCTATTGGTTCTTTTTTAAATTCTGAGAATACTTCTTCTATGCTTAAGCCTACTTCTTCTTTAAATATTTCAATGGCTATATTTGAATCAAATTTTTCTACATCATCTCTAAGCTTTGATATTTCATCAATTATATCTTGGTCTAACAAGTCTTTTCTTGTACTCAATATTTGACCTATTTTTACATATGTAGGTCCTAGTTCTTCTAAGACTCTTTTCATTCTCTCACCAGTTGTCATATTTTTTATTTCTTCTGGTGGGTCAAATAGTGGTATTTTATATGCTATGCCCTCTATATTTAATCTTTCTACAATAAAACTAAAACCATACTTTATCAAAATATATCCAATTTCTCTATATCTCTTTAAATTCCTATAACTTATTCTCAAATTTTTTCACTCCTAGAATAGGTATACCCAAAAACTTACACCTTAATTTATCTCTGTCTACGACATTATTTTACTAATTAATACTCTAATATCTTATATCCTCTTTAATATTTAATTTTATCACATATACTAGTAATTTTATTAAATTTCTTTAACTCAGTTAATTTTTATTTTTGACATTTCATACCTATTCTAAACAACTGCTTTCTCAAAATTAAAATACCAACTAACCTAATAAAATAAATTAGTGGTTGCCTCAAAACAAATTTAAGCATGTTTTGAAACAACCACTCTTTAATTGTTATTTTTGATTTTGTGCTGCTTCTAAATACCATTGATATGACTCATCAATATATTTTTTATCTTCTTCAGTAAGTTCTCTAACTACTTTTCCGGGAGAGCCCATTATTAAAACTCCTGGTGGGAACTTTTTATTGGATGTAATTAATGTACCTGCTCCAATTAAAGTGTATTCTCCTATTTCAGCATTATCTAGTATTATTGAACCCATTCCAATTAAAACATTGTCACTAATTTTGCAACCGTGAACTATTGACCTATGCCCTACTGTTACATTATTCCCAATTACAGTATTTTCATCTCCATGTACTATTGAACAGTCTTGTATATTAGTATTTTCTCCAATAGTTATTGGTCCTTCATCTCCTCTAACTACTGCATTGTACCATACACTTGAATCTTTACCGATTTTAACATTTCCAATTATATCTGCTGATTTTGCTACAAAGACACTTTCATCAATTAAAGGTTTATCTTCTAAATACTCTCTAATCATATATAAACAACTCCTTTAAGATATAAATTTAATTATTTGCTCCTTCTAACATTAATTTTGCTTGTATCATAATAGAACATTCTGTACGCTTTCTTTGCATTTCACAGCCCAACTCATATGGTTTTGATATATCATTGTTGAAGTTTATTGCATTTGCATGACATCCACCTGAACAATAGAACTTATTCCAACATTTTTTACACTCTTCCTTAGTATATACATGAGCTTCTCTAAATGTATTTTTTAACTTTTCTGGAAGTACAATTTCTTTATCCAATATATTTGCCATTTTAAATTCTTCATTTCCAACAAATTGATGACATGGGTATATGTCTCCACTTGGTGTTACAGAAAGATACTCATTTCCAGCACCACATCCAGTTATTCTCTTTATTACGCATGGTCCTTGATTTAAATCTATCATAAAATGGAAAAATTTAAATCCATCTCCTTGTAACTGTCTATCTGCATACTCCACCGCAAATTTTTCATATTCATCAAATATTTTTGGTAAATCTTCCTCTCTAAGTGCATATGGATTACTTTCATCTCCAACAACTGGCTCTACAGATGTTAATTTAAACCCTAAATCTGCAAAATGCATAACATCTTTAGAAAAATCTAAGTTATCTCTTGTGAATGTACCTCTTATATAGTAATACTTATCTTTTGCTCTTCCTTCTACAAGTTTTTTAAATCTTGGCAATGTAATATCATAACTACCTTTGTCATTTAAAGTTGGTCTCATATTATCATTGACTTCTTTTCTTCCATCTAAACTTAAAACTACATTATGCATATTTTCATTTATATAATCTATAATTTCATCATTTAACAGCACACCATTTGTAGTTATTGTAAATCTTATATTTTTATTATAATCCTTTTCAATACTTTTTCCATATTCAACTAATTGCTTTACAACTTCAAAGTTCATTAGAGGCTCTCCACCAAAGAAATCTATCTCTAAGTTTTTTCTACTTCCAGAATTGGCAATCAAATAATCTATTGCTGCTTTACCGACTTCAAAACTCATAAGTTCTTTTTCTCCACCAAAATCCCCTTGAGCTGCAAAGCAATACTTACATTTCAAATTACAATCATGTGCTACATTTAAACATAATGCTTTTACTACAGGCTCTCTATGTACAAAGCTTGGATGATATTGATATGTATCTTCTGTATATAAAAGACCTTCTTTTTCTAAATTTAATATTTCTTCATATGCTTCATTTATTTTTTCTTCTTGATATTTAGATTTTAATATATCTAGTACTTCTTCTTTACTTTTTTCTTTATAAAAATCTAATAAATCGTATGCAACATCATCTAATACATGAACAGCTCCTCCATTCACATCTAAAACGATATTATATCCATTCATAGAAAATTTATGTATTATACTCATAACCTACCTCCTAAACTACTATCTATACTAAAGTTTTTTACTGTTTTAATTAAACTTTACCCTTCATTATATCATACAGTTTGCTTAAAATACATACAATACAAAAATGACTTACTACTCGTAAGTCATTTCAATGGATACACTATATCCCCCTAAATTAGCACACTTATACATTACAGAATAAAGTATATTATGTACTCATAAAATAAAATTTTTGTATCTAATTACTTATTTTATATTTATTAAAAGTATAATAAGTTCTTTTTATAATAATTCTATATAAATAATTTGCTTATTTTGTATTTATTAAACCATAATATTTCTTATAATTATTTCTTATAATTATTTCTTATAAATAATTGCTTGTTTTTAATTTATCTTTTTTAAATTCTTAATTTCTTTTGGTACCTTGGGTTGATGTATAATCCATGGACAAGTGCTATTTGCTGACAAAATTGCAGTACTCAGTGCTAATGAACTAGCACACTTCATAATTTTCACAATAAACTTTTTCATAATTTAATTCTCCCTCGTACACATTTTACTTATATTCTTTTTAGATTTTAATTTACCTAATACTAGCATTATACAAATCCAAAACATTGCAAAAGCACTATATATAAAGTAATCCATAAATACATTTGATGAAAAACTTGAAACTGTCATTAACAAGACTACTGTAGACATAGATATAGCAATTTTTTTATAAGTTAACTTTTCTATCTCACTTATAGGATTACTTTTATGCTCTACTGGACACATGATGCAAATTCCAATCCAACTAATACTAGCAATAATCATAATAATATTTTTAAATAAATATACATTTAGATTTTCTATAATAAATATTGTAGATAAGATTATAAAAATAAAGGTTAATAGACATCTAAAATAGTTATTTGCATGATACCCTCCAGAAAATTGTCTTATTGGACAGTAACATATTAAAAAAAATAATATATATGTAAATTTCCCAAATAAAAAACCTAAGAGTAGTATGGTCGTTATATTAACTATAAAAGCAATTAATATTTCAAATCCATAAGAATACACCCTAGATTCATGGTTATCTATCATGTTGTTATAAATTAAAACAGATGTCATTTTATCAGCATATCTCTTAAACATTATTACCTCCAGAAAAAAATTTTACATATATAGAATAGCGTCTTTTTTGAGAAAATTCAATATATTTTTCAAAACTAGTTATTGAAATTGTAAAACTGGTCAAAAAAAGACCTATATAATCATTTTGTTATTTTTTATATAATAAAAAAGTTATAATAAAAGAGTTTTATTAAGCTTTATATGCATAAAAGCACATAACTTATAGCATAAAGTTATGTGCTTTTATTTTTATTATAAATCCTTAATTTTATATTTATTTTTATGATATACCTTAGTTTTGCTTTTATTTTCGTAATATATATGTTTAACTTTGTTTTTGCTTCACATATTGAAGTGCTTTTCTATTCTGTTTTACTGCCTCTAAACAAACTTTTTCTGTTTGATTTTCTACATATTCCAAAGCTCTATAATTCTGTTTTACTGCTTCTAAACATATCTTTTCTGTTTGATTTTTAACATATTTTATCATTCTATAATCTTGTCTTACTGCCCTTAAACAAATATCCTCTGTTTGTTCTTTTACATATTTAAGTGCCTCAAAACTTTGATTTACTGCTTCCAAACAAACCTTTTCTGTTTGCTCTTTTACATATTGTATAGCACTGTAATTTTCTTTTACCGCCTCTATACACATTGATTCTGTTTGCTCTTCTATATATTTAAGAATATTTCCATTTTGCTTTACTGCCTCTAAACATACTTTTTCTGTTAGTATCTTTATATAGGTCAATATTTCTTTTATTTCAAAATCTTTAAATGAGCCCCTTATAGCTTCTATACATATTTCTTCTGTCTGTTTCTTTACATATTGTAATACTTTCCCATTTTGTCTTACTGCCTCTAAACAAATATTCTCTGTCTGCTCTTTTACATATTGTAGTGCTCTTCCATCATTTCTTACTGCCTCTAAACAGATTTCTTCTGTCTGCTTATTTACATATTGAAGAGCCATATAACTTCGTCTTACTGCTTCTATACATATTTTTTCTGTCTGTTCATTTACATAATACAAGGCAAAATCATTTTGCTTTACTGCTTCTATACATATTTCTTCTGTCTGTTCTTCTACACAAGGCAATGCACTGTAGTTTTCCTTTACTGCTTCTAAACATATACTATTATTTTGTTCCTTAACATAAGCTAAAGACTTTCCATCTTTTTTTACTGCTTCTAAGCATATTGTTGGAGTCTGTTCTTTTATATCCTTTAATATTTCTGCCACATCATTTTTTGATGCCCTTTCTATTAATTCTAAGCATACCTCTTCTGTCTGCTCTTCAACAAATCTAAAAACTTCCATAACATCATGAGTTGATGCACTTCTTATAGCTTCAATTAATATATTTTCTGTCTTGTCGTTTACGTAATATAAGGCTCTATAATTCTGTTTTACAGCTTCTATACATATAGCTTCGGTTTGATTTGTTATGTATTTGAGAGCTTTATAAGTCTGCTTTACTGCTTCCATGCACACCCTATCAGTCTTATCTTTTACAAATTCTATTATTGTACCATCTTGCCTTACTGCTAGTAAACACATTTCTTCAGTTTGATTTTCTATGTCTTTTAATTCTCTATAGTCATATTTCACTCTGCTTAAGTCATTTAAATGTACATTATTATCTTCTTCTGAATTATCCTCATTAATTTTTATATCATCCTCAAATTCTTCATCATCTAAATAGTCATCTTTATCTGGCAAAAACATAGATTTAATTTTATTTTTTATATCCATAAAATTAACCTCCTTTAATACGATTTTATCATTAAAGTAAATCATTTTTAAGTATTTATTTAATTAATTTTATATTAAGTTCTTTTAAAAGTCCATTCATTGTCGATAGATTCTATTTTATATTAATAATTTAATTATAAACATGCGGGGTAATAAAGTTAATAGTGGACATTTTTCATCCCATTAGTATATACTATTTATATTTAATACTCATTTATAGTTATTTTTTTCAATTTTTTCATCATTTACTATATCATATTCATTTAATTTATGATATTATTTAAGTATAATATAAGTTTTATAAAGTATATTAAATATATTATAAGATGGAGGTCGAGTAATTTTGAAAGGAAACATAGTACAATATAATTTTGCAGATATAGAGGAAGAAGTATATTCATTGGATTATGCTATAGCATGGAATATAGACGAGGAAAACGTAAACATTATACCATTTACAAATAAATTCTGTAAAGAATCTATAGAATCTTTTTGTTTAGGTAAAATTGACAACTTTGTTGAAATATTAAATGAAGGCTTTGTTGAAAATCATCATTATGTACATTTGGATAAGATGGTAAGTGTTCCTAAGAAAAAAGTTAATTTAGTATATCAACAAGACACATATGGTTCTCTTTTAAGAGATAGCAATAGTAATCTTATTCCTGTAAAAATAACTTCAGAACAATCTAAGTCTATATCAAATAAGGTTGATTTATTTTGTGCTGGTGAAGAAAAATGTTTAATTAATATATTACTAAAGGCTGACCCATCATATGTTTTGGATGTAGATAGCATAAAAGATAAAAACATCTTAAATTTAGGTTATGAATCTATTGATAGATACAAAGAATATAACTTTGATGATGATAAGATTTTAATATTTTTTATAAATAAAAAGCGTTATTCTGTAATTATGAAAAAAACAAATAATTCTAATGGAGATTTAGCTACTAGAAACAATGTTATTAAGGAGTTATTTGCTAATAAAGCAGGAAATATCAACTAATCTTAGGATTTTAATGTGATAATTTTTGATTAAATAATAATATACAAAGTGGGAGTAGAAAAATCTACTCCCACTTATTTATAATAAACAAATAAATCCCTGAATCTATTGAGTGATTATAATTTTTAGATTGTACTAGCTTACATTTTTAAATTTACATTTTAAAATTTAAGGTGCACTTTCTACTCTAAACTTTAATCTCTACATCAATATCATCAACTGTAACACTTACAATTAAATCTTTAATAATCAAACCTTAGACCATATATATTAAAACTCAAATTAAATTCAGGATTTATCTGGATATCACATTAGAATTATACATTCATATTCAATATCTTAAGTTCTTAATTTATTTTACCCTTAATTCTATTATTAAATACTTTTAATTATTTTTCAATATAATATCAAATTTTAACATTAATAATTTTAAGTTTAAATTTATTTCGTAAATCCAGATACTTTCCACACTCCACCATCATTTATAACATCAATATTAATATCAGAAAAACCTAACTTCCCACCAGCTTTTTCTACCCCATCATTGGCAAATATTACATTATAACTTCTTTTATCTTTTTCTTCTTCTTCTCCTAAATCCATTTTTTCTATATATACAATTGTATCGCTATTAATATAATCTGGTAAATTCATTTCAAATCTAGTATCAGTGAACTACCATCCACTTAACTACCTACGGTAATGTTTGAAGTGGTGGCTTCTTGGTCAAGATAACTATTGTTATCAGTATCTCCAAGCTATTGGGCTAGTTCCTAACCCTTATGATTACCATTTATATGGCTAAGTTTAGTAAATTGATACTTGCATTGATATCTCTATCGTGGAATGCTCCACACTCTGGACATTCCCATTCTCTTAGTCCTAAGTTCTTCACTAATGGATTTTTATATCCACATTTAGAACATAATTGACTATATGCGAAATTCTTATCTGCTACTATTATTTCTCTACCATACCAATTAGCTTTATATTCTAACATTCTTCTGAACTCCGACCAACTTGCTTCGCTTATAGCTTTCGCTAACTTATGATTTTTCACCATATTCTTTACCTTCAAGTCCTCAATAACTATAACTTGGTTTTCGTGTATTAGTTTAGTTGATAACTTATTTAGGAAATCTGCTCTTTGGTCTGATATCTTTTGATGCAACCTTGCTACCTTCAATCTTGCTTTATATCTATTATTGCTTCCTTTTTGTTTTCTTGGTAAGTCCTTTTGTAGTTTAGTTAATCTTTTCTCTGATTTTCTAAAGTGTTTAGGATTATCTACTCTAAATCCATCGCTACATATTGCAAATTCTTTCAATCCAACATCTACACCTATTTTCTTATCAATAGTTTTTAGTTTCTCTATTTCAGTTTCTGCTAATATAGAAATATAATATCTATTACCTGGTGTTCTCGATATAGTACAACTCTTTATTTCTCCATCAAACATTCTATGTTGTTTTATCCTAACCATCGATTTTAGTTTAGGTAATTTTATATATCCATTTTCAATCCTTACAGTACCTTTTTGGTTGTTAGTAGTATAACTATGGTAGTTTATTTTCTTAGATTTGAATTTAGGAAAACCTACTGATTTATCTCTAAAAAAGTTTTTATAGGCTTTATCTAAATTCATTTGTTCATTTGCTAGTGCTAAACTATCAACTTCTTTTAGGAACTCATATTCCTTTTTGTAATGTGCAGGTGTAGGATATTTTATTTTTTTAATATCTAAGTCCTTGTTTTCCTCATATGCTTTAATCCTATCGGATAACATAAGATTATATATAAGTCTGCTACATCCAAAAGTATTCTTTCTATAAAGACTTACGAATACTTGGAAATTCATTCTTTATTCTTCTACTTGATGCTGATTTATAAGCATTTAGGAGTTTAGATATCTCTGTATTTGGTTTTGCTTTGAATAACAAGTGCACATGGTCAATATCATGATTCCATTCTAGCAACTCCACTCCATAATTTTGGGAGATATCTACAAATATATCTTTTAGTCTATCTGATATAGAGTTATCTATTACTTTTCTTCTATATTTTATACACATAACTAAGTGATAGTGTAACAAAAATACTTAATGATTATTACTATCTAATTTCATTGTAGTTACTTCCTTTCAGTTTTTACTACTGATTTTATAATACAATACATTTTTTGAAAATCAAGTAAAATAAATAACCTATCGGTTAGGCTTACATCCTCCACCTCCTATGACGAGGAAGAGGAATTTCGCCATAGGAGGTTAAATATATACTCTTTAAACCATTCACCCTTAATATATATTACCATATTTCAAGAGTACATCCACATAACATTAATACATATTCAGGTGCAATTACCTAAAAAATAAGTCTACAAAAAACACAAACTATAATTAAGGTATTATAAATTTTAATTTATAATAATAAAAAAGCCATAGCATATAAAATAAACTATGGCTTTTCTTTACTTATTAAGTTATTCATATTATTTATAACATATCTACATGGATATTTTATATAATATAAGTTTGTAAATTACATATTATATATTTTATAAATTACATGTTAAAAGTTGTTTCAATATATCTTTTTATTTCTTCCGCAGTACCCATATTAAGTACTTCATCAGCTAATTTTTTCATATCCGCTTCTTTAACTGAAGTTATTAATTTTCTAGCAGGAAGTATTGATATTGGAGACATAGAAAACTCGTCTAATCCCATACCTAAAAGTATTGGTATCATTTTTTGGTCTCCAGCAGATTCTCCACACATACCTGCCCATTTACCTTCTTTATGTGCATTATCTATAACTGTCTTTATAAGTCTTAAAACAGCTGGATTAAATTGATTGTAAAGATAGCTTATCTTTTGATTCATTCTATCAACTGCACAAGTATATTGTATTAAATCATTAGTTCCTATTGAGAAGAAATCTACATGTTTAGCAAGTATATCAGATATTACAGCAGCAGATGGCACTTCTATCATCATACCGATTTCTACATCTTTAGCATAAGCTATACCTTCAGAATCAAGTTCTGCTAAAACTTCTTTTACAACTTCTTTAGCTTGTAATAATTCTTCTAAAGATGAAATCATAGGGAACATTATTCTCAATCTTCCATGAACACTTGCTCTATATAAAGCTCTTAATTGAGTCTTAAATATATCTGTTCTATCTAAACAAAGTCTTATTGCTCTGTAACCTAAAAATGGATTCATTTCAGGTTCCATAGTCAAGTAACTTAACTCTTTATCTCCACCTATATCTAATGTTCTTATAACTATAGGTTTACCTTCCATTCCTTCTAATACAGCTTTATAAGCTTCATATTGTATTTCCTCAGTTGGGAAAGAATCTCTATCCATATATAAAAATTCTGTTCTATAAAGACCAACACCTTCAGCATCATTCTTTATTAGACCTTCTATATCATTAGGAGTTCCTATATTACCAGCTAATTCCACGTGTTTCCCATCAAGAGTTACTGATTGCTTTCCTTTTAATAATTGTAATGCTTTTCTTTCCTCTTCATACTTAGCTTTTAACTCAGTGTATTTGTTTATAGTTTCTTCATCTGGATTAACGATTACTTCACCAGTATCTCCATTGAAAACTACAAAATCTCCATCTTTAACATTTGAAGTTATATCACTTAGTCCAACGATTGCAGCGATTTCTAAAGTTCTAGACATTATAGCTGTATGAGAAGTTCTTCCACCTATGTCAGTTAAAAATCCTAAAACCATTTTTTTGTTCATAGTTGCTGTATCTGATGGAGTTAAATCATGTGCTATTAATACTACTTCTTCACTTAAAGCAGATAAATCAACAACTTTGATTCCTAGTATATGTCTAAGTATTCTATTTGTAACGTCCTTTATGTCTGCTGCTCTTTCTTTCATATATTCATTGTCCATAGACTCAAACATACTAACAAACATTTCTTTTATTTCATTTAAAGCATATTCTGCATTTACATTTTCAGTTTTGATTTTATCAATTGCAGAACCAATTAACTCTGGGTCTTCTAAAACTAATAAATGTGCTTCAAATATTTCTGCCTCTTCTTCTCCTAATTCTTGAGAAGCTTTTTCCTTAACTTTTATTAATTCTTCTTTAGAAACTACAACTGCATTTTCTAATTTAGCAACTTCCGCTTCAACATTATCTATAGTTTTTTTCTCAATTACTAATTCACTATGCTCAACTACTAACGCTTTCCCTAAAGCAATACCAGGAGAAGCTCCTATTCCTTTGTAAGCCATAACCCTACCTCCTAAAAATATCTTCTGTATTTTGATTCCAAATTTATAATTAAAAATATCTTACTTATTTCATCATTTAAAATATTTATATTTTCATACCCAATTAATAATAATCTTAATCTTCTGATTAAATAAACATGAAAGTAACAAAGAAACTAAATATTTACAAACTTTTGTCTGTACATTTTTAATGTTTCTCTGTTACTTTTACTCTAAGCAATGATTAGATTATAAATACCAAATTTTTAGAAATTATTATATCTACTCTCCAAATCCACTTTCAACTAATTCAACCATTGCTGCTAAAGCTACTTCTTCATCTTCTCCATTTACAACTAATTTTAATTCTTCTCCTTGAGCTAAACCTAAACTCATTATTCCCATGATTGATTTTGCATTTACAGTTTTGTCTTTTGCCACAACTTCTACTGTTGATTTAAACTCAGCAGCCTTCTTAACAAACATTCCTGCTGGTCTAGCATGTAATCCACTTGCATTTTTGATACTAACTACTTTTTCCATTTTTTAAATCCTCCTATAAACCTAACATTTTATATTTTTTAAAATTGTTTTCCTATTTTTTACTTTAATGGCACTTAGTGGTACTTTTTTGTCCTATGGTCATTTTTTGTTCCCACTAGTGCTACAAAAATATTATACTACTAATATACACTTTTTTCGAGTATAATTACAAATTTTTTTTTGTTTTTTATTTAACTTTGACTTTTTAAGTCTTTTATAATACAATTTGTCAATAATTTTGTGTTTTTGTTCTTTTTAATACTGATTTTAGGTCTAATTTCAAAATTTGATGCTAAATTCTTATTAGAATCAATATTTGTATTTACAACATCTATAACCTTATTAAAATCATATAATTTTACCCTATTTATACTATTTTCTTCAAGTTTTTTCTCATATACACAGTAAAATAAATCTTTATATGAAAAATTTTTGGGTAAACCAAGTGTCTCACCAAGCTTTGGTATTACATTTTCCATAACAGTTCTAAGCGAAACATCTCTTTTTATATTCAATAAGTTACAAATACATTGTATTGTTTCATTACTCATTCTTCTAAATCTATCAAAACAATACTCTTCATCATACTTATACTCTACATCAAAGTAATACTTAATACCATCGCATCTTTCATAAGCTTTCATAGTATCTAAATATCCTAATCGAATATTTTTTTCTACATTATCTCTATCTTTATTAAGAGAACCGCCTAAATATTCTGATGGTATTATGGTTTTTATATTTATATTTTGATGTTTATTTAGGTTCATTTTTCCAAGAAAATCATCAATTAACCTAATTACAACAACATCTTCATATCCTTTATCTTCTAAAAGCCCTATTGGCATATTATCACAAAACATTCCATCCAAATACAATTTATCATCCATTACATTTGTTTGGAAAATAGGCAAACTAGAACTAGCAATTAAATAATCAACCAATCTACCTTGTGGCATATCTTCTATATACAATGGATGAGGATTAATTTTTTTATCCCACCAAACCGTAACAAGTCCAAAGTCTTTTTTTGATTTTCTTATTATATCTTCATTTAATGTAGTTTCCATCAAGTGTCTTAATGGGCTTATATCTATACCTTCATTTTTTCTGGCTTTATTTATAAGTTCAAAAACTGCATTGATATTTTTCGTAGTAAAATCTACATTTTTAAATCTCTCATAGCTTTCTTTGTCAATATTCATAAAATGAGTATAATCATAGTTTAGCCATATATCTTCCATTACCTCAATATCGTTTTGAATTATATATGCTCCATTCAAAGCCCCAATTGATGTTCCTGTTACTCCTTGAAATTCTATACCAAGTTCTCTTAAAGCTTTATACGCACCTATTTGATAAGCTCCTTTTGTTCCTCCACCTTCTAAAACTAATCCTTTCATATTATCACCTACTATTTAAAGCGTTCCTAATTTATATTCCTCAGCAAATATTAATTCAAAAAACTACTTTTAGCTATTGGAGAAAAATAAAATTGTACAAATTTATTTTTATTTTATCAAAAAAATATTCAAAAGTATATATTTTTAATATTTTTTATATGGTTAACTTTTTCTTTATCAATTTAGATAAATTATTAACATTCAACATATTTTTTCATATCCATACTTATTTATATTCCCAAAGAATCTATTACTAATTTATCTATTTTTATCTGCAATTTTTCTACTCTGTCTTTGTCTATTGTTTCATTTAATAAAATTGATATTATTTGTTTTGATAAATCCTCTATTGCTTCATAATTATTATCTCTAAAAATTCTTATCTTCATAACCTTATTAGGATAATAATCATATATATTTTTACTCATTTTTTTAGCTGTTATTTTAAAGTATTTATCATATACACTAGAATTTAAAATTCCAACTAAATATTCATATGAAAATTTATCTAAATACTCATCTTTTATGAAAAAAGAATATACATCTGCACTTGAAAAATTATTATCATAATCTATAGCAAACCTATTTTCTTTGGATTTATATGGATACATTATCTTTTTTCTTTCGAAAAAAAGCTTTTCTCTACCCCATTGAAGCTCATACCACTTTCTTATTCCACTTTTACATTCTCTTCTGTTTTCTAATTTAGTCTTATACACACCTATAATTTCATCAAGTATTTTTTTGTTTTTAACCTCGTCATCTATATCATTTGAGTATATTAACTTATATTTACTTTTCTCTACTACATACTTGTTTATATTTTTGCTTTTTATCCAATCTTTTAAAAGCTTCTCATCTACAAAATTTAATTTTAAATCCCCTTCACTTAAAATAAAAGCCTTATCACATCCTGTAATTATGCCTTGAAAGCTTACAGCTATGTCTTCTAGGCTATATTTACCTTTTTCTTGTATTTTATTATAAAAAGATTCATTATCCTTATTTACAATTATCCATTCATCAGAAAGCAAGTTTTGATTTATATTAAAATATTCAAATTTACTACTATTTAAAAGTTCTTCTAGTGTTTCAAATTTATTTATAGATACATCTTCATTCTTTATTCTAAATATATCTATAGGCGTATCATTCAATTTTTTTTTATTAAAAGTAAGAATACAACTAGAAACACCTATATTTTTAAATATATTTGCACCCAAAAAATCTACTATTTCTTTAATATTAACATTTGACTTAATATAATCTCTCAAATCTTTTCCTGACAAACTTTCTAAGAAATATCTCGGCGTTATAACACTTCCAGTTCCTCCACATTTTAAGATATCTATAATCTTTTTATAAAAACAAAAATATAAGTCAGCTTTATCTTTATAAACTTCACTGTACTTTTCTAAAAGAAATTTTTTATATTTTTTTTCAAGTTTTTTATGTCCAATATACGGAGGATTACCAACTATGTAATCAAACTTATATCGCCAGTTTTTCTTTAGACTATCACAACAAAATAGGTTGATTTTAATACCTTCATCTTCTAAATCATTCGTTGTCTTTTTGTTTTTTAAGCTATCCTTTAGTATATTTATAGCATTTTCATCGATATCAGCACCATATATACAATAGTTCAATATATGATTGTGTATATTATCAATCTGCCAATAATTTTCATCATATTTATTTTTTAATTCATAAATATTTTTTTCAAATAAGTCATATAAAATATCATATACTTCTAAAAGAAAGTTCCCACATCCACAAGATATGTCAAGAATTCTCGGATATGGATTTTTAATTATATCGTGATTTCTCAAGGTTTTTTTAACAATATAATCGACAATGATTTTAGGTGTATAGTATATTCCACCTGCTTTTTTAGTATCTACATCTAAACTATTCTCATACTCTTTAGATAATAGAAAATTATCTTGAGATATATCATCCATAACTGAAAACCTCCAACTATTAGCTAAGCTAAAAATTTATTATTCTAATATCTGTCTTATAGATTTTCTTGATAAAAGTTTATAGATTTCTTTTTCTATCTCTAGTAATTCCTGATTTACCTTGCAACCTTTTAAACAATTACTACAATTAGATACATATCTAGTACATTTATTTATATATATTTTCCCATCAATTATTTCTACAATTGTTCTCAAACTTATTGTATCCAATGATACATTTAACATGTATTTCTTTCCATCTTCTTTATTAAAAGTAAGTAAATTATTTGCACAAAGTTTTCTAAGTAGTTTATATAGTGTTAATATTGGTATATCTTCATTCTTTAATATTGTTTTGACATCTATTGGATTATTTTCTCCATTATTAAATATAGCTCTTACAATTCTTATTGCATAATCTACGTCTTCTGAAATCATTATTCCACCTCCTCAACTGCCATATATTCTTTCAAAAGACTCTCTTCTAAACTTATATTACTTCTTCCAGTAAGAAGTTCCTTGTAACTACATTCATCTATTGGCTTAGAAAATACATAACCTTGTATAAAATTACATCCCATATTATTTAAAACTTTAACTTGTTCCATATCCTCTACACCTTCACATATAACAGCTAGATTTAAATCGTGCGAAAGATTAACAATGGCTTTTATCATAACCTTTGTTTTTGAGTTGGTTACTATATCTAATATAAGTGACCTATCAATTTTTATAACATCTACTGGTATCCCCTTAAGATTGATAAAATTTGAGTTCCCTATGCCAAAGTCATCCAATGATATATTCATACCTAAAGATTTAATTTCATAAAGTCTCTCACTAATAAATTTTACATCATTTAAAGCTGTTGTTTCTGTTATTTCTATTTCTACAAGTTTTCTAGGAACATTATATGTATCAAACATCGACTTAAAAAAATCTACTAAATCATTCTTATAAAGTTCTACTCTAGATAAATTTATTGAAACTGGTAAAACATTTATCCCTTCTGAAATCCATTTATCAATAGTAATAAAAACTTCTTCAATCACCCATCTACCAATATTATTTATCAAACCACTTTTCTCAGCTATAGGTATAAAATTATTTGGAGCAACCATACCTAAGGTTGGATGAATCCATCTTATTAATGCTTCTGAACCTATAATTTTATTTGTACTTGAATCAAATTTAGGTTGGTAGTGAATTATGAACTCTTTGTTTTTAATAGCTAAAAATAAATCTTGTTCTATTTTCATAAGTGATTTTATTTCTTTTTCCATAGCATCATCAAATTCAACATATTCTATATGCTTTAATCCTTTTGATTTAATTCTTGCCATATCAGCATTATCTATGGCTTTTTTTATATCAATTTCATCATTATTAAATTTATAAATACCAATAGAAGCTTCAATGTTTATATTCATTTTAAAACTATCTATCTGACTCAAGGTCACAATTTTATTTTTAATAAGGTTTGCCAAATTAGGAATCTTTTCATCTCTATCTTCAAGTTTTATTATTAATAAAAAGACATCGCTTTTTAACTTTCCATAAATAGCTTCATTTCCAAAATAATTTTTTAAGTTGTTTGAGATATTGTCTAATGCTTCATCCCCTAGCTTATAACCATATATCTCATTTATAAGTTTAAGTCTGCATAAATCAAAGCATGCTAACACACAATTTTCTCTCTTATTAGCAAATATATAACTTTGAATATGTTGTAAAAAGTCATCATCCTTAGTGATGTTTATAAGTTTATCCAAATTACTTTTAATATCTAAATTAATTTCGTCTTCATATGCCTTAACCTTAAGGTATGAAATAAACATACTTATGCTAAATAAGATTAATAAAAGCAAAATTTGACTCTTAATGTCTATTCCAATATGCTTCGTAAGTAAAACTATTCCCAAAACACCAATTATAATAAAAACTATTTTATTTAACCAACAAATTTTCATTATACTTTTTTTATTCATATAAATTCCCCTATATTATTTTTTAAATTATTTTACAATCAAACTTTTTTTATATTATATATTAATTATAAGGCACAATTGCTAGTAAATCAATCTAACTTAAAATCACATATAAATAACTCCATTTCTACGATTTTATTTCTCTATTTTTTTCAAATACCAACTAATTTTGACAAAAAAAACTATGAAGACAGACATACATAAAACAGTCTGTAGTTTCATAGTTCTTGAATCTAAATAATCTTTTCAGTATGAAATCATACTTTTAATATAATTCACACCTTTGCATTTTTAATTTAACTTTTACATTTAGATAATAATTAAATTATTTGTTTCCCTTAGAATCCAAATATGAAAGTATACCTTGAACAATTCCCTCTGTAAGTTGCTCTTGATATTTCGCGTTTATTATTTTTTGCTCTTCTGAAGGCGTTGTTAAAAAACCACACTCTATTAATATAGCTGGCATATTTGATTCTCTAAGTACTTCAAAATTATTTTCAATTATTCCCCTATCCCTTACTTTAACATAAGATGCTATTGTACTTTGAACTGTTTGTGCAAATTCTTTTGAGCCATCTGTAGCTTTATTTCTATACCATGTTTCTATACCCGTTGCTGTATTTCCATTTTTTTCTGCATTTAAGTGTATAGAAACAAGTACATCAGCAGAGCTATTTTTTGCTAAGTTTACTCTATCCATTAATGATACATATGTATCATCAGTTCTAGATACAACTACTTGAATGTCCTTTTGCTTAGCTAATTTATTTGCTAATTTCTTTGAAATTTGTAAAGTGAGGTCTTTTTCATATCTGTTACTAGTTTTACTTTGAGTTCCTTTATCATTTCCTCCATGACCTGGGTCTATAAATACAGTATATTTTTTGTTTTTATTTTCGTTTTCATCACCAAGGTCAAATTGTTCTGAGTCAACTTTTTGTTGTTGATTTGCTTTATTATTTTTATCCATCCCTTTGACCAAAGCTACTACACCTTGAGTAGCCTTAAATGCAATAAATAAAAATAACGCTGTAAAGCAAATCAGTACTACTAACTTTTTTTTATTTATTTTTCTTTTTTTTCTATTTAGATAGCTGGTATTTTTAGATTTGTTTCTTGAATTATTGTTATTATTGCTTTTCGACATTTCTTCACCCTTCTTGGTATAGATTTTTACATTTTTTCATATTATTAGTGTTATTTTACCACCAAGAAGTTTTTTTTTCAATAATTTAAAATACTCTACAATCTAAAAACTGAAATTTCTTAATTATCCGCCTAAAGTGACATCTTGTGTATCATACCAACTAAAGGCATCTTTTATATCATCACCTTTGAAATCTGGCCAATAATTATCTATAACATAAAAGTCTGCATAAATTGATTGCACAGGCAAGAAACCGCTTAATCTGCGTCTTCCTCCCCATCTAATTATCAAATCCAGTCTTGACACATCAAATGACTGTATGTAATCCTGTATGTTATTCTTATTTACATTTTCTACTCCTGATATATTATTTAAATCCCAATACCATCCATAATTTACCAGTAAATTTGCTCTTATCTGTCCATCTTTAGCTTGAATTCGATTTGTATATGGTAATAATTCTTCTGGGAACATTGGAGATTTTGTGTTTCCAACAACTAGTAAAGCTGCACCTTCTTCTATCAATATATTTGCTGCATCAATACATGCTTTTGTAAACGCTTTTGTCTGGACTGATGGACGTCTTGTATTATCAGTTGTAAATCCATAAAAAGTTACTTCTTCACAACCTAAATCTCTACATAATCTATAAGATTCTAGTCCAGGATTTATTCCACTTTCATATCCTCTATCCTTTGTCATTCCATTTTGACTTGCCCATCTTCTGTTTCCATCTGGGATAATTCCTACATGTTTTGGTACTCTCATTTTTAATCACCTCTTAATAGGTATTATTATCAAATTCTTACATTATTAATCAAAACTGTAACATTAAATACATTTATTTTTATATAATTATGTAGTAAACTAAATTAAGATAGAGTTAAAAAAACTTGGAGGTTTCTCATGAAAAAAATTTTAATGTTGTTTTTTTCAATAATCTTATCCTTTGGAATGGTTAGTTGTTCTTCAAGTAGCGATTATAAAAACGTTTCTACATCAAAAATTGAAAAAGCATTAAAGTCTTCTGATTTGCTTATAAAAGAATCAAAATTTTTTGATGCAAAAGAATTTAATTATTTTAACGATGTAGAAGAAGACATTACACAAGGTTTTGTAATCAATTCTTCTGAAAAATTATATCTAGAAGATATCATTGTCATAAAAACTGACGATGTAAATAAAATCTATAAAACTCTAGAAAATTATAAAAGAGACATGATTCAAGCACCTTTTGGAGAAGGACATGGAGAAAAAAACAATTCTGAAATAGCAAACAGTACTATTGTTGAAAAAGCAGGTAAATATGTTTATTTGATTTCCGCAGAAAATGCATCTCAAATAGAGGACAAAATACTGAGTATCATAAAAAAATAAATATCTTTATTGATGTTTATTAAATATCAATGTAATTTTTATATAAATAAATTTATTTTATCAAAAATTACATTGATATTTTTTATTTATTCAATTAGTATCATTTAACTCTCTTTGATATTTATATTTTTCTTTTTTCCTAAAACTAAACTTATTAATATCAAATCGACCATAATTACAGTCAATACTAAGTATGTCATCCATGCTAATGTATATCCACCAGACATATCATATAGTTAGTTAGTTTCTATTTCTGCAATTTCTCCCAATACTTCTTCAAGCTGTAATTTATATGCTTCCTTTAATTTATCATTTATACCAGCCAAAATAATCTTTTTCATTTAGAACCCCATCATAGATGGCTATCCAATTTTTATGACTTCTTTTATCTTATCTACAACACCATTTTCAGTATTTCTTTTTGCTCTAAATCTAGCAATTTCTTTCAAATACTCATTTGCATTCTCCATGGCATAGCTATGATAAGCACTCTTCATCATTTCCACATCATTCAATTGGTCACCAAATACCATAGTTTCTTCATATTTTATATCTAACATTCTTTGTACTTTTTTTATGGCACTTCCTTTATTCGCACCTTTTGCAGTTAAGTCAAGCCACTCTACCCCAGAAATACATACTTGAGCTCTATCAGAAAACTTATCAAAGTAGATACTATTGTTATGTTCTGCACCTTTGAAATCATGTATAGCTATCTTTAATATATCACCTTCTACTTCAGTCAAGTCATCTACAATTTTAAACTTTGCATAGTAAGTATTAACTTCTTCTATAAAAGCTTCATCTTTGCTCTCTATATAGGCGTATTTTTTACCACTCATTACAATTTTTTTCCCTTTTATACTTCTTGTTGTCTCTATGATTTCATTTACTAACTCTTTATCCAAAGGATTTGATAATATTTCTTCTCCTTTATATACTACTAATGTTCCATTCTCTGAGATAAACATCATATCATCTTTTATATCTTCAAATTTTTTTATAAGATTTTGATACTGCCTGCCACTTGCAGCAGAAAACATTATTCCCCTCTCTCTTAATTTTTTAAATACTTTATAAAATTCTGGATTTATTTCGCTCTTTTCATCTAACAAAGTTCCATCTAAGTCTGTTGCTATTAATTTTATCATACATTTCCTCCCCCAAATTATATAATTTATGATTATTTTTTATTAATTTTTATCAGTTTAAATTTTCAATTCCTATTATACACCAAAAATTCTAAATTACAATTTACACCTTTTGTAAGATGATATAACTACAATCAGGAAAATATTTTTTCCAATATATACAGTAATTTATAAAAATTTAAATCTTCATATAATTATATTCCAAGAAAATTAATAATAACTACACACTTCCTTCTATAAAATATTATAAAAATAATTATATTATGACAAACTTATGCTAATTTATTGTGTTTTTTATTGCTTATGTAACAATTTTTTAATATAATTAACTATGTGTAATTAAAAAATTTAGAAAGTAGGGGATATTATTGTCAGGACTCAAAAAATTTGTTATATTTCTAGCCCTTTTAGTCATAGCATTTCCTGTCAGTGTATACGGATATGTTTTTACTAAATTAAAAACTATCCAAGATGATAGTATAAATACAGAGGCTCTTAGCAGTAATGACTATAAAAATGAAGAAGATATTACAAATATATTATTATTAGGTACAGATGCAAGACCAGGAGAAGAAGTTTCTCGTTCTGATGCCATGATGATATTAACTATTGATAATAAAAATAAAAGTCTTAAATTAACATCATTAAATAGAGATACGTACGTTAATATACCAGGACATGGAGAGCAAAAATTAACACATGCTTATGTATATGGTCAAGCTAATTTATTAATAGAAACTATAGAAGAAAATTTCCAACTCGATATACAGAATTATGCTGTAGTTGACTTTTTCTCTTTTATGGATATAGTTGATGCTCTAGGAGGGGTTACTGTTACAGTTGATAAGAGTGAAATAAGAGAATTAAACAAATTTATACCTGAAACTTATAAATGGCATAAAAATTCTGACAAAGGCTCTCTTGAGTATATAAGAAGTTCAGGTGAGCAAAAACTAAATGGATATCAAACACTTGCATTTTCTCGTATAAGAAAAAATGATAGTACAGATGAGAGAGATAGAAGACAAAGAAGTGTTATACAAAGTTTAATAAATGGTGTTAAGGATTTACCAGTTACCAAATATCCTAATCTAGTTAATACTATACTTCCATATGTTAAAACTAATATGAGTCCTAATGAAATAATTTCTCTAGGAACAAAACTTTTAAGTATTGGAAACTTAGACTTAAAATCAATGGAATTCCCTCTTTCTACTGAAAATGGTAGAAAAATTGGTAGTGCAGGCTATGTAATTCCTTTTGAAGAATATGAATTAGATGCAATGCACGATTTCATATTTGAAGATATTATGGTTGAAGAGTAAAATATTTATTTATATTAATAAAAAGTCATATACAGAATTTGACAGTAAGTGCATTCCTTTCAAGAAGCAAATTATTTTGTAATTGGATAGGTGTGTACTTATTTTTATTGTAAAAAAACATATAAATCTTATTTTTCTTTAAAAATTTAATTAATTTTTTAAAGAGTATACTACACATACTTTTAATTATATATAAATTGACAAATTTTCTTATAAATTATGCCATTGTCTTTTTTTTGTAACTGAAACAAGTATTGAATATATCTCAATACTTTAATATAATTAAGTGTATGCTATTAAAAAATATACAGGAAAAAGAAGAAAGAAGGGGTACTTTTGTCAAAATTAAAGAAATTTGTTATACTACTGGCTTTCTTGGTAGTAATATTCCCTATAAGCGTCTATGGATATTTTTATTATAAATTATCTACTATTCATGACTCAAGCATAAATAGTGATTTATTAAATAATAATGACCATAAAAATGAAAATGGGATAACTAACATACTACTTATGGGAACAGATGCTAGACCAAATGAAGATTCTTCAAGGTCAGATGCTATGATGATATTAACTATTGATAACAAACATAATGATATCAAACTTACATCATTAGCTCGTGATAGCTATGTAGACATCCCTGGTCATGGTAAACAAAAACTTACTCATGCCTATGCTTATGGACAAGCTGATTTATTAATACAAACAATTGAAGAGAACTTTAATGTTGATATTCAAAATTATGCTTGTGTTAATTTCGAATCATTTATGTATATAATTGATGCTATTGGTGGCGTTGAAGTTACAATTGAAAAAGGAGAAATAAGTGAATTAAATAAATTTATTCCTGAAACTTATGGTTGGAATAAAAGTGATGATAAAGGTAGCATACAATATATTAGAAAATCTGGAGTACAAACTTTAAATGGATATCAAGCATTATCTTTTGCACGTATCAGACATAATGATACAGCTTTTGCAAGAGATGGAAGACAAAGAGAGATTATACAAGCTATAATCAAGAAAACAGAAACCTTACCTGTTACTAAATATCCAGGTTTATTAGATGCTGTTCTTCCATATGTTAAAACTAATATGAAGCCTAATGCAATACTTTCTCTAGGAGCTCAAGTTTTAAAAATGGGCGACTTAAATGTTAAACAATTTGAATTCCCTATTGATGATGAAATTCATAGTACAGGTGGTATATATGGAAAGGCTGGTTGGGTTCTTAGATTTGACCCAGATACTTTAGATATATTACATGATTTTATATTTAATGATATAGAATTTAAACAATAATAACACTAAAAAACATTTAATACAAATATTATTATAAAATATAAGATTAAATATAGAAAAAGAACTATATTACATAATTATTTTCAAGTTGTTATCCATGCTTGATTATAAAATGTATATAGTTCTTTTTTTAATTTCTACTTTTATTTAATACTTTTTAATTTAACATTTTCCAATTTGATACTTTTATTTTAATTTGACTTTATAGAATTTATAATATAGCATCTTTATTAAATTCTTACTACTGAACTAAGTTTAATAAACTGTTTAATGCAGTTTGATTTATGCCATCTCCAGCTTCATATACTAGACTTGTCTTTTTAGGCTCTAGAGCAGTTTTCTGAGCAGATGTTACACTATTTCCAAGCATAACTACTGGTGATTTTAATTTTGCTGCTAAAGGTCCTGATGTTAATGCATCTACTAACTGATTACTCTTACTTACAAATATTGATGAATATTCAACATTTGGATAGAATTTCTGTATTACTTTTCCATTTGTTTCTTCTCTATTTTCTCCAGCTATTCTATTTTTAGATACATCATTAGTAATAACTTTATCTAATTTACTTATTACTGAATCAGATATACTTAAATTACCACCTATAAAGTATGCATCTTTTACATTTAAGTCTGATACCCAGTTATAGATTTCATCACTTACATTATCTTTTGATACTAATACGATTGGCTGTTTTTCTTCTCCTGCTTTTGAAGCTATAGAAAGAGAATCTGCTTCACCTGTACCACTTGTTATATATAGTTTGTCTACTGGATTAGTCTTAGCTAATTCTTTTGCTATTAAAAGAGATGTGCTATATCTATCTGAGCCACCCACTCTGTTTATTGATACATTTGATAATGTATCTTTTATCTCACTTTCAACTTTATCTCCAATAGAATTATTTCCTCCTATTAAGATAACTTTACTTGGATTAAGTCTTTTTATTTCATTTTTGGTAGATGTTGGTATGTCACCCTTATTTACTAATAATATAGGTGCATCATTTGCAGTAGCAAGTGGAGTTGATGTTATACCATCTACTATAGAATATCCATTTACTAATACTACTGTATCTGAATTTGTAGCCCATCCTTTTTTACTTATTGCAACTGCTGTATCATATCTTTCAGCACCTCTTAATTTTTCCACCTTGACATTAGATGGTGGAGTCACTGGCTGTTCATTGCTGTCAGAGTACAAGCTCTTTAAATCATTTTGTATAGATGTACTATTTGCTATATCTTTAGCTGAAAAATACATACTACCCTTTATTTCACTATATTTTCTATTTAATGTTACTTGCTTAACTATTTCTTTTGCTATGTTTTGCCCATTATAACTTGATTGCCCTTGCTTATATATACCTTGTCCTATGTATAAATCTACATTTGTTCCTTTTACTTCATTTGCCCACCATGCTACTAATTTAGAGTAATCTGCAGCTTTAAGACCAATTGGCCAGTAAAGTTGTGGAACTACGTAATCAACTAATCCTTGTTTTATCCATGCTCTTGTATCTGCATATGTACCTACATAACTTTCATTACCTGATGTATCTGAACCTGTTGGGTCACTACTCTTATTTCTCCATATTCCAGCTGGACTCACACCAAACACAACTTCAGGCTTTATACTCTTTATAGATGCCTTTACATCTCTAAGTAGAGTATTTACATTTTCTCTTCTCCAATTGTCTTTGTTTTGTCCTTGTCCATATTTTTGATATGTAGCAGTATCATTGAAGCTTACTCCTGGATAGAAATAATCATCGAAATGAACACCATCTATATCATAATTTTGAACTACCTCTGCTATACTATCAACTATGTACTTTCTAACTTCTGGTAGACCTGGGTCATAGTAATACTTATTTCCATGTTTAACTACCCAGCTTGGGTTTTTCTTTGCTGGATGGTTTGCTGGCAACTTATCTATGCTCTCATCTGCCATAGTTATTCTGTATGGATTAAACCATGCGTGAAATTCCATTCCTCTTTTGTGTGCTTCTTCTATTAAAAATGGTAATGGGTCATATCCAGGGTCTTTACCTTGAGTACCTGTAAGATATTCAGACCATGGATTTATATTTGATTTATATAAAGCATCTGATTTTGGTCTTACTTGAACCACTGCTGTGTTTATCCCTGAACTTTTTAATTTGTCTAATAGGTCTGTGTATTCCTTTTTTTGCTTGGCTTCATTATTTTTAGTCTTAGGCCAATCTAAGTTATAAACTGTAGATATCCAAGCTGCTCTCATTTCCTTATCATTTGACGAATCAGCAAATGAACTTACACTACACATTGTAAGTGTCATTACCAACGATAATAATAATATACTTATCTTTTTCATTTCATCCCCCTTAATTTCTTAAATTTATTTTTTTCTACAATATACTCCTTACTAAGTATATCTAAAATTCATATTATCTGTCAAATATTGAATAATATAGTTAATATTTATATTTAATATTTGATTATAATATGAAATAATTTATTATAAAAAAAACAGCAAAGAAATTTATCTTCTTTGCTGTTTTTATAACGTTCATCACTATTTTAATATTAATTAATACTTCACTCTCTATGTAAAACATTAAACATAACTGTATTTAATGTTAATATTCAATCCTATGTAAATTAAATCTATTATTATTGTAAAACACGTGTAGCAGTTATAAGTCTTCTAGCATAATTAGTTCCTGGAGCCATACTAGTAACTTTTACTACATCTCCTGTTTGTGGTGAATGTATAAATTTAGAATCTCCTATATACAACCCAACATGATTTATTGAACCACCTGAACCAAAGAAAACTAAATCTCCTGCTTTTAATTCTGCTCTAGATACTTTCTTTCCTACTGTTGCTTGTGATCTTGATACTCTTGGCAAATTAACTCCTGCTCCATTTTTGTAAACATAAGAAGTGAACCCAGAACAATCAAAAGAGTTTGGTCCAGTTGCTCCCCATCTATATGGTTTACCTTGTTGCTTAAATGCTAAGTTTAAAACATTTTGTACCTTTGCGTCTACATTTCCACCTTCAATAGTTAAATAATCTCCATTTACCCATCCTGTAACATTGTCAACTGTTTTTATTTTTATCCATCCATTTGAATGTAATTCTAAAACTTCAACTTTGTCACCTGTGTTTATCTTTCCTACTATTGCATCATTTGCACTAGCTCCACTTCTCATGTTTAAGAAGTCACATTGATCTACTGTCGCAGTCATAGGTGAATTAGATAACTCTGCTGCACTAGCTGTTATTGCTCCCGCCTCCACTGTAACAACTCCTGCTATTAACACCATCGCTATAAATTTTTTCAATATATGTTTTTTATTTTTAATATTCATCATAATCTCAAATACCTAATCCTTTCGAAAATTTAACATTTTGTTCCTTCGTTTCCAATTCCTAATTAACATTCTAACTTACATCAAAATAAATTGCAACCTTTTTTGTAATCTTTTTGTAATCTTTTTGTAATCTTTTGTTTCTTTTTAGTCTCTATTTGTTTCTTTTTGCTCCCCCTGGTTACAAATTAGAAATATATTCTACTTATCTCGAGTTATTGCAATTTCCTTGATATTAGCATCTTCTGGTTTAATGTAAGTTGGTACTAATTTTCTCATTACACTATCTATTTTTTCAGTTTCTTCATTGTTTGTAATTTCTTTTAAAAGTTTTAAGTATTTTGTTATTTCTTCTCTATCAACATCTATTGGCCTACCAATAAAAATCTTTTTATGCTCTGTATCTAACAGACCTTCTTCTGACATAAGAAGTTCTTCATACAATTTTTCTCCTGGTCTAAGACCAGAAAATTCAATTTTTATATCAACATCTGGTTCAAACCCACTAAATTTTATTAAATTTTTTGCTAAATCCAATATTTTTACAGGCTCTCCCATATCAAGCACAAATACTTCTCCACCTTTAGCCATAGCTCCAGCCTGTATAACAAGTCCTACAGCCTCTGGTATCGTCATAAAATATCTAATGATATCTGGATGTGTAACAGTTACTGGTCCTCCATCTTCAATTTGCTTCTTAAAAAGGGGAATTACACTTCCATTACTTCCAAGTACATTTCCAAATCTAACTGCAACAAACTCAGTCTGACTTTCATCATTCATTGTCTGTATAATCATCTCAGCAGCTCTTTTAGTAGCTCCCATTATATTTGTAGGATTTACAGCTTTATCTGTAGATATAAGGACAAACTTCTTAGCTTTATATTTTGAAGATAAACCTGCTATATTTAAAGTTCCAAATATATTATTCTTTATAGCTTCACCAGGGCTTGACTCCATAAGAGGAACATGTTTATGAGCTGCTGCATGGAACACTACTTCTGGCTTATATTTATTAAATATTTCATCCATTCTTTTTTCTTCTCTTATTGAAGCTATTATTGCTTTTAAATCCAGCTTGTTTTTATATTTTCTAAGCAATTCTTGTTGTATTGCATAAGCATTATTCTCATAATTATCAACTATAATAAGTTCTTTAGGATTAAATCCTGCAATCTGTCTGCAAAGCTCTGAACCAATTGAGCCTCCTCCTCCAGTTACAAGGATTACTTTTCCTTCAATGTAGTTACTTATCTCTTTTAAATTTGTTCTTATAGGCTCTCTACCCAATAAGTCTTCTATTTCTACCTCTCTAATCTGTTTTATGTCAACTTTTCCATCTATAATTTCATAAATCCCTGGTATTGTCTTTATTTTACAATTAGTATTTTTACACATATCAATAATTTCTTTTTTTCTGCGTTTTTCTATGTTGGCAATAGAAAAAATTATTTCATCTACTTTATATTCTTCAACTATATCATTTATCTTTGAAGTTGTTCCTACAATCTTTACATTATGAATTATTCTTCCGATTTTATTTTTATCATCATCGATTATAGCTACTGCGACTTTTTTAAGTTCTGGATTTCGATTTAATTCTTGTATAACCATCTCTCCAGCATCTCCTGCTCCAATTATAAGAATGTTAGAAACCTTCCCTCTAGAATAGGTTTTATTCATGACTATTCTTATAGCTCTGTACCCTATTCTCACTCCACTTGTAAACATTATAATGAATATCGTATTTAATACATAAAGCATTATAGGATAATCGAGTCCCAATATTCTATTTATCACATAAGCTGGAATTAGATAAGCTAAAGTTGCAATAAAAATCGAAATAATTTCTTCTTCTCCTGCATATCTCCACAATGTGTTGTAACACTTAAACAATCTAAATGATACTATATGGAGTACAATATATATACAAACTGAAATTATTACATTATTAACATTGAATACATCTAAATTTCCTGTCAAACTCAAAGACATTCGAAATGCTACTAGCACGCTACAAATATCTAGAATTAATAATGTTAGTTGTCTAAATTTATATTTTTTAAAAAGCTTATTAAAAAAGCTTTCTTTCTCTAAATCTATACTTTCTCGCATAACTAGAAGCCCTCCATTAAACAGCAAAAGCTACGCACCTAAGCATAGCCAACAACATCTATCTTTTGCTGTATTTTTCAATTCTTATTTTTTATATTTATCTAATATAGAGTCGTATATTTTTGCTATATCATTAAAGTTTAAATTAACTTCATAATTTTCTCTAACAAACTGACGCCCTTTTTTACCCATATTAAGTCTAAGTTCATCATTTTCCATTAGCTTTATTATAGCATTTTTTATTTCTTCTGGTTGCTTTGGCTCTACAATTAGCCCAGTTTCATTTTTCAATACAGATTCTGGATGTCCACCTACATTTGTAACAATGACAGGAACTTCACAAGACTCTGATTCTATTGCAGCTACACCAAAACCCTCTCTCAAAGAAGGAAATACAGTTACATCAAAAGAATTAAAAGTCTTACTTACATCCTCTGGAGATATTCTACCTAAAAATTGAACATCTTCTTCTAGTCCTAATTCCTTAGTCAAATTCACTAAGTTATCCATTTGACTTCCAGAACCACCTATTTTTAAAATTATTTTCTTTTCTTTATATTCATCTTTCAACATCTTAAATGCTTGTACTAAATATTCAATTCCATATTTTTTTTCCAAACTCTTTATAATTCCTATTACAAAAGCATCTTCTTTTTCTACTTCCATAGGTTTAAATCTATCCATATCTACTCCGAAAAAGGTTACATCTACATGCTTAGTTGTATATTTATTAGCTTCTTTAGCCATGTCTCTACTATTTGAAAATATATAATCTGCTTTTCTAAAGTTATGTTTTATAATTTGTTTTTGTATAAAACCATTGTTTGGGAAATCGTAAATATCAGTACCCCAAACAGAAATAATATATGGATGATACCCAAGTAAACTCCCTATAAATCCATAGCTACTTGCATATTGTGCATGAAGTATATCTGGCTTTATTTCATTTACTAGTTTCTTTATTTGTTTTATTGAACCTAAGTATCCTGTTTTTTTAGAAATATTTTCATTTTTCAGTTCTTCTACGTTAGAACCAAAATCATATATTTTAATTCCTTCCATGTGACCTCCATTTAAAGAGATTACATGAATGTCATATCCTTTATTTTTAAAAAAACTACACCATTTCAAAGTATGAGGATTTGACCCATCAGCCAAATAACAAACAGTCTTCATAATATTTACCTTCCTATCGAATAATACTCAATACCTAGTTCTTTCATATCTTCAAGCTTGTAGCAATTTCTTCCATCTAGAACTAAAGGATTTTTCATCTTTTCCTTATACTTATGTATATCATAATTTAAGACATCTTTCCACTCTGTCATTATAAAACATATCTCTGCATCTTCTATTGTATCATCTATAGATTTAGCATAAAGTATAGAATCTCCAAATATTTTCTTAGTATTTTCAACTCCTATTGGGTCAAATGCAGTAACTTTTGCTCCTCTTTCAAGCAAATATTTTATATTTGGGATAGATGGAGCTTCTCTTATATCATCAGTATCTGGCTTAAATGTTAGTCCTAAAACAGCAACTTTCATATCTTGAAAACTCTCTACTAGTTTAGATGCCTTTCTAACTAATTTAAGTTTTTGGCTTTCATTCACTTCTATAGCAGCTTTTACTGTTTTTAACTCATATCCATTATGTTCAGACAACCAGTGAAGAGCTTTTGTATCTTTAGGGAAACAAGAACCTCCATAACCTATACCTGCTTTTAAGAATTTACTTCCTATTCTATCATCATAACTCATTCCTAAGGCAACATCTTCCACATTAGCTCCTGCTATCTCACAAAGATTTGCAATATCATTCATAAAAGATATCTTAAGTGCTAAAAAATTATTTGATGCATATTTTATCATTTCAGCACTATTTCTATTAGTTACTATTATAGGTTGATTAAAAGGTTTATAGATTTCTTCCAGTATTTCTCTTGCCCACTCACTTTCCACTCCTATAACGATTCTTGAAGCATGTAAAGTATCTCTTACTGCGCTACCTTGTGATAAAAACTCTGGATTAGATGCAAGTTCAACTTTCACATCATTTTTTAAGTTTCTATTTATATAATCTTCTATTTCTTCATTTGTTCCAATTGGTACTGTAGATTTTATTACTACTAAAGTATCTTTTGTTACAGTTTCAGCTATTTGCTTTGCAACTGCCTTTATATAGTCTAAATTAGCTGAACCATCACTTCTTTCAGGAGTTCCCACAGCTATTAGTATTATATCTACATCTTCATAAGCTTTTTTATAATCTGTAGTATAATTTATTCTTCCTTTTTTATAATTTCTAACCATAAGTTCTTCTAGGCCTTCTTCATATATAGGTGCTATCCCAAGTTGCATCGATTTAACTTTGTGTTCATCTATATCAACACAAATTACATTTTCATTGCCTACCTCTGCTAGACAAACACCTGTTACTAGCCCTACATATCCAGTCCCAGCTATAGCTATTTTCATTTTTTTACCTCCAAGTATATAAAACTTATACTCTTTTTTTAATGGCATTAAAAACATAGAAACAAAATACATATAGACTTTTTGGTAAACTTAAATTTTCAACATTTCTATAAGTATTCCAAGTTCGTTTTAATGCTTTTATCTTATTGCTTGATATAGAATTCCCAACTAGCCTATAATTCACTAAATCTTCTTGAATTCCATATGCATATTTTTCCTTTTTAAGTAATTGTAACCAAGTTGCAGTATCTTGTCCTCTTCTTACTAAAGGCATACTAAATTCACCTATGACATCCTTATCGATGACTACAGTAGAACACCCTATTATAGTATTTCTAAGTAATCCTTCATAGTCAATCTTTTTAGGTGCTCTTGCAACTTTACTCGTTTTTGTTCCATCTTGTCTCATATATCTATAAGATGTAAAAGAAAACCCGATATTTTCTTTTAACATATATCCTATCTGAATTTCTAACTTTTTACTCTCCCATAAATCATCACTATCTACAAATGCAATAAATCTACCTTCCGCATTTTCAATACCAACATTCCTAGATACTGCAGCTCCAGAATTTTTTTCAAGCTTTATATATTTTATTCTAGCATCTTCTTTTTGAAAACTTTTTATAATTTCACTTGAATTGTCCTTAGAACAATCATCCACTAATAAAAGCTGCCAATTTTTATAAGTTTGATTTTGGATTGACTTTATTGTCTCTGATAAAAACTCTTCTGAATTATATACAGGAGTAATTATCGATACTAAAGGCTCATTCATATTTTTACTCTCCTTATATAGCAACTAGCAGTACTATACCAACAAGTTTACTTAGATACTAACTTTTTTTGTCCAATATATTTGTAATATCCTAATGGGAATAACACTAAATACAATAATTTATCAGATATTTTTTTGATTTCGCCAAAATAATGACTGTCAGATAACAATGAGTATCTAGCTAAATTTATGTAATTCTTTATCCACATATATGGATATCTACCTAAAGGATATGTATTTTGATTTATTAAATATAAAAACTCTAATGCTCTACCTTTTAATGCATTTTTATTTAATATATTCTTAGTCAAACCATCATCCAAATAATCTCTTATTATCATAGGTTTGTTTACACATTTAACATTATAGTATTTAGACATTTCATTCCATACTACACTTTCTGGTAAAAATCTCACTTCTTTTCTTTCTGGAAAAGGAAATTTTATAAGCTCATCAGTTACAAATACTATGCTTTTATCTCCCTTAACACCATATTTAAAATATAGGTCTGCAAAGTGACATATTTTTTTATCCTCAGGCATTTCTGTGCCTATTAAATCTCCACTTGGGTATACACAAAGTCCAACAACCCCACTAAATCCTTCTTTATTTTCTACAGAATTCCATTCATCATTAGCAATTTCAAGAGAATCTTTAATTAAACCATCATCACTATCTACAATGAAAAATAGTTCTCCATCTGCATTTTTTACACCTAGATTTATTGCAGTATGCTTTCCTCCATTTTCTTTGTATATATATCTTATATTTAATTTATCTTCTGATATAAATTTTTCAACTAATTCTTTAGTACCGTCACTACTTCCATCATCAACAATCAACCATTCAAAGTCGTTGAAATCATATGTTTGAGCTTTTAAATCATTATACAAATTTTCAAGTAAATGTGCTCTATTATATGTTGGAGTAAATACAGTAAATTTATATTTATACATTAATTAAATCTTCCTCTCTATCTAACTTTTTTTAATTCCATTTATTCCATAATTAATAAAGTAGTATATAGCTTTGTATAGAGGTATTTTTTCTATATTTCTATATATATTCCAAGTCCACATAGCAGCCTTTATCTTATTACCACTAAGGGAGTTACTAGATTTTCTATATAATGCTAAAACTTCATTTATTCCATGAGCGATATGTCCTCTTTTCAATATAGATAACCACAAGACATAATCTTCATGTCTTACACCACTCATTTTAATTTCAAAATCCAATTTAGACTTATCAATTACAACAGTAAGACATCCCAAAATATTTCCCTTTAATAACCTTCTATAATCTACATTAGGTGGCACTTTTATTACTTTATTTAACTTTTTATCATTTTCGTCCATCAGTTCATATGAAGTAAATGAGATTACATAGTCATTTTCTAACATAAAGTTTACTTGTTTTTCTAACTTACTACTATTCCACTGGTCATCACTATCTAAAAAAGCTATAAATTGTCCTGTCGCATTACTTAATGCTAGATTTCTAGCATTAGAGACACCCTTATTAGTCTCAGTCTTTATGCATTTTATTCTACTATCTTGTTGCATATAAGATTTGACTATACTAGGACTATTATCTGTTGAGCAATCATCAATAATTAACATTTCCCATTCTTGATAAGTTTGGTTTAATACTGATTTTATGGTTGCTTCAATAAATTTTTCAGAATTATACATGGGAGTAATTATAGATACTAAATTCTTCTTCATATTACCTTCCTCATCATTTATAAAATATTTATTTAATTTTACTTAATACACAATCATATATCCTCTTGCAGTTCTTATTGTCATTATATCTGAAAAACTTATTTCTTTCATTTTTTTGGTTACCCATAACCTCAAAATTATTTTCAATAATATCAATAAGTTTATTCACAGCTTCATCATTATTATAAGCCAAAGACCCAAACATTTCGCTTTTTAAATCTATATACGAGTCAACTTTTTCCATATATTCATCTAAATCAAATTGATAAAATAAAATAGGTCTGTTCATATATAGAAAATCTATGGCAACACTTGAATAATCAGTTATGTTTGCAGCTGATTTTCTTATTTCATTTGCTAGAGTTACCCCTTTATCTAAAAATACAATTCGTTTACCAGTTATGTTTTCTTTTATGTCATCTATAAACTCATGCATAAGATGATGCATATAAATTTTTACATTTATATCTTTCTCATCTAATATTTTATTTAATTTATCATCATTCAAGAAATTCATTATATTTTTAAAATAATCTGTATCTGTAAATTTTCCTGAACTAAATTTTATCCAGTCTCTCCATGTAGGAGTATATAATATATCTCGTGTTTGTGCAACTTCATTTGTTGGTAAATTGTCATATCTTGCATTTCCAATTATATAAACTGAGTCATCTAACATTCCCCAATCATTTACCATAACATCTCTTTCAAACTCAGAACTTGCTGTAACTATATTATAACTTTTATATAGGTTATCTATAATATTTTTAAACTTTTTATTCATTGGCTTTCTCTTTTTAAAACTTATCGTTCCATGATTTAAGAATACTTTTATCGTCTTTTTATGGAAATAATTAAGAACAGGTACAGCAAAGTTATAAGGTGCTATATCTGCTGATGGCGCATGTGAAAATACTATAGCTTTTGAATTGTAATAATATAGATAGTTTTCTACACTTCCTCTTATTAATTTCTTGCCTGGAATTTTATTGAATACTTTACTGTCTTTATTTACTACCCAATAAGTTTCTACATCATTATGTTCTTTCAACATATACTCATAAAAGAACTTGGCATTATCATTGTATATATCTCCTGAATGTCCACCTATAAGCCAAATATTTCTACCATTAAACTTATGCTTATTAAATGGATACATAAAAAAAGCCAAAAGCATATTTATTAAAAATTTAACCTTGTCCATAAACACCATCCTCATTATAACTTATACTGTCTAAATCCATTAATTCTTCCTTTTATAGTGGCACTATGATAATCTTTGTTGGAACTCAATATAAGACCGCCTATATTTCTTACAAGCTTTGATGCCATAACCTTTACAAACTTATAATTCTTTCTATAGACTATTTCTTTTTTGCAAATGGCTCCAAAACCTCTTCCATAGTTATAATCTTTTTGATACTTTTCTTTAGATTTAGAATGTTTTTTTGCAGGATGGTAAATTATATCATTCCCAAAGTATTTTCCTTTAAATCCTAAACTCAACAGGTTTAAAACATAATCTATCTCTTCACCAGCACCAAAATCTCCACCAACACCTAATTTTTCGTCAAATCGTGTATATTCTTTTTCTCCAAAATCAACAAAAAAAGTTATGGATGTTATAGTATTTAAAACGTTGGAACTTGTGATATCACAAGTTCCATCATACATTTTCTTAAATGCATCAATTTTATTTGCATCCATAGTTTTACAACTGTATATTTTATAATCTTTATTTTTATTAAAGAAGTTTGTAACTTTTTCTAATGTATCATTTTCGTAGACACAGTCATCATCAGGAAAACCTATAATTTGCCCTTTAGCATTATCTATGCCTACATTTCTGTTATAACTTAATCCTAGCTTATCGCTTTTTATATACTTTATATCTAACTTATCAACGTATTTATCAACTATCTCCTTAACTTTGTTATTATCATTTTGATCTATTACTATAAGTTCAAAGTTCTTGTAAGTTTGATTTTCTAAGCTATCCATAAGTAAGTATATATCATCATATCTATTTAATGTTGGCATTATTAATGATATTAACATTACTACCTCCTACTTTTCATTTTCCACAAATCTACCTCTCTTTTATCGTTTAATATTACTTCTTTTATTAGTAATACTATTGTGAAACTAAATGAAGCTTCTAATAATAAATTTTCTGCAAAAGAATATAGTAAAAATATGAACAAAGCTACTAAATACTCTTTTTTATCTTTTTCTATAAAGCTTTGTATACCTTTATACATCAAAAACATAAATAAGATGCAAGCAATTACTCCTAGTACACTAATTATATATATATAAGAACTGTCTAATGGATTAGTTGCTTTTATAGCAGCACTATATGAATTTCCAAAAGGTTTCATAAAATTTCCCTCTTGAGCTAAGTATACATTCCAGAACTTAGGTCTACTTGCTAATAATCTATTTAGTACACTACTTTTAGAAAACATCATACCAATAATTACACTAAATAAAGTAAGTATTATCGGTGATGTCTTTATAAGCATTGGTAGTACTTTTATTTTTTTTAGGTCTATCACTCTTATTATCTCTACAAATATTAATCCTGCTAATATAGTAAAAAAGCCAGTTCTACTATATGTAGTTTGATAAACAAAGAATGCAGATCCAAATAAAATTATTCTATCCCATTTATTATAGTTTTTATATCTTAAGAATATATATGCTGCATATATAGTAACCATATAATAAAATACTCCATTTGGATTACCAAGTCCAAAATCCATTCTTGTAACAAGCGTATCTAATTTTCCTATATATCTATAGTGGACTTCCTGATTAAATACTAATGAAGGAAATAAATTAAATAATAATATAGCTCCTATTAAAAAACATACAGATATTATTAAATAACTTTTAACTATACATTTATCATCTATTTGTTTAGCTGATACAGCTAACAAAACAATTAATAATATAGCTCCTTCTCTATTTAATATATAAAGTAATACACAAGCTCCAACTAGCACCATTTCTGTTATACTTTTTCTCTTATCAAATAAGAAAAGTAGCATTAGTATTCCTATTGAAGAATAAAATAACGCTGATTTAATTATCCCTATACTCATATCTGGGTCAATAAATGATATCATATACTTTCTAAGTACTATGATAAACAAAACAAATATATAAAGATATTTTTTAATCATAATATTTCTATCATCGTTTAAAGTCTTCATTTCACTTTCTCCCTTTTAGCTTCTTAAAGTATTACTTGCAAATATTTTACAACACTTCCATATCTTATTTACACCTGTTAAGTGCTTGCTTTCTAAGAAATAATTTCTTTTCTTAGCCCAACTTTTTCCCCACCAATGTATTCCATAAGTATTTTCTGTAATACATTCTGGTGTAAAGTCTTCTTTAAATCCAAAAGGATAAAAATATTCTTTATCGTAGACACGAATGCCTTCTTCATAGTTATTTTGGTCAATCTTTTTATAATTTTTTTCCATAAGATAAGTCATAACCTTTGGTATTGTAAACAATGAAGAAGTAAGCACCTCTTTTTCGTAGTACTCTAATAAATCTTTAAAGAAAGGATGTCCTTTTTCTACACCTACTATGGCTGCATTCATGTATTCTCCATCATCTTCATATCCACATATAAGCCTATTATTTTCTAAAAGAGGAGTTATATCCTTTAATATCTGCATATCTGTATCCATATAAACTCCACCTTGTTCATAGAGTACCCTTACTCTTGTATAATCTGATATGAATGCCCAAAGCTTTCTTTTATAACATTCTTCCAAAAACTTATTTCCTTTTATTTCTTTCTCTATATCAAAGTTTTTTTCATTCCACTCTACTATCTCATATTCTGGAAGTTTTTCTTTCCAGGAATTTATACATATATTTTCTATATTTCCTTTTGGACCACCAAACCATACATAATGTATTTTTTTAGGAATCAAATGAACACCTCCTACATATATTCTTGTCTATCTTCTTCTTTTAATTGCTCTACTATCTTTTTGACATCTTGAGCTTTATCTTTTCTACAAACCATAACTGCATCATTCGTAGATACTACTATCAAATCACTAATACCTATTGTCGATATTAATTTGTCATCTGAATATATAATTGAGTTTTTAGTATCTATAGTAATATTTTCACCTCTTTTGATGTTACCTTCATCATCAGTTGGATATATCGCACCTAGGGAGTCCCAAGAACCAACGTCATTCCAACCAAAATCACCAGGAACTACTATAACATCATTACTTCTTTCCATAATACCATAATCTATAGAGATTGATTGTATTGTTGGATAGATTTCTTTTATTTTTTCTATTTCTTCTTCTGTTCCTAAGTAATTACTGATTTCCTCTAATTTTTCATATACTTTTGGTAAGTATCTCTTAAAATCTTCCAATATCTTGGATACCTTCCATACAAACATCCCACTATTCCACACATATTTCTTAGAATTTACATACTCTTTAGCAATTTCATAGTTTGGCTTTTCTACAAACTCCACTACTTCATATGCAACATTTTCTATTGTATTTTCTCTACTAAAGTTTATGTATCCATATCCTGTTGATGGGAATGTAGGATTTATCCCAATAGTTACTAGTTTATCATTATTTTCTGCTATATAAATAGCTTTTTCTAAAATAGCTTTAAATTCTTTTTCATCTTTTATATAATGGTCAGCTGGATATACACACATAACACCATCACCATATTTTTTCATTATGTTAAAGGCTGCAAAACCTATAGCTGCTGCCGTATTTCTGGCACATGGTTCTGGTAAGATATTGCTGTATAAACATTTATCTTTCACTGTATCTTTTAAAGCGTCCATTTGCTTCTCATTAGTTACTATAAATAAATCCTCTTTGTTTGCTAGAGAATCTATTCTGTTTATAGTTTCATTTATTAAAGCATCTTCTCCACTTAAATTTATAAGCTGCTTAGGTACTTCTTGTCTACTAAGTGGCCAGAAACGAGTTCCGCCTCCTCCAGCCATTATGACATTATATACTTTCATCGTTTATCTCCCCTTAGCTCTTTATATAGAATCCACCACATTTAATATATAAGATATTAAATTATTCAACTTAGATTCTACATCTTCTTGGTTACCTGAATTTGCTCCAAAGTAAAATTTAATTTTAGGTTCTGTACCTGAAGGTCTTATAGCTATCCAAGAACCATCTTTAAGTAAAAATTTAAGTACATCTGATTTAGGTAAATCATCTACTCCATCTTTATAATCTAAAATCTTATCTACTTTTACATCAGCCACATTATCTATTTTAACACTTCTAAAGTAAAGCATCATCTCTTTTATTTTTTTTATTCCTTCTATGCCTTTTAAAGTCACTGACTTTAATTCCTCTTTGTAGTACCCAAATTTATTATATGTATCTATCAAGGCTTCATACAAGTTCATACCTTTTGAAAAATAGTATGCTGCCATTTCACATATCATAAGCGAAGATACAACACCATCTTTATCTCTAGCATGAGTTCCAATTAAGTAACCATAGCTTTCCTCATATCCCATTATAAAGCTTCTATCATTACTTTCTTCAAACGCTTTTATTTTTTCTCCTATAAATTTGAACCCTGTTAAAGTATTCAAACAATCTACATTATAAGCCTTTGCTATTTTTGCACCTAGTTCTGATGTAACTATAGTTTTTATTATTGTAGGATTGTTTTTAGGAAGTTTATTTTCTTCAACTAAACTCTCTACTATATATCTAACTAAAAGTGAGCCAACTTGGTTTCCATTTAAGACTACATACTCACCACTAGAATCTTTTACAACAACACCTACTCTGTCACAATCAGGGTCTGTCCCTATTATCAAATCAGTACCATTACTCTTTGCCATTTCAATAGCTATATTAAATACTGACTTTTCTTCAGGATTAGGATACTTAACTGTTGAAAAATTAGAATCTGGCAATTCTTGCTCCTTAACCACCATTACATTTTCAAAGCCACATTCATTTAAGACTCTTCTTACTGGTTTATTTCCGGTTCCATGAATAGGTGTATATATTATTTTTAATTTTTTTCCATATTCATCTATCGTGCTTTGTCTTAAAACTTGCTTCTTAACAGCCTTTATAAACTCATCATCTATTTCATTATCTAATATAGTTATTAAATTTTTAGATAAAGCTTCTTCAAAATCTACACTTTTAATAATACTGTAATCATCAATCTTATTAACTTCTGCAATTATATCATTGGCCATATCTATACAGATTTGACCTCCATCTGAGTCATATACCTTATATCCATTGTACTCTTTAGGATTATGACTTGCTGTTATTACTATTCCCATAGCACACTTTAAATGTCTAACAGCAAAAGAAAGTTCTGGTGTAGGCTTTAACTCTTCAAAAATATAAGCCTTTACACCATATGCACTTAAAGTTTTAGCTACTTCTATACAAAACTCTCTTGACATGTATCTACTATCATGTGCTATAACAATTCCTTTTTGCTTTCCTTCTTCACCTTGCATCTTCATAATATAATTTGAAATTCCAAGTGTTGCACGTCTAACAGTATAAATATTGATTCTATTAGTTCCCGCTCCTATTATACCCCTTAGACCACCTGTCCCAAATTCTAAATTTTTATAGAATCTATCTTGCATTTCTTTGTCATCATCCTTTATACTTAATAGCTCTTCTTTGGTTTGTTCATCAAAATAAGGAGAATTTAACCACATCTCATAATTATTTTTATAATCCATATTTTCATCCTTTCTGACTCTATTTTAATTTTTTAAGGTAAATGTCTATCTTTTAAGTAGTTTTTGCTTTCCTTTTTTTAAAAATTCAAAAGCTAAGTCCATCTCTTCTACCTTAAATAAAACTATCAATATCGTATATACAGAAGCCCCACCTAATACTCCAGTTCCAACTGCTATAATTTCTTTAATTGTTCCTGCACCTATAAATGCATATAGATTGTTATATATCAATAAAGTGACTACTGCCATCACACCTGATGCTACCAAACTTTTAAGACCAGTCTTTATGATTTTATCTCCTCCAAAATATCCAGTTTTCTTTTTAAGAGATATAAACAATAATATAACTGTAATTATATTAGACGTACTAGTTGATATAGCAATACCTGCATGACCAAGTGGTCTTATCAATATTAAATTAAGAACTATATTTATTATTAAGGCTATACTTCCATTTATCATTGGTGTCTTTGTATCTGAAAGAGAATAGAATGCTCTATATAAAACATCTCTTACCCCACAAGCCAATAAACCTAACGAATATAATCTAAGAGCTATAGATGTAAGGTCTGTTGATAATGCATCAAACTTACCCCTTTGGAATAGTATTCTAACTAGAGGTTCTGCTAGTATAATAGCTCCTATGGATATTGGAAGCACTACCAATATAATACAATTTGATGACTTTACAATAGTACTTATAAAGCCTTCTTTATTATCTTTACCCGACATTTTTGCTAACTTAGGATATATAACTGTTATTATAGATGTAACAAATAATGCCATAACAAACTCATTTAGTCTATTTGCATAGTTAAGGGCAGACAACTTTCCATCCCCCAAAGTAGTTGCCAATAACCTGTCAACAAATATATTTAACTGTCCAACAGCTACACCTATTAACATAGGCAAGACTAGATTCACTAATTCTTTTATGGACTCATCCTTTAAATTTATATATGGTTTATACTTGTAGGACTTCTTAAATGCAAATGGGAGTTGAAACAATAACTGACTTGCCATGGCAATCAATGCTCCTGCTGGTAGTATCCATACATTTTTACCTGCACTTAGTGCTATTGCTGCTATTATTATGATATTATATGGAATTCCTATAAGACCTGGAATTACAAAACTGTCATTCACCTGTAAAAATGAGCTAAATATTTTACTTCCACTCAAGAACAAAACTCCTGAAATCATTATTTTAGTAAATAGTATTGCTGCTTGAAACTTAGCAGGGTCACTTCTAAATCCTGCTGCAAATACTGTAACAAATTGCTCTGTAAATAAAAGCCCAAAAATAGCTATTATTATAGCCATTATATAGCATATATTTAAAACATTGTTAGTAAATTTTAAGGCACCTTCATCTCCGAGTCTTTTCTTTGTCTCAAAGTACATAGGTATATAAGTTGTAGCAATTGCAGAACCTATGACTGCTATGATTAAACCAGGTATATTTAATGTTAATACAAATACATCTGCATACATACCTGTTCCATAGAAATTTGCAAGTACAAGTTCTCTAAGGAAACCTAATACTTTTGAAAACATAGTGGCCGCCATAATCCACAATGCTGCTTTAGCTGTTTTTGACATTTTCTTTCTCCTTCTCTAATTTAAACTCTAAAAGTAGAACTTTTAAAACTGCTTATAAACATTATTCTGATTAAGTAAATTTAACCTATGAAAAGCTTCCTTAATAAATTAAAGACTATCTTGACTCATATCTAAGCGCTCTAAATACAATCAATAGTAATAATAGTATTAATATTATACAAGATAAGGATGTTAAATTAAGTATACTCTTTAACAGACTATAATTACCTACTGTATATCCAACTTCAATTACATCACTTATGTTGTTATCTTTCAAGAATTTATCTTGTGCATGACTTAAATTATCACTACAAATCAGTATTGGCATATTTTCTTTGGCCGATACTACTCCCAAAGAAATATATTCGTTTACATCAGATCTACTTCCAAAATCTAATTTAGCAGTATAGATTTTCTTTATATCTTTTTCATCATAAAACTTCTTTATTAAATCGACATTTGTGCTTGACTTATTTATTTGCTTTATACCTTCTATATTCTTTAAGCTAGAATCAATGTCTGCAATAAACTCTTTTGAATCACCTAATGCATATATTTTTTCAAGGTTTTTACTTTTTAAGAAGTCAATTTGTTCTTCAAAACCTTCATCTTGAGCCCATATTATTGGCATTCCATTTTTAGCTGCATAAGAATATACAGATATGGCATTCTCTAATCCTGTAGTTGAGCTAAGTAAAAATGCCTTATCGAATCCTACTGTTCTGTACATTTCTCTAGCTATCTTTAAAGATGTATCATATCTGTCTTTTCCTCTTATTCTTTCTACTTTAATTCCCATTTTCTCTATATTACGTTCAGCATCTTTAGATACTGCCTTTAAACCACCTATTATCGTAACCTTCTCTGGACCTAGCTCTTTTAGATAATTTCTTGTTACTCTACCAACATTTTTACTCTTAGTTACAACTATCGGAGCATTTTTTACATATGCCAAAGGTGTTGCACTTATACTATCTACAATTGACTCTTCATTTACAAGAATTACTTCTTTAGAATTCTTGAATACTCTTTTATTTAATTCTGTTGAAATCTCTGGTATACTACCTTCTATCAACTCTTTTTTAGGACTTACATCTGCAAATACCCCCACTGTACTAGAAATAGAGATTAGCAAAACTAACGATAATATAGTAGAAATTTTTTTAATCATAAGTTCTCATTCCTTTTCTTTTTGTATTTTTTGACAATAAAAAAGCTCTTTTTTAAAGAGCTTTTTCATTGATTAATAATCTAATATTTTAAAATTATCTAGCTCCGTCTCCTGTCAATACTACTTTAACAGTTTTAAAGAGTATCTTAAAGTCAAGTAATATACTCCTATTTTTTATATAGTAAATATCTTCTTTAAGTTTTTCTTCAGGAGTGATTTCGTATCCACCATTTACTTGTGCCCAACCTGTAAGTCCAGGTTTTATAGCAAGCCTGTTGATAAATCCAGGTATTTCCTCATTAAATTGAACAGTAAAGTTTGGTCTCTCTGGTCTAGGACCTATTAAGCCCATGTCCCCCTTTAATATATTAAACAGCTGTGGAATCTCATCAATTCTAGTTTTCCTAATAAACTTTCCAACCTTAGTTATTCTAGGATCATCTTTTTCAGCCCATTGTGCGCCAAATTTTTCTGCGTCTGTTCTCATAGATCTCAATTTATATATATAGAATCTTCTCCCGCATTTTCCTAGTCTTTCTTGCTTATAAGTTATTGGTCCTTTGTCCTCTATTTTAATAAGAATTCCAAATATTGCTATTAAAGGTAAACCTACTACAAGTCCTAATATAGATAAAACTAAATCCACAACTCTTTGGTACAAGTCAAACAACACTGTGCCTTTTACTATGCTATAGTCAATCTCACTTGCAATTTCTTTATCTGCCCCTGGATAGCTTGTAACTTTAGGTATTTCACATTCATCATTAGTATATCCAGACATAGTTACCTCCATATTGGAATAAAAAATTTTTAAATTCTTAATTTCAACGTATTTCTATCTTATTTTTGACTTATTTCTATATTATACTCAATAATGAGAAGTTTATCAATACAATAAACGTCATTGTAAACAATTTGATTCTTTGCAAAAATATATCATCTCTTGCTATATTTTACATTATAACAGGAGATGATATATTTTGCTTTAATATTTTTTATTTTATTTTACTGTATCTTCTATTCCTATTCCAATTTGAGTTCCCATTGTCTTTACTTTTTCTGCTGTATTTAACTTATCCATGTCGCTCTTATTGTCTATAAATGCGCATTCTACAAGTATTGCAGGATATTTATTGTTTCTTAATACATATAGGTAATCATTTCCATTAGCAAGTGTTCTTGTCTTGATTCCTCTATTTTGCATATTAAATTTCTCTAATATTCTTTTTAATATATTTGATGCCGCAGTCTTAGTTGTTCCACCATTTTTATCTTTTACTTTGTAAAAAATTTCCACACCATTGCCAGCTCCGTTAGATGCATTGTAATGTATACTTGTAAATAAATCTGGCTTTATAGTGTTTGATAATGTCGTTCTTTCTCCTAAAGCCATTGTTTTATCTGTATCTCTAGTCATAACAACATTTATACCTTTTGAACGTAAATATTCAGTAGTTGCTAGTGCTGTATTAAGAGTATATTTCTTTTCTTGAGCTCCACCATTTAATCCACTTGTTGCTCCTGAGTCAGAACCCCCATGACCTGGGTCTATCACTACAGTTTTTCCTGCTGCTGAACCTGGATTTTCTGGTTCTGTTGGTGCATTGTGTTTTGATAAACTAGATGCTATAGAACTTATAACACTATCCTTCATTCCATCACCAATTTGATATACTGTTCCTGCTGTTTTTTCTGATAAGTTTGTACTATGGTATGCAGAAACGTAAGTTTTTGGAGTTATAAGTATTGGAGATTTCAACTTAGCTGCTAAAGGTCCTGCTGTTATTGAGTCAACTATTATGTCAGATTTTGCAACTAACATTGCGCTCAATTCTTTATCTGGATAGAAAGTCTTAATTACCTTCGCATTAGTTTCATGTCTATCAGCTCCAGATACTCTGTTTTTTGAAGTCCCATTTTTTGCTATCTTAGATATTTTATCTATAAGTTTTGATGATAGACTTTGGTCTCCACCTATGTAATAAGCTTCTTCTAAACCTTGTGAAGATAGCCAATTATATGTACTTTCTGGTACAGAATCTTTATTAGCTAATATTATAGGTTGTTGGTCTTCACCTGCTTTTGATGAAATATTAAGAGCATCATACTCACCAGCATATCCATTTGCTATATATATCTTATTAACATCATGATACTTATCAATTTCTTTTGCTATAAGTAAAGATGTTTCATGTCTATCAACTCCACCAATACGAGTTACATTTACATCTACAGCAGATTTTATTTGAGATACTGCCTTTTGTGAAACTGAACCATCATCACCTATGATTATTACATCACTTGGGTTTAGACGTTTTAATTCAGCCTTTGTACTTTCTGGTATATCATCTTTATTTGCAAGTAATATTGGTGCATCATATGTAGAAGCAAGTGGAGTAGCTGTGATTCCATCTGCTGCTAGTTCTCCATTAACTATTACAACCTTACTAGCTCCATCTTTCCATCCTTGTTTACTTATCTCAACTGCTGTCTCAAATCTAGTAGCTCCTGCAAGTTTTTTTACTGGTGCAGAAGTTTTTCTCATATATTCATTCACTGCTTTTGTTGAGTTAGCATCACTTATTATAAACTCTTGTGTAACATCATAATCTTTAAGATTTAATCCCATAGATTCTAAATCTTCTTTATTTAAAACCTTCTGTTCATCTTTACCATTTACTTTTATGCTTTGAAGTTCCCATACATTTAAGTATTCTGGGTCTTTGTTATAGTTTATTACACCTTCATATGTATCTGTTTTTTCATTGTAATTTAAAGTAGCTTCAAGTGGCATATCATAACACATAAAGTTTAATGTTATTGAATCAGCATTTAATTTTTCTTTAAACTTTACACTTGCATTCGATTTACTTCCTAACACAACACTTTTTCTTTGTAAATTTATATTAATATCTGAATTAGATTCTGTATTTGCAGTAGTATTTTCCGCTGCTAAAGCCACGTTTGGTGCCACCATTGCTATAGACAACATTCCTGTTGCTAATAATTTTGTTCTCTTTCTCATCGTATCCCCCCTAGATTTTTAGATCTTTAAATCTTATTTAATTCTTATTTAATTCTTCTTGAACTTGTTTTATATTACATAAATTCAATATTATGTAAATCTTTTTTCATTATAGCACAAAAGATTACAAATTGTAATCTTTTTGTAATCTTTTATGGCATGTTTTTTTAATTTTCGCTAGGGAAAAACTGGATTATTACTGAGAATTTCTGCATATTTAAACAAATTGAATAAATATTTTTTTAAACAAAACACTACATTAAATTTTAATAAATATTTTCTTTTTATACATAAACGACATTATTATAACCCAAAACAATACATACAAGAGAGAAAATACAAGAGAATCCCATGTTGTACCTGCCCAAGGTGTTATAAATTCATATGTAGTCCATTCCACCAAAGTAGTAGGATAATCTACTTTATCAGTAAGTTTTGGTAAATTCCAAAACACATGGCTCAATATTTCAAGACACATATATGTAAAAATAGGGCTACTTCCAAGTGCTATTATTGGAGTAAATATTTTGCTTTTATTTTTGATGTCACATATAAAGTAAAATATTGCCAATAAAATACCATAACTTCCAGCCATTAAAAGTACGAATGAACTTGACCATAATCTCTTATTAAATGGAAAATATTGATTAAAAGCAAAAGCACATATAAGTAAAATGATACTCATAATTAATATTTTAAAGAATTTTTTATACTGTCCTATATTTTCTTTTAGAAGTACACACCCCATAGTACAGCCTAACATACCTGAAGAAATTGCTACTATACTTGTTAAAAATCCATCTGGTTCAAACTCTGGCTTGTACAAATGTCCTTTGAAAAAATGGAAATCCACTAATTGTGCAAGAGAACCTTCTAGCTCAAATCCATATGGTTTTGCCACTATATAATATCCCACTATGATAAATGCAGATATACATAAGAAAGTAATTATAGTTGCAGTGCTTCCTACATTCAGTTTTTTTAGTAGTAAATACACTAGACTAGTTACAAGGTATACTAATCCCATACGTTGAAGCACCCCAAGTATTCTTACAGTACTTAAGTCATGATTTCCTAGGTAATTTAAGAAAAATCCAAACAACATTAGTAAAATACTTCTCTTAAATATACTTAGTATTATTCGTATTGTAGATTTATTATTCTTTAGTTTACTGTTTATTGATATTGGAATTGTAACACCTAAGGATATAACAAAGAAAGGAAATGCAAAATCTGCAAGTGTTACACCATGCCATATAGCATGTCTAAGTTGTGGATACATTCTCATCCAAGTCCCAGGATTATTGCAAACTATCATGAGGGCTATTGATAGCCCTCTTATTATATCAATTGATTTAACTCTATTTTTCATAATTTTTGTATCTAATTTACTTTCAAATCCACTCTCCATATTACCTCCCCAAGATTTAATTGTATATTTATCTTTAGCTATGAATCAATCTAACTATATATTTTCAAATATAAGTATAAAATATAGCTTTCTTAAATATACATCTTTTTAGTTAAGAAATTTCTTTAGAAATCCAAGTTTATCTAATATATCTTGTATCTTATTAATTTTCTGGCTTATAGAATCTATAGCTTTTTCAATTGAATCAACCTTAGCTTCTAAATCTTCAACCTGATTTACTTTTTTGTCTATAGTACCATGATTAGTGATGTCACTATTAGATGAGTTATCTATAAGCTTTCCTATATAACCATCATTAATCAATTTTGTATCATTAGCAGATGCCAATATCATCATTGTTTCTATATCTGAATTTCTAGTATTTTCTATAACTCTACCATTTTTGTCACGAACTGACAATATAGTTATTGTATCATGATTGTTAAATCCACCTTCTCCAATATTTCTCACTATAACATTTACTAAAGTAGCATAGTTATTTACCTCACCATTAGGCATATCAATAGTGATAGTCTTTGAACAATCACCTTTTATATTCACAGTTATTGGCTTATTTGTTACCATTCTAAAAGCTTCATTTACAGTATCCTCTTTTGGATTAAAGTTAATAATGTCATTAGGACTTGCAATATTTATCATATTAGTTAATTCCTCAACGGTTTTAGCTTCAAAGATAGTTTTATCTTGTAAAGTCTTAATTTCATTAAAAGCTTCTTCATTTCCATTTCCACCAACTTGTGTTATAGTACTTAATTTTTTAGTACTAAGTATATCCCTTTGCTTTGTATTTAGTTTATCACCGACCAAAACAACAGGTGATTCATTCTTTGCTGCCAATACTCCAACTGCCAATGAATCAATAAGTTGATTTTCATTTTTACTTCCATCTTTAGTTACATATAGATTGTTTAAATCTACATCAGAATAAAATTTTTCTATAACCTTGGCATTAGTTTCATTTCTATCCTTTCCACTCAATCTTTCTGCATTAGGAAGACTCTTTTCTACTGCTCTTGAAACAGAATTTGTACCTCCTATTACATATGCCTTTATAACTTTCTCCTCTTTTATAAATTTCTCAAATGCTTCTACTCCATTCTTTGGACTAGATAATACTACAGGCATATTATTTTGAGCAGAAGGTGCCCCAACACTTACAGCATCACTTAGCCCTTTTTCACCATTTACAACAGCTATCTCCTTAACATCTTTAATATCTTTTAGTTTATTTGCTAAAAGTAATGAAGTTTCATATCTATCATTACCACTAATTCTTTCTACATTTAATCCATCACTTTTTAATTGATTCTCTATATCCTTGTTTAACACGGCAGTCCCACCAATTAAATAAATATCCTTAGCTCCCAAACGCTTTAACTCTGTTTTGGTTCTATCATCCAGTTTATTACTTTCTGTTAAAAGTATTGGAGCTCCCTTAACTTTTGCAAATGGTGTAGCTGAAAGAGCATCAGCCAAAGAGCTATCATTGACTAATACAGCATTATTACTAGAACTATATGATTTTTGGCTTATCTTTACAGCAGTTTCATATCTCCCTTCACCTATTAATTTTTCCTCTGTAAGTGCATATGATGAAGTTATAGAAATCCCACTTAAAGTAAGCGCTATTGTCAATATTGTTAAAATAGTTTTTGGTGCTTTCATTTTATTACCCCCTTATTTCGTTTAAAATCTTACTATATTATATTATAGAATATCTTTACACTATTTTACAGTTTAAAATTATTACATTTTTATCTATAAAAATTTCTCAAGAAATAAGCCCCAACCATATTAACGGTTAGGGCTTATTTCCTTTATATATTTTTAAAGCAATATTAAATATTTTTTAAACTATAAAACATTTAACATTATTATTTTCCTAAAAGATTATTTAATTCATTAAAAGCACTTTCATTTCCATTTCCACCAACTCTAATTGGAGTTTCTATTTTCTTAGATTTAAGTACAGTTTTTTGACTTTCATCTAATTTATTTCCAACTAGAACTACTGGTGAATCAGTTTTAGCACCTAAAGCTCCTACTGCTAGTCCATCTATTAAGTCACCTTGACTTTTTGAACCATCTTTAACAACAAAAGCATATTTTAAATCTGAATTAGTATAGAACTTATCTATTATCTTAGCATTAGTTTCATTTCTATTGCTTCCTGCAAGTCTTGTTGGATTTGAAAGCTTACTTTCTAAGTTTGATGATAAAGTAGCTGTACCACCAATTATATAAGACTTAGTTATTTTTGATGAATTTAAAAACTCATCAGCACCTTGTAACTCACTCTTTTCATTAGTAAGTATTATTGGCATATTGTTGTCAGCAGCTGCTGCGCCAACACTAATTGCATCTGCAAGTCCATTGACACCATTTGCCACTGCAACTTGTGAAACAGATTTTATACTATTTAGTTTTTGAGCTAGAGATATACTAGTCTTGTATCTATCACTACCACTAATTCTCTCTATTGATATACCCATATTGCTAAGTTGAGTTTGTATATTCTTACTTAGAGAATTTTCTCCACCTATTAGATAAACCTTTTTAGTTCCTAATCTTTGTAATTCTGATTTAGTTTTTGAGTCTAAATTATCTTTTCCTGTTAAAAGGATTGGAGAATCAATTGCTGCTGTAAATGGTGTAGCTGTTAAAGCATCCACTATTGCATTTCCATTTACTAATACTGCATTTTGTGAAGAAGTCCATCCTTTCTGACTAACTTTAACTGCTGTTTCATATCTATCTGCTCCAGTTAAAGATTCTCCTGAAGTAGCTTGTCCAGAAGATGTTTTTGTTATAGCTTTTATAACAAAGTTACAAGGAGAAAATTCACTATATGTATTTATATCTTCAAATTTATTGTTTTGAAGTATGTAACTTTCACCTAAGTTTGCTTTAGCTTCGTATAGATAGTATCCATCTATGTTAGTTTCATATGCTAAAGTTGATTTTTCTCTATTAGGATTTGCTGTGTTGTCTATAACTACTACTATTGCACCTTTACCTTTTGGAAGGTTATAAGAGTTAGTAGACACATTTATGTATCCAGAGTATGATACTGTTCCATTTGCAAGTTTTGTCATTGAGTTATTTTGAGGAACTCCATTTACTACTGGTGCATAATATACTTCATATTTTGCTCCTACAGAGTCTGTTTCAAACATAACTGAGTCAAGTTTTTCAGAGTCTCTACTAAAATCAAATACATTTGCTGCTGTTATCTTATTTGACATTATCTTGCTAAGACCAGCATATTCAAGTTGGTACATTTTTTTATCACTATCTGGTTTTGATACTGATTTCATTGAATAGTTATCTGTATCTGTTAAAAGAGTTTTATCTTCATAAGAAATCCAGAAGAATCCTTTCATAGAGTTGAATTCTCCCCAACTACTTTTTACTAACCATGCTCCATTTGATTCTGGTTTAACATCAGATGCAAAGTTATCTTTTGAATAATTATCATCCCATCCCACTATTGATACAGAGTGATTTAAAGGTGCACTTCTATTTGTGCAGTTATATGCTGTTTCATTGCTATTAAAATAGCTTTTATAGTGAGCATAGCCTGATGTTACTGCACCATATTGCATTATTGCATTTTTTACGGTATTTTTATCTTTATTAAGACGTACAACATCTGTCACATTAAACTGTGTAGGTGCAGTATCCATATTTGAAGGTCTCGTTGCACCTTGTTCTTCAGATTTAAGATTATATGGTATGTCCTTTTCTAATTTAGGACCTGCCCATGCTGTAAGATATCCTATAGCTGTTACATTTGAACTACCTGACATATCATCTAAGTCCCATCCATGTGTTCCACCAGTTGACCACCATCTAAAGTGTTCTTCTGAGAGGTCATAAGTTCCATAACCTTTTAACTTTAAATATGATTCTAAAGTTGACATACTAGAAAATGCCCAACAGGTATTAAGCTCTCCTTGATTTTTCGCTGGTGTAGTTAAGCCTAAGTTCATTGGATTGTATGCTACACTTGCTTTGTATGATGATGGAAGAGTACTTCTTCCCTTATTTTGAAGTATTGTCCCTTCCATTTCATATGGAACTGGTATTACTCCATTATATTTTGCTGTGTCTCCATTTTTAACATCTTCTAAGTATTGAAGATAGCTTTCAGAATACTCTGCAGTTTCTACTCCATCTAAAGTTTTATTGTTTTCTGCTGAGACATGTATTGTTGACACTATTAAAAAGCAAACTGTCAACAATGCCAGTAGCTTTGACAATTTTTTTAATTTGTACTTTCTCATATTTACCCCCTTGTATGTATTTAATTTTTATTATATCAGATTTCTAAATCTAGGTCATATTTTATTTTTATAAAATATGGATTATAAGTGTATATTAATTGTATAGTGCTATAATTTTATTTTTTATGATATTTTATAATGTATTGATTTATTAATTAATGGATATGTTATACTAAAATATGTTAGAATCTTCAAGAATGCTTATATTTAATTAGTTTAGGAGGGTTATATTTGATTTTAAAAAAACATAAAGAGACAATATTATATTTATTTTTTGGAGCATTTACTACCCTTGTAAATATCGTTTCTTATTTATTTTTTACTAGAGTTATTTCATTTAATTTTATGATTGCAAATGCTTTGGCATGGATTCTTGCTGTTTTATTTGCTTATGTTACTAATAAGTTTTTTGTGTTTGAAAGCAGAAGAGTTGAGTTAATGTTTTTATTTAAGGAGTTTTTGTCTTTTGTTAGTTTTAGGTTGATTTCTGGTATTATAGAAATGGTTATTATGTATCTAATGGTTGATTTACTTTTTGTAAATGACCTTATAGTGAAGATTTTTACTAATATAGTTGTTATAGTTTTAAATTATTTATTTAGTAAAATGATAATTTTTAGGAAATAAAAAACAGACTAATCAATTAAGATACAGTCTGTTTTTATTTTTTATGTTAAATATCTTATTCTACTACCTTATCACTTACTCCCCATCTAGTAACTTTATTAGTAGAATCATCTAATTCAACTAATTCGATATATTTCTCTTTTACATCATTTGCTTCTATCCTTACCCTATTAGTAGTAATTTTATCCCAATCAGATATAGTTACTTTATCTCCAACATTCATTGATATTGGCTTCTTTGATACTATTCTATAATAAACTGTACATCCAGAATCAGCACCTGTTGCTGTTAGTTTAACATAGTCTCCATCAAAATCTATATCTGCACTTAATCCTTTTGCAGTTTCTGATTTTAAATAAAATCCATCATCTATATAGTCAGATTTTCCCCATCTAGATACTTTCTTAGTATCAGAATTTATTTCAACAGCTTCTATATAATATCCATTTTCTGCTTTGATAGTAAATGGTAAAACAGAAGATGGTACAGCAGTCCAGTTATCTATGTTTATTCTATCTCCAATATATAATGCAGATGGTCTACTACTTACTACTCTATAGTAAATTTTGTAATTTATATCTTCAGGTTTAGTAAATATTTTTACACTTATATAACCAGATCTTTCAGGTGATAAAGGCTCTGAAGTAGGATATATTCCACTTGCTCTTTTTTCATCCTTATCAGTATCATCAACTCTAGGTTTATTTCCACTTATTGATGGTGTGCTAACCCCACCTAAAGTATCAATATTTCCTGAATTTTTTATTATAACACTAGTAGAATTATTTGTAACCTTACTTATATCACCTTTATTTTCTATATTTACATCTTTAGCACTACTAGATATAGTTAAAACCCATATATCTCCACCACTTTTATTCTCTATTTTAGATCCATTTGAATCATAAAGGTCAATATCATTTATCTCACCTTCATTTATAAATGTACCATTTTTTATATCCATTATTTTTACAGTTCCATCTAATGTACCCTTATTAGTTAATTCTCCATTTGGCATATTTACAGTTATTGTTTGTGTATACAGTCCTTCAAGTTCTACAGTTATAGATTTTTTTGTTTCTATACTAAATGAACTAGTAATCTTTTTGTTATCATCAGGTTTAAATGTTATAATATCATTAGCATCTGCTTTTCTTAGAGCAACAGCCAATTCATCTGCTGTCTTAACTCTATATATAGTTTCTTCTTGTAAGTCAAGTATATCCTTCACAGCATCTTCATTTCCATTTCCACCAACTTGTACAATATTATCAAAACTTTTAGTATTTAATACATCATATTGACTAGAGTCAAGTGCATTTCCTACTAATACAACTGGAGAGCTATTTTTAGCTGCCAATACGCCTACAGCTAGAGAATCTATTAAATCGCTTTGTTTTTTCATACCATCTTTAGTTATATAAGCATTTTTTAAATCTGTATCTTTATAAAATTCTTCTACAACCTTTGCGTTAGTTTCATTTCTATTATTTCCAGATAATCTTTTTGCACTAGGTAAACTCTTTTCAATAGAACTAGATACAGAATATGTACCACCAATTATATAAGATTTCTTTATATTTTTACTGCTAATAAAGTTATTTGCAACTTTTATCCCATTATTAGGATCTGAAAGTATAATTGGCATATTTTCTTGTGCAGCAGCAGAACCCACACTTACTGCATCAGCTAATCCTTTTTCTCCATTAACCACAACTATATTAGAAATACTCTTTTCTTTATCCAATCTTTCAGCTAATTTTAAAGATGTTTCATATCTACTATTACCTGAAATTCTCTCAAACGTCATATTTTCTGATTTTAATTGTTTTTCAATATTAGTGCTTAGAGTATTCATACCTCCAATTAAATACACGTTTTTTACACCTAGTCTTTTTAATTCTGCTTTAGTCCTACTATCCAATTTATCACTTTGAGTTAATAAAATAGGTGCATCTTTTAATTTAGCAAATGGAGTTGCAGATAATGCATCAGCTATAGAATTATCATTTACTAGTATAGCATTAGTAGCTTCTTTCCATCCATTTTGGCTAATTTTTATTGCAGTTTCCCATCTACCAGAACCTACTAGACTCTCTTTTGATGAAGCATCAGCTATATTGATAGATAATGCAAAGATAAAAAAAGTGGCTGTCAACAATGACATTATTCTCTTTGATATTTTCATTAACTATATCCTCCTAGTTTTTATATTAATGTTTATGGAGCATGTACATATTGGATTTTATTGGATTTTAATTCATCAAAGTGAGATTTAACAGAATGATATCCAATTGCGTAGTTCCCATTTTCGGGGTTCCATTTCTTGTATGCATCCATAGCATTTAATAATTTCTCTTCTTGACTACTCAAAACCTTCCATACTCTAACATTTGGATTAACTTTTTTGAAATCATTATAATCATACGGTTCTACATAAAATCTTAAATCTTTTATTTTTCCTTCTTTATACAATTCTAATGCAGCTTCACCTAATGCTCTATGATCTTCATGTATTCCAAGAGCTTTATATGGTGTAACTGTCTTCACTTTAGCATCAGGATATTTTTCTAAATATTTTAGTATTATCTCTCTTGCTTTTTCTTTACTCAATTCTCCATCATGAGCTCTGTTATTTTCTATATGTATATTATTTTCTTTGACTCCCATTGCTTTACAACTAGCTTTAAATTCCTCATCTCTATTTTTTGAAAAATCACTTTCTGATAAAGAATATTTATGTATATCTTTAATATGATAAGAACATGACCCTCCATCATCTAATACTTTTCTTATTATTGACTTACTACCATCAGTACATAATATAACATGTGTATCGCTTTTTTCTACATGTTCAATTATTGCACTACCCATACTTAATGTTTCATCATCTTGGTGTGGGGAAAAAAACAAGGTTGCTTCTATCACTATCATATCCTCCTATCTGTCAAGAGCAAGTTATACTTTAATTATTATGTCGATAGAAAAAGATTCCTATAAATAATAAGGAATCCTTTTCTATATTGTTGATTATTACCATCCCAGTATTTTGCCTATTTTTTGAACTACAGTCAATTCAATCCCATTACCTATTTGAGTTACTTCTGCACCAAGATTTATTTTTTTATCAAGAGCACTCTTTTGTGAATTTGTTATATCAGTTTTAGCTAGAAGTATTGGACCTTTCCCAGCTGCTAAAGGTCCTGCTGCTAATGCATCTACTAGCATACCATTATTTCCATATCCATCTTTTGCTACATATAGTTTATCTAATTTGTCATAATATGTTTCTATAACTTTAGCGTTGGTATCATGTCTTGTTTCTCCTTCAACTCTTTGAACCTTTCTATCTTTATCAATATCAACAAGTTGATTTTCAATTTGACTAGATACATTATTAGAACCGCCAACTATGCCAATCTCTTTTCCATCCATCAACTTAATAGATTCTGCTGAGAGATCATTCCAACCATTTACTATTATAGGAGCCTTAAGTTCAGCAGCTTTAGCAGCTATGCTCATAGCATCAGCTTCTCCTTTTGCACCTACTACAAAAGCTTCTTTAAAAAAACCCATAGCTTTTGCTACTGCTACTGAAGTTGTATGTCTATCATCTCCAGCTAGTCTTTCAACATTCTTAGTTATTGATTCTAATTGCTTTTTAGCTGTGTTTGATACTGCTGACTCTCCACCTACTATATATATTTTAGCAGATGGGCTTTTCTTAATTATATCTTTTATGTAGTCTAATGTTACTTTTGGTATTTCATTATCAGATGCTAATAATATAGGAGCTTTTTTAGATTGAGCTAGTGGTGTAGCTGCTAACCCATCGACTAATTTATTTGAATTAACTATAACTACATTATCAGTGTATTTTGTTTGTTTTGCTATAGCTACTGCTGTTGCATATCTATCATCCCCAGCTATTAATTTAACTTTTGAATTTCCTTCCAATGCTGATTTAGCATCTTTTAACTCTTTTTCGTTAGTACTTTCTACAGTAAGTTCTATCGCATTTCCAGATGCATCAGTATATTTAACAGTAAATTTATACTTTCCTGTTTCTGAATCTCTTACTGAAATATCACTAACTGATTTTGATGTACCATTTACTACCATATTACCTTGAACAGTTAATCTATATCCATCATATAAATCTTGTGGTGAAACTGTGTTTAAATCACTATTTTTTATAGTTATTTCTGCTAATTGAATATCATCAATATTTTTAGCTCCTGCTACACCTAATTTATTGATTTTTTCTACTTTAAAACCTTCTGTAGAAGGATCTAAGTTTGTTCCAGTTGAATCAACTGGATTTACTGTTAAATCAACCTTTTCATCACCAACACCCACTGTTATAGTTTTAGAAGTTACTGTTTCTGCTTTATCTCTTAAAGTTATAACTAACTTATCTTTGGCACTATCATATGAAGCTTTTACATCTGCAACTTTATAAATTCCATTAGTTTCAGTTTTAGCTTTTTCTGTTATGGAATTAGCTTCAGCTGAAAGGTCTGCTGAATTTTCATATTTTTCAATTGCTTCAGCAATTACTTCATTTGCACCATTTGTTATATGCCCTTTATCTGTTATAGTAACAAGAAGTTCTTTATTTTCTCCCAAAGCATTTACTAATTTTTCTAGCTCATCTATATTAGTTATTATTTTTAATTGTGATGAAGTTTCACCAACCTTTATTTCATATATTGGTTGTCCAACTTGAGAACCTCCAGTATATTTTTGAGACATTAGGTCTCTAACTTTTGAAACTAACTTTGTAGCTTCTTTTTTAGTTATTGTTTGTTTCTTTACTTGTGTAGTTTCTGCAGCAAAAACTGGAGCTACTGACGTACTTATCATTGTAGCTGCCAGAACTATAGAAAGATTTTTTCTATTCATAGTATTTCCCCCTAAAAAATTCAATTTTTCATCATTTTTTCCTTATTTACCAATTATAATATAATTTACATATTATTTCAATAAACTGTAGATATTGTAATATTTGGATATTTTATTAAAGACAATTAATAAATATTAATTTGAATTTATTTTTGTATACTAAAAAGTAACAAAATTGTAATTTTTTTTTTTTATCATACATATAACTCATAGACTTTTTATTATCTTTATAGTATAATATTAAATGGAAGAAAGAAATTTCAAGCATCTCTTTTTTCCGTATTTCTCACACAGAAAAAGAGGCTGACGTTCAGCCTCTTTTTCATTAATATAAATTTTATTTACAAGTGCTATAATTATAAAATAAATTATACTATGATATTAATGTATGAAAAGTGACCTAAAAGGTCACTTTTTTAGTTAAATTTATATAGATATTGCACTGTAGTTACTCTAATATTCTTATTTAAAGTTTCAAACATATCATAACCTTCTATAGCATATTCTTTAAAAGGATCTTTCTGTGCATAGGATTTAAGACCTATATACTGTCTTAATTGGTCCATGGCATCTATGTGATCAACCCAATAAGTATCCACAACTTGAAGTAATACTCTTTTTTCTAATTGTGCTAATTCTTCAATTCCAACCATCATTTTTTTAAGGTCATAAACACGTTTTGAAATTTGATAAGTTTGACTTACTATTTCTTCAACACTCTTTTCATTTAAATTTGGGATTAATAGTGTATCTGCTGGCATAAAAGTATTATATAGATATTTAAAATATCCATGATAATCTCTAATTTTTTTTAGATATTTTTCAGCTGCATCTGAAATAATATCCATAACCATTTTTTGTATTTCATCTTCAATATCTGAACCACTTAATACCTTGTTTCTTTCATTATATATTACTTTTCTTTGTTCATTAATAGTATCATCATATTTAAGAACATTCTTTCTCTGTTCAAAGTTTTTACCTTCAATACCTTTTTGAGCTCTTTCTATAGCTCTATTTAAAGACTTACTCTCTAGTGCTTCATCTTCATTTGCATTCATTCTTTTTAATATCTTTTCTATACTTTTTCCACCATATAATTTTATTACTTCATCCTCTAAACTTACAAAGAATCTAGAAGTTCCAGGATCACCTTGTCTCCCTGAACGTCCTCTAAGCTGATTATCTATCCTTCTTGTCTCATGTCTTTCAGTACCTATAACATACAATCCGCCTAATTCTTTCACCTTTTCTTCTTCTACTTTATCTCCTGCTCCAAGTGATATATCTGTTCCTCTACCTGCCATATTAGTAGCAATTGTAACAGAACCTAATTTACCAGCTTTAGATATTATTTCAGCCTCCTTCTCATGTTGTTTAGCATTTAAGACTTCATGTTTTACACCTTTCTTTTTAAGCAATGTAGATAATTTTTCAGACTTTTCAATAGAAACTGTTCCTACAAGCACTGGTTGTTTAGTTTTATTTATCTTTATTATTTCCTCCACAACAGCATTGTATTTTGCACGTTCTGTTTTAAACACTTTATCATGCAAATCAGCTCTTATAACAGGTTTATTAGTAGGTATTTGAACAACATTAATCTTATATGTATCTTCAAATTCACTTTCTTCAGTCTTCGCTGTACCTGTCATACCTGATAATTTAGAATATAACCTAAAGAAATTTTGAAAAGTTACAGTCGCCATAGTCTTTGATTCATCATTTATTTTTACACCTTCTTTAGCTTCAATTGCTTGATGAAGACCATCTGTAAACCTTCTTCCATCCATTATTCTTCCTGTAAATTCGTCTACAATTAAGATTTCATTATCTCTAACAACATATTCAACATCTATATCCATTAATTTATGTGCTCTTAAAGACTGATTTACATGATGAAATATCTCTATATTATCTATGTGAGTTATATTTTCTATTCCAAAAAATTTTTCTGCTTTACTAAGACCACTTGCAGTAAGGGCTATAGTTTTATCTTTTCTATCCATTTCAAAGTCTTCATCTTTTATAGTTTTTATAAAAGCATTTGCAAGTTCATATAATTTAGTGCCTTCATCACCTTCTCCAGCAATTATAAGTGGAGTCCTCGCTTCATCTATAAGTATTGAATCAACCTCATCAACTATAGCAAAGTTTAGTTCTCTTTGAACTTTATCTAGCTCTCTTGTTACCATATTATCTCTTAGATAATCAAATCCATACTCATTGTTTGTACCATAAGTAATGTCACATTGGTATTGCAATTTTCGTTCTGATGGTTCTTGTCCATTAATAATTACTCCTACTGTTAATCCCAAGAATTCATACACTGGTTGCATAAGTTCTTTATCACGTTGAGCCAAGTAATCATTAACTGTAATGACATGTACACCTTTACCTGTCAATGCATTCAAGTAAACTGGAGCCACTCCTACTAGCGTTTTTCCTTCTCCAGTTCTCATCTCTGCTATTTTTCCTTGATGTAATACAATCCCACCGATTAATTGAACTCTATATTGACGCATGCCTAATATTCTTCTTGATACCTCTCTTACAACAGCAAAAGCTTCTGGCAATATATCATCTAAGGTTTCTCCTTTATTTAATCTGTCCTTAAATACATTTGTCATATTTTTTAATGCTTCATCATCTAATACTTGTATTTCATTTTCTAATTCGTCTATTTTATCTACTATATTATTTAATTTTTTAATTTCTAATTCATCTTTTTTGTCTAGTATTACATCTAAAACTGACATATTTAATTTACCTCCTAATTTATTTTCCACTTACTATTATACATTAAAATAATAGAATAGTAGACATTTATTTTAAGGTGTAGTATAATAATGATACTTAATAAATAATTACATCTTATTTTTTAAGTATTTCTCATAATAAAAAGAGGCTAATTTAGCCTCTTTTTTATTTGTACATATTCTTTTTTTAAAAAAGGTTTCTCAAAAGAGAAACCTTTTTCAATATATAAAACTTATATTACATATCTAATAAATCTTTTAATTTACTTATAACTGAATCAGCTATTCCTTTTCCTACTTGAACTAAGTTTTTAGCGCCATCACCATCAACTGTTTTACTTATAGCTACATGTTGATCTGCTGATAAATTATCAGTTGCTAATAAGATTGGAGCTGGAGAAGGAGTTCCAGTTACAGTATCATTATCATATTTAGCACCAAAGTTTCCAGCCACTGCTGCTGCTGCCAAAGCATCTACTAATTGATCTTCTTTAGTAGAACCATCTTTTGCTAAGAAATAATTTTTAACAGAATCTTTATCAAAATATTCTTTTATAACTTCAGCATTAGTTGCTTGTCTATCAGCGCCACTGATTCTCTCTGGAGATTTTCCAGTAGCATCATCTATATAATCTTCCATTTTAGCAGAAACACTATTTTCTCCACCAATTATGTCTACTTGTGCATCATCTAAGAAATCTTCAGCTGCTTTAGATAATTTGTCAGATTTTCCATCCACAACGATTATTGGAGTAGCTTCACCATTCTTTAATTGAGAAGCAACTGGAGCAATACTCATTGCATCTGCTAACCCTGTTCCTCCTACTACATAAGCTTTATCGTTTATATCTATTTCATCAGCTATAGCTAATGAAGTTTCATATCTATCATCACCTGATAATCTAGTTACCTTAAGACCCATATCTTTTAATTCATTTTCAACTTCTTTAGATATAGAATTTACTCCACCTGCTATGAAAACTTCTTTTTTATTACTTATTCCAGTTGAAGAATCTAATTTCATAACTCTTTTTATTTCAGCTCTTACTGATGAATCTAATTTATCCTTAGAACTTAATAATAAAGGAGCATCTTTTTCTGCTGCTAAAGGAGAAGCTACTAAACCATCAACTATAGCTTGAGAACCTACTAATACAACACTATTTACAGGATTTGCATATAATGCTTTTGAATCAGTAGAATTATAGAACTTACGACTTAATTCTATAGCAGTCTCTATTCTATCACTACCTGCAACTTCTTGTACATTTGAATAACTATTATTATAAGTTACTAAATCATCTAAATAATCAACTAAATCTTTTTCTTTTGAAGCTTTTAATACTATCTTAGCTGGTGCATCATTATCACCTAATGTTCCTTCTGTTGAAGATGCAGATAAAGTACTTAATCTCTTACCTTCTGGATAAAGAATTAATTCAAGATCTCCATCAGAATTTTTAACAGCATAATCACTTACATGTTTAGCTATATAACTTATATTCTCAGTTTCAGTTTGACTGTCATCTTTAAATACATACTGCTTAGCTAAATCTTTTGCTTTTGTAGCTGAATTAGATTTAACATCAATTGTTTTTTCTACAGCTTTTATTACTCTAACTGTAGTAGTGTCTTTAGTAGCTGGAGTAGTACTAGTAGGAGTTGAACCTAATCCGCCCACTGTTACTGAAGATTCAGTAAATTCAAATCCATCAGCTACTTTTTTTGCTGTTTTTTCTTCTCCTACTTTGAATGTTTCTTGTGTAAATAAGTTAATTTGCTTTACATCTGTACCATCAGTTGCACCAGTTTTAACTATACCATATCTTAATTTTGTATCAAGAGTTTTTGGTTTAATTGTAAGTGTATCACCTACTATTTCCCAATCTGCAATATCCTTTAATTTAAGAGCAGAAGCTGCAGTTGAATCAGTATCAAGTGACACCATTCCTTTAGTTGTTCCATCAGTATTTCCTGCTTTAATTATTTCCTTTTCTTTATTAGCTTCTAAGTCAGCAACTATATTTTCTAAATCTTTTGCTGTTAATTTAGCAGCTGGAACTTCTGCTGTTTTATTGTAATTAATTGCAAATTCTACTTTCTTGCCATCACCTAAACCTTTAAGTTGATTCTTAGTAAGTGTTTCTAACTTGTCTCCAGGCTTAGTATCACTTGATTTTACATCAGTTATATATTCACCATCAAAATATATACTTATTTCTAATATTGTTCCATTTGTTAAACCTGCTTTTAAATCTTTAAGTAGTTTTTCATACTTATCTTGAACTACCGTATATCCTTTAGTTCCTACAGCTGTTTGAGCAAATACTGGAGCAGCAGAACCTACTACAGTAACAGCTGCCATAGCCATTGCTAAATTTTTCTTATTCATTTCTTAAATTCCTCCCAACATTATATTAATTACATCTCTTTAATTATGTACATTAAATTTCCATGTTCATATAATCCAAATACTTCTCACACTCTTATGATAGACTATATAAAATATAATTTCAATAATTTATGCAAAATTAATTGAAGTTTTTTCCAACAAATTAATTTGTTTTTTTACATTTTTTTATTTTTTAAAATATTTTATATAATTCATTCCTTGTCATTAATTTTATTTTTAATTTCAAATTAACTTTATCCACCTTATAACATAAATACTAATATAAAATCTAACTATTCAAAAACTCCATCGTCGCATTAACTTCACCTTGACTAGAAACATGCATGCCAAATCCAAAGCTATAAAATTCATCTTTTAACATATTCTCATTGTATTTAGAAGACTTCTTCCATAAATCAAAAATAGATTTAGCTATTTCTTTTGCATCTTTAGAAGTATAAACAGACTTAACATTCATAGGTAAATATGCAATATTTTCACCACTTCTTGCTCCAAACCCAAAAAACACTTCCGCTGCATTTTTTCCGTCAATCTCATGAGCAAATACTTTCTTCTCATCCATATACTTAGACCATGCATTTGCCATTCCAGACAATGATTTTGATTCTTTTAAAACCTTTTTGCCTTTTTCTGCTCTATACAAATTAACTAAATTATACATTTCATCAGACACCATAGACTTAAACTCATAACTATTAGGGTCTTTTGTACTTGTATTTACAATAACCTTAACATTTACACTAACTTCACACTTCTGACCTAAACTATCTATAGCATATATATTTAAAACATATGTACCTGCTTTCTTTGTATCAACCTTCCCTTGAATATTAGGAATTAATTCATTCCCATGATAATCAGTAGCAACTATATTCAACATGCTATTATTAAAACTATCACCTACAAACATTTCAATATTATTAGCAGTTATTGTAGGCAATGTATTCTTATCAGATGCATAATCAATACATTGTTCAATAACCTTTTTATCCATCCCTCCTAAAGAAGTAACTTCCTTAGATCCTTTAAGTATACTCTTATCACTTCTCTCATCAACAAGTACTATAGGTCTATTTTTAGCTAATGGAGAACCTGCTACAGCATCTACTAATTTATATCCTTGAGAAATATAAAATTTATTTGTTCCTTTATAAAAACGTTGTATGACCTTTTTATTGGTCTCAAATCTATCTTTCCCAGCAATTCTAACAGAGTTAGTCTTATTAACAAATTCATTACTCATTATCTCCTCTGAGCCAAGAGAATAACACTGAACATCATCTACATTAAATGGTATACTCTTTCCATCCGTAAGTATCACTGGTACTCCATCTCTAGCAGCTACAGAAGAAACACTCATTGCATCAGCTTCACCTCTATATCCATTTACAAGAAAGACCTTATCTCCATTATTTACTGGTTTAATAGTAGATATTTCTTTTGCTATAAGATAACTAGTCTTTATTCTATCTTCTCCGCCAATTCTTTTGACTTCAATCCCCTTATTATTAAGTTGATTTTCTACAGATTTACCTATAGTATCCTCTGTCCCTATAATATAAGCATTCTTAACATCTTTTAATCTTTTTTCTACATCAGTTGGTATCTTATTTTTTTGTACCAACATTATAGGAGCATTTGTTACTCCTGACAATCCACTTGCACTTAACCCATCTACTATAGAGTTATCAGTGTTTACTAATATGACTGTTTCATATTTTTGTTTATCTGCTATCAAAGCAGAAGTTTCATATCTATCTTTACCTTGTATCTTTTCTATACTTGAAAGTGCATTAATATTTGGTTTACCTGCCATTATTAAAGTTACAGCCAATCCTATTGATAATATTCTCTTATCTACCTTCATCGAACTCCTCCTACTAATCTTTTATATAATTCAGCTAATCATAAATTACATCCTCAGTAGTGATTCCCTCAAAATTTATAAATTATTAAAATAAAAAACACCTAAAATACCATAATCTACAAAGCAATAACAAAACAGATTACAAAAAGTACTTTAGATGTGATTTTCATTTCATAATATCAGTAAATTAATGAAAAGACAAGATTTTTGGAATTTTTTACAAGCTACCTTCATTACCGTTTAGAAATTCTTGAGTAGCATGTACTTGTCCATCTGACAATATATAAAGTCCGAACCCAGTACTATAAAACTCATCACTAAGCATATTTGCATTATACTCAGGAGACTTCTTCCACACTTCAAATATAGCCTTTGCCAAATCTTTTGCATCTTGAGTCGTTTGAACATTTTTAGAATCTATATAAATATAAGCTATATTTTCCTCACTTCTCATTCCAAATTCAGAAAATACTTGTGGAGCATTTTTACCATCTATATAGTGTGCAAAAACTTTATTGTCCATCATATACTTAGACCATGCATTTGCCATCCCCTCTAACTTACTAGACACTACCAAAGGTTCTTTACCTTTTTCTTTTCTATATGAATTGATTAAGTTATACATTTCAGTAGAAACCATTTTTTTAAATTCTGGGCTATTATAATCATGAGATTTATCATCTAACACTTTTATTTCTACTCTTTTTTCTGTACTTTTTCCCCATTCATCTGTAGTTTTTAATGTCAATATGTATGTACCTACTCTATTTGTATCTATAAACCCATTAATTTCTATTGGCAATACATTTCCTGTATTGTCTTTAGCTACTATATTCATCTTGCCAGTGTCAAATTTTTCGCCTTTATATATCTCTGTACTTCCCACTGTAATTATTGGAGGTTGTCCATTTGATTTTGAAGCACTTATACATTGTTGTATTACCTTCTCATTCATTTCACCTATAGAAGTTATATATTTAGCTCCTTCTAATACAACCTTATCACTACCATCATTTACTAATACCATTGGTGAATCTTTAGTAAGTGGTGCAGCTGCTATAGCGTCTACCAACTGATAGCCATCTGATACATAAAATCCTTCTACATTTTTATAAAAGTACTCTATTACCTTTTTGTTAGTTTCAAATCTGTCAGTTCCTTCTATTCTAACTGAATTTGTGCTCTTTACTAAAGAACTGCTCATTATCTCCTCTGACCCTATACAATAGGACTGAACATTTTTGACATCAAAAGGCACACTCTTTCCATCTGTAAGTATAATTGGAACACCATCTCTAGTAGCTACTGATGATACACTCATAGCATCTGCTTCTCCACTGTAGGCATTAGTTAATAGTACCTTATCCACCTTTTTTATAGTTGCTATTTCTTTAGCTATTAGATAACTTGTTTTTAGCCTATCTTCTCCACCAATTCTCTTTACTTCTATATGTTTAGAATCTAGCTCTTTTTCTACTGATTTACTTATAGTATCTTCTGTACCTATTATGTATGCTTTTTTGATATTTTTTAGACACTTATTTGTCTCTGTTGGTATCTTATTTTTTTGTGTAAATAATATTGGTGCTTTTGTTGCACCTGACAACCCACTTGCACTTAATCCATCTGCAAGAGATTTTTCTGTATTTACTAAAATAACTGTTTCATAAGTTTGTTTGTCAGCTATCTTTGCTGCTGTTTCATATCTATCTTTGCCATATATTTTTTCTACTACTGATGATGCATTTACACTTTTGAAGTTTACCAAGATTAATGATACTGCTAGACCTAATGATAATATTTTTTTATTCATTTTCATATCCCCCTGATGATTTTTATGTTTTATATTTATATGGTTTTTACTTTTTTTTATTATTTTGTTATTTTTTGTATATTATAAAGTATATCTTATATAAATATATTACGTCTATATATTAATATTTTATTTAATTAAAAATTCAAAAACTATCTCTAGTTATATTTTAAATATTTGTAAGATATATTTCATTATTAAAAATAATTTACATCACTTTACAAATTAAATTTAATTCTACTTAAATTTTCACATATATTCCAGCATAATATTATTAAGATAATATAAATAAAAATAAGAATGCACTTAGACATATGATTTATATCTAAATACATTCTTATTTTAAACTTACTTACTTATATTTACTTTGATATTTATTTTGATTCAATTAAACTCTTAATCTTATCTACTACAGATGAAGCTATTCCTCCACCCACTTCAAACAACTTAGATGAATTTTTATTTTTTAATGATGATTCTTGTGATTTATCTAACGTATTTGTAGCAAGTACAACTGGCGAATTATTTTTAGCTGCCAATGGACCAACTGCCAAAGCATCTATAAGCTTATCTTGATTAGCAACTACAACCCCATCCAATTTGGAATGAGAATAGAATTTATCTATTACTTTAGCATTTGTCTCTTGTCTATTTTGACCTGCAACTCTATTTTTTGACACATCTTTATTCGTTATTTTTCCAACTTGCTCAATAGCCTTGTTAGATATTTTTTCTACTCCACCAATAAAGTATACATTTGACACTTTGTTTGATTTAATAAATTGTTCTGCTTCATTATCTACACCATCCTTTTGTGTAAGTACTATTGGAGTTTTTTCCTTTCCAGCTAATGATGCTATTGATAATGAATCTGCTTCTCCATTTCCTGCTCCTATATACAACTTGCTTACATTATTTGTCTTATCAATTTCTTTTGCTATATTAATAGAAGTTTGATATCTTGTTTCTCCACCTATTCTTTGTACTGATATCTTTGAATTTATGCCTTTAATAGCTTCAACAACTGAATTTGGCATTGAGTTATTTCCACCTACTACAATTACTTTTGATGGATTTAATCTTTTTAGCTCTTCTATAGTTTTTTGAGGAAGTTTATCATTTGAAGATAAAAGAATTGGTGAATTTTTTACACTAGCAAGTGGTGTAGCAGTAAGCCCATCCACCATACTTCTGTCTTCTCCATTTACTATCACAACTGTATCTGACTTTGTCCATCCACTTTGAGATATTTTAACAGCAGTTTCAAATCTATCTGCACCTTTTAATTTTTTTACTGTAACATTAGATGTAGAGTCGCTTGAACTTCCTCCACCAGAGTTACCACCTCCAGATGAACCACCTGAATTATTGTTTCCACCATTATTATTGTCATCAGAATTGTCTGGTGGTAATTCATCTGGTTTAGCTAACTCATTATCAACTACATACTCTAAACTTTTTGGAAGTGTAACTTCAACATACTTACTTATTGTAGCTTTTCTTCCTTTACTTGATTTTTGTGATAATCCAAGCTTCAATATTATATTTGAACCACTTTCTTCTGTTTCTTTACTAACAACAGAATAGTTTATTCTAATATTATTTAATAAATATTCAAGTGATTCACTTTTCTCAACCTTATATTTTTCAGGATCGTTTTTACTAGTTCCAGTTCCTCCTATTGGTTTTACTTCATTCTCATTGATAAGAGTAAAGTTTAAACTTTCACTAGAATCTATACTTTCATAATCAACGGTTTTATTGTTGTAAGTTACAATTTTTAAAGCTGGTTTGGAATTTTCCCCATTACCCAATATTTTATACTTAGCACTTGAATTACTTCCAGATTTTTTTACTGATATTCTTCCTAGATTTAATGTATTTCCATCTAACAAATCTTCATTTGATGTAACATATATATCTAATGTTGTTGTATTACTTGCTTTATCATATGTTGAAACACAATTGGCATTTGCATTTCCACTTTTTATCTGAGCTTCTATATTATCAGACCACTTAATCTTTTGACCTGGCTCATTATCTAGTACTTCAACCTCACCTTGTACTTTTATACTAGCTTGAAATGAATATACTATATTTTCTACTGAATCCACAGATATATCTATAGTATTTACTTTTTCATATGTCTTTGTTCCTTGTAACACTGGAGCAGCATATGCACATGTAGCACTACCAGTTACAGCTACTGCCATAGTTGACACTGCAATAGTTCTTATAAGAGATTTTCCTTTACTCATTAACACCCGTCCTTATCTACCATCAGCCAGATAGATAAAATCCTTTATCTATCTGGCTTTTATATTTAATTTATAAATTACCCTAAACTTATAGTTACATTATATATACTTTACTTTTAACATCTTACTCTTTTAAAACTTTTCTAGTACCTAATCCTACTAAATATCCACTATTGGCACTAGCATGTTTAGTTTTTTTTAGATTTCTATTACTTATTTATCTCTGACAATATTACCTTTTACTTTATTATTTATAGATATAACCTTCTTATTGCTAACATCAATAGTATTCTTTGTAGCTTTTCTCGCTTTACTATTACTATCAGTAAGACTTATCGTCTTTAACTCATCATAAGTTTTAGCTTCCACAGGTACATACATTGTATCACTTACAAATCTTTGACCTATTGGAGTATCTCCTTGAAGGTCATTATATCTATATAATTCTGCCTTAACTTTATCACTTAAAGAATCAAAGCTTTCTTTTGGCAGATAGTAAACCCATGTACCTTTGCTTATTTCACCTAATTCACCTTTTTCTGGTACCTCTGCAAATAAAAGTGCTTCCCCAGAGATAGTTTTATTATTTTTATCTATAAGTAATGGTAAATTAAATGCTGGATTTCCACTGTATTCACCTGTAATTACTATTGAACCTGCTGGAATCTTAGCTGTTTCATCTTCACTCGTATTAGTGTCATCCTTTTGATATACATAGTCTTCTGCTAATTTTCCAATTCCATTAGTGCGAGTTTGGTCTACACTATTTACTGTTCCAATCTCTATATTGTCACCTGGAGGTCCTATTACATCAAGTTCTGCAACCTCTATATTAGACTTATTGTTTGATATTAGTTTTACATATCTAGCTTGGTATGTCCAAAGCTTACCATCTTTATTAAATGTAACTCTAGCTTCATTATCTTGGTCTTTTCCTCCACCAACTAAGTCTTGTCCATATTCAAAAGTTCCTTGGCTAACATCTTCCCAATTCTTTTTATCATTACTTACTTGTATTTTGTAATTAGTTAAAGGATTGTATGTTGTACTAGTATCCTTTCTAAGGTTGAATAATCCTTTTAATGAGAACTTTCTAGCTTCAGTTTTTGGCTTTGTATATTTTAGCCCTACTATAGGTAATGTTTCCTTCATATCTACTATTATATATGGATTTTCTTCTACATTTATATCTGGGTCTTTTTGAGGGTCTTTGTTCCACTCAGCTTTACTTATTCTTTTTCCTTTATATGTAGTACTTGCATCATTATCCTTGATGTTATCAATCTCTGGATTTTGTAATGGTCCATGTGAGTCATTTTCAGTTCTAACATCACCATCAGAAACAGTGTTTGTTATAAATGACCATGCTGATTTGTTTATTTTTCCTTCATCTGATAATTTTACAGTACCAATTTCAAACTCATCTGTTGGATTTAGATGATAATCGTATGCAACTACTTTATATGTAAATGCTCTATTATTAAGAGGAGATATATTATCAGTAAATTTAGCTTGACTATTTCCTTTTGCATCTACAAACCCTACTGTTCTATATTTTACTTGAGTTCCATTTTCACCATCTAAGTAGTTTCCATCACTTCTTATTATCTCGTATCCCAATATCTTGTCTTTGTCTTTGTCAACATCTAGGTCTATAGATATTTTATTAGATTTAACTAGAGAACCACTTTGTACTCCATCAGCAAAACCAGCACTTACTTTAGTATCTTCTGCCATACTAGATATATTTTCATTTAAAATCTTTCTTCTAGCTTCATCATTTATATATTGTATCTTTCTAGACTCTTTTTCGTACTTTTTACCATCCATTATACTGTTTAACTCTGGTGTAATTTCTACTCCCCATGCTTTAAAGTAATCTCTTAAATCTTTTTCAACAACACTTGATGCCATTGCTACTAACATTTGGTCTTTTGGTAAATTATTTATTGGGTCATCACTTGAAAGTGCTCTATATTTTCTTGAAATCTTAGCATAGAATGTGTCATTGCTTAAATCAGCATCTGAGTTATTTTTTAGCATTGAACCAGTAAAATCATTATCATAAGCTAAATGTAGTTGCCACAACATTCCAAGTCTCTCAAATACATTACTTGGTATACCTACACTGTTTGAAGTTACATGTTCATATATCTTGTCCATTGTTGAACCTTCAAGTCTTGAATGTGTCTTATCATCAAATGTTTGAGCAAGTAAAGCAAGTACATTGTTACTAGTTTCGCTATATGTCATCTTCCCAATGTCTGTAACATGTCCTATCTCATGACCTATTCCCCATCCAAACAAACTTCCTCCTGTAGCTTTTCCAGTAGCATCTATCTGGAAAGGTACTCCATTCATAAGTCCTGGAACTGAACCGTATTCTACTCCTACATGTAAACCAGAAGCATACATAAATGCTCCAATAAACATTCTTTGATATTTTATATTCATACGAGATTTAGGAGCCATATCATTTTTAGTTATGTCAAATTCATTATCATCTACAGTTCCATTTCCATCTAAATCTTGTGTCTTAAATACTCCTCTTTCTGAGTATATTAAGTCCATTATTTGTTCCCATGCAAGCATACTACTGTATAATCTATCTACTTGTGTATTTAAATCAGAATTTCCACTTGATATTCCTTGGTATACAGCTGTTGCAGGAACATTTAACGTAACTTTATCACTTTCAATATCTGTAGTGTTTAATACACCCGTTGTTTCTGAATATCCATATGAATTGCCAATATTCGTTCCTGGATAATATGGCTCTCCCTTTATATCATTCTTATATTTAGCTAATTCTTCTATATAGGCTCTTATCTTTTTCTTAGATGCAGAAACTCCTTCAGGGCTCTTATCATTTATCATTCCATTTAAGTTAAGATGTGGTATCTTAGTAGCTCCTGCTACACGTACTTTTATATCTCCACCACTTGGAGCATCATAAGGGTATCTTATATACAAGCTTCCTCCACATTCTACATCTAGACTATGAAGCTTACTTAACTGAATTACATTTTTACCAGTGTTAAGATTTATTTCTCCACTCTTATATGCACCCGACTCTCCATAGTATTGTGTATATATTAACTTAGGAGTTCTACCACTTTTACTTCCAACATATACTGTGATTTCATCTCCAGCTCTAGCAGCTACACCCAATGCTTGCCAGTCATTTCCCATACCTAAATTATTGGACTTAACAGTATAGTTTCCACTCTTATCTTTATACTTTCCTGAAACATTTATATCTTGATTTACAGTTGTTACATCAGCAAGTGTAGCTCTATCATTATATAAGTCTTGAGCTAATTTTAATTCTCTATCAATAATTGTCTTGTATGGATGATATTCCCCACTCACTTTATCAGGAGTACTAATTCTATCTTTTAATTCTGTTATTTTTTCTTGAGTTACATCTTCTTTTAATTCAACTTGTAAGTCATCTACAAATAGATTTCTTACATCTTTTTCTATACTGTCATATTCATAGAATTTAAGTTCTGATATATTAGACTTATATGAATAAGAAGAACAAACACTTACTTGTATCTTAGTAGCATTTATTGGTTCCTTTAATCTTACCATTACATATATATTATTATTTACAGGGTCTGTTTTTGTTTCAAAGGGTACATCTCCTAAATTATGTACTTGACCATTTTCATCCCAGTATTTTATTTCAAAGTCATTGATTGTCTTATCAGAAACATCAAAACGAGGGGTAGCCATAAAAGTATCCATCGTATAAGCTTTATCAAAAGTTATGATTGGACCTCTATTTGTTCCCTCAGCAGCATTATATTTTGGGAATGTCCAATGTGTTGTAAAATCTCCATCTACTATATTAAATTTATTAAATGGATTTTTGTCACTATATTCACTTTTATCATATCCAGCTGGATAAGTAACATCTACTATATGATTTGTTGGTATCCCAAAACCTGCATCTAACTTAGGAGTATTAATTAGTCTATAGTTAGGTGTTGTTGGAGCATCAACACTCTCAGTTGTTCCTATATATGTTTTAGACATTCCACTCGTACCTAAATGGTTCGTAGCTGTCATTCTAACTTCATATGTTGTATTATCCTTAAGCCCCTCTATTTTTAAACTTGTTCCACGAATAAGTTTGTCATTATATTTTATCCAAGAGCCATTAGAACTTTTTTCTCTATAATATAAATCAAAGTCTTTAGCTTGCTTATGATTTTTCCAGCTTACATCAAGAGCCTTAAATCTACCTTTGACATTTATACCTTCTGGTGGTTCTGGTTTTGTATCTGGAACAACTTGAAATTCTATTATACTGTCTGGACTAAATTGTATAGGCTTATAGTTTGAGTCTACATTTTCTGGGACTCCATCTAAGTTTTCTGCTGTTGCCTCTTTATATCCACTAGCCCAATCTCCATTTAAAGACTGTATGCTCACTCTATATAATCCATATGCTTGTATATCTCTTACATCTATAGTGTTTTTACTCGTTTGTAATTTTTTAGTCGATAGTACTTTTCCTTTACTGTCAATCGTATCTAATATAAGTTCATATGCAGATACATTTACTTCATTATTCCAATAAAAAGATACTTTTTCGTTTCCAACAGCAGTACTAGTCGATATTTTATTGATTTTAGGTATATTCATATCTGGTTTTGGTATTTCTTTATAAACATTATTTAAAAATTCAACTTTAGATATTTCTGCAAGATTTCTATCATTTGCTGTTGTAGCTGTTATTTTTATTGTTATCTTTTTTACTGCTACTTGTTTACCAAGATTTATTACTATATCACTATTTTGAACTTCTGCATATGTTTCTACTGCTGACCTACCATATGTAGATGTTGTAGAATTATCATCTTTGCTGATATTGTCTTCTTGTTTTGATGTATCTTTGTCTGAATCAGACTTATCTGTTGATGAATTTTCTTTATCGTTGTTTTCTTTATCAGTTGTATTTGAATCTTCTTTATCATTTTTTTCTTCTTGATTATTGTCTAAATTATTATCAGACTGCTCTATATTTTCATCTTTATTATTTGTTTCTTCTTGCTCATTATTTACTTCCTCTTGCTTCTGCTCTTCTTTTAAAGTTTCTACATATTCTTTATTTTCATAAGGAACCTGTTGAACATTACCATCTTTATCTGTAACTTCAACTATTCCTTTTGCTGGAGCATTCCCTTCAGGTGCTTTTATATTTATGACTTCCATATCAAGTGCTTCTAATAAAGCTATATCCATTACTGCTGGTTTTTCTTCTGATATCTTATCGTCTGCATTTGCTGGAGATATTTTAACTCCACTATTCTCTCCACTGAATAAATCCTCTACAGTACCTTGAATATTTGTATCACTGTTTTTTTCTAATGTTACTTTACTTGTATCTACTATAGGATTGGTAGATACTATACTCTCTAGGCTTTTTTCATCTTCACTTTGCCCTAAATTTTTCTGAACATAGTCTAGGTCAGCAATATCTACCTTTCCATCTCTATTTAAATCATATTCACTTTTATTTGAGTTTATATTTTTCAATACATCCTCATAATCCTTCTTATCAACTTTACCATCATTATTCACATCGCCCATCAAGAATAGTTCATAGTTTAGAGGTTTATTTTTATCATCAACACTTGCTCTATTACTTAACAAAACTCTTTGTGAATAACTTGATATATCAATGTCCTTAATTTCCTTACTCTTGAATCCTCCTCCAGAGACTTCTACATTGTATTTTCCAACAGGTAAATTATTAAATACAATATTATAATATGATATATTTTCATCTTTATTTTTTATTTCACTTCTACTTGCAGATAGTTTTTTTATAGTATATTCTATATTATCTGCCCCAATATTTAATGTTCCTGAATCTTTTTCTCCCAGATTTATTATTCCACTATTATTACTATCATCTTTTAATTCCAATTGTATATTAGTCATACTTTCTGATTCATTATTTTTTATTGGAAGCGAAAAATTTAAATCTACTTCAAGATTCCCCTTTAACTTCTCTGTAACTGATTTTTCAACTGCCCTTAACTTCCCCTCTAAGATAGGTTCTGCAAAAACGTTTAGTGGTGCACTACACATTGATACTGCTAGTACACAAGATATTGCTTTTTTCATGAAACAACAATCCTCCCTCAATAAATTTCTAATTTCTCATGAATTTAAATACTATAGTTTCAGACAATAAAAAAAGACACTCAAAGAGAATCTTAATTATAAAATAAAAAGACTTTACTCTTTTTAGCAACTGGCTGATATGGCTTTAAAAGCTTTAACCCCTATAGTTTTGCGTCATTAGGTTTCCCTAATTTTGCCATTTAATTTTCACTACTTTCTTACCCATTTTATACTATATTTAAACTTTTTGATACAATTTTTTTCACTAAATTTAAAAAAAATAACATTTATACTATTGTATTAATATAAATGTTATTTTCCATTATAATTTTATTATTTATATATTATTTTCTCACAGCTATCATTTTGTGTGTAGTTACATTTTGTAAGATACCTAAATTATAACAAATATTTATTCTTTATATCTTCCATAAAACTCATGTGTTGCGTATATAGTCTTATCTCCTGTTATGGCTATTCCAAATCCCATTATTTCATATCCTTTATGTAGCATATTGGTACCTTCTTCAGGATTTGTCTTCCACTCATTGAAAATAAAATTTCCTATATCATCTGCATCTCTATTTGTATAAACAGGTTTATCTGGAATTTTATATTTAATTATATTTTCACCTTGAACTGCAACATATCCAGGCTTAATCTCACTCCAATCTAAGTACTTTAGAAAAGTAGAGTATGAATTTTTTCCATTTATTGTGTGAGATAAAGTCTTCTTATTTGCCATTAAGTTAGACCAATCATTTGCTAATCCCTCTAATCTACTTGCTACAGATAACTCTTTTACTCCGTTTTCTTTTCTATATTGTCTTATATGAGCATATACTTTTCCCTTTATTCTGTCCTTAAATACTCTATCATTTGGATTATAATATAGTCCTTGTTGATTTGGAGAAGCTTGATTTATACACTGTTTGATTACATTCTGATTTATTCCTCCAAGTACTGTAAGTTTATCTGCTCCACTTAAAATACTCTTATTGCTACCATTTTCTACTAATACTACAGGAGCATTTTTTGCTATTGTAGAAGCAACTAATGCATCTGTTAATTGTAGACCCTTGCTTAAGTAAAACTCTTTACTGTTTTTATAAAACTCTTGTATAACTCTCTTATTGGTGTCAAATCTATCTGTTCCACCTAACCTAACAGAATTTGTACTTTTGACCAATTCATCACTTATTATTTCACTAGTACCAAGTACATAACTCTTTAATCCTGTAGTATCAAACCCTACACTATTTCCATCTGTAAGTATTATAGGTACTCCATCTCTTGCAGCTACTGGTGATGCACTTATCGCATCTGCTTCTCCTGTAATTCCATTAGCTATAATTACCTTATCAATAGGCTTGATTTCTTTGATTTTCTCAGCTATTTTTACGCTCGTATCAAATCTATTCTCACCAAATATTCTTTGTACAACCTTCTTTTTAGAAAGCAATTGATTTTCAATATTTTTACTTATTGTCGATTCTGAACCTATTATATACACAGTATTTGCTTTGTTCAGTCTTTCCATAGTAGTACTTGGAATTTGATTTTGTTTTGTCATTAAAATAGGCGCATTTAAAGCTCCAGCTAAACCACTTGCACTAAGACCATCTGCCAAGCTATTATCTGAATTAATTAGTATTGCTGTATTATAGCTTTGTTTATCTGCTATTTTTGCCGCTGTTTCATACCTGTCATTACCTTTTATTTGTTCAACGGATGTCAACGCATTTACTATAGGAGTATTTACCATTACTAAAGATAGTGTAAGTCCTATAGCTAATATCTTTTTACTATTCTTCATATTATTATTTACCCCCAATATATTTTTCGTATTTTTTATCAATAATTTTATCCATTCTCAATAAAAAGTTACAGTTTTGTTACCATATTTTATATATAATACCATAGTTATCCATATAACTCAAATACTATAATTAAAGTCTTTATTCTCCGTAAATTCAAAACATTATAACTTATTTTATTTAATTAAGTAATAAATTCAAAATAATATATGTTAATAAGATGTTTAATCATTATAAACAATATCCTTTATAATAATTTTTTTATAATATGAATTTTACAGTATTATAATCAAAAAATAAAAAAACAAGGTATCTCAAATTAAATCTAAATGAGATACCTTGTTGTTATTCTTTACTGTTATTCTTTTTATTTCATTATTTGTATATATTTTATATTGTAGACATCATATCTTATCTAAGCATCTTGTATAAATGTACATTATAGACATTCTATATTATCTAAACAAACTTATAATATCAATTTTTATATACTATTAGTTCTTATTTAAATAAGTTTATTTTTTCTGCTATTTTCTCAATAGCATTTTTAGCTATTCCTTCACCTATTTGTACTAACTTAGTAGCATTTTTAAGTCTTAACTCAACTACTTCTTCCTGTGACTTAGAAAGTTCTTCTGTAGTTAATACTATTGGTGCTTTTGAACTAGCTGCAAGTGGTGCTGCTGTAAGTGCATCAACTAATTGTCCATTTCCACCTACATAACCGTCTTTTGCAACATATGCTTTAGTTGCTCCTGCATAGTACTTGTTGATTACTTTAGCGTTAGTATCTTTTCTGTTTTCTCCAGCTAGTCTTTCAACTTTGTTGTTTAAATCTATTTCCACTAATTTATCTTCAACTTCTTTTGATACAGAATTCTCTCCACCAACGATTTCTAATTCTTTTCCTTTTAATAATTTTTCAGCACTTGCATCTAACTCGTTACCTGTAACTATTATTGGAGCTCCAAATTGAGCAGCTCTGGCAGATATACTCATAGCATCTGCTTCTCCATTTCCACCTACTACAAATGCAGTTTTAAATGTATCTTTTAATTGTTTTGCTATTTCTAAAGAAGTTTCAAATCTATCATCTCCAGAAACTCTCTCAACTTTACTTACACCCAATTTAGAAAGTTTTTCTTCAGTTTCTTTTGATATTTTAGATTCTCCACCTACTATATATATTTTCTTAGAAGATAAGTTACTTCCAAGTACTCTTAATATCTCAGCTTCTATTTCTGATGGTAATGAATCTTTTTTAGATAATAGTATTGGTGCATTTTTTTGAGATGCAAGTGGTGCTGATGCTAATCCATCAACTATAGCATCTTCTCCAACTAAAATTATTGAATCTGCTTCTCCATCTTTGAATCTTTCCTTACTAACTTCTACTGCTGTTGTAAATCTTGAATCTCCAGATAAAACTTCTACTTTTAATTCTTTTCCGTCTTTTACATCAGTTAGTACTTTGTGTAAATCTCTAACTAATTTATGGTTTTTACTTGATACACTTATTGTTTCTGGCTTTTCATTTGTCTTACTTAAAACCATATCAAAGCTTGACTTTTCTGGCTTATCTTTATCATCACTATCTTCTTGCTCTTGAGTAAGTATTGCTTCATTCTCAAATGTTAAAGTATATCCATTTTTAACTTTATTAACTATTTCTCTACCTAATGTAGTTAATCTAACTCCATCAAATAAATCTTCTGCTGATATGTCTTGTAAATCTGCATTTTTAACTGTTATTGTATGTAATTCTTTTGATTCTATATCGCTGTAACGCTTTTCATATCCTTCAAAAGTACCTTCTTCTGATATTACTGGTTTTGCAAAGTCTAAATGTTGGTCTCCTACATTTACTGTTATTGTATTTTTTGAATCTTTCGCTCTTTTTACTTCAACTGTGCTAGTAGACTTTATAGTTGCTGTTAACTTGCTATCAGAATCTTCTGCTAAAGTTGCATTGAAAGCATTAACTGCATCTACTATTTCTTGAGCTGTTTTGTAGTTTTCAATTTTATAGTCAACTACTTTTCCACCTATAGTTTGATGGCCTTTATCTTGTATAGTAACTTTTAAACTTTGTCCTTCTACTAATGAGTTTATCTTGTTTTGTAATTGAGTTGCATTAGTTAAGTTTACATTATCTACTTTTATATCATAAACTCTATCATTTACATTTGCTCCTGCTTTTGTCTCTTCAAACTTAATCTCTAATGCTTTTCTAACCTCTTCGATTAGTTTAGTAGAATCTTTTGCACTTACTGTGTAATTTTTATCAACATTTTCTGACACAGTGTTGTCTGCGAATATTGGTGCTGCTGCACTCATAACTGTAGCTCCTGCCATTACTATTGCCATACTTCTCTTTTTGTTACTTAACATATTTATGTCCTCCGAATATTGTATTTAATTTTTTATATTCGTATTTCCCACATATAGATAATATTATATATAATATTATTTATCAATACATTTTATAAGTTTACATAATTTACTAATGCATATATTAGAAATATAAGAATAAAAAGTTAGATTTTGAATATATAAAAAATTAAACACTAACAAGTCAAACCTTATTTTTTATAAACATATTAAACATTTTATATGGAGACAAAAAATAAAAAAGGATACCTCATTAATGATAAAAGAACCATTTTGAGATACCCTCTTACAAACAACTAAATCAATAATTTTCTATCTTTCACACTCTTGATTTGCAACTGTACAAGAAGTTTTACAAGCTGATTGACAAGAAGTTTGACACTCTCCACATCCACCTTTTGCAGCACTTTGCTTTAAAGTAGCTTGAGATAAAGTTTTTACATGTTTATTTTCCATTTTCAACGCCTCCATTTCTAATTGTTTCCTATTGATTATATCACAAAACCACTTTAATATAAACTCTATTTAAAATTGACACCTAATACTCCTCCAATACCTCCTGCTGCTGATATAAGCAATAACTTATAAATCATTCCTACTTCAAATATGAAGCTCTCTTGTGCTAAAAACACAGTCAAAAAAATACACACTATGTACAAAAGTCCAACTAAAAGTCCATACATAAGTCCCTTTTCTTGCATGTGTTTTGAAGTGTAAAAACCGCCTATAGCTGCAGAAATAGTAGTTATAAATGATGCAACCATAGTTATATTATCTCCACCGATATCTGTAAATGTCAAAAATAAGTTATACACTAATAAAACAGCCAAAGTTATTATATATGCATATCCCAAACCTTTAAAAATATAATTAGATTTTCCCATAAAAAAACCTCCTCTCAAATTAATATATATTCGAGAAAAGGCTTTTAAATTACTATTTTACTGTTCTTCTATTTCTTCTTTTCTAGATTGAACTGTCCCTATAGCCCATTTTTCAAATGGAACTTTAGTTCTGTTTGGTCCTAATTCTAATATTACAACATCATCTTCAACTTTAGCTACATTAGCTACTATTCCACCTATTGTAATGACTTTGTCTCCTACACCTAGGCTACTTCTCATTTCTTTCAATTGTTTGTCTTTTTTCTTTTGAGGTCTAATCATTAGGAAATAAAAGATTGCAATTACTACTACCCATAGACCTATACTCATCATTATTTGTTGCTGTGGCATTAATTTTTCACTCCTTTGTAAATTATACTCTTTTGCAAATCGTAATAAATGTTTATACAACAATTTACTTTCTTTAGCTTTGAGTACTATTGAATATTATATATTAAAATGATTATAATTAATAGTGCAAAACCTATATTTCATATCCATATTTTGCAAAAAATTCATTTCTAAAATCAAGTAATCTATCTTCCATTATTGCTTGTCTTATTTGTTTCATTAAATTTAGTAAAAAGTGAAGATTATGAGTAGTTATCAATCTTGCACCCAGTATTTCATTTGCTTTTACAAGATGTCTTATATAGGCTCTTGAATAATTTTTACAAGCATAACAATCACATTCAGGGTCAAGTGGAGTAAAGTCTTCAGCATAAGTTGCATTTCTAACTACTACTTTACCTTGACTAGTCATTGCAGTTCCATTTCTAGCTATACGAGTAGGTAAAACACAGTCAAACATATCTACTCCTCTTATAACACCTTCCACTAAATCATCTGGACTACCAACTCCCATTAAGTATCTTGGTTTGTCCTTTGGCATAAATGGAGTTGTGTGTTCTAGTACATCGTACATAAGTGGCTTTGGTTCTCCAACACTAAGTCCACCAATCGCATATCCAGGTAAATCAATGCTTGTTATTTCTTTCGCTGATTGCTCTCTTAAATCTTTATACATTCCACCTTGTATTATACCAAATAAAGCTTGCTTGTCTGTATTATTATGGGCATCTTTACATCTTTTTAACCATCTTGTTGTTCTTTCTAATGAATTCTTTACATACTCTCTATCTGCTGGGTATGGCGCACACTCATCAAATGCCATCATTATGTCTGAACCTAACGCATTTTGTATTTCCATAGCATTTTCTGGAGTTAAAAAATGTTTTGAACCGTCTAGGTGTGACCTAAATTCTACACCTTCTTCTTTTATCTTTCTCAAAGGCCCTAAGCTAAATACTTGAAATCCTCCACTATCTGTAAGTATTGGCTTATCCCAGTTCATAAACTCATGAAGTCCACCAGCTTTTTTTATAAGTTCATGTCCTGGTCTCATATATAGATGATAAGTGTTACTAAGTATTATTTGTGAGCCAATCTCTTTTAATTCTTCTGGTGTCATAGACTTTACTGTTGCTTGAGTCCCAACAGGCATAAATATTGGTGTTTCTATAATCCCATGTGGCGTGTGTAATCTTCCAAGCCTTGCACCACTTTGTTTACAAGTTTTTATCAGTTCGTATCTTACTGCGTACATAAATATCTCCTTAATAATTTTTATTTCTAGTTATTCATAACATATATTTTCACTAATCTAAATATCTAATATATTTTCTAAATAGATTTATCTTTATCCTCTTTACTTTGTTGTTCTTTGATTGCTTCTTCATCATGAATACTCGTTATATTAAGAGCACTCTTGTCTTTTGTTACTAAAAACTTTTTTATAGCAAATAGTCCTGCAATGGCTATAACTCCAATTAAAACATCTATCATTCCTTCATTTTTAGGAAGCAATAACATTTTTCTAGCTATAGCATATAGTAGTGCCTCAATAAATGCTCCTGGTATGTGAAGTGATAGCATTACTACAAGCTCAACACCTATCACCAAAAGTAATATTTGTGCTAAGAAATCATTAAGCTGACTGTATTGTACTGGGTTTTGAAAATCAACTATATATGCTCCCCACATAAGTCTTAATACATCTATTGTACCTAAAAATACTGCTATTAAAACTACTACTGCTAATACACGTTCAAATATAAAAGCAATCTTTAATATAGGGTTATTCTTTTTTTGTTTTTGTAAGCTATGCATCTATTCCCTCCCTACTTTATAATCATAGCATCTCCAAAACTGAAGAATCTATATCTTTCTTTTACTGCCTCATTATATGCATTTAAAACATTTTCTTTTCCACAGATAGCACTTACTAACATGATTAAGGTAGACTCTGGTAAATGAAAATTAGTTATAAGTCTATCCAAAACCTTAAATTTATAACTTGGATATATAAATATATCTGTCCATCCACTAGTTTCTTTCATCTTGCCATTTTCATCACAAGCTGATTCTATAGTCCTACAACTAGTAGTTCCAACACATACTACATTGTTCCCATCTTTTTTTGCTCTATTTATTTTGTCAGCTGCCTCTTGACTAACCATATAATATTCTGAATGCATCTTATGATTTAAAACATCATCTACTTTTACTGGCCTAAAAGTACCTAAACCAACGTGTAAAGTTATAAATGCTATATCTACACCTTTTTCTTTTATTTCATTTAATAATTCTTCTGTAAAGTGTAGACCTGCTGTAGGTGCCGCTGCTGAGCCATTATGTTTTGAGTAAACAGTTTGGTATCTTTCTTTTTCCTCTAATCTAGCAGTTATATATGGAGGAAGTGGCATATTTCCAAGCTCATCTAAAATCTCTTCGAAAATTCCATCATAATGAAACTTTATAATTCTTGAACCTTCATCTGATAAATCTACAACTTCTCCAATTAATTTCCCATTTCCAAAGGAAAACTTAGTTCCCACTTTTGCTCTTTTACCTGGCTTTACTAAAGCTTGCCAAGTATCTTCCTCTGTTCTTTTTAATAATAAAAATTCAATTTTTCCACCAGTCTCAAGTTTTTCCCCTATTAATCTAGCAGGTATAACTCTAGTATTATTTAAAACTAAACAATCTCCCGGATTTAAATATTCTATTATATCTCTAAATACTTTATGCTCAATTTCTCCTGTTTCTTTATCTAATACCATCAATCTTGAACTAGCTCTATCTTCTATAGGAACTTGAGCTATAAGTTCCTGTGGTAAATCAAATTTAAAATCACTTGTTTTCAATGTCAAACTTCCTCTCTTAAAATTTCTCTAGCTACAATAATATCAAAAAAACAACTTATTTTCTACAATATTACCATAATCTATCAATAAATCCCTATTTTTAACATACAGCATATCCACAATATATAGATATTTTTCCACGTTATACACGTCTTATCCACAATATATAGATACAGTACACACATTTTTCCTTGTATTTATCCACAGTATCTACAGATATAATTACCATTTTGTGAATATGTTTGAATTTTTGCCCATTTTAGAAATATTTTAATTTAATGATTATTTTTTTAATTGATACCTCTTTCTTCTATTCTTATCTATCGCTAGGATAAGGTATTTTTAGATGTTCATAGGCTAATGGCATGGCTACTCTACCTCTAGGCCCTCTATTTATAAACCCTAGTTGAAGTAAATACGGCTCATACACATCTTCTATTGTATTCCTATCTTCACCAATTGAAGCTGCTAACGTATCAAGACCTACAGGACCACCCCTAAATTTTTCTATTATAGTTATAAGAAGCTTTTCATCCACAAAATCAAGACCTAAATTATCAACTCCTAAAAGTTCAAGAGCATCCTTTGCAACTTCATCAGTTATCCTTCCATCAGCCCTAACCTGTGCAAAATCTCTAACTCTTTTTAGCAATCTATTTGCTATTCTTGGAGTTCCTCTTGAGCGTTTTGCAAGCTCTAAAGCTCCTTGAGATTGTATTTCTGCATCTAAAATATTTGATGACCTAAGCACTATTTTTGAAAGTTCATCAACTGTATAATAATCTAATTTACAAATAACACCAAATCTATCTCTAAGTGGATTTGTAAGCATACCAGCTCTTGTAGTAGCTCCAATAAGTGTAAACTTAGGAAGGTCAAGCCTTATACTTCTCGCAGATGGTCCTTTTCCTATTATTATATCTAAACAAAAATCTTCCATTGCTGGATACAATACTTCTTCAACACTCCTATTGATTCTATGTATCTCATCTATAAATAAAACATCATTTTCATTCAAATTTGTAAGTATAGCTGCTAAGTCTCCGGCTCTCTCTATTGCAGGTCCTGATGTAATCCTCAAATTTACTCCCATCTCATTAGCTATTATACTTGCTAGTGTAGTTTTTCCAAGCCCTGGTGGCCCATATAAAAGTACATGGTCTAACTGCTCATTTCTTGATTTTGCTGCCTCTATAAATATACTAAGTTGCTCTTTGGATTTTTCTTGACCCAAATAATCTTCTAGTGTTTTTGGTCTTAAACTATTTTCTATATCTATATCTTCCACCTTCATAGTAGAAGTTATTATCCTATTTTCATCTTCAAAATCTTGCATTTATACCCCTCCTTCCGTAATTTTGCAAATCTACTTTATTTTAAATATTATTTTACATTCACAAATTAAATGCTACTTCATAGATTTACTCATTATATATGTAAGTGCTTTTTTTATAATGTCTTCTGTATTCATACCATCTTTTTTACATTTTTGAACTGCCTCTTTTGATTCTGCTAAGGTATACCCCAAAGCTACAAGTGCATCTATAGATTCATCTTGAGATATGAAAGTAGGTTTTTGTGATAATAATGTTGGTTCAAATTCTATATTATTTTTATCTACTTTATCTTTAAGTTCTAAAACGATTCTCTCTGCTGTCTTTTTACCAACGCCTGGAGCTTTAGATAGTTTCCCAACATCTTCGCTTAAAATATAAGCTCCTAGTTGCGCTGGTGATGCAAATGATAGTATTGAAAGCCCCACCTTAGGTCCTATTTTTGATACAGATGTAAGCAATTCAAACATCTTTAATTCTTCCCTGCTTGCAAAACCGCAAAGACTCATATCATCTTCTCTTACTATTAGTTTAGTATATATTTTTGCAGTATTCCCTATTTGCAAATTCATTATTGTATTGGATGACACATTTATCTTATATCCTATATCATTGTTTTCAACAACTATACTGTCTATATAAATTTCTTCTACTGTACCTTTTATATAACTATACATACTTCCCACCTATATTCTTTAAAGTTTTTTCAAGTTTATTTGAATGAGCATGGCAAATAGCCACAGCTAGAGCATCTGCAACATCATCTGGCTTTGGAACTTTTTTTAAACTTAAAAATGAGGTTACCATCTGTTGAACTTGTGCTTTGTCTGCTCTACCATATCCAACTACACCTTGTTTTACTTGAAGCGGAGTGTATTCATATATTGGTTTACCATTATGTGCACAAGCAAGCATAGTAACTCCTCTAGCCTGTGCTACTGTTATAGCAGTCTTTACATTCTTGTTAAAGAATAGTTCCTCCATTCCAACTTCATCTATATTGTAATTCTTTACTATTGTATCAATTCCTTTATATACAAGTTCTAACCTCTTAGAGATATTCATATGCGCAGGTGTTGTCACTGCTCCATAATCTATTACTTTAAATTTACTATTTTTATATTCAATTATACCATATCCAACTATGGCTATACCTGGGTCAATCCCCAATATCATCATTTTAAAAAATTCCTCCTAAAAATAAAAGAAATACCAAAATGTATTTCTCATAAAAACTTATGTTCTAAATTATTATACCCTGAACCTCCCACGACTAAAATCGCAGAGTTCGATTACGTTCAAAATAACCTAAGCTACTTTGATACGTACAGGCGTGTCCAGTTCGCCCCTACTGTATAGTCCATCTAAGGACACAACATTACTTTTTCTCAAAATATTTAATGCACCATTAACATCAGCATTTAAAATCATTCCTTTTTTAGTTTGATACAATCCTCTTTTAATTCTTTTTCCAGAGAAATCATACTCCTTTGGATTATCGTCATTATAAGCTGGCATAATATCTTTATCAAAAAAGCTAGCTTTGGAAGTATAACTTTCTTCTTGTTTTAAAAAAGTAATTCCATATAGTTTACATAGATATTCTAATTTATCACGTAATTTACCAAAAGGAATATGTACAAATGTTTGATTATTAACTTTCCCGATATTACTTCTGTATTGAAAAGTTTCATTATACCCACAAACTAAAATACCAATATCATTTTTTAAACAATAATTAATAATAATACGAGCTGTTTTAGCCATATAATCATTTACTTTATTGTTTCGATTGCGAGTATTCGATTTTTGTCGATTGGTATTTCGTTTTACATACCCCTGTAAATCTTTAATACTTTGAAGTCGTGCATTTTGTTTATTATACCATTGATTTATTGATTTTAAACGCTTTCCATCAACAATAAAACTTTCACCAGTAGAAGTAATACAAGTTGCTAAATTATTAATTCCAAAATCAATTGCTAGTACTTTGTTTTTATTTAATTTTCTTTGTTCTTCTTTCACTTCGTAAGTGTATTGAATTTCAAAGAACCTAGCTTTTGCTTTTGGTATAATACGAATTTCCTTAATTTTCTTATCTTTAAGAATTGGCGGAATCGTTATTATAACTTTTTTATGTTCTTTTCCAAATTGACGTGAATATGGAATTATTAATTGATTATTATTTAATCGAACAAAACCAATGACAAGTGTAGTAAATCCATCTTTTGGAAGATAATGTGGTAATTTTATATCTTTGAAAGAATATTTACCTTTTTTCACTAATTTAAGTAGTCCAAAAAAAGACTTAAATGAACCATCTACTTCCTTCAAAATTTGTTGAGCCATATTGGAATTTAAATTTTTGTAATTAGGACTATCTTTCAGAAGAACATAATTCTTTTCATAATTTAGATATTCGCCTTCTTGGAAGTAATATTGCCTAATATTATAGATTGCTTCATTAGCTAAATTTTTAGCTATACGAGAAAGCTCTTTAATATTCTTATAATCTTCCTTTGAAAGATGTTTTACCTGCTGTTTTACAGTTAAATACATGATATATATCACTTCGCTTTCTAAGATGATTATAACATATCTTTACTGTAAAGCCAATGTTTTGGTAAAAAACAATGACAGTAGAGAAAATTTAACCTGTAGCTAAATTCTACATTAATCGTATTAGAGGTTGTCGTTCACATAAGCTTTAGGGGTTTCCAGCAATTCAAGTGGTATATTGGATAGATTGTTTACTATCTCTACGTACAAACTTCTCTATATGCTTACTATTTCCCTAATTCATCTCATGACTAAAGTCACGAGTATTCTTAGAGATTTAATAAAATCAAATAAAAAAGTTATATCAAAGCGAACTTCTCACTCCAATATAACTTTTATATTTAGTACAAATAAATTATTGTATTTTAATAGGCATTAAATATGTTTTGAATCTTAATATCAATTTGAAATATTAACTTGCAAAATCTTCTAATCTTGAATAGGCCTCTTCCTCTGTATCCATAACTACACCTTTTTTAAGTTCATCTTGAACAGTCTTAGGAAGTGAATCTACTCTTATTTTAGTTTTTTCTACTAATGTTTTATTTCCACTATCATCATATTTATACAATGCTATATTTCCATTATCATTTTCAATTGTATATTTACCTTTTATAGTAGTGTTCATTGCTTGTACATCTTTATTATCACTGTTTTTAGATTCTACTAATATGATTTCATTTTTATCCATACTCTTTATTGTTTTAGTTGGATATTCTTGCTTAAAATATGATACTATTTCTGATTTTGTCTTATCTAATAATGACTCTGGAACTACTCCAGCCATTGTAAGTACTCTCTTATAGTTAGTTTCATTCTCACCTTCGCTTTGAAGCCAAACTTCACAGTTTTTATTTAATCCAAAAGCTTCTTTTGATTCTTCATTCATATTCGCACTAGCACTTACAACTTTACCAGTTTGAACTCCATTATTTTTTAACTTTGTTCCTATATAAACTCCACTACTTAATACAAATACTCCTACTAGTACTAATGCAGATATTTTCCAAGGAAATAATTCTTTTTTCTTCTTTTCAAACATTGATTACGCCTCCTTTTTCTATTATTTTCTCCAAGCTGTAAGTTTTTATACAATTTAGGTAAATTTTAGAAGAAAATATATCTGTATTTCAAATTAATCTAAAAATAGATATCTTCTAAAAGGAAGTTTTCTCTTAAATGTTATATTCTTGCAATTATATGGACATAATTTATAATAAATAATAGTTTAGGAGGTAATAACTTTGGAAAGAATCAATTGTAATGTAACTAACTGCTCACATAATAACAGCCATATATGTTATGCAGATAAAATTTTTATAAATGGTGAACAAGCTCATAATGATAGACATACTTGCTGTAGTTCGTTTTTAGATGAATCTATTTATAGTAATCTATCTAATAATGTTAACAATAGAAATTGTGAAGAATTAGTTTGTAGTGTCAAGACTTGTAAGTATAATAAAGATGGTAGCTTATGTAATCTTGATAATATAGTAGTAGCTCCTGAAACTGATAGAGTAAATCTTTACACTGAAACATGTTGTTCTAGTTTTAAATGTAAATAAACAAAATATAAATAATATAGGGTGTCAAAGGTAATCAAAACAATATACTGTAGAGTATCTACAGATATTGATTTGATTATACTTGACACCCTTATTTATTTTAAATAAAATCTCATTATTATAGTTTTGCATATAATATTATAATTGCAATTAAATTTGATAAATTTCTATAAATTGGTATAATCAATATGTAAATTAAATTTAAAGTAATATAGTTAATTGTGAAAGAAAATACCAGATATATAGTATTATATAATGTTATATTAACTAGAAATGAGGTGCTTATGAGTACATTTTATATCCAATTTCTTTATTTTGTAATTTATAGTTTTATAGGGTGGTGTTGTGAGACTACATATTGTTCTGTTTTACAAAAACAATTTGTAAATAGAGGTTTTTTAAATGGGCCATTTTGTCCTATATATGGATTTGGAGCACTAGCAATAGTAGCTACATTAACTCCTTTTGTTCATAATATTCCCTTATTATTTGTGTTTAGTATAATTATCACCAGCATAATGGAGTATTTTACAAGTTTTGTATTAGAAAAAATATTTAATATGAAGTGGTGGGATTATTCCAATCACAAGTTCAACATTCATGGAAGAGTGTGCCTAGAAAATTCACTTATGTTTGGTGTGTTGTCATTAATTGTAATGCTGATAATACATCCTATTGTAGTTGATTTCATAGATTATATTCCTAAAAATATACTATTTATTCTTGGTATATCCATAGAAATTTATTTTGTTTTAGATTTAATAATTACAGTACACACAATTTTACAATTAAATGGTAAATTAAAACAAATCAATCTTATAATTAAGGAATTAAAAGATAAAAAGGAATACTACAAAATTATTACACAAGAAACTATTGAGAATAAACTTGAGACTTTGGTTGAAAATAGACTTGAGACTTTAGAGGATAGATTTGAAATATTAAAAGAAAGAGAAAATTATCGTTATGCTAAAAATAGAATTGAAGAACTTAAAAACAAGCTTAATACTCTACTATCTAGCCACAAATTACTTCATAGACGTATTATTAAGGCGTTCCCTAATATAAGCTCTAATAAGCATAAAGATATTTTAAATAAAATCAAAGAAGATATTAAATCAATCAAAAAAAATAAATAATCTAAATTATATGCCATATTATAATATAAATATTTATAAATACAAATAAGGTTTAGAATATTATTGATAATATTCTAAACCTTATTTAATATATTCTAAAACTTACTATTGACTTATCCTTATTTTTAAATCAAATCTTCTAGCCCATTAATACTTCAACAGCTTCTCTAAGTGTACTAACTTCTCCAACATTGCCAGGGAAAATTATATATGGCATATTAGGAAATTTACTTTCTTCTCCTGTCATCCATACTGGTATACCAGGTTTTATTTGACCCATTACAGTAGCCTTTTTTACTTTTAGCGCCTTAGTTCCAACATCACTAGATGTAATTCCACCTTTTGCTATAATAAAATTTGGTCTTACATTAAGCATACCAACTATACTAGTTACAGCATCTGAAATTTCTACAGAAACCATAAGTTGTTTATCTTTATCATTCGTATCTAAATCAAAACGCTCACGTCTAGTATACACAGCAACAGTCTTTCCATTAGTTATTTTCTCTTCTACAACTTGTATAACTCTTTTTACTTCATTTTTTAATCCATCTTCTCTCAAAACTAAATGTTGATTAAACTCTATAAATTCTATAGGATGTTTACAATTTTTAAGTTCTTCTAGTTGTTGAGTAGTTTTATTTACATGTGAACCAACAAGTATAATACCTCCATTAGTATTATCTTTTGATACTAATTCCTCTTTAGTAAGTAATTCCTTATCACTTACACCTCCAAGTATCTTTGTTATAGCAGCAGCGCTTCTAAATATAAATTCTTTGCCACTGTTTACTGCACGTATAAACGCAATTGTAAATACCTTTACATCTACATAATCTATTGCATTTACAATGATTTTGTTGAAATTCTTTGCCATTTTAAGCTTTTCTGCTATCCTATCAATATTTAAACTTCTAAGTTCCTCTAATGAAATGTATATCATATCACTAGATTTATATTCTCCATTTGTTTTTTCTTCACACCATTCTCCTATATCAGAAGATTTATATCCAAAAGATTTATCTTTTGCAAATTCAGTCATTCCCGCTGGTACAAGCATTTCTCCTTCTTTTACATAATGCACATTGTCTATCGTAAATCTTCCACCTTCTTTGAAAAATGGCATTATTATTTCACCATCAAATATTTTCCCTGATAATTTTTCTACCTCATTTTTCAACAGATTAGTTTCAAGAGGATAATGCCCCCTCATTGTTGAATCACTTCGGCTTATAATAATAAAATCCTTATTAACTTTTTGAGAAATATCCACAATATTTTTTGAAATTTTCTTATGCACTTCTGTTGTTTGAGAAACTGTAAATCCCCTTGAGTTCGTAAGTATAAAAAACATACTATTTTCTTCATCAAAACCTTGTTCTATGCTATTCTTATCCCAATCAGTATATACAGAAACATCATGAACTGTTTGTACTCCAGTTGGGTCATCATCTAATACAATAATTTTTCTATTTAAATTTTTAAGTTCATTTACAAGTAATTTATTTAATTTTTCTTCATCTACGTTCTTAAAAGTATCAAGTATATCTATGTTAATTGAATTGACTTCTCTCACTAAAAATCCCCCTTTATGCAATTTATTACAGTATGCATATGTTTAATATTTATATTTTTTATAATCCTGGAAGTGGTATAATACCATTTATAACACTAAGTAACAAAACCATTGCAAATGCTGTAATGCCAGCTATTGTACCTCCTATTGTCCATGAATTTAAAGTATCTTTAACTGACAATCCACTAAATCTTGAAAGTACCCAGAATCCAGAATCATTTGGAAGAGAAAAACCAACGCCACCAGCACATATAGCAAGCCCTACTAAAACTGGTGACATCCCAGTTGCTAAAATTGTTGGTCCTAAAATTGATGATGTAGTCACTAGTGCTACAGTAGCAGAACCCTGAGAAATTCTAAGTAATGCACTTAATAAGAATCCAAGTACTACAACTGATATACTAAGTCCAGACATAGTGTCAACTAAGAAGTTTCCTATTCCACTAGCATTTATAACACTACCAAATGCTCCCCCTGAACCTGTTATTAATAGTATCAATCCTGCTGAATCGGCAGCTTCAATAACAACATCTCCCATAGGTTTACTTATGTACTTCTTTAAAAATACTATTGCTACCAATATTCCAAGTAATATTGCTATATTCTTATCGCCTATAAAAGCAAGTATTCCACTCACTTTAGAACCTTTTTCTAAAAACATACTAAATACATTTGATACAAGTATAAGAAGTATTGGGAATAATAAAGAAAACATAGAAACTCCAAAACCAGGTACTTTATTAGAGTTATCATCTTTAAGTTCAATACTCTCTTTTTCTTGTTCTAAATTTTTTTCTCTATTGTTTTCATCAATTGCATAAGCTGGATATTTTTCAAAACGTTTTCCATAAATCCATCCTCCTGCAAGAGCTGCTGGAAATGCAACAATTATAGAATAAAGTATAAAACTACCTACATTTGCATTTACATTTGCTGCAACAGCTAAAGGCCCTGGTGTTGGTATTACAAGTGCATGACCTACTATTGTACCAACGCCTAATGCACATACAAAAACCATAAGAGACTTCTTAGTTACTCTCGAAACATATTTAACTATAGGCATCATTATAACAAATGCAGCATCCATAAATACTGGAATTGAAATTAAAAATCCTGCTGTAGTTATAGCTAATGCACTATTTTTTTCTCCAGTTCTAGCCAACAATCCCTTTGCAATAGATTCTGTTGCTCTTGATTCTGAAAGTATATTTCCAAATATTATTCCAAGTCCAATTACAATACCAATACTACCTAATGTATTTCCAAATCCAGTTGATATTGTAGTTGAAATTTCATTTATAGGCATTTTAACCATAAATCCTGTAATTATTGATGTTATAAGTAATGCCAAAAATGGGTTTACTTTAAACTTGATAATTGACACAAGCAAAATTCCTATAGATATAATAAATGCTATCAAAAGTCCATATCCTGTAATCATAATCTTTTCCCCTTTATAATTTACTTTATTATCTCTTGACCTTATTTTTTCTTTTATTATGATATTGTAACTCTATCATCTCTGTATAATATAATCTAAATCTAATTTTAATAATACATATCTACTATATCATCAATATCTTTGCCCTTAGTTATTGTGTTTTTTTATTTCAACACCTGCTAATTTTTCAAAATATTGAGCTATTCCACCATGGTCATCTTCTAAGTGTCCATGTACTTTTAATGTTTGCATAATTTCTAATAGCTGACTTGTCATAGGTAGTGGCACATCCAAATTATGTGCTGTCTGCATTACATTTTTTATATCTTTTAGATTGATAGATATTTTCCCACCTGGTTTAAAATCACGATTCATAATCATTGGTATTTTTGCATCCAATATTGTACTGCCAGCTAAACCTCCCCTTATCGCTTTGTACACTTTTTCTGGGTCTGCTCCTGCTTTGGCTGCAAGTACAAATGCTTCAGATACTGCTGCTATTGTAAGATTAACTATTACTTGATTTGTAAGTTTTGTAACACTTCCACTACCATTATCTCCAATTAAGATAGCTGAGCTTCCCATTATATTAAAGAATGGCTCTACTTTTTTATATACCTCTTCTTTACCACCAGCCATAAAAGCAAGTGTTCCATCAATTGCTTTTGGTTCACCCCCACTTACTGGCGAATCTATAAATTCTAAGTTCATTTGCTTTAATTTTTCTGCACATAACATAGATTCTGTAGGTGTAACTGAACTCATATCTACAATTATACTTCCCTCTTTTAAAGTATTTGTTAAACCATTAACTCCAAATAATATATCTTGAACAATAGCTCCATTTGGAAGTATTGTAAATACAATCTCACACTCTTCACCTATTTCTGAAAGACTTGCATATTTTGCACCATACGATACAAGCTCATCTACAGCACATTTATTAATGTCATATACTAAAAGATTACATCCATCTTTTAGTAAGTTTTTGGCCATTGGTTTTCCCATTATTCCTAATCCGATAAATCCTAATTTCATTATATACCCCTCCATATTTTCATATTTTTGAAAACGTTTTTTATGATTTAAAGTATACTACACACCAGTATACCGGTCAATATAAAATATAAAAGTATTTATTTTAACAATAAAACACGATTTTTAGATTTATACAATAGATTTTATCTATAATCATTATATTTAACGCATACTATTTATATTAAATAAACCACACTATTTTTATATTATATTTAATCATACTTTATATTAATTATTTTTCTTTATATCAACTATTTTTATCAATAATTAAGTATCATTCAACTAAACCTTTATTTATATCGCCATATCATCCAATATATAATTTAAATTTCAAAGGATTGACCTTAATTTTACTATGTTGTATTCTTAACATTATATAAGTTTTTGTATTTTTACATTGTTTAGGAGGGGTAAAATATGGCTACATTTAAAAGATTACAAGAACAAGCATATGACTATTTAAAAGAATTAATACTATCTGGTGAAATAATAGAAAATGAAATATATTCTGAAACAAAGCTTGCAAGTGAAATAGGAATCTCAAGAACTCCTATAAGAGATGCTCTTCAAAGACTCAGTCAAGATGGTTTTATAGATATCATTCCAAGTAAGGGTTTTAAAATTCATCAAATCACAGCCAATGAAATTGTAGAGATATTTCAAATACGTTCTGCAATAGAAGGATTTTGTACTTTTTTGATTACAAGCCAATACAAAGAGCCTAGAGCAATTCAAACTATAGATAAATTAAAGTATCTTTTAGATAAACAAAAAGAGATTGTATCAAGTGATAAGAATTTAAACACATTTGCAGAATATGATACTTTATTTCACACAACAATCGTCTCATATGCTCAAAATACTGAATTTGATAAGATGTTCAACAGCTATATGTACAGAATAAAAAAATTAGCTCTTGATTCATTATCACATGAGGGAAGACTAGAAACAACATTAAAAGAGCATACAGATATTTTTAATAATATATCTAATGGATGTACTGAAGATATTTACAAAACAACACTTATTCATATGGAGACTCCTAAATACATCAATTTAGAAGATTTTTGTAATAATAAATTATTTTAATAATCTATTTACATTTACTAAAATGTTATTTATCTCAAATCAATTTCTTATTTATAAAAAATACTCTATAATTATAATGTAACTACTATTATTTTAAGGAGTGATTTTTTTGAACAAAGATACTGTAACTAATGAAACTATTGACAAAGATTATGCTATTGAAGAAGTTCGTATGGCTTGTAAACATTTTGGTGATTTATATTTTTATTTTACCAAAGTATTAGTTGAGGAATTTGGAAATGAAAAAACTGCTGAAATATTAAAAAAAGTTTTGTTTGAAAGATCAGAAGAAAGAGCTATTTCTATGAGAGAAAGAGCCAATGAAAATGGAGATGAATTGATTGCTGACAATATTGCTAGTATAACTGATGTTCCATTTTTAGGTTGGGTTCCTGAATTTGAAGAGTTACACTGTCCTTATGGAGCTTCCTGGCTTTCACGCTTTGAAGAAAATCCTTGGTTTAAGCAGTTTGCATCCCTTTATTGTGATGTTACTGATACCACTGTTGCTGAGGTATTTACAGGAGATACATCACATAAAATAACAAAAAATATTCTATGGGGTGATAAAGTTTGTGAGAGAATATATTTTCATGATGATAATATATCTCAAGGTAAATATACTTACGGAACTAGAAACTGCAAGTAAATAATTTAATTTTTCTATATTTTTATACTATATTTTGTACTTTTTCATATAAATATTATAACTAGTCTTTTATTTTACTTTTGTTTAACTTAAAGATAATTTACTTTTAACTTCTATGAATTAACATATAAGTAATAAAAAATTTATCTTTATAAAATTATAGCCTTTAGGTCTATAATTTACATAATATTTATACTCTTTATAAAATTTTTTAGAAGCTTCTATTGTTATACTATAAAACTATCTTGAGAAAGGCTGATTAAATGTTTAATAAAATATATGAAAAAAAAGAATTTATAGTTTTTCAAGTTAAAAAAGGTTATGTAGTTTATAATACTAGAAAGAATTTTGAAGAAGGTCATACACACTTAAAACATTTTGAGGCAGCAAAGACAGCTATTGACTTAGCTATAAACAAAAAAATTCCTCGAAGTAAAGACGGATATTATCTAACTAGTTTAATTCGCATAAGTGACGATTGTTATTACATCGATAAGTTAAGTGAGTTATTATATGTCAGAGAACAAAAAGGTAAAAAAGAAAAATACTGCAATTCTAGCTATCAGATATAACAAGATTAGTTGTCAAATATAAATATTTTTAAGCTTAAATATGAAGAGTATCAGTAAGTTTATAAAAAAATAACTTTGCTGATACTCTTTTCAATTCTAACATTATCAATTTAAATTTTAGCTATTATTCATGCAGATATTTTACTATTCAGATTCTGTATCTGCAAATTGGCTATTATAAAGCTTCTCATAAAATCCGCCTTTTTCCATTAGTTCATCATGATTACCTTGCTCTATAATACTTCCATTATTCATAACCAAAATCAAATCAGCATTACGAATTGTAGAAAGTCTATGTGCTATAACAAAACTAGTTCTACCATTCATAAGATTTCTCATTGCCTTTTGAAGCATCAATTCTAATCTAGTATCAACAGAGCTAGTAGCCTCATCTAATATCAATATTGAAGGGTCTGATATAAAAGCTCTAGCTATAGTTAAAAGTTGTTTTTCTCCCAACGATATATTAGATGCTTCTTCATTTAAAAACATATTGTAGCCATCTGGAAGTGTAGTTATAAAGTGATGTACATTTGCTACTTTCGCTGCTTGTATAATTTCTTCCTTAGTAGCTCCAAATCTACCATATTCTATATTTTCAAAAATAGTACCATTAAATAGCCATGTATCTTGAAGTACCATTCCAAACATTGAACGTAAATCTTCACGTCTCATATTTCTGATATCTACTCCATCTACTTTAATAGCTCCTCCCTTTACATCATAAAACCTCATCAATAAGTTTATTAATGTTGTTTTACCTGCTCCAGTAGGACCAACAATAGCTACCATTTGACCACTTTTTATTTCTACATTTAAATCTTCTATTAAAGTCTCACTTTCTCCATATCCAAAATTCACATGTTCAAATGTAACATTTCCTTGTACATTTTCTATCTTAACTGGATTTTCAACATCAGGAGTTTCCTCTTCTTCATCCAAAATTTCAAATACACGCTCTATTGCTGCAAAAGAAGATTGTATTACAGTTGATAATTGTGTCATCTGTGAAAGAGGCTGATTTATTTGCCATATGTAACGTACAAATGCTTGTAAATTTCCAACTGTTATCCCTCCACTCACTGCATATATAGAACCAACTACTGCTACTGCTGCAATTCCAAAATAAGTTACTAATGAAACCATTGGATTCATCATACTTGATATAAATTGTGCCTTAAATCCATTTTCACAAAGTTCTTGATTTACTTTTTTAAATTCTTCTATAGAGTCTTCTTCTTTACCATATAATTTTATTTCATTAAATCCAGTATACATCTCTTGTACTTTTCCATTTAATTTTCCAAGAGCATTTTGTTGTAATGAAAATCGCTTTTGTGATTTTTTTACTATAAACTTAGATACAAAATAACTAATTGGAATTATAAAAAGAGCTATAAATGCCATATATACATTAATTGTAAACATCATAGAAATTGCCAAAATTATTACTAAAATTGAGTTAATAATTTGCATAAAACTCTGTTGTAAGGCATTTGATATTGTATCTACATCATTTGATATACGGCTTAGTACATCTCCAAAACTATTGCTGTCAAAGTAACTAATAGGCAGTTTTCTTATCTTATTTTCTACTTCATTTCTTAAGTCTCTCATCGTATTTTGAATAGCATTTGTAAGTAAAAAACTTGAAGCATATGTAAAAATTGCATTAGCAACATATATACATGCTAAGAGTGCTAAAATTTTTACTACATAGTTAAAATTCACAGATGCTCCTGGTATTCCTTTTGCTATACGAATTACATCTTTAGTTAATTGTGTTATTATTAATCCCTCTGTTTTAGGAGCAATTGCATTCATAGTAGCTGCTAAAATTATACACATAATAGCTATAATAAATGAAAATTTATATTGCTTTACAAATGGAAGAAGTCTACCAATTGTTTTTTTAAAACCTTTAGACTTTTTCATTATTCCAATTCCTCCTTTTTCAACTGAGATGTTGCAATTTCATAGTATATTTCACAATTTTTCAATAATTCCTTATGAGTTCCCATTCCAACAACTTGTCCTTCATTTAGTACTACAATTTTATCAGCATCAATAATTGAGCTAATTCTCTGTGCAACAATCAATACAATTGCATCTTTTGTTTCTTTTTTTAGCTTAGAACGAAGTATTGCATCAGTCTTAAAATCTAATGCAGAGAAGCTATCATCAAATATATATATTTCAGGTTTTCTTATAATAGCTCTGGCAATAGAAAGTCTTTGCTTTTGACCTCCAGATACATTAGCTCCACCTTCACTAATTAATTCATCAAATTTTCTAGGTTTTTTTGATATAAACTCATATGCCTGTGCAACTTTGGCTGAATGTTCTAATTCTGATGTTCCTGCTTTATTTTTACCAAATCTAATATTATTTGCTATACTACCAGTAAAAAGCAATGCCTTCTGAGGTATAAACCCTATCTTTTTTCTTAAAGCCTTTAAGTCATATTCCCTTATATCTACTCCATTTATCTTAATACTACCTTCTGTTACATCATAAAATCTAGGTATCAAGTTAATTAAGGTACTTTTTCCACTACCAGTACTACCTATAAAGGCAACTGTTTCACCAGTCTTTGCAGTAAACGAAATATCTTTAAGCACAGAAGCTTCTCCATCTGGATACGTAAATGTTACATTGTCAAATTCTATAAGTCCTTTATTTTCAGTATCTTTTACTCCATTTTTAGGGTTTTTTATAAGTGGTTCTTCTTCTAAAATTTCTTTTATTCTATTTGCTGAAACTTCTGCTCTTGGATACATGATAAATACCATTGAAAAAAGCATAATTGAAAACATAGCATGGAAAAGATATTCCAAAAATGCAACCAATTGTCCAACTTGAATTTCTCCAATATTTATTTTTTCACTTGAAATCCAAAACACAGCCAAAACAGCTATATTTAATAATAAAAAGAATGCGGGTTGAGTAATTGACATAAGCTTAAACAATTTTTTAGAAACATTGGCATAATATGTATTTGTTTCTTCAAATCTTTTTGTCTCATAGTCATCATTCCCAAATGCTCTGATTACTCTTATTCCCGTTAAATTTTCTCTTGATATAAGGTTTAATTTATCCAGTCCTTTTTGTTGTTTAGACGATATTGATTGAGAAATTTTTGCTATTACTGCTACTCCAATAATTATAAAAGGAACTGATATAGCTAATACCAAAGAAAGCTCTACACTTGTTCTAATTGTCATGATTATACTTATAATAAACATGACTGGAGTTAATAAAGCTGTTCTAAGAAGTATATTTACAAATTGTTGAATTTGAAATGCATCATTTGTAGTTCTTGTAATCATTGAAGAAATCCCAAATTTATTGTATTCAGTGTGTGAAAATTCTTGAGATTTTTTAAATATATCATTTCTTATATCTCTAGTTACTCCTGTTGATATTTTTGCAGAACAATAACCCAATAATACACTACCTACAACTCCTATAATAGAAATAACAACTATTACTATTCCCATTTGTTTTATGTAAGTTGTGTTTTGATTTGCAATACCATTATCAATTATTTTAGCTATTATTCTTGGTATACCTAATTCAACTAATGCAAAACTAAATATAGCCAGTATATTTAATGCTATTAATAACTTATAATTTTTTAAATAATTTAAAATTAATTTCATATTCTACTCCTTTCTTAATTTTTGAGACAGTGTAATTATTATGTAGTAATGCCAAGCTTATGAATACTTGCTTTTATAAAAAAAGGAGAAAAGAGTTAGTGCACTCTCTTCTCCAGCATATTCTTTTTAATACACCCTCCGATAAGTCGCTTATATGTTACCATATTTGACAAGTAATGTCAATTCATATATAATTTAAGTTTTTAAATACTTTATTTTATAAAATGATAACAAGCCAGCACATACTTTATACTTGTTTTTTACTATATTCTAATTTTACAAGTTGTTCTATATTACTAACCTTTTTAAGATTTAAGTTTGTTCTCTGTATTCCAGCTTTAAATAATGGAATTCCTCTACCTAATATTATTGGCAATACATATACAAAATAATCATCAATTAGATTATCTTTTGTAAATAATTCTACTATTTCACTTCCTCCAATTATCCAGATATCTTTCCCATTTTTCTCTGCTCTAATTTGCTCAATTAGTTTTTTAGGTTCCAAATTGGTATACTTTACATTTTCATTAACTCCACTAGTAGTCTTTGAATACACATAACATTCTTTCCCTTTATAAAACCATTCATTTGGGCTTAGTTCATTTATTATTTGTGTATATGTTGAATTTCCCATAATAACTGTATCAATTGTATCATAAAAAGTATTATAGTCTTCTTGTTGAGAATCTGAAGCTACTTCATCTAAAAAAGCTACACTACCATCTTCTTCTGCTATATAACCATCTAAACTCATTGCAATATAAAGTACCACTTTTCTCATATTTGCTACCTCCAAAATTTATAATATAAGTTTTTTATGCTAAAATAAAATTTTTACTTATTTAAAATACCCTATTAAATAAAACTCAAACAGTTTTAAGTAAAACCACAAAAATAAAACATTATTATATATACAGTTTAATAGTTACATAATTTGATAACCAATAAATATATTGAAAATTCTAATTAATCTAAATAAATATTGCTCTAACCTCATACTGGTTCTATAATATAATTAGAAGATATTTATATTATAAAATTAATCTTATCATAATATTTATTAATATCGTAAAATTAAGACCTGTGATTGATTTTATTTTTATTGAAAGGTGGTAAACAATATGAAAATTTCAGAAATTGCTACACCAAGCTTTTTACTAGATTTAGACCAGTTAGAAGAAAATATAAATACAATACAAGAAATTTGTACAAAGAATAACAAACAGCTTTGGCCTATGCTTAAAACTCATAAAAGTACATATATTGCAAAACTTCAAAAAGATACAGGTGCTACTGGATTTCTTGTTGGAACTCTTGATGAAGCTGAAGCTTTGATAAATGCTGGCTTTAAAGATATTATGTTGGCTTACCCTTACATGGGAGATGCAAATATAAATAGGGTAGTAACCATGGCTTCAAAAATAAATTTAATATGTGCTACAGATAATATAGAATGTGCAAGAGCTTACAGCAAGGCTTTTTCTCTAGCTAAAATTGAATGTAAACTACTTCTTATTGTAGATTGCGGATTACACCGTTTTGGTGTTAAACCAGAAAAAGTAGTAGAACTTGCTATTGAAATTTCAAAACTAGAAAGTATAAAGATTGTTGGAATAAGCTCACATCCAGGTCAAGTATACGGTTGCAGTTCTCCAGAAGGTGTACCAGATGTTTGTGTTCAAGAAAATTCTGCTATGGAAAAGGCATCTAAATTATTAACTGATAATGGATTTAATATAGATATTGTAGCTTCTGGAAGCACTCCAACAGTTGAAACTGAAGCCACTTCTAAAACTATCACTGCTGTAAGACCTGGAAACTATGTATATTATGATGCTATACAAATAGCTTTAGGATGTGCTACTGAAAAGATGTGTGCTCTTACTGTCGTATGTACTGTAATATCAAAAAATAGTGATGGATATTATTTAGTTGATTGTGGAAGTAAATGCCTTGGACTAGATAAGGGTGCTCATGGAAATAGTAGTATTGTTGGCTATGGTATAGTTTGTGGACATCCAGAACTTATTATTGATTCACTTTCAGAAGAAGTTGGTAAAATTAAAGTAAATGGAAAAACTAATATAAAAATAGGTGATAGGATAAGAATCATACCTAACCACTCTTGTTCTACTGCAAACTTAACAAGTAATTTACTAGGCTTTAGAGGAGATACAATAGAAAAAGTCATTGAAGTAGATATACGAGAAAATTCAAAACATATTGTACTTTAAAAATAAAATCATAATAAATTTATATTGATATTAACTAAAAATGAATTTAATTTATTGTTGATTTAAAGATATTAAAACAAAACATCGAAAGTTTTAAAAAAAACTCTAAAAACATAGAAAATCTAAAAGAAGTTTACTACTATACTAGTAAACTTCTTTTTTAATTAACATATCATTTTTTAATTAGTACATCATCATGACATTATTATGTTAGTTTTATTTAATTTTTACATTAATCCCATAAAAGTAAGTAAAACTCTAACTATCAACATACCTACCACTGCATCAAATATAGGAACTGCTAATAGTAACATTCTATACTTAGTGCTAGTATTAGCTACAAGAACTATTCTAGCGTAATGACCAACTAGAGTACCCATTAACATACATGGCATAATCAAAATAGTTGCTTGTGATGCTGTAATTATACCTTGTGCAAATAAATTTGCGGCTGTAGCTGCTCCTGCTGCCTTAGCAAAGAAAGCCGCTATCAAAACTACGACTGATTCTCCAGGTAGTCCAAAAATCCCCATTACTGGACCAAAAACATTTCCTAAAATATCAACTAGACCAGTCAATTGTAGAAATTGTACTATTACATACCCCATTATCATGGCTGGCAATATTTGTTCAACACCTATGTAAAAACCTTTTTTTGCGCCTCCCATAAATGTTTCAACAACAGTTTTTTTTGGTTTACTATTTACAATTGTACTTCCAGTATTTTGTTGACTCATATTACGCAGCCTCCTTATTTTTATTCTTTTTATTTTTTATATTTATAATTAGTCTAACTAGATTGGCACCAAGTATCTTACAGAATATCTCTATAAGTATTATTGGACCTAATGCCAATAATGCTATTGGCAAAAGTGGAGCTTGAGTATTTATTGTATTTAATATAACTGCTGAACCAGCATATTGATAAGCTACAAATATAGTTCTTTCATCATCCGTTATTTCTCCGCTTTCACATAATTCTTTTGTCATTATTGAGGCTACATCTGAACTAGTAAATGAAGATACAAATGCTATACCCGCTATTCCAGGTATCCCAAGTAAAGGTTTAAGTAATGGATTAAATATTTTTGATGCAGCTTTCATCCCTCCCATAGATTCAACTACATCAATAAGTCCTACAGCAAAACACACAGTTGGTATTAAAGTAAGTGCAAATAAAAAACCATCCTTTGCACCAGTTCCACCCTTTCCCATAAAGTCTACGCCATCTGAAATAGTACCAAATGAGCCAGTTAAGTTAGCAAAGTCTAAAGCTTTTAGAAATCCTTGACTCTCCTTAAAAATACCAGAAAATAGTATTATCAATACAAATAAAGACATATATCCTTTCCATGTTACCTTATTATCTCCAGCTGTTGTATCCATATAAAATCCCCCTTTTATATATCAAATTTATCTAAATTTAAAACAATTGTAGAAATCAATTTTACCCTTTCAAACATAGAATCTACTAATGCATATTCTCTTGATGTATGATTCCATTCTCCCTTTACTCCAAAAGAACATATCGCAGGAACGTTTGCAATAGTTAAATAGCTAGCATCTGAACTTCCTCCAAGTCTCTTAGAATTTATTTCACCAAACCCATTTTCTTTTGATACTGTATTTACAAATTGGTGAAACTTCATAACATCCTCTGTAGTTTCAAATGGCATCATTTCACTTACAAAATCAACATGTGTAGAGGTTCCTTCTATGTAAGTATCTTCACATATTTCTTGAATTCTTTTTTTAACATTTTCCATTTCTTCTACTTTTTCAAATCTAAGGTCTACTTCTATACTACAATCTTCAGGAATAGAATTTGATACTCTTCCTCCTTTAATTATACTTACACTTGCTGTAGTCCCAACTTCAAGATTAGTCAATTTTTGTATTTGTAATATCTTATTAGCCATTTCTTCTATTGCATTTCTTCCACCTTCAAAATCATTTCCTGCATGTGTTTCTACACCTTTTACATTTATATTACACCCGATTCTTCCTTTTCTACCTACACATAAGCTATTATCTACCAATCCAGTTTCCATATTAAATGCACATAGACCACCTTTTGCTTCTTTTAATATAATGTCTCCTCCGTTTGAATCCTTATGTCCTATCTCTTCATCACCTGAAAAGACTATTTTTATTGGTCTATCTTTGTATCCTATCTTATTTAAAGCTTTGATAACGTATAAAGAAATTACTATTCCACCTTTCATATCTAACACACCTGGCCCATATGCTTTTCCTTCCATTATTTTAAATGGATCTTCTCCAAATGTACCTATTTCAAAGACAGTATCCATATGCCCTGAAAAAATTATCGGTTTCTTATTTCTATTAGAACCAAGTGTACCTATTAATGTACTTCCATTATTTCCAGCATCTATTAAATCACAATCTAATCCTTCTTTTTCAAACTCACATTTTAATCTATCAGCCAATTTATTTACACTCTCTTTACAGTTTGTATAGCTTTCAATATTAACAATCTCTTTCCACAGTGAAATGATTTCTTCTCTATTCTCGTCAACAAATTTAGAAATCTCCTTTAAATATGTAATCATAATAATCTCCTTTATTTTTGAATAAAATTTTTTTCCTAAAAGCTGAGTTTATACTTTAGGAAATTTTAAAAGACTAGTCCTTAATTACAAAATAACACAATTATTTTCATCAGTCAACATTTTTTCAGTATATTTTTTATTTTCTGATTTTTCTTTTAATTATTACTTTGTAAAATAAATTGACGCTTTTTATCTACTATTATAAAATGAGGTTATAAATTGATAATTAGTTACAATACTTTCGAAATTTTAAAGGAGGTTTTATGAAATATAAGATTGGCTTTTTAACAACATCTTATTTTATGGCAGATAACTTTAAACAAGCTCTCGAAGAATTAAAAGATATTTGCGAAATTACATACATTGAACTAAAAGGCGAAAATCCTTTTAGTAATTTGCCAAATATATATAATGAACAAGTAGATAATTTTGATGGATTTGTTTGTAGTGGTCTAATTCCATATAGCGAGCTTATAATAAATATAGAGGATATAAAGGTCCCATTAAGTTTCTTAAAGCTTGATGAAAGAGATTTTTATAAATACTTATTTAAACTATTAAATAGTAAAAGAGAGATTGATTTTACAAAATCATTTATTGATTTTTTAAGAGAAGATAATAACTATTATGACATCTATTCATTGATAGATTCTAAAAACTGTCCATATACAATTAGAGATTTCAATATTCCTCAACCTGTATATGACTTTAAAAAATTAAATGATAAATTATTGGAGATACACTTAGATTTATTAAAAAATAATAAAATTAACCTTTCTATTACTAGAAATTATATAATTAATTGTGAATTAAATAGACTTGGATATGATTGTATTTATATGGTGCCATCTACTGAATCAATCTTAAACACATTTAAATCTGTAATAAACGAAATAACATTAAAAAATTTAGATAAAAATAAATCTGCAACTTGTATAGTCACAATAAATAGCTCAGAGTATATAAATGATGACCTAATATTTAAAAATGATGAGATACAAAATCAAATATACAATACTATCTTAAATTCTTTATCAAGAAATGGGTTCTATGGAGTTCAAGTCAAAAAAAATGACATGAAAATAGAAATACATACTACTAAAGAAATGCTAAATAATATGACTAAGGATTATACAGAATTTTTTATTTCAGAAGACTTAAAAGAAATCAAGTATAGCTTAAATATTGGTTGGGGAATTGGCAACACAAATATTCATGCAGAACAGAACGCTCGTCAGGCAAATAGTAAATCAGCTTCTCTAGGTGGAAATTGTACGTTTATAGTAAATGACACTAATAATATAATAGGACCTTTATATTCAAATAAAAATTCTAATGACCAGGAAGAAAGTTCAATAGCTAATAAAGTTGCTTCTTTCATTCCTTTATCTAATGTAAATGTATCTAAAATTATGAGTATGATTAATGATAGAAATTCAAATAATGTATCAGCAGAAATATTATCAGACTATATGAATATAACTCTTAGAAGTGCAAATAGAATCCTAAGTATCTTATATAAGGCTGGTATTGCAACTATTGTAAACACAAAACTGGATAATCAAAGAGGTAGACCACGAAAAATATACAAAGTTGATTTCTTAGCTTTTTTAGATAATATGTAGAGAGATAACATGTAGAGATTGAAGTCTGAATTATTAGCTTTTCCAATAAAAATAATAATTTTCCACTGATTCTCAATAAGCAAAGTTTTTAAATATGAATATACAAAATGCCAGAATCCTCATAAACACTATATTTTTATCAACTCTGGCATTCTTTTTTATTTCGCTATCAAAATTTAAACAAATGATGCTAAAGTAAGCTTTTGCTTTTATCTTACTTCATCAACATGGAAAATGTACCTTAGCACGTACCCTAAATTCTTTATGGAAAGTAAGTTCACTCCTTACTCATTTTTTGAGAGTTGCTTGTTTTTTGGTATATTTTATTCCATCCTACTAGTAATAAAATCATAAATACACAGGTATCTACAAAAAGAATAACTGTAACGTTCTTGACAATATTGTAGACAAAAAATATTAAAAATACTTCTACGGATAAAGCTACAAAACATAAAAAGTTCGTCAAATAATCTGCAATAGTATCACTATAGAAAGCTCGTATTTGTAACCATCTACATGTAAATGGACGTAAAATAAATCTGAATACAACACAAATAATTGGATAAGCATAAATAAATTTTTTATCTACACTATTGGCTACACCATTATTCCATTGCACAGGAATTTGAGTTGGCAGTTTTGGAAATGCTATGATTGCAATCAGTAAACAAGCAATGGTTATAATTCCCCATGTAATATTTCCTCCCCACATATATAAGAAACTTACAGAGTCCAGTTTTAAAGTATGTTTATTTTCATTCCAATATTCTGGTATCTCAGTTATATATTCTTCTACTTTTAAATTTAGATAACTTAGTTCATTAAATTTAAGCATTTTTTCACACATAGTTTTTGCATTTTCCAAATCATATATTTGAGTTTTGAGAACTTGTTCCTGTTTTTCAACAATCTCATATAAAGATATTTGCTGAAGTATAATATTACGAATATCATCAATAGAAATCCCTAATGTACGTAAATATGCAATTTTTTTGATGTCCTCTATATTTTCATCTGAATACTCTCTATAACCATTACTCTCATTACGAATGGGCTGAATTAGCATTTCTTTCTCATAAAATCGAATATTAGAACGTGTTAGTCCAGTTTTTTCTTCAACTTCTTTAATTGTCATTTTTAAACACCACCTTTCGATTTATTGAATTACCTAATATCTTTCTTTTTTATTACTCTAAGTCTTCTTTAATGTTTTATTTCATTATTTGATTCGCCAATATTCCATTCTCAATAATACCACACTTTGTAATAATCTCCTCCTTGTGTGTATCTAAAACTGCTTGATTATTATATAAGATACAGTATAAACATGGTTTACAGTCAAGTATTTTTATCATTTTTTTGATTCTATTAAAAAAGGCATCGCAAATAAATGCCATGCCTTTCTATTAATTTAGTCTTTTCATATCTTTCTCAGTCCAAAAGTCAAATTAGCCTGTCTTATATTAAAATTGATAAAAGATATAACAAGTCGTATAAGATTTTCTATCATATTAAATAATTAATTGCCCACTTCTCACAATCCCAAATTTTATTAACTATATCATTATAAAACTCTGGCTCATGGCAGACTAAAATTATACTGCCTTCATATGATATTAAAGCTTTTTTTAGTTCTTCCTTTGCTTCAGAATCTAAGTGGTTTGTTGGCTCATCTAGTATTAATATATTACTAGGATTATTTATAAGTTTACATAACCTTACTTTAGCTTGTTCTCCACCACTTAATATAGAAAGCTTGCTTTCTATATGTTGATTAGTCAAACCACATCTTGATAGCATTTTTCTTATTTCATATCTTGTGTATGTTGGAAATTCATACCACACCTCATCAATAAGTTTTTTATCACTTATTTCTTTAACTTCCTGTTCAAAATATCCAACATTTTGTTCTTCTCCTACTTCAATACTTCCACTTATTGGTTTATTTATTCCAATCAAGCTTTTTAATAAGGTTGATTTTCCTATACCATTTGCACCTATTAAAGCTATCTTTTCTCCTCTTTCCATAATTAAATTTATAGGTTTACTTAATGCTGTTTCATATCCTATAACTAAGTTCTTAGCTTCAAATATCATTTTCCCAGATTTTTTGGATATTTTAAAGTCAAAGTGAGGTCTTACTTTTTCCTTTGATATACTTATTCTTTCTATTTTATCTAATTTTTTCTGTCTTGATTTTGCCATCTTACTGGTTGATGCTCTAACTTTATTTTTTGCAATATATTCTTCTAGCTTTGATATTTCTCTAATTTGTTTTTCTTGAGCTATTCTTAAATTTCTCTTGTTTTCTTTATACATCTTTTGAAAATTTTCATAATTACCAATATATCTTGTCAATGTCATATTTTCAAGATGACACACCACATTCACAACACTATTTAAAAACTCCAAATCATGTGATATCAATATGAATGCATTTTCATAATTTTGAAGATATTTTCTTAACCATTCTATATGTTCTTCATCCAAATAGTTTGTAGGTTCATCTAAAAGCAATATATCTGGTTCATCTAATAATAATTTGCCTAATAATACCTTTGTTCTTTGACCTCCACTCAATTCTGAAACATCTCTATCAAGTCCAATATGTCTAAACCCAAGACCTAGGGCAATTGAATCTATCTTTGAATCAATATTGTAAAATTCATTGTTATTTAAAAATTCTTGTATATTTGCAACTTTTTCAAGAGACTTATTTATCTCATGTTCATTCATTTCTCCCATTTTACTGTATATGCTATTCATTTCACTTTCCATATAAAAAAGTTCCTTAAAAGATTCTCTTAAAATATCTTTTATTGTATTACCTTTTTCTAGTTTAGTGTGTTGATCCATATATCCAACTCTTACTTTACTACTCCATTGTATATCACCACTATCTGGAATTAGCTGACCTGTTATTATATTCATAAATGTAGATTTTCCCTCGCCATTTTTTCCAACAAGACCTACATGCTCTCCTCTTAACAATCTAAAAGATATGTCTTTAAATAATGTTCTATCTCCAAATCCATAACTTATATTATTTACATTTAAAATACTCATTGTTCTATTCCTCTTCTTAAAATTTAGAAATTCCTCAATAAAATCATACCATTTAAATAGATTATCCCTCAAGTTCATAAACAAACCTGTACTAATTTTGTACGAAAAAAGAGACTTTGTTAAAAAGTCTCTTCTTAATTTTTTGTTATATAAATCTATCTTTAGAACATTAATATTCTATTTTCAATCACTTTTTTCTTCTCTGATTATTCGTCTTATACTATGCTCCGTTAAATAGTAGTCTTTTGTAAGTTCTTTAACAGAAATACCTTTATTGTACTTATCAAGTATTTCCCTATTTCTTTCTTTCAAGATATTTCTTGAACCACTATTTTCGCCCCAAGCTTTTTTATTTTCAGACTTTCGTGGTATATATAAATAACTACCATCTGTATATTCTTGAATTAATTCAAGTATCTCTTCTGGCAATATATTTTGTGCTTTTTCATACTTCATAATACTCTGCTCCCATCTACATTTTTAATTGTAAATAAAAGCAAAGACTGCACAAAAACAATTTAGCCTAAATATTATCTTTATCTATTAGGCTCTAAACAAAGTTTTATTGCAATTGTATTTTGCAGTCTTTGCTTAGAGCCAACTGAAATTATAATATCGTTACTCTCTTTCATATTGCAAACTCCCTTTCTATCTAATTTAAACTATTACATATCACTAACTTTAGCCATTATATCTTTTGTAAATCTAACAGCTTCAGATACATCTTGCTCATCTGGATGACTTTGAGACTCTTCATGACCTTTTAATTGCTCACGAATATGTTCATTTTCAGGATGAAGTTTTAGCATTTCTTCATATTTTACCTTTAAACCTTCTGCAATCTTTCCTTGGCATATAAATGACCCAACTATTTCATTGTCTTTCGAAAAGACATCTTTCACTTTGTCCATAATGTTAATTCCATAGTTACCCTTTGTACTTGCTCCCATTGTTCCAAATAAAGCTAGCTTTTTGTTGTGAATATTTTCAAAGACTAGTTTTGAATTTTTATCACAAATACCCTTATCTACCCAATATCCCAAGAATATTATATCATATTTTTCATAGTCAACATTATTATCAGTTACTTCACTGATATTTTTAATTTCTTTTTCGCCTTGCATTGCATCATATATAGATTGAGCAATTTTTTTAGTATTTCCAGTTAAACTTGAATATAAAATTAAACTTTTCATGATATATCCTCCTATATGTTAAGTATTTATCTAAAATTTCTTAATACCATTAAATTTTCAATTACTATAAGATTTTATTAATCTAATATACAACCAAATTGAGAATGTGTCTGTAATGCATCTGCACATTTTTTATTGCAGTAGCAACACTTCTTGATATCATCTACTCTTTCCTCTCTTACTTTCTGCAACCAATCACTGTCTGCCAATAGTTGTCTCGACATAGCAACCATATCTACTCTGTTATTTGATATAACACTTTCTATGAAGTCTGGACTAGATAGCTTGCCAACACCACAAACTGGAAGGTTTGTGTGTTTTTTAACTTCATCAGCTAAATACAAAAAGCATCCTTCATCTTTAAAATAAGGATGATTATTAACTGGTATGGTGTCTTCTAATTTGGAATGATTTGCTAATGTTACATGAAAACTATTTACTCCAAGTGATTCAAATTTTTTTACAAAATGCTCTACTTCAGAAAATAAAACTCCTGCATTGCCATAATGAGGATTTTCTTGTCTAATTGCAAGTTTATAGTCTATTGGAACATCCTTTATATTATTACGAATACTACTAATTATTTCACTTGCAAATCTACTTCTATTATCATAACTTCCACCATATTCATCAGTTCTACTGTTGTATATACTGGATGAAAAGCTTCCTATAAGTCTATCTCCATGAATTTGAATCATATCAAATCCTGCTTTTTTTGCATTCAATGCTGTTACTCTAAACAACTCTATAATATTTTTTATTTCTTCTTTTGTCATATTTGTTACATAATCCTTTACTCCATCATCCATAATTTTTTTTATTTCGTCATGTGAAGTAATTCCCGATTTCATAGTATTTCTGATTAAATTTATGTCATAATCTGAACAAAATATTTGTGCTGAAACTTTCGCCCCTGAATCATGTATTGCATCTACAATTTTTTTATACTCTCTAATTCCATCTTCATTGGATAAGCTTAAAGCCATTTTATGAAAACTAGGTCTAACTGATACATCTCCTATAGTAATTAAAGCTACTCCTGATTTAGCAATTTTACAAAGCTTGTTAATTCGTTCTTCCAGATTAAGACCCATACTTGTAGGTGCAAAAGATACTCTATTTTTTAATTCTAAGTTTCCAATTTTAATTGACTTTAATAAGTTGCTATACATCCTATTCTTCCTCCACTGTTGCCTTTATATCTTTTACTGTATGTAATTTCTTTACTAATTCTTTGTATTCTTCATCCAAAAACTCTTTTTTTATATTACTATCCCACTTTGAAAATATGTTTTTTATATCTCCCAGTACTTCTTCACCCTTATCTGTTACTCTCAATTGAAAAGCTCTACTATCATTAGGGTTTTGAATCTTTTCTATGTAACCATCTTGTTCTAATCTAGAGATAGTTCTTGTAGTATGAGCTTTATCCACCTCGAATTCTGTCGAAATATCATTCAAAGAACAATTCCTATTCTTATTGATATAAATTAAATAAAAATATAGACCATTCGTAAGCTTATATGGCTTTAGACATTTTTCACAATAAAGTTTAAAGTTCCTTTGTAAATAACAAATAATATACGATAAACTCTCATTCTGTAAATTTTTAAAATCCATTTTTAATTTCCCCTCTATAATTCTAATATAATATATTTGACTATATCAACTATATTATATTAAATACTTGATACAGTCAAGAATATTTTGCCTTATAACTGTATAATTTTATACTACCTTATAAAATTATCATAAAATATAATTCTTCTTTGGTTAGAATTTGTAATTTTTTATATACATCATACATAAATATATTTTATATAAAAGTTTATATTTTCAAGCAAATAATTTTTCGAAAATTGTCTAAATTCAGTAAAAATATGGTAATATATACATAAGCAATATAAATCTATAAAAGGGAGTGTTACATATGATATCTAATAAAATGCAAACTTTAGTTGCAAACAGCTCTGTTATAAGAGCCATGTTTGAAGAGGGAAAAAAACTTTCCGATATATACGGAGAAGAAAATGTTTTTGATTTTAGTATAGGAAATCCAAGTGTTGAGCCTCCAGAAACTATTAAAGCAGTTATAAGCGATATTTTAAATGAAGAATCTCCAAATCTAGTTCATGGATATATGAACAACTCAGGATATGAAGATGTAAGAGATGCTATTGCCAGCCACATAAATAAAAAAAATGGATTAAACCTTACAAGAGATAACTTAGTTATGACTTGTGGAGCTGCTGGTGGGCTAAATATCATTTTAAAAACTCTTTTAAATCCTGATGACGAAGTTATTGCTTTTGCACCATATTTTGGTGAATATAAAAATTATACAGAAAACTATGATGGAAAACTAATCGAAGTCCCTACAAATATAGAAACTTTTGAACCAGATTTAGATGCTCTAAAAAATGCTATTACTGCAAAGACAAGAGCTCTAATAATAAACACTCCAAACAATCCTACTGGTGTTATTTATTCTGAAGAATTGCTAAAAAACCTTGGAGAATTACTAGATACAAAACAAAAAGAATTTAATACAAATATATATTTAATTTCTGATGAACCATATAGAGAAATAATTTATGATGATGCTAAAGTTCCTTGTATATTAAAATACTATAAAAATTCATTTATAGGATACTCTTATAGTAAATCATTGTCTCTACCTGGTGAACGTATAGGATATATTGTGGCTAATGGAGAAATGGATGATTTTGATGATGTTATGTCTTCATTAAATGTTGCAAATAGAATACTTGGATTTGTAAATGCTCCTTCTCTTTTCCAAAGAGTTATTGCAAGAAGCTTAGATGCAGAAGTTGATGTAAATATTTACAAAAAGAACTTTGACCTTTTATATAATAGCTTAATAGAAATGGGATTTTCTTGTGTTAAACCTAGTGGTACATTCTATTTATTCCCAAAAGCTCCAATTGAAGATGATAAAAAATTCTGTGCTGATGCTAAACAATTTAATTTACTATTGGTTCCAGGTTCTTCTTTTGGTTGCCCAGGACACTTTAGAGTATCATACTGTGTATCTTACGATAAAGTTAAGAGTTCTCTACCAGCATTTGAAAAATTAGCTAAATTGTACAATTTAAAATAATTAAATAAATCTAATTACAAATAATTAGCTACCTTAGTGTAGAATTTTATATTCTATATTAAGGTAGCTTATAATTTTATAGCTTATATTTATATACCATTTTATACCAATGTACTTGAATATTGTAGCTTATAGTACTAGTATAAATTACAAGGAGGTGTTTGATTTGAAAAAAGGTTATGTTTATATAATACTAACTACCCTATTTTTTAGTTCAATGGAAATTAGTCTAAAGACAGTTACTAATGACTTTAATCCCATACAAATAACCTTATCAAGATTTTTTGTTGGTGGCTTAGTCTTATTACCTTTTGCTATAAAAAGATTAAAATCCCTTAGTCTTTCTATTACAAAATCAGATTTAAAATACTTTGCTTTTTTAGGTTTTATGTGTGTTGTAGTAAGTATGTCATTGTACCAGTTAGCTGTACTAAACACAAAAGCATCTGTAGTTGCTGTCTTATTTAGTTGTAATCCAGTATTTGTTATGCTTCTAGCTTATTTGATTCTAAAGGAAAAAATCTATAGGCACAATATAATTTCACTTATATTAGAAGTCCTTGGAATTATAGTTATTATAAATCCACTGCACACAAAATTAACTTTTAGTGGTATATTCTTAACACTATCTTCTGCCATTATTTTTTCAATGTACACTGTTTTTGGTAAAAGAAAAACGTTAAAATTTGGTGGAATAGTTGTGACTTGTTTCAGCTTTATATTTGGTAGTTTAGAAATGCTTGTATTGGTTCTACTTACTAGGATTAATTTTATATCAAATATATTAAATAAAAAAGGACTACATGTATTTGCAAATATACCTATTTTTAGTGGTTATACCTTACACAACATACCTACTATGATTTACGTATTTGTATTTGTTACAGGTGTTGGTTATGCACTTTATTTTATGGCAATGGAAGCTACATCTACTAGCCTTACATCTTTAGTATTTTTCTTTAAGCCAGTAATATCTCCAATATTGGCATTACTAATTCTTAAAGAATTTATTCCTATTAATATGATTATAGGAATTCTATTGATAGTGATTGGTTCAATAGTTTCTATTATACCTACAATAATAACTCAATCTCACAATAAACATATTGAGTCATTATATAAAAGTCAGTAATAAATATATACATAAGATTAAATTAATTAGTTTTTCACGCAATATAAAAGAGATGCTAGCATACTAGCATCTCTTAATTTTTTTATATAAATTTTCTATTTTGCTAAGTTTTGTAAAAAGCTATAAGTTTGTGGACAAGCTGCTTTTAATTTACTATTTGTGTCTTGATTTAAGTAGTAATATGCAAATGCCTCAGCAAAAAATTCTTCTGGATATACACCTAAATAATTTACATTTCCTAAAGAACGTCCTTCTTTAGCAAATATTTGTTTAAATTGTGCTGATTTAGAAATATCATTTAATGCAAGATGGTCTACTGCGTGTGCTGTTTCATGTAATTCTAAGTTTATTGCATCATGACCTTTACCTTTGTTACTAAATCCTATTCTAAGAGCTACTGTACTTCCACCTAAACCAGGAACATCATCCCAAGTTTTACCAGTATTTTCCCATCCCTTAGGAACTACACCTTTTAAATAAGCATATTCTTTTTCATCTGTTAATTTTCCACTTAATAATTTTATTTTTAAGTTATCTTGTTTTAATACATTTAAATATTTTCCATCTATATTAGCAAGTCTATTTATCATAGCATTAGCTTCTTTTTTATCGTAATTTCCATTTGGAAGAACCACTATTTCACTAAGTGTTTCTTTATTGTTTTTTAAAGTTGCACTATCTGCATGTGCACTTACTGGAACTGAACTTATTAAAAATATTGATATTATAGCGATTAATAATTTTTTACTTGGTTTCATATTATTCCCTCCTTTGAGTTAGGCCGGGAGTAATAAATTTCAAAATAAAAAAGATACCCAAGAGTATCTTTGTATATACAAAAAGAAATTTTTACTCTTTTCGGCAACTGGCTGGCGTAGTTTATTTAAACTTTAGCCCCTATAGCTTTGCGTGACTAGGTTTCCCTAGTTTTGCCTCGTTTAATTTTATATTTATATTATATCTTATATCTGTCTCTTTGTCTATAGTTTTTTGGATTTTTCTTCTAAAAAACGATTGTTTTTTTACATAATACTCCAAAAAAAAATATCTTCTAACAATATTCTCACTTGAAAATATTGTTTTAGAAGATATTTTTTAATATTACTTATATTTTTATAATGTTAGGGTCTAATTGATGTTTTTCTTTCTTCTCAATATAATAAGTCCTACAATAGCTCCTAATCCTAAAAGTATTTCTACAGTAATTGTAGTACTATCACCTGTCTTTGGTGGCACTGGTGGATTTACTACAGTATTATCTTTTACTGTATTATTCTTTTCCTGTGGCACTGGTGGGTTTACTACTTCTGGTATTGGAACAATTTGTTTAACAGGCTTTTCTATTACATCTTCTGATGGTGGTATTGGTGGATTTACTACCTCTGGTATAGGAGGATTTACCACGTTTTCTGATTGTGGTATTGGTGGATTTATTGTTGCTTCCTCTGTATCAGATGGTCTTGATGGTTTACTTGGCTTATCTGTACTTGGTGGCACTGGTGGATTCACTGTTGGTTCATCTGTACCTGGTGGTACTGATGGATTTACTGGAATATTTTCTTGTTTTACATTTTCTATATTCCCAATATCCACAATTTTACCAATATTTTTTCTATCAATTTCCACCTTTATTTTACCCTTTAATTTTTCATATCCACTTGGAGCCATTGTCTCCACTAAATAATATGTTCCTGGATTTTTGACACTAGATTCAATTATACCATCTTCATTACTAACTAAATCCTTAACTACTACTATTCCAAATGTATTTTCCAAATTAAATTTTGCACCTTCAAGAGCACTTTTATCTGAACTATCTACCTTTTTAGCTTCAAAAGCATATCCTTGTTTAGTAGTTTCTACACCAGGAGGACTTGAACCATTAATCTGAGCTACATTTTGTATGGTCTCCCCTACTTTTACATCTGTAAAATCTGCATCAAATGTAACCCAACCTTGTACAGGTTCACCTTCTTTTATTTGCTTAAATTCATATTTATTTACTAATCTTATAGTATTTTTTCCATCTTCAGCTTCTTTTTTAAGTTCAAGATTATCAGAGTATTTTATATTAGATATTTTTAATGTTGGATTTACTTCATCTAAAATATTTACTTGCCCTGCATCATAAACACCATAAGTTGACATGTTTATTTTATACTTAACTATTTGGTTATCATTTCCATCTAATACCTTTTTATCAACCTCTTTTTTGCCACTTATTAATCCAGAGTTCTTCTTAAAACTTATCTCATCTCTTTTATCTACTTGACTATTATTCGCATCAAGAACAGCTCTATTTGTATAACTATCTTCAATACTAATAACTTTTAATGTATATGCTATAAAGAACTTTGATTCTACTTCTTCTTCACTAAGATTAATTGTAAATCCAGTTATAACTTTTTCTACTTGCCCACTTTCATTTCTTTTTTCTTCTGTTTTATATGAAATATTATTTGCAATTTTTTCTTTACTCCAAGGAGTCCAGCCACCATTCATTGGAACTTCTACAACTCTAAAATCATGCCCAGCTTCTCCAGCAGTAGTTAATCTCATACCTTCTGGTATATTATCTGTTATAACCACATTACTTACTGGTGATTTATCATCATTTATTGAAATCTGATAGTTGATTACTTGACCTACTTGAGTAATATTTGTTGCTCCTGAATGCCCCTTAGTCAAAAGATAATCATTTCCTCTATCAAATATACTTACAATAGCATCATCTTCTTGAACTTTATTACCTGCAGATTCTAATCTAGCTATATTCTTATATTTGTTACCATGTTTTGCATTTTCATCACTAATTCTAGCCTTATACTTAACAGTATACGCTTTATCTATATCTCCAAAAGTAACTGAAATAGAATTTTCACCTTGTTCAATATTAAAATCACTTACTTCTTTTCCATTGCTTGCTACTATACTTACAGAATCTTTTATTAATGTCATTCCTTCAGGGAGTTCGTCATATAAAGTAATATCTTTTAATTCTTCTTCTTTTTCATTTACTTGTATAGTATAATTTACATCTTTATTTTTAACTGGCATAAATACAGTAGTTGACTCTCTTCCTTCAACAAGCTTCTTAAGTGTTCCTTTAGCTTCTTCAATGTCTTCTTTATCGCCAGGTTTTATTTCTATATCCACATCTCCATTTCCACTTTCTATCTTTCCAGTAGTTTCAATATGAATTTTGGCACTTGTTTCTTCATTAACTTTATTCACATATGCTTCTAATCCAATTTTTCCTTGCATTACACTTTGACCATTAGGTAATTCTCTAAATGTAAGCGTATACTCTCCATTACTCTCTGTTTTATCAAAACATTCACTTGTATAATCTAAATTAACTTTATTAAATACATCTGGAACCTTAAAAGTTATTGAGTCACCTGCTTTTATCCCTTTTGATGTTGGAGTATAAGTTAAATTAAATGTAATTTTTTTCATTGACTCTGTTTCTATTGCATCATTATTAATTTTTACGATAAATCCGTGGTCTTCATTATCTTCATTAAGTTCTTCTTCTAAAGTCTTAAGTAAATTTTCATCCTCTATCGAAGTTTGTTCTGGTTTCTTGTTTTCTTCTGGTTTCTCTCCTTCTGGAGTTTGCTCTGGCTTCTTACTTTCTTCTTGCTTATCTCCTTCTGGAGTCTGTTCTGGCTTCTTATTTTCCTCTTGTTTATCCCCTTCTGGCGTTTGCTCTGGCTTCTTATTTTCTTCTTGCTTATCTCCTTCTGGCGTTTGCTCTGGCTTCTTATTTTCTTCTTGTTTATCCCCTTCTGGAGTCTGTTCTGGTTTCTTATTTTCTTCTTGCTTATCTCCCTCTGGAGTCTGTTCTGGTTTCTTATTTTCTTCTTGTTTTCCATCTCCAGTTGGTAAATTATTTGAATTGCTTTGTATAGACCCACTGCCTTCTAATTCTGATGCATAAGATACAGATGGATATATTGTAGTAACTATCATACTTAAAATCATAATTAAACTGATTAATAATGCCTTTTTATTTCCTTTCTTCATATAGATTGCTCCCCTCTAATCTATTTACACTCTTGTAAAATTCCATAAATACCCAATATAATTTAACTTTTTTTATCAAAAAACTATACAAAAAAAGCTATGAAATAAATAAAATTTATATTCATAGCCGGTTGCACCATTGACTCTGTATACCCATAAGGTGCCCAGTAATAGGATATACTTCAACGTCTCTATAATTTTTTTATAAAAATAATTAAAAATTATTATATTCAAATTAAATACAGTTCTACATCCATTATATTATGTCTATGTTTTATTGTCTATATTTTTTACATTTTTTTCCTTTATTTTTTTATCATCATTAAATAAAATCCTTGTCTACAACAATTACACAATTATAATCAGGATTCATCTCCTTAACTAGTTTTGTTATATCTGCTTTTAGATCTTCTTCTGACATACCTTTAGAAAATTCAGAAGGATTAACTACTATATCAAAGACTAAATTCTTCTTACTTCCTTTTCCAACTATCCTAAAATCATGCATAGATTTTATAAGGCTGTTTTTCTTAAGTATTTCTTCAAGTTCTCTTTTTGATGATATAACCTCTTCATCATCAAGGCATATAGGGTCCATATGAATTACCAAATATATATCCAACTTTTCAGATATTTCTCTCTCAGCAGTATCTATAATTTCATGAATTTCCATTATATCTATATTCGCTGGAATTTCTGCATGTATAGATGCAATGCATCTTCCAACTCCATAATTATGGATTATTAAATCATGTGTACCTATTATATGTTCATAAGATAATAATAATTCTAAAATAGATTTGACCATTTCTTCATCTGGAGCTTCCCCAAGAAGAGGATTTATAGTATCTTTTACAAGAGAAAATCCTGCATAAAGTATTACTAATGATACTACAATACCTACATATCCATCTATAGGTAAATCAGTAAATCTAGCCAAAATAAAAGATATAACTACACAACTTGATGTAAATACATCTCCCAAAGCATCCAATGACACTGCTTTTAATGCTGATGAATTAATTTTATTTCCCATAAATTTATTAAAGCGACTCAACCATATTTTAACCATTATAGATGCAATTAAAAGTATCAGTGGTACTAATTCAAACTTTATAGGAACTGGATTTGTTATTCTTTCTATAGACGATTTCACAAATTGAAGTCCAACCAACATAACCATAAAAGCTACTATTAATGCTGATAGATATTCTATTCTACCATGCCCAAAAGGATGTTCTTTGTCAGCTGGTTTACTTGCTAGTTTAAACCCTATCATAGTTATTGCTGAAGATGCCATATCAGAAAGATTATTAAACGCATCAGCCATTATAGCTATACTTGATGTAAGTATACCTATAGAAACCTTTACTATAAATAAAACTAGATTAGATATTATGCCTACTATTCCTGCTACATAACCATACTTATTTCTAACAACTTTATCTTGAACATTCTCACTATCTTTGATAAATGTTTTGACTAGGATTTTTGAGAACATGAAACTTACCTCCCTGTCTTTTATTTTATTAATAAACTCGAAACTTGATATCTTTACTCATGATAACACAATTTAGATATAAAATTTCTTTAAACTTGTTCTATATCAGTAAAATATTCTTAATTTTCTTTTCTTATAGTTAATATGAAGTAGTTTTATATCTCTGACTAAAATTAATAATGTCTAATAAAATTGGTTCTAGATACTTTATACTTTTATCTAGAACCACTTTTATTATTTTATACCAACTATTTTATTTAACATAATTGAACCAGTTTCTGGACTTTCAAATTCAATTGTAACATTCTTTATATTAGATAAATTTATATTTCTAAATTTTTCAAGTGGTATTACTGTATCACTTATTGGAGTATATCTTGACCAGAATTCCATAAACTTCCCTTCTACATATTCATCTTTTATAACTTCTCCTTCAAAATACTTCATAGCAGATACTTTATCATTTTCTACAATGATACTGCTTTCTTTTCCCTTAGAATCAACTAAGCTAAGTTTGAAAGAAACTACATTATCTTTATTATTTAATTTACTAGGAGAGTTTAATGCCCATCTAAACTTTAGTGCAGAATAAGCTCCTAAGTTATTATTATTTAAAGGTAGTTCTATTTTTCCACTTTCAGATTTCCAATCAACTTGTAACAAGTCTAAATCTTCATTCACTCCAGTATTGATAAATATTTTTGCAGTATCTTTATTCAATCTCTCTGATTCAACCAATTCTTTTATATCAACATTACTTGAACTTATATTTTTAAATGTCTTTTTATTGAATAATTCTACAGATTCACTATATTTAACTTTATTTAAAGTCTGATATCCATACATTTTATAAGGCAATCCTTTTTTATTGAAGATAGGTGATTCACTACTATCAAACTCAAAAATAGATTTCATATAGTCAACTGCATAATTAGAGAAAAAATCTCTATGTTCTTCTTGTCCTAATTTCTCAGGATAAGTTCCATTAGTAGTCTGTGGCTTAGAAAACTCTTTTTCTCCTAAAACTGAGTTGTATGCATTATGATTTCCTCCCACTAGATAAGTTAGACCCAGTGGGCTTTTTCTATTTTTATCTAAAGATATATCATAAAAAATATCATCTCCACTATGAACAACATCTCCATCATACTCTGAAACTATTATTGCTGTTGGTATATCAGGAAACTTTTCTATCGGACTATTATACGCTGGTGTAAGTGATATAATTCCTTTTATCCCTTTGAATCCTTTTTGTATTTGGTCTTCTGCTATTTTAATTACCCCTGAACCTGCTACAGAATGTCCTATAAGACCAATTCTATTTAAATCAACTTTATCTTTGAGGTATAACCCAAATCCATTTTTCTTACCTTCGTTTATGTCTTTAAAAGTTTGTATATATGTTTGAGCTAAATAAGTTATTCTTTCATTTTCCACTGGTTCTCCATACTTAAAAGTATAATTTACTGAGGTATCAATAGATAATCCTATTATACCATTTTTTGCCAAAGCCTCAGTAAGATATTTAAATCCATCTTCAAAATCATTTTCTCCATCTCCATGTTGTCCATGAAAAATTAATACTACAGGTGCTTTTTCTTTTATATTTTCAGGTACTGATATTATTCCTTCCATATTAAATGGTATAGATTTACCTCTTATAACCATTTCTGATGTTCCTAAATTAAATTTATTAGTTTCAACCTTATTATTGCTATTTTTTGTTGAATTTATTTCATATGATATTTTTTCATTTGATACTGTATCCGAATTAGATTTATTTGTGCAACCCACAAGAAGAGCACTTATAACTATTATAGATAAAATTATACTGACCCACCTTTTAAACTTCATAAATATTTTCCTTTCTATATATCCCTTTAGATAAAATTTTTAAATTTTTATTAATTGCATTTATTCCTTAACATTCACTTATTAAGCTTTCTACTATTATAACCTATAGTCACTTCCTACTCATATAAATATAAAATAATATCACAAACAAATTCTCTATTATATTTTTCATAATACTAGTTATTTATATGCATCTTAATTGACAACTTTTATTTATTAAGTAGCATAGAAATATCTTATTTATAATCAAACCAACATATTTATAACAGATTTTTTATATTAATTTATATCTAAGTAAAATAAAAAATTCTTTATTAACAACATTTTTAAATCAATAAAAAATGCTCTATTTTCTACATATCAAAATTAATTCACATAACTTTTGCTCAAATATCTATTCAAAACATAAAAAAATGACTTTTAAATATACTCATGGTAGAATAAAACAAATAAGTCAATAAATTAAGATTTGGAGAAAAATTATGCTAGGAATATATTTCAGTGGAACAGGCAATTCAAAATATTGTATAGAAAAGTTTTTGCAGGAATATGATATGACATCAAAAGCATTTTCTATTGAAGATAAGCAATTGTTACATCAAATTAGTCAGCATAAAGATATTGTATTTAGCTATCCTACACAATACAGCAACATACCTAAAATATTAAAGGACTTTATAATCAATCATCAAAATTTATGGAAAGACAAGCGAGTTTTTATTATTGCAACAATGGGGTTATTCAGTGGAGATGGAGCAGGTATCTTAGCTCGTTTGCTTAAAAAATATGGTGCCGTCACTATTGGAGGTTTACATTTAAAAATGCCTGATAGCATTGCTGATGAAAAGGCATTAAAAAAGACTTTAGAAAGCAACAAGAAACTCATAACAAATGCAGAACAAAAAATAAAGCATGCTGTAAGAAAAATACAAGATGGAACTCCACCACAAGATGGAATCGGAATTTTTCATCATATAGCAGGTTTATTTGGACAAAGGTTATATTTTATTAATAAAACAAAATACTATTCAGACAAATTAAAAATAAGTGCTGATAAATGTATTGGCTGTGGAAAATGTGTAAGCCTATGTTGCTTGAAAAATATTGTTGTGAAAAATGGTGTTGCTATACCAGGAAATCAATGTACTATGTGTTATCGCTGTGTTAATAATTGCCCAAAACAGGCAATTACCTTATTAGGTAAACGTGTAATTGAACAAAGTAAAATTGAAAAATATCTATAATACAAGTTTCATTATAATTTAATTATGATGACTAATTAATTTAATTGATTAAAAAAAGACAGCTGACTATTTATCAACTGTCTTTTAAGTTAATACTCCATTAAATAAAATCTATGTTATATAATGATTGCTTTTAAAGCACCCTCATCAAAATACATCAGGATTAATTTAAGTCATTTATTTTTATATTTCCTTTGGGCAAATATAACGTGCCATCCCCTTGCTATGTTCGCCATATTCAATAGCTTCTTTTGGACATCGACATATACAAGCCATGCAATGAGTGCAATGATTTCCCCAGTTTGGCTTTCCATCATTAAGGTGTATATTTCCAAGTGGACATACATTTTCACATTTCTTGCAAGAAACACAAGCATCTGTCACATAAAATTTTTTAGAATGAACAAATACTGGATAAAATATATTATTGACCAATCCACTACTGAATTTAGCCTTAAATGTTGCTTTCGATTCTGGGAATGCTACATCAGTTCTAATACATTGTATTGTAGATGATATTTTCTGCTCAGCTTGTTCAATCGTTACTAGAGCTTCTTCTTTACTTGGTGTACTAAAAAGCGCAATATAGTTTTCTGGCATGACTACAGAAGCACATCCTCTGTAATTCATCCCTTTTGCTTTACACAATTTCTTCAAGTATGTGCCTGAATTGCCAATATCAGCCCCACAGGTCATTACAAAATAAATATTCTTATTTCCACTAAGTTCTGTTTTCATCAACCATTCATGCACAATACGTGGAATACGCCATGCATAAGTTGGTACAACGATAACCCATGGTCTTTCAGATGCTAAATGAGAATAATCCCTAGTTCGAATTTTTTCAAATATATTCAATACTTCATTCTGAAGCTCTTTACCCATTCTTTTTGCTACATATTCACTATTACCAGTCCCAGAAAAATATACAATCATAATTTTAGCAACTCCTTTATAAAATTCCTATTTTTAAACCCATACATATTTTTAACTTACTTAAATACTCAGATATACTTTTTATTTGTATTTTTACTCTTTTAGTTCTCCTCAATATGTTTCGTTAATGTTCTTTAACCATTATATCAGACAAAATAAATATTGCGACATTGGTAAAGAAACTCTTTACCATTAAAAGATTATATATCATTATTTCATATCAAATACTTTTAAAATTATGTTGTTTATCAGTTTATATCTTCAAGACTCTTTACATCATATCAGGACTCATTTAATGGCAGTAAATTAGTAGCAATAATAATCTTTAAATCTCACGAATATTTTGCTAAATACCATATTTTAATGGTCAATCATCTTTTTAAGTATAATAATGTACCATACAAAAAAGTGATAAATAGTATTTTGAAATCACTTACACAAAAACAAATAAAACCGCAAAAGCGTAGTATTAATACGATTTTGCGAAATTTTATAATCTAATTTTTATTATTAAGATTTACTTTCTTACTATTTTTTACTGTTCTAAGAAGTAATTTTACAAATTCATTTGACAATAGAATAGTCGATGCGAATAATATTATCTTTATCCACATATCAAACCCTAGTGACACTGAATTGAAGAAACTTTGGAATACTTGGGTAAATATTATTTGAATCACCCCTGTCACAACTATTACTTGTAATGCTAATTTATTTTTAAATAGATTTGGTATTGTACTGTTTAATCCAAATTCTCTACAATTTAATGCATTAAAAAGAGCACTGAATGCAAATAATGAAAATATAACTGTACCTTGTTCTTCTGGAGTTGCTCCCAATATATTAAAAGCTGATTGTGTAAATACAATTGTAATCATAAGTATAGCATTTATAACAATATTCACAGACATAGACCTAGCTATTATTCCAGAATGTCTATTTATTGGCTTTCTTTTCAATACATAATCTCTAACAGGTTCTAATCCTAACGCAAGAGCTGGAGGACCATCCATTATTATATTTACCCATAATAATTGTATTGTAGTAAATGGCATATCTTTACCAGTAAGTTGAGATATTATAGCAATTATAAATGCTACTATATTTACAGTAAGCTGGAACTGTATAAATCTTTGGAAGTTTTCATAAATACCTCTTCCCCATTTTATTCCCTCTACTATTGTACTAAAACTATCATCAGTCAATATTATATCTGCTGCATTTTTAGATACTTCTGTACCTGAGATTCCCATAGCGATACCAACATCTGCTTGACTAAGAGCTGGAGCATCATTTATACCATCACCTGTTACGGCTACAACCTCACCACTTTTTTGAAGTGCAGAAACTATTCTCATCTTTGTATCTGGTTTACTTCTTGCGACAATAGATATTCCTTTTATTTCTTCTCTTAACTCTTCATCTGTCAGTACATCTATATAGGTTGCTTCAACTGCCTTTTTACCATCATTCAATAATCCTAATTCATCTCCAATAGCAGTTGCTGTATTGATATTATCCCCTGTAAGCATTTTTACATCTACACCTGCATTAAATGCCTTATCAATAGACTCTTTAACACCTGCTCTCAATGGGTCTACTATTCCTACAAAGCCACTAAATACTAAATTTTCTTCCTTCTCATACCCTCTTGGATTTCCGATTAAATTCAATTCTCCTTCTGAAGTTATTGCAACTTCTGTTCTAGATTTAGTCATCTTTTTATAAGCAAACCCCAATGTTCTCATAGATTTAATTTGTAGTTTTTTAATTTCATCGAGAATACCTTTTTCTATTTTAGGAGTTATTGGGACAATACTTTTTCCTTGTTGTACATAAGAACATTTCTTTAATAATACTTCTGGAGCTCCTTTTGAAAGTAGTATATCTGAATCCTCTTGACGAATTAATGTTGACATTTTCTTTTCTTCTGAACTAAAGGGGATTTGTGATATTAAATAAGTTTGTTTTCTCATTTCATTATAATTTTTATCGTTATGATATAAAAGTAATGCACACTCTGTTGCACTTCCAATATATTTAAATGAATTGTCTTCCTTTTCTATATCAGCTGTTGAATTCACTATACAGTTTTGTTCAAAATAACTATTACTTTGATATTCTCCACTACTTATATACTTACCATCAACATATGCTACTTCTACCATCATCTTATTTTGTGTCAAAGTACCTGTCTTATCAGAACATATTACAGAGACAGAACCTATAGTTTCACAGGCTTCTTTCTTTGTTACTAATGCATTTATCTTTGCCATCTTTTGCATTGTTATGGCTAAAGTAATATTTATCATAGTTGGTAAACCTTCTGGTACTGTTGCAACTATTAAAGCAATACAAACCATATATGCATTTTTAGCAGGCTCTAATGATTGTAAAAAAGATAAAATACTGCTTGTATCCAAAATTAGCATACCTCTTCTTTGCATTTGTATAATCATAAACATACATAATAATGTAGCTATTACACCTGATATACCTGCTATTTTAGCACCTAACTTACCTAATTTAATTTGAAGTGGAGTTTGCTGGTCATCATTTGATAAGTTCTGTGCTATCTTACCCATCTCTGTCTTATCACCAATATGAGTAACAACCATTATCCCTCTACCATATGCTACAAGAGTTCCCCCAAATACCATATTGATTTGTTTTGCGGGTATTGTATCTTGTTCAATTATTTCTGTTTTAGAATAAACTACCTCCATATCTAATATAGCATCAGCATTTTTAGCTACATCATCAGATTCGCCTGTTAACATATCTTCTCTAAGCTTTAGATTTATAGATTGTATAAGCCTTCCATCTGCTGGTATCATATCTCCTGTTTCTATATATACAATATCTCCTGGTACTAAATCATTTTTTGATATTTTAACTATCTTTCCATTTCTAAGTACCTTTACCTCTATATTCTCTGTTAATTTTGATAGAGCATGAGCAGCTTTTTTAGATTTTCCTTCAGTTATTATACCTATGGAAATACCAATAAAGATAGCTCCTAAAATACCTAATGCATCATGCAATTCTCCCACAAATGAGCTTATTACTGCTGCTCCTATAAGAATTAATATCATAGGTTCTGTCAGACTTTCCCCCAACTCGTCCCAAAATGTTCGTCCTTCTTTTATCGTAAATTCATTTAATCCATATCTAAGCTTCCTCTCTTCTACCTCATTATCAGCAAGTCCAACTTCTGGATTTGTCTTTAAGTATTTTAAGACTTCTTTGGTAGGTTTATTATAATACCTCATAACTTTATCCCCCTTGTTAATTATCTATAGAGAATTATATGCTTATGATAGCTTGTATATTACTTTTCAAAAAAAATAAGGAGCTGTCTCAAAATTGATTTTTTTCTAATCAAATTTTAAGTTCAACTCCTCTGTTGAATTTTTATAAGCTATTTTTTACTACTTCTTTTTTAATTAATATTCTAAATTTTAATATTTAAGAAATTTGAGTACAAGAGGTAAAGCATATGTATTTTAAATAAAATTAATTTATCATTACACTAAAAAATTACTTTTTATAATAGCTAAATCCTTCACTTGCCATATAGCAAGCAACTAGATGATTCTGTTTATGTTCAAATAATTCAGGCATTTCTTTTCTACAATATTCTGCTGATACTGGACAACGCTCCACAAAAGGACATCCTTTTTCAGAATTCGAAAAAATTTTGACTTCGTCTTGTACATCTACTTCTTCATGTAGTATATTTCTGCTATTCGGATTTGGAGTCAAAACTGCACGCAAAAGCATCTGTGTATATGGATGTAAAGGTGTATTGTAAACCGCCTCAGCATTTCCAATTTCCACGATTCTACCAGTATACATCACAGCAATCCTATCAGAAATATAACGTACCATGCTTAAGTCATGTGAAATAAATAGATAAGTAAGACCAAGCTCCATCTTTAACTTATATAAAAGATTTATAATCTGACTCTGAATAGAATTATCCAGTGCTGACACTGGTTCATCACATATAATAAAATCTGGCTGAACCACGAGTGCACGTGCAATACTAATTCTTTGTCTTTGCCCTCCTGAAAACTCATGTGGGAAACGTCCTGCGTGTTCTCTCAAAAGCCCAGTCATTTCTAACAATTCATATACTTTTTGTGTTCTTGTATTTTTATCCAACATCCCATGAACCTTCAAATTTTCTGCAATAATAGATTCTACTGTCATATGTGGGTCTAAAGACATATATGGGTCCTGAAATATCATTTGTGTATGTTGTGCAAATGCCTTTCTTCTACTTTGTCTATGTAGTTCTAACTTTTTGCCTTGAAATAATATTTCACCTTCGCTTGATGGATATACACCCATAATAACTCTTGCAAGAGTTGATTTTCCACAACCAGATTCTCCAACAAGCCCTAGAGTTTCACCTTTATAAATAGTTAGGTTCACATGATTGACAGCAATATTTTTGCGCTTTCTTCCTAGAGGGAAGCTCTTGGATACATTATTTAATTCAAGTAATTTTTCCATCATCCAATTCCTCCTTTGGAAAACTTTCATGCAGACGCCAACAAGAAGCACTGTGACTATTTGAAACCTCAAATAAAGGTGGCTCTTCTCTCAAACAAATCTTCATACAATATGGACACCTCTTTGAAAAAGAACAACCGACTGGCAAATCAGATAAGTTTGGTGGACTTCCCAATATAGATATGCGTTCCCCTATAACACCTGATGTAGGAAGTGTTCTTAACAGTGCCTGTGTATATGGGTGTGTTGCTCTATTAAAAAGTTCTTTCACACCACTTTCTTCCACAATTTTTCCAGCATACATCACTGCTACACGGTCTGCCAAGTTTGCTACAACACCAAAATCATGAGTAATCAAAAGTACAGCTGTTCCCATCTCTTTTCTAATTTTAGCAATCAATTTCAAGATTTGCAGTTGTGTAGTAACATCAAGAGCTGTTGTTGGTTCGTCTGCAATAAGTAGTTTAGGATTGCATGCCAAAGCCATAGCAATCATTACACGTTGTTGCATACCTCCTGAAAATTGATGAGGGTACTGTTCTGCTTGTAGTTCAGCATTTGGTATCTGTACCATTTCAAGTAATCTAACTGCCTCTTTCTTACAATCAGATGATGACATTTTCTCTTTTCTATATAGTGACTCTGTAATCTGCTTACCTATTTTCATTGTAGGATTCAAACAGGTCAAAGGGTCTTGAAAAATCATACTTGCTAAAGTACCTCTTATTCGTTCCATCTCTTTTTCTGATGCATTCAAAATATCAAAATTGAGAAGTTTCAATTCCTCAGCCATAATTTTAGCTGGTGGTGAAGGATTTAGTTGCAAAATTGACTGTGCCATTACACTTTTACCACAACCACTTTCACCCACTAACGCAAGAATCTCGCCACTGTTCATGGAAAGCGATACACCTCGAACTGCATTTACTGTTCCTTCGTACATATCAAAAGATACATTTAATTCCTTAATTCTTAGAATGTCGTCCATAATAAGCAGACCTCCTTAATCTAGGATTTAGAGCATCTTGAAGTTGGTCTCCCAAGAGATTGAAAGAAAGCATTATCAGACAAATAAATAATCCTGGCACTACAAGCCTTGCTGGATAAGTCTGAAAAACAGCAACACCTTCATTTGCCATAATTCCCAATGATGGATATGGTGGTGGAACTCCCATTCCCAACATTGATAGGAATGCTTCTGTAAATATAATTCCTGGAATGCTCAATGTCATGTGTACAATTATAATACCTAACATATTAGGAATTAAGTGGAAGAAAATAATCCGTCCCATACTTGCTCCCATAATTTTTGCAGCAATTATAAATTCTCTCCCCATAAGAGAAACCACCTGTCCTCTTACCAATCGTGCCATACTAGTCCATCCTACAAGGGTATAGGCAATAATCAAAGTTCCAATTCCCTGTGGAAGCACTGCCATAAGTAAAAGAACAACAACAAGGTATGGAATTCCACTAATGATTTCCAATGTACGCATCATTACATTGTCAACCATACCACCTATATATCCAGAAATACTACCATATACTACTCCTACTATGCAGTCTATGATAGCTACCACCCCTGCTACTAGAAGTGATACTCGTGTCCCATACCAGATACGTACAAAAATATCACGCCCAAGATTATCTGTACCAAAGATATGAGTAAAACCACTACTCATATCTTTACTAAAAAAGGGGTTATTTGCATATGCCACATTCTGAGATGAAAAATCAAAATTACAAAATATTGGAAAAAATACTGAACCTATCATAAGAATAAGTATCATTATAAATGATACTACTGCAATTTTATTGTGGCGTAGTATGGATATGGTCTCCCTTGCAAAACTCATAGAGGGATACACCTGTTCGTTATTAGTCATATCTGAATTACAGCCATCAATAGATGAAAAATCTTCATGAACAAGTACTCTTTTACTACTATCTATTTTCCTCACCTCCTAATCTCACGCGAGGGTCTATACAGCTGTTCAAAATATCCACGATTAGATTACACAACACAAGAAACATACCAAAAAATAATGTTGTTCCTATAATCACTGGATAGTCATTGGCCTGTACTGAGTCCACAAAGTATTTTCCAAGACCTGGAATAGAAAATACATATTCTACAGCAAATGTCCCAGTCAACAGAACTGCTGTCATAGGACCAAGAACTGTTATCACTGGCATTAATGCATTGCGTAGACAATGATGAAGGATAATATCTTTTTTCTTGATTCCTTTCACTTTTGCTGTACGAATATAATCCTGCCCAAGTACATCAAGCATACTAGAGCGCATTAATCTTCCAATACTTGCCATAGAGCCAAAAGCTAGCGCAAATGCAGGTAAAATCTTGCTATTTTCACTCCCCCATCCTATAATTGCAAAAAAATGGATACCAGTAAATTGAAACAGCACAATTCCAAAAAAATACTGCAACAAAGCACCAATAATAAATGATGGAACAGACACCCCAAGAAGCACCAAAATCATCATCAATGTGTCCCACTTTGTCCTATGCTTCAAAGCAGCTATAATACCTGACAAAAATCCCAAAATGATTGCAAAAATCAAAGCCCGTATTCCCAGTTCTAAAGAAACTGGGAATGCCTGGGCTATAATATCTGTGACTTGACGACCAGAAACAATTGAAGAACCAAAATCTCCATGTATCAAATTATTCACATATATTCCGTACTGCTCTAATACAGGTTTATCTAGACCATATTTTGTGGCTAAAGAAGCTTTTATCTCAGGATTAATTACCTTAAGTCCAGAAAAAGGGTCTCCTGGAAGCATCTGCATCAGTAAAAATGTAATGGAAATCAAAACCCATACAGTAAGTACCGCATAAATAAGTCGCTTAGCGATATACCTCATTTGTAAAGACATATTGTCTGCTCCTGTCATGTTTTTTATTTACTTAATATGTGCATTTAAAACGTTAAAGAATTGAAATGGTGTACGTACTAGACCAACTAGTTTGTCAGAAACTGCATAAGTAGTACATGTAAAATACATCGGTCCTATAACCATATCATCCATTAGAATTTTTTCTGCCTGTATCAGTATCTCTTGACGCTTTTTAGAATCACTCTCATGAGTTGAATCCTCAATCAACTTATCATACTTTGGATTGGAATACTTTCCATAATTGTTCATATTTTCTGTTGTATAGTTCTCCAAAAATGTAATTGCATCATTCTCAGAAGGACCCCAAGCATCCACTGCAAAACTATAATCACCATTTCTTTTTGCTTCAGACAAAGCTTTGACTGCTGTAGATTTCAGTTCTACATCCAGTCCAAGATTTTCTTTCCATTGTTGTTGCAAGTAGGCAGCCTGATTCTGATTATATGTTGTATCTGATGTCCAAAATACAAGTTTAATATCTTTCTTTTCTATCCCAAGTTCTTGAAGTGCCTTGTCAAGGAATTCCCTTGCCTTATCTTTGTCATACTTAAATAAGCTACCACGTTTTTCTGCATAACTTTTACCATCAACACCTTTTATAACACCTGGTACAAGACCATTGGCTGCTATAGAACCATCATTAATTACATTATTAAGTAGACTTTGTACATCAATAGAATAGGCAAGTGCTTTTCTTAGGTTTATGTTAGAAAGATACTCATTTTGTGTATTAAAGCTTAAATACCAAGAACCTCCATCTATATAGGATTGAATAGTATCTTTACTTTTGTCTCCCACGAGTTTAATTTGTTCGTTATATAGGTTACAAAGATCAATTTCTCCAGCAGTAAATGCATTCAAACTTGTATTTGCATCTCCTATCATAACCAACTTAACTTTAGGAATATTAATTTCTGATGCATTATAATATTCTTCAGCTTTCTCCATTGTAATATGGTCATCATGAACCCATTCTGTTATTTTATATGCACCATTTGTTACCATTTTATCGGCCTCTTTAGCGTACTGTTTATCACCAATTGCCTTATAAGCCTTTTTATTTATTGGCAAAAAATATGGCTGTGACAAATAAAACAAGCCATTAGTCATTGGATGAGACCATTGAATTTCTAATGTATAATCATCTAATACTTTTAACCCAAGTTGTGATTCGTCAATCTCACCCTTATAAAATGCTTCTCCATTTTTAATATTCTTGTATATATACGAAGCAAATATACTTCCAGTAGAAGGCGTCATCTGTGTCACCCAGGAATAGTAAAAATCATTCGCGGTTACTGGGTCTCCATTTGACCATTTTGCATCCTTTCTTAGATGCATTGTATAAATAGTGTTCGCATCATTTATATCCCAACGTTCTGCTAAATCAGCTACTGGCTCATCCTTCTCATTCAACTTTGTGAATCCAGCCATGCAATGATAGAGAATACTTTGTGCAATAGTATCACTCATTCTCATTGGATTCAATTCTGTTGGCTCAGATGTAACATTTAACGTTACCATTTCTTTTCCTTGAGTCCCCTGAAAAACTGAGCCTTTTGTTGCATCTCCTTGAGTAGGTGTGGAACATGCCACCAAATTTAGTGCAAGTATAGCTACTACTAATAATGTTATAATTTTTTTGTATCTCATATTTTTCTCCCTCTAAATAATTAATTCATATAATTCCTAACAATCATCCTGCACATCCAATATCATATTAAATGAATCAATTGACATAGGTTTATAATAATAATAACCTTGAACCATATCACATCTATACTCTTTTAAAGACTCTATATGTTCTTTAGATTCTACGCCTTCAGCAATTACTTTCATATTTAAAGAATGAATTAAATCTATAATAGTCTTTATTACTAAACTACTATTGCCATTTAAGTTATTTAAAAAAAACTGACGGTCCATCTTGATAATATCAAAATGAGCATTAAGTAATACATTAAAAGAAGAATAACCATCTCCAAAATCATCTAGTGAACATGTAAACCCATATTCTTTGAAATCAGATACTACTTTTTTTAAACGTTCAGTATCATTTAAAGAAATTGATTCCATAAATTCAATTTCAATATAGTGCTTCGGAATATCATATTTTTCAAACACATCAATGTAATTTTGAACAATCCCTGGGTCATAAAAATGTGACTTTGAAATATTAAAACTAATTGGCACAACTTTCTGATTGTTTTTTATTCTTGTATCCAAGTACTGACACATTTGTTCAAAAGTATCAATATCAATTAATTTAATGTAGCCATTTTGGTTTAAAATAGGCAGAAATTTATATAATGGCATGCTGTTTCCATCTTTATCAAACCAACGAAGTAATGCCTCTGCACCTATAACCTTTCCATTTATTAGACTGATTTTGGGCTGTAAGTACGTGACAAATTCATAACCTTTATATGCATCTGCTGTCTCTATTTCCAGTTTCATACGGTCCATATAACTATTATAAAAAGAATCACCATAAAGTTCTATACAAGAACTTCTATTAAGTAAAGCTTCACTTTCTTTCCTACACAAATTCGCATAATTTAGTGCATCATAAAATGAGACTTCTGGGTTAATAATCACATAAATACCCATAGACATAAAAAGATTTCTATAAATCCGCTCATCATCTATACGATATAATATGTCAATTAGTGGTATCAATCGTTCATATATAAGATAGTTAGAATCATCACACCTTACTAAAAAAGCAAAGTTATCCGCATATAAATATGCAGCGTACTCCCTTTCTTCTAAAAATGTGGTTATTTTTTGAAAAACCAATGTCAGGATTTCATCACCTGCTTTACTTCCATACTTTGTATTAAAATAGCGAAAATTTTTAATGTTCAAGTGTATTAAAGCATATCTTTCATCACTACCTTTTATCTTACAATATTTTTCCAAAATATATGAAGTATCATACATATCACGCTTTAAGGTGCTATTATTTTCCGTTTCCATTACGATTGGCTCCTTTGTTTATAAATTGTATATACATTTCTTCCCTTATTTTTGGATTGGTATAAGGCTAAATCAGCATTTTTAATAAGAGTTAATTCATCACAACCATGCATATGTATCTCATTATATATCCCAAAAGATAAAGTGAGCTGTTTGGAATTTTTACTTTTTAAATGTACAATATTTTTGTCTCTCAGCTCTTTTTGAACTGATTCAACAAATGTAATAATTTCATCATCACTTCTATCAACAAATATACAGGTGAATTCATCTCCTCCATATCGTGCAGCAAAAGCATTGTTTGGTAAGTTCTTCTTTAATAAAGTAGTAACTTCTTTTATTGCCTCATCACCTTTTAAATGACCATAGTAATCATTATATTCTTTGAAAAAATCGATATCAACCATAACATATCCAATGGATAAAACCTCATCATCTTGGATTAATTTACTTATAAGTTTACTACAGTATCTTCGATTATAAATTTTTGTAAGTTCATCTATATCTGCTACTGTTTGTAGACTAACTTGCTTTTCCAACATAAGATTCTGTTCTTTTTCTCTTTCATAGAGAGAAAGAAGACTTTTGAAGCTTTCGCCCATTGATATCTTACTGTCCATTTCTCCTTTTAATATGGTTTCATAAAAAGTTTCATAAAGTTCATCAGTTTCATGCCCAAATAGAATTGAATATTGAACATGTAATTTTTGAATTTGTATCATTATATTTTGATTCGTATTTTTATACAATGTGTCTAATTGGTTTAAGCACCATGCTGCGTCTTCTTCTCTTTTCAACAAAAGCAAAAATTCCATTAAATATAAATAAATGGATTTCAGTAAAAACGCTTCTTCCTTATTTTTAATCAACTTATTTATCAAACTATCTATTTTATGTAACGCTTCTGTTTCCTTATTTTCTAATAATAAAAGACGTATTTCTCCTTCCATAAATAATAAAGGTAAAATGCCAACTTCACATTTTACGCTTAAACATTTTTCATGATACTTCAGGGCTTTATCTAATTCTCCTTGAACACAAGAAAGGTGTAATAGATTCACAAGTATAGACTTGTAATAAAAAAGCACACTTTTTATAGGAATATCTTTTATAACATCTAATGCTTTTGTATAGAATTGCTCTGCAATTTTATATACACCACTTGTGTAAAATATATCAGCAATATTGTTATAGAAAATAGCACATGATTTTTTATCTTTAATTTTATAAGCAATTTGGATTCCTTCTAAATATATAGTAAGAGCTGCTATTTCGTCACAAATAGTAACATTTCGCAAGCCCTCTATTTTAAAATATTCAATTAAAACATCAAAATAATTTTTATTCTCAGCAATTTCTCTTGCCTTCTCTGAATGAAAATTATAAGCATCTACATCCCATTTCATTTGAAAATATTGTGCCAAATACACATGAGCCAATGCTTGTCCATAGAAGTAGTTTAACTGTTCTGATATCATTAGTAACCTATCACAATCGTGTTTATTAAACCTAGAATTATGCTCAAAACGACACTGAATTCGATCAATCAGCAATTGAATTTGTTCAAGTGCTACATTATAGTTATTCATTATGCACCTCTTCCATAGCAATTATTGATTTAGCATTATTTCTACCATTATTCTTTACATCATATAGTGCTTTATCTACTTCATCAAATAAATTAAGTACATCAACTTTAGTTGAAACTGTCTTATTACCATATCCAATTGACAATGTTATTATTTTTTCACATCGTGAATGTATATGTTCAAGACTTTTTTCTTTTATTGCTTCTTTTACTTGATTAACATATTCAGCCATTTGTTCAAAATTCAAATCCCAGCTAAGACAAACAAATTCATCACCACCATAGCGAAAGACTGCCATTTGTTCATTTGCCTTTTCTTTCAAGCTACTTGCTACTTGTTTTAATATTTCATCACCTTCCAAATGACCATAATAATCATTGTATTCTTTAAAGTAATCAATATCAAATATTGCAAGACCAATATTAGTATATCTATTACTATTGAGAATTTCATCTTGCTTAATATTAAAATAATAACGATTGTATACATTAGTCAATTCATCATAATTTACAAGGTCATATAATTCTTCTAATACTTTTTTTGATTGAGTATACTTAGTATAAGTGTCATTCAATTCAATTTTTGCACGTAAACCTTCTACTTTTAATAGATTTACTTGATTCTGTGCTTTTAAATATAAATCATAATACTCGTGGTAATGGTAATATAATTCTTTTTTTGTCTCAAATTTCTGTGAATACTTAATATTCAATTTACATAATTTCAATAAAGGCTCTGGTTCATCTTCTTTTATTAGCTCTTGTAAGGATTGTAATAATTCACTTGATTTTACTTTGTTTTTGATAGATATCATTGCTTCTAATGCATTCATCAAAAATTCTATGAGATAAACACGATTTGGAAAAGTCATAAGTCCATCATTCTGCATTTCCTGTAGATAATATAAACTTTTTTCTTGATTCTGTATCTCTGCATAATAAAGCAAATATGCATAATCAACATATATTTTTAAATCTTTCTCTTCGAAGGGAAGTAAACTCAATTCTTCAATAGTTGATTTCATCAATTCAAGCTTACCTAATTTTAAATATATATTAATGAAATTAATTAACAGCATTCGCAGAAAACGTGGCTTCGTATCTGGCAAAGAACGCAATACTTCCATTGATTTATCTAAATAGAACAGTGCTTCATCATATAATTCATAGTCCAAATAATAAGCACTAATATTCCCATAATTTATACCAATGCGATGTCTGATGTCTAATCTTTCAGAAACATCCAATGCTTTTAAAGTGTATCTAAATGCAGACTGTTTATCATATGAATTTAAAGAAAGTAAACTACACAGTGCATAAAATTTTTCTAATAATTCACTTGGATTCTTTTCATTAATATACTCTTGTGCATACTCCAACTCTTTTGATACGCATTTCATATTTGATTCCACATAGAAATAATAATCGGCACGCCATACATGTCCAAAAGCCACACTTTGCCAATCTTTACTTTCTTTTGAAATCGAAATCAGTTTATCACAAATCCCACAAATAACATCATCGTTCACATTAATGTTTTCATGTATTTTTCTCTTTAATTCCTCAATTTCACACAAAACGTAGTTTTCAATCATGGCATTACTCCAAATTTATTTTTTACAACATTATAACACACAAGTGAGGCTTTCCACAATGAGATCTACATTTGTGTATCATAAGTATTAAATAGACTATACTGCTGTCCATTGTTGGCAATAACATACCTATTTTCCTCTTATATCAATGGTTCACAGTTTTTTAAGATTTTAAATAAACTTTCATTTAAATTATTACATAGATTAGGAGTTCTTAGAAATTCCATTTTCTATTTTTCTACAAAAAAAGGAGATGATTCAAAGTTTTATTTTGAGGCATCTCCTTATAATAATTATATATTATTGGGTTTTATGTTATAGGCTTTATAGGTTGTGAGCTATATAAATCAATATACTTAATCTTCAAAATATCCTTCTGGATATAATGGGAATTTAGCTATAAGTTCCTGAGCTTCTACCCTACATTCATCTAATACTTCTTTATTATCAATATTTTCTGCTACCTTATTCATTATTCCTGCTATTTGCACAACTTCTTTTTCTTTAAGACCTCTTTGAGATATTGATGTAAGACCGATACGAACGCCACTAGTTACAAATGGTGATTGTGGGTCATCAGGTATAACATTTTTATTAACCGTTATTCCTACATATTCAAGAGCCTTTTCAAACTGCTTTCCTGTCAAATTTTTACTTCTTAAATCAACCATTACTATATGATTATCAGTTCCACCACTTACTATACTAAATCCGTGAGAAATAAGTTCAGCTGCCAAAGTTTTAGCATTTACTACTACTTGCTCCATTATTTTACGAAACTCATCTGTCCCTAAATACAATAGCGAAAACGTTTTCGCTGCAACTGTGTTAAGATGTATAGAACCTAATGTTCCTGGGAAAACACCTTTATCAAGTTTCTTTGCATGTTCAGCTTTACAAAGCACAATACCACTTCTTGGTCCACAGAAAGTTTTTGTTGTAGATGAAGAAACAAAATCTGCATAAGGTACAGGACTAGGTATTACTTTTGCTGCCACCAAACCTGCAACATGAGCCATATCTACCATAAAATAAGCTCCTACTTCTTTTGCAACATTTGATATTCTTTCATAATCTATCAATCTTGGATATGAACTTGCCCCTGCAATTATAAGTTTTGGTTTACACTCTTTTGCCTTCGCTTCAAGAGCATCATAATCTATACGACCAGTATTTGAATCTACACCATAAAATTCATATTTATAAATATCATGTAAGAAGTTTACTGTACTACCATGTGTTAAGTGTCCCCCTTGGTCAAGACGCATACTTAAAACAGTATCATTTGGCTTTAATATTGCTGAATATACACAATAGTTAGCTGTAGAACCTGAGTAAGGCTGTACATTTACATGTTCTGCTCCAAATATTTCTTTTGCACGTTTTATTGCTAGATTTTCAAGTTTATCTGCTTCTTCAGAACCTGCTTGGAAACGTGCTCCTGGATAACCCTCTTCTGTTTTATTTGTAAATACACATCCACTTAATTCAAGTACTTCTGTTGGTGCTGTACTTTCAGAAGCTATCATCTCGATATTATGCTCTTGTCTAACCAATTCACCAGCTACAATTTCGTATAACTCTGGGTCTGAAATTCTTGTTGTTTTTAACATAATAACACCTCTTCTTAATTTAATTATTTTTATAAATTTAATTAATTTTTATTTATATTCTACTATAATATTTTAATTAATTATATTATCAAAATTTGCAATTTATTTAACTATTTTGACTTTTTTATAATTTGTATTACAATAAGAAATTTTCTCAACTATCAATTACCCTAACTATATTTATTCCTGACTTTGAGTTGATTTTTCTCTACATGTAATTGCCCTATATACCATGCAAACTAAAATTAAAAGTCCCATATAACCTGTGTATGGATATAAAATATTTACTAGCTTACCAAATGGTAAAAAGCCACCAATACAAGCCAAAATAGCTACTACTGTTGTAACTAATTTAAATTTAGGGTGTTTGTCTTCAACAATTCTATTAGTCACAGACCATAAAAGTGGAACAGCAGTTGTATAGATACCTAATATAAGTGCAACTGAGAAACATACACCTACAATAGGAGATATATTATCTGCTAGATAAAGGGATGGTATCTCTTTCATATACAGGTTACCTATATCTGAAATCATAGCTAGATACATAACTATACCAGCAGTCATAAAAACTACACCACCTAATAATCCTCCCCAGAAAGCATCTTTTTTATTTTCAACAGAAGCTCCCATACCTGTTAAAAATACAATCATTACAATTATATTTAATGTATTGTAAATTACACCTGAAACTATTGGGCTTCCTGATGCTTTTGTAACTTCAATATTTTTCATTGCCTCTCCAACAACAGGTAATCCATCTAAGTGCTTAAATAAACTTATTAATCCAACTGCAATAGTAAATACTGCTATTACTGGTCCAATGCGCCCAAGTATATTTACTAATTTTTCAAGCCCCATGGATACTGTGATTAGTGTAGCAATAGACATTAATACCCTTCCTAAATAAGGATTTATTCCATAATATTCAGTTAAAGTTGAACCAGCACCTGAAATCATTACTATCAGAATTCCAAATAAAAATATTGGACTAAACCATTCATAAAATTTTCCTAGAATCTTTCCACAATAAAAAGTGTAAATTCTTGTTGGCTCTTTAAGTTTTAACTCTCTCCCCCTTGTTATGACTTCAACACCAAGAAATGAGAATAGTACCATCGATATTAATGCTCCAATCAATCCCATATATCCTTGGGATGCAAAAAATTGGAGTATTTCTTGACCAGTCGCAAATCCTGAACCTATTGCTGTTGCTAAATAAGCACCTGCAATACAGATAACATTTTTAATATTTACTTTGTCTGACATATCAACTTACCTCCATTATAAAGTTACCTTCTTTAACAAATATAAATTTACAGCGAATTTAAATGAATATTCTGTCTTTTTGGAATAATATTTAATTCACTTTTTTTATTTTGTATATTTTTTAATTTTTATTTATATATATTTTTTTATATATATAGGTACATCTTTTATAAGGTTCAATGTTATTAAATATGTTTAAAGCGCTTTAATTTTTGTTATTAATTAAAGTATACTTATCCAGACATTTTCAAACAATTATCTATATTGACTTTTTATTTATCAATTTCAATTTTTAATATTCAATTTATAAACTTTGGGTGTCATCCCTTTTTCTATCTTAAAATTCTTATAAAAGTTATTTAGACTGTTGTATCCAACTATTTCCGCAATCTCATTTATACTTTTTTTTGTATTTTCAAGCAATTCTATAGATTTTTCTATTCGTATATGATTTAAATATGATATAAAGGTAGTATTCAAATTACTTTTAAAAATCCTAGATATATTGGATGGATTAGTTAAAAATAATTTAGCACAATCATTTAATTTTAAATCCTCACTATAATTTAAATTTATATACTCTAGTATTTCATTTAACAAATCATTGCTAGTATACTGATAACCAATAATCTTTTCTACAGACCTAGTAAACTCCTTCAAGTCTAGTGGTTTAAGAAGTATATCTTTTACATTTAATCTTAAAGCTTTTTGGGCATATTCAAAATAATCAAAGGCAGTTATTACCACAAATTTTATTTTTTTAGATATGTGAGATGTTCTTTCTATTACTTCCAACCCATTATATATCGGCATCTGAATGTCTATAAATACTATATCTGGCTCTAAACTAATTATCTTTTCTACTGCTTCGTCACCAGAAGTTGCTCTCCCAACAATTTCTATTGGCATATCTTTCATCTCTATAAAATGTGTTATTATTTTTAAAACAGCTTCTTCATCATCTATTATTAGTGCTCTTCTCATGAGAATTCCTCCCTTTTAGCTTAATGATGTACAAAAAAGTAAGATGTAAAAAATAATATAGAAACATCTAATATATTTCTTTATACTGATAAAACTTATTAATTTTATCTAAGTTTTATACATATTCTTTATTCATTTTCAAGAGGGATTTTAATAATTATATAAGTACCTTCTTTACTATTGGATTTAATATTCATCTCAAAATCACTTCCATAAGCAGATGTGAACTTTGTATATATTAAAGATAGACCATGACCATTATTACTATGAATACCTGTTTTCACTTTTTCAATAGTACCTTCATCCAAAATAGTTCCATTATTACAGATTTTTATAACAGCATACTGACAATCTACACTTGCAACTATTTTAATTTGCTTTTCTTTATCAATATCTCTAAAACCATGTGTAAAAGCATTCTCTACAATAGGTTGAATAAAATTGAAAGGTACAGAAATCTTATATAACTCTTTGGGAATAACATATTCAACTTTTAATGCATTACCATAACGTAACTTTTGCAAATTTAAATAATTTTTAATATATAATATTTCAGCTTCTAATTCTACAAACCTTAAATCCGACCTCATTGTATATCTAAACATTTTAGACAAATCTATTATTGCACTATATAAATCATAGCAACCATCATCAAGTGCTATACTTGCCATTGAATTTAAAGTATTAAATAAAAAATGATGATTTATTCTCAAATTAGTAACTGTATCCTGTGCTACCTTTAGATTCATTTCAAGTTGTTCTCCATAGTGATATGTTCTTGCAATAGTTTGTTCTTTCTCTTGTAAATCTTTTCTTATATCATTAAATGAACAAAAATTTATTATGTTTTTAGATATTTGCTTTAATAATCTTTTTATGCTCCTAGCAGCACCTTCTGGAATATCATATAAATTACTATGAGTAGTATCTAGATTTAAATCAGATAACAATACATATCCTCCTCGAATAACTCCAATACTATTGTTCTTGTATAATATTGGAATATTATATATAGTTATCCCATACTTACATATGAATTGATTGCTACTTTTTTGATTCATACAATCGCAATTTTTAGGAAACTTCATAGGGTTACACTTTTCAAAACAAAATAATGGAAAATATGGATTTTTTAAAACTATGTTCCAAGAATCATCATATATAATCAGTGGAATTTTAAATGGATCAATAAACTGACCACGAATTGATTCTACTGCTGCATATAAATTTAAAGTACTTTCACTATAATTTATTAAGGTCTTTTTTAAATCGCTATTAGGATTGATTTCTATAACTTCACTTTCTCCTATATTTCCTACATTATTTGAAACAATAAGTTCTTTTATTGGTCCATCTCCTGTATTTATAGACTCATGTGTGCTACCAGATTCTATGTAAAAAATCATACCTTGCGAAAATGGCTTCCAAACTCCATTTATAATATATAACCCTTCTCCTTCTAAAATATATATCATCTGTTCTTGACCATAATGAACATGATTAAAATGTTTTTTACCTGGCATAGTAACTGCGATATATATATTCATAGCTTGTTTTGGGTTATTCTCATCATAAGTATGTTTCCATTCAATATATCCCCACTCAGTATTTTGAATTTTCATAAAAAAACCCTTTCTGTTTATAGATTATTTATATTCATTTACCCTTAAATAAATTATCAAATAAAAATGTGCACATACTCTTTCATATGATAGCTATACTATATCAATATTCATTAGTTTGTACACATTATTATATTAATTATTATTTTTTAATTATTTATAGCTTACTTTATTATTTAAAAATATATATCTTAATTGTTATTTAATAACAGAAACACCCATATATGGTCTTAAAACTTCTGGAACTATTACAGAGCCATCTGCTTGTTGGTAATTTTCCAATATAGCTGCTACACTTCTTCCAATAGCCAGTCCAGAACCATTTAATGTATGTGCATATTCAGCTTTAGAATTTTTGTCTCTTTTAAATCTTATTCCAGCTCTTCTGGCTTGAAAATCTTCACAGTTTGAACAAGATGAAATTTCAACATATCTGTTATAACTTGGCATCCAAACTTCTACATCATATTTAAAAGAAGCCGTAAATCCTAAGTCACCTGTACATATTTTTACTACTCTATATGGTAAATTTAATAATTGTAGCATATTCTCAGCATTATTAGTTAATTTTTCTAATTCATTGTAAGATTCTTCTGGAGCTACTATTTTTACCATTTCTACTTTATTAAATTGATGTTGTCTTACCAAACCTCTTGTATCCCTTCCAGCAGAACCAGCTTCTGACCTAAAACAAGGAGTATATGCTGTATAATTTATTGGTAGTTGCTCAAATTTAAGTATTTCATTAGCATGTATATTAGTTAAAGGAACTTCTGATGTTGGAATTAAAAAGTAATCTAATCCTTCTATTTTGAACATATCCTCTTCAAACTTAGGTAGTTGTCCTGTACCCAAAAAACTATTTCTATTTGCCATAAATGGTGGAATAATTTCTGTGTATCCATTTACTGTTGTATTTGTATCTAGATAAAAATTTAATAATGCCCTTTCTAATCTAGCTCCTAATCCCTTATAAAGAGTGAATCTTGAACCAGTTATTTTACCAGCTGTTTCAAAATCAAGTATACCTAACTCAGTCCCTATTTCCCAATGAGCTTTAGATTCAAAATCAAAATTAGACGTCTTACCCCAAGTTCTCACCTCAACATTATCTTCATCGGTTTCCCCTTGTGGTACTTCTGAATGTGGTACATTTGGAATTCTCATTAACAAGTATTCCATTTTTTCCTCTACATCTTTAAGGTTTTGGTCTATAACTTTAATCTTGTCAGATAACTCTTTTAGCTTAATTTTTTCATTTTCTACATCTTTACCTTCTTTTATAAGATTTGGTATATTTTTAGATGCAGTATTTAATTCGTTTTTCATAACCTCAACTTCTTGAAGAATTTTTCTTCTTTCATCATCTAACTTAACTACTTCATCAAGATTAAAGGCTTTTTCACCTCTTCTTTCCATTGCTTTTTTTATACAATCTAAGTTTTCTCTTATTCTTTTTATATCAAGCATTTTTTCCTCCTCAATACTTTAAGATTGGATGTTATCTCTTAATCTCAGTTAACTTTGATAATAGTATATTTGCTTAAGGTTAAGAAATCTTTTTCTGTCTTATCCGAACCTATTATTTTTATTTAGTTATATTTTACTCACTTTTTTACATATTGTCAAATTATATTTAATTAAATTAATATAATTTAATTTTTCATCATTAATCTTACTTTTACTTTCATTATAATTATGCTAATTTTAGCAATCAATTATCTATTTTGACTTTTTTTTTATCAATCTTATATAATTATCAATTTTCATATAAATTTTTTTACCTTCTGATATAATTCTTTATATATTCTTTGTCAGATGTTAGAATGGGAGGATTTTAATGAGTAATTCAAGTATAGGTAAAAAATTGACTTTATGTAGAAAAAAACAGAACATTAGTATAAAAGATTTATCTAAATTAATTAAAGTTACACCTTCTTTAATTAGTCAAATAGAAAAAGGAAGCGTAAATCCATCCATAAATTTTTTAAAATCAATTTCAAATGCTTTAAATGTACCATTAATTACTTTTTTCGTTCCTTCTATTGATGATTCAGAATTAATTGTAAGAAACAATCTTAGAAAAATAGTAATTTTTCCAGAATCAGAAAATATTTTATATGAAATGTTATCCAATAATCCATTTAATAAATTCGAATTTGCCATTATGAATTTGTCCCCTAAGTCTTACTGTAAAGAAAAAAATGGGCATGCTGGAGACGAAGTTGCTTATATACTTAAAGGAAGTGTTGAACTTAGTTTGGAAGATGATATATTTGAATTAAATGAAGGTGATAGTGTAAAAATACCTTTTGGTATGAGACATAAATGGGGAAATCCAAGTGAAGTTGAAAGTAAGGTAATCTACATAGTTGTGTCCTAAAAACACAAATTTTCAAGGCAGAATTAATAAAATTATGGCAATGAACCTTTAGACCTAATAAGCTAGCCCTTCAGTCACATATAATATTATTTAACTCTACCTATTTTATTAGATTTTATTTTTACATAATATTTTTTATACAATACTTTTACATAATATTTAAAAGAATATAATTCATATCTATTTTAATGAATATAATACTTCCCCTTCTACTATTGTTTGTAAAACTTTAATATCTTTTATTTTAAGAGAGTCAACAGTAAGTGGATTTTCATCTAGTATTATTAAATTAGCTAGTTTACCTTCTTTGATTGAACCCTTTTTATCTTCTTCAAAATATTGATATGCTGCATTTATAGTAACACCTTTTAAAGCTTCTAATGGGCTTATTTTTTCATTTTCACCTATCAATACTCCTTTTTTTGTAATTCTATTAACCGCACACCATATTGTTTCAAGCATATTAGGTGCTATTACAGGTGTATCTTGATGTAAAGTATAAATTAAACCTTTTTCTATAGTTGTTTTAATTGGACTAATCTTAAATGCTCTATCTTCCCCAAGGTTTTTAATATGAATATCTCCCCAATAGTATGTGTGAGCTACAAAGTATGAGGGTATCATGTTTATTTTTTCCATTTCATCAATTTGGTCTTCTCTTACAGTTTGAGCATGTATCATCACAGGTCTCATATTATCTTTAATATTTTTTCCTGTTATAACTTTTTCAAATAAGTTTATCAACTGGTCTGCCGCTGCATCCCCATTACAATGAGTTAAAAGTTGCATTTTTTCTTCTACTGAAATGTTTATAAATTTCTCTACTTCCTCATCTTTATATATAGAATACCCACGATAACCATCTTCTGAATTTTCATATGGTTTCGTTAACCATGCTGTCTTTCCTTGAGGAGAACCATCTAAAAATATCTTATATCCTCCTATTTTAAATCTATTTACATATTTCTTTACAAAATTTTTATTATCATCTTTTACAGATTTACTATTTTTTAAATCTACATATCCTACAATATCTATTTTTAGTCTATTTTGATTTGACATTAGTTTTAAGAGATTAAATTGATTATCTGCCATTAATCCCTCTTGTGCTGTTGTAATACCATAACTTAAATAAATATCTTGTACTTTTTCAATTAGATTACAAACTTCATCTAATGATGGTTGTTTTATTTTAGATGATACTTTAAAAAAGGCATTTTCCTCCAAGTATCCATTTGGCTCTTTACTCCCTTTGACTCTGCCTATATGCCCTCCTTCTGGGTCTTGTGTTTCATGAGTAACACCTAATTTTTTTAATCCTAAAGTATTTGCAACTCCCATGTGACCAGAAGCATGTGAAATTAGTATTGGATTTTCTAAAGATGCACTATCTAATAAATCTTTATCTGGATGAATATTTTCTTCTAAAAAATTGTTATCATACGAAAAACCAATTATCCATTCACCCTTTTTTATATCATTTGAATCTTTAAAATCTTGTATTTTCTTTACTATATCTTTAAAGCTAGTTGCATCTTCTAAAGGAACTAATCTTAGAGTAGTAGCAAAAGCTGTCAAATGACTGTGTGAATCTATAAAGGAAGGCATCAATGTTTTACCCTGCAAATCTATGACTTCTGTTTCATTATTTTTTAAAGCTAGAATTTCTTCTTTTGTTCCTATTTTTTTTATTATTTTATCTTTTATAAGAATAGCATCTCCACATATTGAATCTTCCATTGTAAGGATATTTCCATTATAATAAATTTTTTCTTTCATAAAGTTCTCCTTAAATTGTCTATTTTGATAAATTTATTTTAGTATTTTATAATTAATTATTCGTATTTCATTAAGCTTATTTTTTTTAATATTAACTAATATTAATATATAAAAATCTCATTTTTAATTATTGTTCGCCAAGAAATAAATACTATTCATTATAAATATTATAATTTAATAGTCATAATATTGATGTGAAAAATTAATATTATATGTTAATAAAAAAAGTACTTAATATGAATTATTTTTTTGTATAATTGTAATTTGCTAAATCATGATGTATCATTTTAAATATACAGTTACATCATTATTTACAAGATAAGATACTTTTTTCTCAAATAAAACCTGATGTAATCTGTTCAAATCAACAAATTCAAATATTTTTTAGGAGGTTTTTATGAACAAAGAAAATAAAAATGTAAGAATTGCTGTTGTTCAGGCATCACCAATTATAATGGACTTAGATAAAACTGTTGAAAAAGCATTAGAATTAATTAAAGAAGCTGGTAGAAAAGGGGCAAATATAGTAGTTTTCCCAGAAGCATTTATACCTGCATATCCAAGAGGACTTTCATTTGGATTTGTTGTTGGAAGTAGAACAATGAAAGGTAGAGAAGATTGGAAAAGATACTATGATAATTCTGTACCAGTACCTAGTGCTACAACAGATTTATTAGGAAAAGCAGCCCAAGAAGCAGGAGTATATCTATCAATGGGAATAACAGAAAGAGATGGAAACGATATAAATTGCACTCTTTATTGTACAAACTTATTTTTCTCACCAGAAGGTAAACTTATTGGTAAACATAGAAAACTTAAACCTACAGGAACAGAAAGATGCATTTGGGGTGAAGGTGATGGAAGCACTCTTACAGTTGTTGATACTCCATATGGGAAAATGGGTTCATTAATTTGTTGGGAAAACTACATGCCACTAGCTAGAACAGCTCTTTATGCTAAAGGTGTAAAACTTTATATAGCCCCTACTGCTGATTCAAGAGAAGAGTGGCAATCAACTATGAAGCATATCGCTTTAGAAGGAAGATGCTTTGTTATTGGATGCAATCAATATGTTGAAAAAAATATGTACCCAACTGACCTTAACTATTATAAAGAACTTGATGCAGAACCAGAGATTATGTGTCCAGGTGGAAGTTGCATAGTTGACCCTTTTGGAAAATATGTAGCAGGCCCTATTTTCAATAAAGAAGAAATATTAATAGCTGATTTAGATTTAGAACAAATAGTTCTTAGTAGACTAGATTTTGATTCAGAGGGTCACTATTCAAGACCTGATGTATTTGAATTAATTGTTCACGAATAGTCTTTTTATCCAAAATCTTTACATAAACTTTTTACATAAAAATCAAAATGAGATACTCTTAAATAAAATAATTTTAAGGTATCTCATTTTTTATTTTATGATTTGATGTTATAGTTTTACATTAAAACTTACTTAACTATATATTAAGAACCAATTATATATTCAGAATCAGTTAACTTAACTATAAACCTAACCTTCACTACAATCCTAAATCAACTACTGTTCTTCCTACATGCTTTCCTTCTATTATTGAATCTATGCTTTTACTCAATTCATTTAATGATACTACAGTTACCATGTCATCTAAATCTTCTAGCTTCCATTCATTTGACAATAAGTCCCATATTTTTAATCTCAAATTCATTGGGCAATCTACAGAATCTATACCATATAAAGTAACACCTTTTAATATAAATGGATATACTGAACTTGTAAAATCAATTCCACCTGCATTACCACATGTTGTAACTGCTCCACAATAATTAGTTGTCTTTATTGCTGTTGATAAAGTATTTCCTCCTACTGTATCTATTACTCCAGCCCATCTTGGTCTAAGTAGAGGTCTCCCTGAATTATCATCTACTTCTGATCTATGTATAACATCTTTAACACCTAGTTTTAATAATGTGTCTTTTTGTTCTTCCAATTTTCCTGTTGAAACTGCAACTGAATATCCCAATTTAACTAATATTTTAGTTGCAATCACAGCAACTCCTCCAGTACCACCAGTAACTAGTACATCTCCCATATCTTTGTCTACAGTATTTACAAATTTATATACAGATAAAGCTGCTGTAAATCCTGCTGTACCATAATCCATTGCTTCTTTTAGAGAAAGATTAGTTGGAAGTTTGACAACCCAATTAGAAGGAACTCTTATATATTCTGAAAATCCTCCAGAGGTGTTCATTCCTAAATCATAACCTGTTACCAAAACTTCATCTCCAACTTTAAAATCATCACAACTACTAAATTCTACTACACCAGATGCATCTATTCCTGGAGTATGAGGATATTTTCTAGTTACACCCTTATTTCCATTTGCTGAAAGTGCATCCTTATAATTTAGTGAAGAATATTTTACTTTTATCAGAACATCTCCTTCTGGTAGTTCATCTATATCTCTTTCGATTATATTTCTCTTAAAACGTCCCTCTTCTTCTGTAATATATAGTGATTTAAAATTTTTACTCATAAATTTCCTCCCAATACATTTAGTTTTATGTTAAACTAATTATAGTTGAAAAATAGTTTTATGTCAAACTACTTTTTATTTCAAAGTACCTCAAATAATTTAAAGATTGGAGATTAATTTATGGAAGATAAATATATCATACATTTTATAAGTAAGACAAAAGCTAATATGCTTAAATTCATTGAAAATAAACTCAATAAAAACGGTTTAAATGAATTGTTGCCTACACATGGAAATATACTCACTGCACTTTATGAAAATAATGGAATACTTACAATGAAAGAAATTGCAACTAAAATAGGAAAAGACAAATCTACTGTTACAGTATTAGTTAATAAACTTATAAGTCTAGGATATATAGAAAGACAAAAGAGTGACAATGACAAACGTATTACATATATAAAACTTACAAAGAAAGCAATGCTAATAGAGGATACATTCAATAGTATTTCATCACAAGTTAAAGAAACAGCCTACTGTAATATCACAGAAAAGGAAAAGCAAGAATTTCTTAGAATTTTAAAAAAAATCAATAATAATTTCAAAAATGCTGACTAAATTGAGCATAATTATATCTAGTTTTGGAATAATAAATAAAAAGAATCAAATATTGTAAAAATTTATTGTTAATAGAGAGGTATAATATGAATTTAAAAGACAGTAAAACTAAAGAAAATTTATTGAGAGCTTTTGCAGGTGAAAGCCAGGCTAGAAATAGATATAATATTTCTGCATCTGTAGCAAAAAAAGAAGGATTATATATAATAGAATCTTTATTTAATTATACTGCTGACCAAGAAAAGTCACATGCAAAACAATTTTTTACTAAATTAAAAGAATTTGCTGGAGAAAATATAAGTATATCAGGAGCATATCCTGTAGATTTATATGATAAAACAGCTCAACATCTTAAAGCTGCACAACATAATGAGCTTCAAGAGTGGGATGATGTATATAAAAACTTTGGAAAAACAGCACGTGAAGAAGGTTTTGAAGCTATAGCTAAATTATTTGAAAATATAGCTGAAATAGAAAAAGTTCATGGTGATAGATTTGGTAGATATGCTACTGATTTAGAAGAAGGTACTTTATTTAGAAGAAATGAAGATATCCAATGGATATGTACAAACTGTGGACATATTCATATTGGTAAAGAAGCTCCAAAAGCTTGCCCTGTTTGTCTTCATCCACAAGGATATTTCTTGGACTTTAAAAATTCATTATTTGAATAAGTAAAAATAATCTACTGTATTTAAGCAATTTATTATATTGATACTATCTAGTTTTATAAATATTAGATTATTCTAATATGAAATTATATTATAAAAATGATATTATCCATTAAATACAGTATTCTAAAAGTATAAAAAAACTTGAGAACTAATTTTACCACTTATTTAATATTTATCAAAGACTTTGATACAATAAAAATAAAGAGAAGTGCAATTATTAAAAATGGCACTTCTCCTTTTGCTGTTTCAATTTGTCATTGAATTTATATCCTACACCACATATTGTAACAATATGTTTCGTATTGTTGGGGTATACTTCTATCTTATTTTACAACTTGCTTTTTACATTCTTATCTGTTGTAGTATGAGTAATAGGATTGACCTTAATTAAGGTTTTATTTACAATAGCCATAATGTTTTTTTCTAATCAAAAATAAAAGAGAAATAAATAATCCTAAAAATTCTGCAACAGGGACAGCTATCCAAACTCCTATTTCTCCAAATATATTTGGAAGAATAAGAATAGCACCTAAAATAAAAATAAACGTTCTAGAAAAGGATATAATAGCTGATGTTTTCCCATCAGAAAATGCTGTAAACATTGCAGAAGAAAAAATACCAAATCCCATAATCACAAAAGCTAGAGAATAGAAGGAAAAACCATAAAGTGTAATATTGTAAACATCACTGTTAATTGAAGTAAAAATAGTCAATGACTTTGTTATAGTCAAATGAATTAAAATATTCGATACTATTGAACTAATAATCAAAAATAATATACTGTTCTTAAATATATCTTGTAGTTGCTTTTTATCACCATGTCCATATTTAAAACTGATAATTGGAGCTATTCCATTGGAATAGCCAAAATAAATAGCTGTAAAGATGTATTGGAAATACAGGATAATTGTTATAGAAGCAACACCATTTTCACCATAATATTGCAAAAAAGTATAGTTAAACATAAATGTTGTTACAGCATTTGCTAAGTTTGTTACCATTTCCGATGACCCATTTGTACAAGAACGAAAAAGCACATTCCAATTTAGTTCTGGTTTTACAAAGTGCAGAGGATTATTTCTTGCAAAAAAGAAATAGGCTAAACCTACAATTGCAGGAATACAATAACCTAATCCAGTTGCAATCGCTGCACCAGCAATACCCATATTCAATGGAACCATAAAGATATAATCCAGCACAATATTCACAACTCCAGCTAACAACGTAACAATCAGACCAAGTGTTGGTTTACCAGAAGTAACCAGAAAAGTCTGAAATGCTGTTTGAAGAAAAAATGCAGGTGCAAAGCTAAAAAGTATTTTAGCATAAGTAATACACAAAGGAGCTTGTATTGAACTTGCACCTAAAAACAAAATAATTTCATCAATAAACAAGTTTCCAATAATAGCAATAAAAATACCAATCAATATTTCTACAATGATTAAGAAACTCAAATTTTTTCTTGCTTCCTCTTGTTTTCCTTCCCCCATCTTTCTAGCAACTATAGCACTTCCACCCGTTGCAACCATGATTGCTACAGCCATTTCAAAACTGATAGCTGGATATACCATATTCGTAGATGATAATGCTATTGTACCAAGCAAACGAGAAATAAACATACCATCAACAATAATGTACATAGATAAACTAATCATCATAATAACATTAGGAATTGCAAAAGATAGTAAAGAAGTAAATGTAAATTTTTTAGCTAATACATTATCCATTTTTAATTTCCTCCTTTAACAATTCATAGTATGCAGTATTACAAGCAATAAGTTGATTCCATTTTTCATCTCCTAATTTTTCAATAGCCTTTTCTTCCATGCTATGAAGTGGTTCTAATATTGAATCAGTAAATTGTTTTCCACTCTTTGTAAAAGAAACCAGACGCTCTCTTTTATTTTCAGAATTAGACGAAATAGTAATATATCCCTTCTTTTCAAATTCCATCAAAATCCCATGTACCGTCTGTTTAGGTAAAGCCCACCACTCACAAATTTGCTTTTGCGTACATACCTTATACTCATCTAAAGTATATAAGATAACTAATGCATTATAATTTAAATCATGCTTTTTAGCCCATACCCTGTATAAATCTAAAGTTCCACTTAAAACAGCATTTACAAGTTTAATTTGTTCACGAATTTCCATAATATCCCTCCTAATAAAACAGTCCTAATCAGTACTATTTTAGTATAGTACTAATTAGGACTATAGTCAATAGAATATTTAAACTCTAAAAAAAATGTAGTATTTAAGAAAATTTATAGAAAAATAAAAACGCACACTTTTGCATTAGTGTGTGTTTTCTACATACTTAAATCCTAACTCTTCTCCTACATAATAAGTAATCTACAATAATCTACTATGATAACTTAATACTTATATCATTTATTTCTTTCATTAAGTCAATTTCAACAATTTTAACTACATCCTTTTCAAATTTTACTTGTTTATAATCCAAGCATCCTATTACAAATGGAACACCAAACTTCCTAAACAAATAAATTCTTCCATTTTCATTGTATATTGATTTAAAATTTTCTTCTATTATATTTACTATTAATTTTAATTCTTCAAATGTTATTGTGGATTTAACTAAAAATTTCTCTATTATACTCAATATAAGCAATTCCTTTTTGCCTATACTCTGTTCTTTTTTATATAAATTTTGAAATATTTCTTTTGTGTAATTACATATAGCTTCTTTCTCCAAAATAAAGTCAATGTCAAACTCTTTATTGGTATCTTTTTTTGTAAACATGTTTGCAATATCATCAAGAGATGTATCTTCTTTCATAGATAGTATTAACTCTATTCTTTCTAGTATTTTATCTCTTGGAAAAAACGTCTCTTGACCTGTAAAAGCTGATTTTTTTATAAACCATTCTTCTGGTATTATATTTTTTCTTTTCCATCTATATAGCTGCCCATAAGATATATTAGTTTTGCTTAATAAATCTTTCTTAGATATCAATTCTTCCATAATTTTTCTAGCCCACCTTTGTACTATTTTTTACACTCGAATTATCTGAAACTAACAACTTGTCACTGTATTCAATATTTTCAACATCACAATTGCTTACTAAGGATATGCTTTTTCCTCGTATATCCTTTATTGAAACATCTTCTAATTCAATAGAATCTCCCTCTATCAAATTACATTTAAATTTGCCTGAAAAAATGTTAATAAATTTAATCCCAAATGTAAAAATATCTTTACTTCTACCTATTTCTATATTAGTTGCTCCTATCTCCTTACAATAAGAACCTCCTCCTGAATAGATATATATGTTTTCTCCATTTAAAAGACCATCACATTTTATTGCTCCATGAACCTTTATATCTTCACATTCTATATTTTCTTTATTTCTCATTTCACCATAAACTTTTATATCCTGTGCATAAATACTTTCACTTACAATTAATTGACCTTTTACTGTAACATTATTACACTTTAAATTTCCATTAATTTTCTGTTGAGCAGTTATAATCAAGTCATCTATTTCTGCATCTCCATCTATACTAAGTTGCCCATTAACCCTTACACGTTCAGCTTTAAGACTCCCTTTTATAGTAGCTTTTCCATTTACTACAAAGTTTTTTATACTAATGTCTCCATCAAACTTTACATTTCCAAATACATTTACTTCATTACATTTTATATTTCCTTTTGACCTAGCACTTCCCATAATTTTTATACTTTCATATTCTCCACTATTGATAAATCCTTCTCCAAGTATTTTTATAGTTCCATTTTCCATATCATTACCTCATTTTAAATTTTATTTTAAGCCTAAATATTACTTATCTTTATTTAGATTTACTTTTTCATTATTTAGACTTACTTTTCCATTTACATTCTTTATTTCAACAACTATTGAACTTTCATCAATATCTATGTTTTCACTGTACTCCAAACTCTCTATATAACAACCTTTGCCTATGTTAATATTTTTACCTCTTACAATTTTAACTTCACTATTTTCTAAACTGATTTCATCTGCTTCTATAACATTTGCTAATAATCTACTTTCTGTATATTTTTTAACTGACAGTAGACCTAGATTTCTAAGATTAGAAAATGCCTTTTCAAAATCTCCACTCTTTTTTTCGGCTCTATAAAAGCTTTTACAATAATCGCCATGTCCCTTTTTTATATTTACACTACATGCACCAACTTCGTTTAGATTAGAAGTTCCATGCAAACTTATCTTGAGTTCTTCACAATTTAAAAATCCATTACAATCCAAAATTCCACTTAAGTCAACACTTTCACATTCTATGCTCCTATTGATTTTTAGACATCCTTCTCCGCTAATAATATCTGACTTTAAGTTTCCTCCAACATTGATAATTCCTCCAGATTTAACTTTACTTGAATTTATGTCTCCAGTACACTTAAGAAGTCCAAATATTGTCACTTGTGATGCAAATATATTTCCTTCAATTTTACTCAATCCTGCTGTAAAAAACTCATTACATTCTGTTGTTCCAATCACTTTTGCTGAACCTGAAGAATCAAATTTATTACATTTTATATTTCCATCTATTTTTCCTGTACCTGCTATATTAACTTCATCAAAAATTCCACCTTTACATTTTCCCATTCCATTAAAATTTAGCGAACGTAATTCTCCATCCATAATGATTTCCTTTCAATAACTTATTTTGTTCTTGAATATAATATAACAAAACATTGTTACGTTGTCAAGTATAATAATCTCGATGAATAAAACAATGCTCCTTTAAAGACAGACAAAAAAATAATAGAGGAAATATTTTATATGAACTATGAATCTTTCTTAGATTTCCAATTCAAATAAAATACCCTCTATTATTTAACTATTTACATATACTTGTCTCTAAACTTTATAACCTATCAATGAACTTCTATAATCTACATGTTGATAAATTTCTCGATTACCTCAGCTAATCTATCCATATCTTTTGGATAAACTTCTCCTATACTTCCTATTCTGAATGTATCTACATCAGTCAATTTACCTGGATAAATAACAAATCCATTTTCTTTTAGATAAGTGTAGAATTCCATAAATTCAAATTTTGCATTCTTAGGATATAGGAAAGTTGTTATTACAGGTGACTGAGCATCATCATTCACCAATGTATCAAACCCTAGAGATTTTAATCTCGAAGATATTGTAAATTGATTTTCTTTATATCTAGCATATCTTTTTTCAACAGAACCTTCTTCCTCTAGCTCTAGTAATGCTTGATAAAAAGCTCTTACAACATGTGTAGGAGAAGTAAATCTCCATTTACCATTATTATTTTCCATAGTTTCCCATTGAGCGTATACATCAAGAGATAAAGATTTAGCAATTCCTTTGCATTTAGCTAATTCTTCTCTGTTAGCTATTATAAAACCAAATCCTGGTACTCCTTGTATACATTTATTAGAGCTACTCACTAAAAAATCTATATTTAAGTCTTCAACATCAATTTTAATTCCACCAAAACTACTCATTGCATCAACTATGTAAACTTTATTATATTTTTTTGCAATCTTACCTATATCTTGTATAGGATTTAATCTACCTGTAGTAGTTTCACAATGAACCATTGATATATGTGTAATATCTTTATTTTCTTTCAATAAATTTTCCACTCTGTTTAAGTCAACTGCTTCTACATCACTAAATGTACAGTCAACATATTCTATATTTAAATAACTGCATATGTCCTTCATTCTCTTCCCATATGCTCCATTTGCAATTACAAGAAGTTTACCATTCTTTGGAATAGTGCTTCCTATTGTAGCTTCCACTGAGAAAGTACCACTACCTTGCATTAATACACTTGTGTATTTTTCTGTATTTTTTGTAGCTAAAGATACTAGTCTTCTTCTAACATCTTGTACCAAATCATTATATTCAACATCCCATGTACACCAATCTTTTAACATAGATGCTCTTACTGATTTAGTAGTAGATAATGGTCCTGGTGTAAGTAATATGTAATCATTTTCTGGTACAAAATCTGACTTAATTGTTTCATTTTCTATTTTTACTAAAACATCTTCTAATTCAGCCATAGTTTCTATAACAAAATGTGCTCCTGCTTCTTTAAATTTCTTTGAAACTGCTTCCATCTTAACTTTTAATTCTTCTTTATCCATATTTTCTACTTCTTCTTGTGTAAGTCCTAATTCACTTGAACCTTTTATTACAGCAACACTCCACATTCCAGCATTTACACCTTCTTTTACATCACTTAATGTATCTCCAACTTTTACCATAGCACTCATTGGAGATACTCCCAAAGCTTCAGCGTTTTTATAACACATCCAAGGATATGGTCTTCCTTGAGATACTTCTGATGGAGTTACAAGAAAATCTGGTGAATATCCCTTTTTAGCTGCATTTGGTTCAACTATATTCATCATTTCTCTTGTATAACCTGTTGTAGAACCTATTTTTAATCCATTTTGTCTTAATCTCTCAATAGTTTCAACAACATGAGGAATTGGAGTTGTATACTCTTCTAGAGTTTCAAATAACATAGGTTCAAATTCAGCATAAAGTTTGTTTACATCTTCCTCTGTTGGAAATCCTCCAAAATTCTCTGCCCAAATATTTTTTATTCTATCCATTTCGCACATTTCTCTTATATGATCTATTTTTAATTTTCCCATAGGTTTTCTTGCTTCTTCCATTGTTACATCTATACCTCTTCTTTTAAATATCTCTATAAATACATTAAGAGGTGCAAAACATCCATAATCTACTGTTGTTCCAGCCCAGTCAAATACTACTGCCTTTATTTTTTCTCCATATAACTTTTTCATATTTATAACCTCCATAGATTCTCATTTAGAAATTTTGTGTTTTTAATTGTTTTTACTTTTAAAGTATAACTTTTTCATGTTAATTATACATCATATTTAGGTTAAATGTATATTAAATTTATGTTTTTAGTTGTTTTTACTTGTTTTTAGTTTTTAATAAAAAAATCACATTAAAACTCTATACAAAAAATTAAAATTTGTAATCTTCTTTTTAGGTTAAATCTATGAATTGGTTAAATTTTATAAATTTATCATTTCTATTTTGCTTCTATCCATGTTATATTTGATTCATTTAATTTATCTCTCCATTCATTTGGAGGTTCTGCATCACAAATAACAAAATCTAATTCATTCAAATCAGCTATCTTGTACATACTTACAATTCCTATCTTAGAACTATCACATAATACAAAACTTTCCTTTGAATTTCTTATATACTCTTTTGACAATAAAGCTTTACTTTGGTCTATGCTACTAATTCCAAAGCTGTCAATTATACCTTCACTAGATATAAATGCTTTATCTACATATAAGTTTTTCATAGCATCTATTGACATCTGACATGCTGTTCTTTGATGTTTTAAATTTACTTTACCACCAATGAATATAACTTCTCCATCAAATACGCCTTGGTTTTCATATGAAATCAACTTTGATAGCACAGGATAAGAACTGGTGATAACCTTTAGATTTTTTATAGAAACTATGTAATCCACAATTTGTAAATTAGTAGTCCCTTCATCTATTACAATTGATTCATTATCATTCACAAATTTAGCTGCATACTTAGCAATACTTTGTTTCTTTTCTAAATTAGTGCTATTTCTTTTTATATGTTCTGGCTCAATTACTCCATAATTTATTTTTACAGCACCACCATAAACCTTTTTTAACTTATTTTCACTTTCTAATTCTTCCAAATACCTTCTTATTGTTTCCGATGATACTTCTAGTTTTTTTACTAATTCTTTAGTATTCACCTTTCCTTTTGCATCTAGCAGTTCTAATATTTCTTTTTTTCTATCTATTGAATTTAAAGACATTAAGTTCTCCTCCTAAATATGTATTCTACTTTTATAAGATTATAATTAACATCTAAGCTCATAAAGTAATTCTAATATATGACAAAAGATATTTCACTCAATTTAATATAGTATATCTTACAATAGATATTACTATTAATTTATATAGCATGCAATCTTTCATTCATACCTTAAACTTTTCACTATTTTATTATTTATACAACTAAGTTATATCTCTTTACAATAAAAAAATCCATCAAATATCAATATTAGATGGACTTTATAATCTTTTATTATGTAAATTAATAATTAAACGTTTAGTTATTAATTTATTTTCTTGTTTCTAAGAATTTTACTAAATTATTTACAGTAGACATGTCTTTTCTTTCTAAATCAGTTGGTTGAAGTTCTATTCCAAGTCTATTTTCAATCTCAAGTAAAACTTCAATTATAGCTAATGAGTCTAAAAGCTCTGTTTCAAATAAGTTAAGGTCTAAATCATCTCTTATCTCATCAGTTCCTAATACATCTTCAAATATTTCTATAACTGTTTCCTGCATAAATTTGCCTCCTTAAAATTAAGCTAAATATCCTGAGAATATCAATAATCCAAAACATACAATATGGAATGTAATGAAAATTTGAACTCTCTCAAACCATTTTTCTTTTTTATGTTTCTTATAAAATTTAGATTTTCTCTGATATATATCAGTTAAGACAAGTGCTAAGCCTTGATACACACCATAAGCAATGTAAAACCAAGTTAGTCCATGCCAAAATCCCATTGTTATCATTGTTATCATCTGAGCTACATGAGCAGCAGTAGTTCTTTTCTTAAATCTTTTCTTTCTCATTGAAGACATAACAAATCTTGAAAAAATATAATCTCCAAACCATCTTGAAAGACTTATATGCCATCTTGTCCAAAACTCTTTCATATCCTTACTTATAAATGGTTTATCAAAGTTTATAGGTACTTTTATTCCAAATATATATCCTGTACCTATAGCAAATAAACTGTATCCTGCAAAATCAAAGAACAGGTATAAACTATATGCATACATATAACTTAAAATGTTTATAAACCTCATATCTTTAGGTATTATTGACACCCAATATGTATTTATCAAAAATGCTATAACAAACTTATAACCTACTCCCATAACAATGTTTTTTATTCCAGGCAATAAGTATTCTTCTAGATACTCTTTTCTAGATATTTTCTTCTCTAAATCCTGTTCAAATCGTCTTGACCTGTCAATAGGACCAGAACTCAGTGTTGGAAAAAACAACATAAAATAAAGCATATCTGAAATCTTAACTTCTTTTATAGCACCATCATAAATTTCAATAACCATTTGTATAGCCCTGAAATTTAAGTATGATATTCCAATAAATCCAATCAATCCAAAAGATGTAACTGGAGATATTTTATTAATTATTATCGGAAGCATTGATGCAGACAAAAATCCCCAATATATATATTTGTTTTTAGTTTTTCTTCTTACATATTCGTATCCTTTGACTATTATTACTTCTAAAATGATAAATATCAACAAGTATTTAAACTGAACATCTATTCCTACAATCAAAAATATCATAAATAAACTTGCCAACATACCATAATACTTTATATTTTTACCCATTAAACCTAAAATCACTGCTGGTATTGATGTTAATAATAATATGTAAAGATAAAAATAATCTCCATACTGTGAAAAAATCATTAAATTTCCTCCATAAGTTTCTTTCTGTCTATTTTACCATTGATATTTGTTGGAAACTCAGAAATTATTGCAATATTTCTTGGAATCATATACGAAGGTATATACTTTCCTAGTTCCTTTTTTATCATCATCCCATTTTTGATATTACCTAAATCATTCTTCTCATTTAACTCAACAATACCTTTTAAATAAGCAATTTTTTCATCCTTATATATTGGTAAAACTACTGCGTTTTTTACATTATGAACTTTTCTCAAATTATTTTCTATATCTTCTATTTCAATCCTAAATCCATTTAACTTAATTTGAAAATCTTTTCTTCCACAATAGTATATATTTCCATCTAAGAGATATCCCATATCACCAGTTTTATAAGCTCGCCACTTTACACTATCTATTTCATCATAGAAAAATACTTCTTCAGTCTTCTCTTTATTATTAAAGTAACCTTTTGAAACTGATGGTCCAACTATTATAATCTCACCTTTTTCATTTTCTTTCAGTTCATTTCCATTTTCATCAAGTATTTTTATTTTACAATTTTGCATAGGATATCCAACTGGAAGGCTCTTTTCATCATCTATAGCTTCTTGAGTCATATCATTTACACTTACGCCAACAGTAGCTTCAGTTGGTCCATATCCATTGATAACTCTTGTATTTGGAAATCTACTCATAAGTTCTTTAGTAAGATTTTTTGAAAGTGCTTCTCCTATAAATATCATGGATTCAAGTTTAGGAAGCATCTTACTATTAAACTCTTTTTCTGTTACACATACACCTGCAAAAGAAGGTGTTGATACCCATACTGCAATATTAGATTCGCCAAATTGTTTGAATAGCTCTTTATAATCTGCTAGTACATCTTTTGATATTGAAAATAATGTAGCTCCATGAACAAGACCAGGATATATTGTTGTCACTGAAAGGTCAAAAGAATATGCTGCTTGATTCATTATTACTTTTTCACTTCCATCTATATTTAAATAAGGACTTATCCAATCTACAAAACTATCTAAGTTATTTGAACTTATTTGAACCCCTTTTGGCTTTCCAGTACTACCTGATGTAAATAGTATATATGCATTCTCGTCACCTTTTACCCAGTTTTCTTTATGTAATGACTTTCCTTTATACTCACTTATTATATCATTTAATTTATTCTTATCAATTACATTGATATCTCCAAAGTCTTTTTCATCACTAAAGTTAAATAATACTTTTGGCTTTACTTCCTTAGTAACTTCAAAAACTCTATCTAGTGGAAAACTAATATCAAGAGGAACATATGCTCTACCTGATTTTAAAGCTCCTATCATACATGCCATTATCATATTTTCTTTATTACCATAGATTACTATAGGAGTATCTTCTTCTTTGTATACATTTTTTAGAAAAACTGATATAGCATCTGAATACTCATTTAAATCTTTATAAGAAAGTTTATCTCCATTACATGTCAATGCTATTCTATTTGTATTTGAATATTTTTTTATTCCTTCAATAATTTTCATATAAAAATTCTCCTTTAAAATCCATTATAAATAAATGGCAACTCTTTAAATGGTGTAAATGTTAAAACACCTATTGCCAATATTATAATCATAGTTAAACAAATACTAGTTACTAATTCTTTATTGCTCTTTAAATATTTTAAATAATCTCTCACAGACATCTACCCATCCTTTCGTTCCAAGATGCATTACATCTCTTAAATAATATTTCTCTTTACCTTTATCTTTAAGATTCATAACTTCAAAGCCTTTACTTTCTGCTATATTCTGTGCCTTATCATAAAACTGATTTCTTTCTTTCTCAGAGATACCAGTTAAATCATAGAATTTGCCCATACTTGGAATTAGTACAACAACTGGTTTAATATCTAAGTCCTTGCATACATTTAATAAAAGCTTATAACTTTCAAATTCCTTAGATGTTACTAAGTCTATGCCCTTGTCTCTTCCTCTATATTGCTCTAGACCATCTTTAAAATGCTCATTGTAATAATACTTGTCAATGTTTAGAGGATTGTTACCTACTCTCTTCTTAGCATCTTCAATAGCTTTCTTTTTCTCATGTGACCAATTTATAGTTTTTTTTCTTCCTTCTTTTTTGTGTTTATCTAGCCTAATTAATTTCTTATAAAGTATCCCTTTTTCTTTAAGCTCTATACAGTATTTTCTCCCTTGAAAATAAGGCTCTAATAACACCTTCTCAGCTTTCTCATACACTGTCTTAGGTTCATATAGCTTGGCATACAATGCTTCTGCCTTATATTCGTCACTACCCCATAAAAGCTTACTTGATTTTTTTATATATTCAATCTTATTTTGTTTAGATATCTTTGGATTATCTAAAAAACGATAAAATTGTATTGGTGAAAACCTAGACTGGTAATGGTGACTTGTGACTCCATCTTTTTCCATAAACCATTGCATAGAAATTAACAAGACAACCTTCTTATTATCAATATTAGGATTCATACTTCCTAACACTGCAGCATCTTGTAATGTCTGAGTATAAGCTCTACCAATTGCAAATACTTTGTTTTTGCTCCTATCTGTATTAAAATAGTACTTTGGATGTTGTTTTGTTGAATTACTAAGTTCTGATGACCCCAAAATCATAATATCTTTTTCTCTCAAAAAATGATTATTTGCTGTAACACCTTTATCCTTTATATCACTTAAAGTATCATCCATAATTGGAAGTAGATTTTTCTCCCTCAAAAGTTCATCAGTTTTAGAATCAAGAAATTTGTCTAACCCAAATAAAAATACTACGCCTATTATAAATGGTGTAATAAAGTATATCAATTTTCTCATATTTTCTCTCCTCTAAAAATATTCAAATTTATGTTATTATTAATCATATTAGTTTTAATGTATATATTCAACTACAAAATTGTAATAAAATCTCCAAAACTTTTTTTTATTCTGTTACAAATTTGTAAAAAAAAAGAAGAAAATCACTGAAAAAGGAATCTTTTTAGTGATTTTCTTCTTTTTATAATTTGACATTTTAATACTTAATTGTGTATACAATTTAACTTATTTTAAAATTAAATTTACTCAAAAGTATATCTTAATCCCCATTGCTTTCTTATTTCATCCATTAAATTCATGACATCTATAGATGATTCTAGAGTATTGGCTTTTATTTTATTTAATATACAATTATTGACATATTCAATTTCATACTTTAAAGCTTTTTCTGTATCACCATATTCTAGAGTTTCAATTCTTCCACCATCTGTATAAGTTATTGTAGCTTTTGATGCTCTTGGGAAATTTTCTACAGTTATAAATCCTAATTCACATGCAAGAATACCTCTTTTTGGCATCTTAGCTCTCATAGTTAATGATATTACAGCCATCTCATTCTCAGAATTCTTTAAAATTATTCCAGATTGTTCATCCACACCTGTTTCAAATTTCTTAACAGTTGTTAAAATTTCATTCGGTTGAGATGACATAAAGTACCTAGCAAATGAAAGTGCATATGTACCAATATCAAGCAATGCCCCACCAGCTAAATCTTGACTAAAAAATCTATTATTAACATCATAATCCTTGCAACTTCCAAAGGATACTTGTATCATTTTAATTTTTCCCAAACTTCCAGACTCTACTATCTCCTTTAATTTTTTATATAAAGGCATATAATAAATAGTCATCGCCTCTGCTACTATTAAGTTCTTTTCAATAGCTAAAGTTATAATATCAGTTAGTTGACTTCCATTTACTGTTATAGCTTTTTCACACAACACATGTTTACCATTTTTTAGACTTTTCATTATATATTCATAGTGATTGCAATGTGGAGTAGATATATACACTACATCTATATTCTTATTCTCTAGCATTTTATCATAATCATCATACACATTTTCTATATCAAACTTATTTGCAAAGTTTTTTGCTCTTTCAAGACTTCTTGAAGCAACAGCATACACTTTACAATTCACCTCACTCATAGCTTGTGCAAATTCTGATGCAATAGTTCCAGGACCCAATATAGCCCAATTTATATTCTCCATATTTACCACCTCATATCCTATATATTTTTAAATAAATTACAGACTGTCAGCTGGATAGACAATCTTTCCTTGTCTTCTTATCTCATCCATAATTCCCATTACTATCTTTGAATTTTCATGTGAGTTTATACCAGACTCTATTTTATTATTATTTATAAGAGTTATAAACTCAATAAGTTCATGATATATTCCTTCTATTTCTCTAGGTTTCTCTTCTTCTTTTTCCTTTAAAATAGATATATCTTCTTCAGTTCCATCTTTATATCTAATAACCACCCTTTCAAACAAATTAAGTCTTTCAATTATTATACTTCCCTTTTCTCCTTGTATCTCAGATGGTATGTAAGAATCAGCTATTTTAGAATACTGAACTACTGCATCCATACCATCATATTGGAATATAGCCAAACCTTCTCCATCTACTCCAGTTTGAAGCATATGAGAAAATGATTTCACACATTTTGGAGCACCAAATAGATTTATCATAGGGTGTATGCAGTACACTCCAATATCCATCAATGAACCATTTGACAGTTCTTTTTTAAATGCATTTTCTATAATTCCATTTTTATATTTATCATATCTTGAAGAATACTGACAATAGCTTCCAAAAAATCTTCTTATTTTACCTATCTTATGTAAATTTTCTTTAACTGCTTTAAAATTTGGAACACATGTAATTCTCATAGCTTCCATAAGCAATACATTATTGTCCCTTGCAACCTTTATCATTAATTTTACTTCCTCTAAGTTAGATGCTAATGATTTTTCACACAACACATGTTTTTTGTGTTTTAAACAGGTAACAGCTTGTTTTGAATGCATTGCGTTTGGAGAAGCTATGTATATAGCATCTATACCATCTGATTTAGCCATGGTTTCTAAATCGTCAAAAAACAGACTTGCCCCATGCATCTTTCCAAATTCCTTAGCTTTTTCTAAATCTCTTGAATATACAGCAACTAGTTCAAACTCTTCAATCCTAGATGCAGCTCTTAAAAATAGTTTTGATATATTACTTGTACCAATAATACAAAATCTTATTTTACTCACCATTCAAACACTCCTCATTTTTTATAATTTATTTTAAATAAGTAATACCATATAATAAATAATACTCTATATAAACTTTTGAAACTTATTAGAATGTTAACTTCATCAAATAAAAAAGAAAGCTAACTTTAAATGATTTCACCATTTTAGCATAGCTTTCTTTTAACTACAATCTAAACTTACCTTATACTTCTAAAGTTATATTATATCTCTATTTCCTCTCAGGAATTTTATAGTAAAAATTTCATCCACAAACAATGCTATCAATAATACAGTTGCTATAATTGGCCAATAAGGTATTATTAAACTATATAAATTATCAACTACATACACTTGAAGATACCTTACTCCAATAAAAGTCAATATAGTCCAGTACATAGAAAATTTTAAACATATTATTCCTCTATTATTGTACTTATAATCTGAATAATCCCAATATACCTTATTAAAATATACCTTCATAATTATGCCTGTGATGTACTCTACTGTTGTTGGCACTACTAAACATAGTAAAAGCAATGCAAATATATTATTTGGGTCAATAAACCTTGAGACCTCTATTATAATAGACATTGCAATTGCATACATTGGTTTAAATGGACCATTCAAAAATCCATCTTCTTGAAAATGACCTTGAGTAAAATAACTATATAAATTTTCAATTATCCAACCTATAAAACCATACAAGAAAAAATTAAATAAAAAATATAATAGAGAACCTACACTATCCATGAATATTCCTCCTAATTGTTTATAATTATTTTTTCTCATATTCATGGATTTATTCTAAATCAAAGAAATTAAATTTAAATTCTTTGATTTAATATTTCATATTATAGGCTACAACATTCTTTAGATTCTAAACTTTTTAGGTATTCTCTAACTTCCAATAAATTTTCAAGTATCTTATGTGATTGTTCTTTAATTTGTTCATCTGGCTCTTTTAAGTCAGGTACATTTATACATTTTATACCCCCATTATAAGCAGCCTCTACTCCCATAGGGGAATCCTCTATAACAATGCAATTTTCTGGATTAACATTTATCTTTTTGGCTGCCTTTAAGAATATTTCTGGATTTGGCTTAGAGTTTACAACATCATCTCCACAAACTATAGCATCAAAGTATTCTTTTAAATTTGCTTTGGCTAATCTTTTAACTGCTCTTTCTCGTTTTGTAGAAGTTGCAACTGCCATTTTATACCCATTTTTCTTTAAAAAAGATATTAATTCATTAACTCCTAATTTGATAGGAGCTCCTTCTCTATCCATAAATTCAATCATATTTTTAGTTTTCTCATCATACAAATCTAATATCGGCACAGAGCTATCATATATCTTAGTAAGACCTTCTATTATCCCTTTACGATTCCTTCCCATAACAGATGTATATATTTCTTTAGTCATAGTGTATCCATACTTTTCAAATGTCTCTATCCAAAATTCAAGAGAGATTCTCTCTGAATCAAACAAAACTCCATCCATATCAAAAATAATTCCTTCTACTTTTTGCATACAATTCCTCCAATATTTTTTGATATAATTATATTACACTTTTTATGATTAATTTTACAACCCTCAATTTATCCAATTCTAATATAGTAAAATTGTAATTTTCAAAAGTTACACTTTGATTTACTTTAATGTTTGAACCAAGCATATAGGATATCCAACCACCTATACTATCAAATCCATCATGTTCTATATCAAGCCCAAAGTATTTATTGATATCATTGATTGATTCAGTTCCATCAACTAAGTAAGAACTTGTTCCTATTTTCTTAATATGAGTTTCTTCTTTATCAAATTCATCTTGAATTTCTCCTACTATCTCTTCCAGTATATCTTCAATTGTTACTACACCAGATGTACCACCATATTCATCTACCACTATAGCAAGTTGGAGTTTTTCTTTTCTTAATTTCTCAAGAGCCTTATCTATAGTACAATTTTCTGATATATATATAATATCTCTAAGTATTTCTCCTAGTTCAATTTTATTTCTGTTTATTTTTTGATTATACAAATCTCTTATATGTACAAATCCTAATATATCATCTTTATTTTTCTTACATACTGGATACCTAGTAACACCTTCATCTCTCAAAATAGATAATATCTTTTCCTCCGAGTCACTTTCATATATACAAATCATATCAGTTCTAGGTACCATTATCTCTCTAATTTTCTTTTCTTCAAATTCAAAAATATTGTCAACTAATCTTTGCTCTGATTCATCTATAAGCCCACTTTTATAGCTTTCTTCAACTAATAATCTTATTTCATCACCTGTATGTGGCTCATCAACTTCATCTGCTTGTGAATATCCAAATGGCTTAAGAAATAAATCAGTGCTTAGATTAAAAAAGTATATTATTGGGTATGTCAATTTATAAAATCCAATCAACAAAAAAGATGTACTTAGCATTATTCTCTCTGTATTATAAAGTGCTAAGGCTTTAGGAACAAGCTCCCCTATTACAACTTCTACCATTGTTATAATTAAAAAGGAAATAGAAATTGATATTGTATATATAACACTTTCACTAAGATTAAATATACTTATTATTGGCAATATTAACTCTTTAACTGTAGATTCTCCCATCCATCCTAGTGCAAGTGAACAAAGTGTTATCCCAAGTTGACATGCAGAAAGATAGGAATTTAGATTATCTTTTATTATTTTGCACCTTTTAGCATTATTATTACCTTCAGCTATCATAGTATCTATCCTAGAACTACGAAGCTTTACCATAGCAAATTCACAAGCTACAAAAAATGCATTTATTAAAACAAGTACTATTATAAGTGTTACATTTAATAACTCCCGCATAAAATATTGGCCCTTATAATCTTATAACATAAGAAATTTATAAGAACTCAAAGTTCCCCCCTTATATTTATAAAATTTAATTTATAATATATATTCTATCATATTTATTAATATATCTTATTTTATTACAAATAATTTTAAATACAAAATTACCCCTCTTAATATTTATGATGGGTTGTATCATATATTAAGAGGGGCTAATTAAATTTTACGTATGGGCAATATAAATTTTAGTGGTCTTTTACAGGACTTTTTTCAGTTTCACTTGTTATTCCTAATTCTTCTTTTTCAATATTCCATTTTTCAAGACCATATTTAGATATTTTAACAGCTTCTGCTAGACCTCTCCCAAGTCTTTTTATCGTATTCATGCCTACTTCATCATCTTTTGCACCTTGTTCTTTTGCATCTTTACTCCAAATACTAGCACCAGTGTATCCTCCAATAAGTCCTCCTGTTACCAATACCTCATGCATTAAAAAGAAATTTATTATTGGTAATCTGGCCATTTCTTGTCCACCATATCTAGTTCCACCAGTAGTTATAGCAGCTCCTACTTTATTTTGCAAATTACATCCATGTACTAAATACATATGTCTTAATCTATTTAACACAGCAGTCAATTGAGCAGTTATTCCCATATCATAAACAGGAGAACCTATTATAAATCCATCTGCTTCTAGCAATTTTTTTTCTAGTTCGCCCATATCATCTTGTATAGTACATTTTTCTGCTTTTCTCATACAAGCATCACAATGTATACATGGACCTATATTTTTTCCTCTTACAGTCCAAAAGTCAGTTTCTATTCCTGGTATTTCTTTAGCTTCCTCTAAAGCTTGTAGTATTGCATATTCAGTTGCTCCTTTTCTTGGACTTCCACATATTCCTAGTATCTTAGCCATAACTATACCTCCCACAAATTTTAATTTAAGCCTCTATGTTTATATCATTAGACTTATTCGATTTTATTGATAATATATATTTAATTATCATTGCTACAATAAATACTGATACTATACAAGAATTTCCAACTAAGGTTCTAATAATCTCTGGAAACTTTTCTAAAGTCTGAGGAACTGAAGTTATACCTATACTTAAGGTAATTGAAACTCCTGCTATAAGATTGTTATCTGACGTAAATCCACATTGACTTATCATATCATAACCAGCCATAGCAATTGATGAAAATACGATTAAAGCGACCCCTCCTATTATGCATGAAGGTATAGTAGTTATTATTGCACCCAATAATGGCGAAAATCCAACTAAAATTAATACTACTCCTGTAATTGACAATACAAATCTACTAGTAACTTTATTTATAGCTACGATTGCAGCATTTTGACCAAATACTCCTGTTGGTATTGAACTAAATACAGATGCAATTATAGATGTTAATGCATTTCCCATTGTAGCAGACTCTAATTCTTTATCTGTAACCTCTCTATTCATAGCTCCCATTGTAGCAATTGTTGCTGCTCCCATCATATCAGCTATAGCTACCATAAATAAAATGGCAAACATTAATATTAAATCAAGTCTAAATTCTAGACCAAATGCCAATGGCTTTGGAAAAGAAAGTATTGATGTCCCTTGAATTGCAGAAAAATCAACCAATCCAAATGCAAGTGATACTAAATAACCAAATATTATACCTATTAAAATTGCAGCATCTTGAACCAAACCCTTGCCAAATTTCATAAGCAAAATTATGACTACAACAACTATAAGTCCTATTGCGAAATTTATAGGTTCTCCAAATGTGGCTGAGCCTTCTCCCCCAGCTAAATTTTTTACAGCGGTTGGAAATAGACTAATACCCATACAGGCAATCATTGTACCTGCTATAATTGGAGTAAATAAATGTCTTATCTTCTTAATTCCAAAGGCTATAAAAAACACTACTATTGCCCCTCCAATTTGAGCTCCAAAAAGAGCTTTAAGCCCATATTTGCCAGCTACTGAAAGACATGCACCTAAAAACACATAATTTGTTCCCATTATTACAGGAAGCTTTGAACCAAGCCTATGCCCTTTAAATAGTGGTATTGAGTACAATTGTAGTAAAGTTGCTATTCCAGCTACCAACATAGCACCTTGCATAAGCATAGTTGACATCTGTTTATCAAGCCCTACTATATTCGATATAAGCATAGCTGGAACCATATTACCAGCTATCATTGAAACAAAATGCTGTAATCCTAAAGGTAAAGCTTCCTTAAAAGGCGGTTTTCCCTCTAGATGAAATTTTGATGTATCGTGCTCTTTCATAAAATAAATCCTCCCATAAATTTTATTTTTCTTTACGACCATGAATTTATTAACAATTAATTTTGAGCTATACACATCTTAATCTAGTTAATTCTTAACTTAAATGATATTTATTTTAACTAAAATATTATTTATGTATAGTTGTTTAGTGCACTTAATCTTATTATTTATATTCTCTAAGTTTATACTTTTTATTGACATCATGCTCTGCTCTTACAAACTCTAAATTTCCTTCTCCCATTAATTCAGACATTCTTTTCTTTCTATCACTTAACCAATCTTTATCAATATTTTTATAGTACTTGTAATCTGTCCAATATATTATTGATGTTATTTCTTCTGGATTACTTTCACTAATCCATATCTCAGAACCAGCAAATCCTTCTAATAATTCTAGACCTTTAATCCAAATCTCATAATCTAATTGTAAGTACTTTTCTATTAATTTAGTATCTATCCTAAAAGTTAGCTCTTCAATAAATAAAGGTCTTTCAAATGATTTTAATTTCATATTATATACTTCCCTCTTTAATATTTGACTACTTTTTTATTTAAATGCTTTTTACATTTAAGTACTTTCAACATAATATTCTTGCATATAACCACTCTTTATTTTTACTTCTTGCAAGACTACCTTCTAGCAGGAGGTACATGTATTGCTTTACCTACTATTCCCATAGTAGCTTCTGCAAAAGCTTCTGATAAGGTTGGATGTCCATGCATAGTACTTACAACTTCTTCAACTGTCAACATTGCTTTCATTGCAATTACAGCTTCATGAATTAAATCACTAGCATTAGGCCCTATGATATGAACCCCATATATTGTAGTCTTATCTTTTGAAGCAATTACCTTAACCATACCATCTGAATCATTCATTGTAAGAGCTTTTCCATTACCAGAAAACTGAAATTTACCAACGACATAGTCTAAGTTTTTATTTTTGGCTTCTTCTTCAGACAATCCAACTGTAGATACCTCTGGAAAAGTAAAAATGGAATTTGGTACTAAGTCATAATCTACACTTGTTTTTTCCCCTACAATTCGTTCAACAACTACTTTGCCTTCTTCAGATGCAACATGTGCAAGCATTATTCCTCCAATTACATCTCCAATTGCATAAATACCTGGTACAGATGTACAGTAATTTTCATCGACTTTTATTCCCTTTTTATCATATTTGATGCCTAAATTATCTAGATTTAGTCCATCTACATCTAACTCTCTTCCTGTAGATATAAGTACATTATTACAAGCAATCTTTGTTTTTTCTCCATTCTGATTTATATCTACTACTAGTTCTTTATCACTCTTAGATATTTCTTCTACTTTTGATGAAAGTAGTATTTTAATCCCCCTTTTATTAAGTAGTTTAGTTAACCTACTAGATACCTCATTATCAACCATAGGAATTATATTATTCAAGAACTCAACTATAGTTACATCTGAACCAAATTCATTTAAAATTCCTGCAAACTCAATTCCTATAACTCCACCTCCAATTATTACTAATTTCTGAGGCAACTTAGTTATTTCTAAAGCTTCTTTACTTGTTATTACTCCCTCCAAATCAATCCCTTTAATAGGAGGCTTAGAAGATTTTGAACCAGATGCAATTAAAATATTTTTTCCTTTAATTATCTTCTTTGAGCCATCTTCTAATTTTATCTCTACAGAATCCTTACTTATTAACTTTGCTTCTCCCTTTTCTACAGTCACTTTATTTGCTTTTAATAATCCTTTTACACCACTAGTTAAGGTCTTAACTATATGTTTCTTTCTTTTCTGAACTTTTTCCAAGTCTAATTTATATTCATCAACTTTTATCCCATATTCTTCAGCATGATTAAAATAATTTAAAACCTGTGCATCTTTAAATAGTGTCTTTGTAGGAATACAACCTGTATTTAGACAAGTACCTCCAAATTCATTCTTTTCTACAATTATAACTTTTAACCCCAGTTGAGCTCCTCGAATCGCTGCAACATACCCACCTGGACCACCACCAATTACGATTAAATCAGCGTTCATATTTATTTTTCCTCCTTTTAAGTTATAGATATTAATATCTATAATTAAAATTTTAGTATCAATATTTATAGCTTGTTAAATCTACTTGATTTTTAATACCATAGCAAAGTTTCTGACGTGTAAAAATAAAATTATTTCTATGCATTCCTACTATCAATAGTTCCGAATGTGGATGTTCTAAATGGCTATAAGCTGTTGTACAGCCTGGAGTCATTTTTCCACCAACAAATACCATGGAATAATTCATAAAATATTCGTCTAATAATTCATTTTCAATTAGGTGAGTACAGTATGAAGGAGATTCGATACACATTTTTTCTATCCCTAGATTTTTAAGTACATAAAGTAATATCTTAGAGTCTGGAGTACTATCTTTACCAGTAACAATTACAGGACAAACATCAAAATCTTTGTATAATTCTTCAAATTTATAATCATCAACATCCTTAATTGAATTAAAACTCCCTATACATATGTGTTTTAAAGGAGAATTTTCTTTTATATAATCCCAACCATTTGGAGATGTGGCTATAACCATTTTATATTCCTGACTCTTATCAACTCTAAATGTATAATGGTCAAATGGAATATCTCTAGCATCAAAAGAAACTACTACTCCACATGGCTGATATTTTTTATTTAAATAGTCTTTTCTTTGCTGTGTCAAACTTTCATCAAATACATGGCATGTTATCCCAGGTTCATTTTGCAACGTTCTAGCCCCTATAATTACAGCATCTGAATATGCTCTTAGAACATTTAAAACCCAAAAATCTGCCAAGGCTCCATCTGGATCAACAAAATTATTTTTTCCAATTAAAGGGCCTGCTTTATTGTCTTCATATGCCATTTTTCCATCAGATGAAAGCACCATAGATGAAAATATATATGGTCTTTTATCTTTTGATTTTGGAAAAAACAACTCTGTATAATACTCTAAAGCATCTGGTATACAGATATTTTCATTAGATTCTTCTTTTATATTGTCTAATATCTTTTCATTTCTATTTAATACATTTATTTTTAAGTTATGTTTTGGTATATTGAAAAACTCAAGCTTATTCATACTTTGACCACCTTCTCTCAATTATTTTTTATAATCCATAAATTCTTTTTCCCCATTGCATATTTCCTAGACCAACATCCTCTATTAACTTACTTGATATTTTTTGAGTTTTATAGATTACTTTTTCTTCATCTATATTAACTATTTGATTCTTATCCATAACTACTTTTCCATCTATAATAGAAGTTTCTATATTATTTGGAGTAGATGAATATATTAATGAACTAATTGGGTCGTGAACTGGTATAGAAATTGCACTTTTATATGGATTATAAATTATAATATCAGCATTTTTTCCTATCTCTATTGACCCTAAGCAGTCTAATTTATTTATGGATTTTGCTCCTCCAAGTGTTGCCATTTCCAGTACACTTGACGAAGGTAAAAGCTTTGCATCTCTATGAGTAACTTTTTGTAATAATGTAGTCATTTTCATTACTTCTAACATATTTTGAGTATCATTACTCGCTGAGCCATCACAAGCTAAACTTATAGTCAATCCATTTTCAATAAGCTTTGGAATTGGTGCTACTCCTGCTGCTAGAACCATATTAGATACTGGATTATGAGATATTTTAACATCATATTTTTTAAATAACTCTATATCTTCATCTGACATTTGTATGCAGTGGACTGCAATAAAGTCAGGCCCTAAAATTCCTACTTTTTCAAGATATGGCACAGTCTTCATACCTCTATCTTCTAAACAGTATTTATCATCGTCCTTAGTCTCAAGTAAATGCATAGTTATTGGAATATGAAGCTCATTGGCTATATTTCTCATTTCTTTGTATCCTTCTTCTGTGTTATCCCATATAATACCAGGAGCTAATGCTAAACTTATTCTCGAGTGGTCTCTATATTTTTTCTCTAATCTTCTGACATCATCAAAAAACTTTTGTTCTGTATCATGATAGGTACAACCAAATTCTTTTGGGAATTTACTTGTATCTGTAAATCCTCTACCAAGTATTCCTCTTATTCCTAAGTCTTCAAATGCTTGAATTATACTATCATCAAGACCTTCTTTTCCATGACAGTACATATAGTCAAGTATAGTAGTTGTACCTGTTCTAATTGCTTCTATACATCCTGTTAAAGCTGCATAATAGCAACATTCTTCATCTATTTTATGTATAGCTCTTCTAACAGAGCTATCAAGCCAGTCTAACAATAATTTATCTCTTCCTAATCCCTTTAGCAAAGTCTGAAATAGATGAGAATGAGTACTTATAAATCCAGGTAAAACAAATTTACCTCTAGCATCTATAATTTTTTCAGAGATGTATTTTTCTAGTAAATTCTTCTTTCCTATATCAATTATCTTGTTCTTTTCAATTATTATACAAGCATCATTTAGTATTTCCCTCTCATTATTCATTGAAATTAGATAAGCGTTTTTAATTATCAAATCTACTTTTCTCATGTAGTAACCTCCATATAATTTTTTGCTATATCTTAATTTTGACAGATAGTTTGGAGAGAAAAAATCTTTCGAGAAACGCATAACAAACTATCTGTCAGATTACTAGTATACTATAAAATCACTTTAAATCTGGCTGAATTACATCCATCTAAAATCTAAAAGATTTTGTGTGACTTCTTGAAGAAAACGTGCTCCAGGAGCTCCGTCTACTACTCTATGGTCATGAGTTAAACTCATATTCATTGTTGAACCAGCGTAAAATGCACCATCTTTTACAAGAACTTTTTCTATTATACTTCCAATACCTAAAATTGCACTTTCTGGTGTATTTAATACTGGGGTAAAGTATGTTATTCCAAACATCCCTAAGTTAGTTATAGTAATAGTTCCATTACTCATTTCATCAGAATTTAACTTGTTATTTTTAGCTCTATCACTTAAATCACTTAGTTCAATACATATTGTTTTTAAGTCTTTTAAATTTGCATTTTTTATTATAGGTACCACCAAGCCATTTGGAATATCTACAGCTACACCTATATTAATTTCGCTACTTACTTTAAAATGATTTTCATCAACTATTTGTGTTCTAAGTTTAGGATGATTTTCAAGTGCTTCAGCTACAGCCTTTATTATAAGAGCTGTATAACTTAATTTAACTCCTACTTTTTTATACTTTTCTTTCAATCCTTTATATACTTTTGATAAGTTAGTAATTTCTAATTCAGTGGCAATTGTAGTTTGAGCTGTTGTCAATAAACTCTCATGCATTTTTTTTGCTATTACATTTTGCATTGGTGTCATCTTAGTTACCAAATCATTTTCTCCTATGTTTACCTTAATGTTATTAACTTGAGAAATATTGGTAACTTCTTGCCGTACTTCTTTTTCTACTACTTTATTTTGATTGACTTCCATAACTTCTTCTACTGGATTATTGTTCATGAAATTTTTCAAATCATCAATTGTTATTGAACCATGTATTCCTGTACCCTCTATATTTGAATAGTTAATTCCTTTTTCCTCAGCTATTTTTTTAGCTCTCGGAGTTATTTTTTTCTCTATATTTAAATCTTTTTTCTTAGTTGCATTTTCTAAACTTAAAATATCTACCTCTTTTTCATTATCAGTTTTATCTATCAAGTTAAATCCACTAATATCTTCATTGGCTTCTGCAATTATACAAATTAGTTCTCCACAATTAGCAATATCGCCCTCTTCAAAAAATTTTTTTCTCAATACCCCACTTTCTGGTGCTTCAACAGTATTAGTAATCTTGTCAGTTTCAACTTCTAAAATTTCATCACCCTTATTTACTACACTTCCTTCTTCAATCAACCATGTGCCAATTGTTCCTTCCTCCATAGAAAGACCAAACTTCGGCATCTTAACCTCTGTAATCATTGTTTATCCTCCCCTGACTAATATTGCATAACTTCCTTACAAGCCTTAATTAGATTTTCTAATTTTGGTAGAACAAAATCCTCTAAAACTGGTGCATATGCTACTGGAGCATCAATTGATGTAACTCTTTTTATTGGTGCACTTAGATACTCAAATACATCTTCATTTATCATTGCAGATATTTCAGCAGCCCATCCTCCAACTCTTGGACCTTCTTGAGCAATAACCAATCGACTAGTTTTCGCAACTGACTCTACTATAGTTTTTTTATCATAAGGAAATACAGTTCTAAGGTCGATTATCTCTACACTAATCCCTTCTTTTTCAAGTTGACTTGCTGCTTTATGTGCTAACCCTAACATCATTTGAGTAGCTACTATAGTAATATCACTTCCAGTTTTTTCAATCTCAGCTTCATATAGAGGAATTTCATATGGCTCAACTGGCACCTCTCCTTTGACATTGTATAGCATTTTATGTTCTAAAAATAATACAGGATTATCGTTTTTTATAGCTGAAAGCAACATCCCTTTAGCTTCATAAGGTGTTGTTGGTGAAACTACTACAAGCCCAGGTGTATTCATAAACCATGACTCTGCACAAACTGAATGATGATATGCACAGCGTATACCACCTCCCTGTACAGCACGAACAGTAATTGGGCAATGTGCTTTTCCTTGGAACATAAAATTTAATTTTGCTGCATTATTTACAAGTTGGTCAAAACAAACTCCCAAAAAATCTGCAAACATTATCTCTGGAACTGGTCTTAGTCCACAAAGTGCTGCACCATTTGATAATCCCAATATAGCTGATTCTGATAAAGCTGTATCTTTTATTCTATTTGGCCACTTAGCCATTATTCCTTTAGTAATCCCAAAATCTCCACCCATTTTAGCTACATCTTCACCTAGTATAAAAACTCTATCATCATTTTCCATAGCTTGATGAAGTGCTTCATTTATTGCCATTCCATATGAAAGTTTTCTTCCCATTATCTTATCTCCACCTCTCTATCAACATATGTGTGTGTAACTGCATCTTTAATATCTGGTGATGGACTCTCCAATGAGAATCTCAGCATTTCTTGAACATCAGCCTCTATTTCTTCTTCTATTTGCTTAAGTGATTCATCTGACATACCTTCTCTTTCAATAAGTATCTTTCTAGTTAACTTGATTGGGTCTCTATCTTTCCAATACTTAACTTCTTCTTCAGGTCTATATGCTGCTGGGTCTCCTGCAAAATGACCTTGCCAGCGATAAGTGAGAAATTCTATTAAAGTTGGTCCTTCACCTTTTCTTGCCCTATCTGCTGCTATTTCCACTATCTCAATTACTGCTTCTACATCATTTCCATCTACCCTATAACTTGGAATCTCATACCCCTCGCCCCAAGTTTTTAATTCTTTTTGAGGATGTGAATCTGTATAGTGTGTAGATATAGCATATTGATTATTAAGTAGGCAATATATTATAGGAAGTTTCCATGTTGCTGCCATATTAAGACTTTCGTGGCAAGTTCCTTCTCCTAAAGTTCCATCTCCTAGAAATACTGCTGTAACATCATCTGTTTCTTTATACACAGATGCAAAAGCTGTACCAAGACAAGTTACCATAGTTGAACCCTGTATTCCATTAAACCCCATATTTCTACATTCAATATCATTTATATGCATTGAACCGCCTCTACCACCATTTATTCCTGTAGACTTAGCAAAAATTTCTGCCATTACAAGTTTTGGGTCAGTACCACAAAGTGCTATAGTTCCATGACCTCTATGGTCTGGAAATTTATAATCTGTTTTTCTAAGTGCATCAACTATGCCTGCTTGACAAGCTTCTTGCCCTATACTTAAATGAACAAATCCTGGTATTGTTCCATTGGCAGCATATACTTCTATTACTTCTTCAAATCTGCGAATCATAACCATGTCACGGTATAATTTTTCTAATCTTAACTTACCTAATGCCATCTTATCTCCCCCTGAATCAATAAATTTTTAAGTTGTTTATTTTAAGAAACTTTTTTCAAGTACTGAGTAATTTATTTCTCCTGCCGAAAATGATTTCCCAGTATTTATATTATGTATCTGTATTTTGCCTATTGAGTGTACATCATGGTCTACATAGAAAAAGTCTCTTCCTGCCTTCTCAAATACATCTTCAAACAACTCTCCATAATTTGGAGACGAAGTTTTCCCTGCCAACTGGTGTATAGTTTTTGCAATAGCAGTATCAGTCGAATCCACCCAAAACTCAGTTTCACTACCATAAATCAATGCATCATTTATTCTTCCCATAGTCTTAAGTTCATCTTTTAATACAGGTGCGATTGGTGCTTTTCCTCTAGCAAGTACAATTTGACCTGCATCAAAGTTTTTTTCAAACATCTTATGGCATACTTGCTCAATAATTCTTGCTGACACTTGCATTGATGCTACAATACATGTACTTGGTGAAATTAATATATATGTGTCTTCTGGTTTTACTTTACAGGCATTTGCAACCTCTAAGACCGTTTCATCATTAGGATATTTTATATCTTGGATACATAGGACTGCCTCATGATAAGTGTCTTTATATGGAGTCATTTCAAAATACCAGTCTGATTTAACTCTTGCTAAAGCTCTTGCTGGTCCTGACCCAATAGTTGCAAATTCACCTTCTCCAAGTTTCCATCCAGCAATCTGTGAACCCATACATGCAATCAATGGTTTATCTATAAATACTTCAACTGCTGAGAAAGAATATTCATCATTTAATTTAAAATCTCCTAATGATACTGTTCCTAGGTCGCCTATAGAAGCCCTAGTAAATAAAACACCTGCTTTCCAGCTTCCACTACAATTTAATCCCATATCAATTATAGTTGCTCCACAATCCATCTTAACAACTTCACACCCTAATGCCTCTGCATCTTCCAGTATCTCTCTTACTACCACCATAGCTTTCTTGTTTAAACTTATCATCTTTATACCTCTCAATATATATTTTATTTATGCCTCCTTCCCACATACATCAATTGCAGCTCCCATTATTGGACTTGCTTCATCAGATGCTAAGAAAGTTACAACTTTTGATACTTCTTCCACTTGCAACATTTCTTCAAGTGGTATCGTAACTGCATCATCATAGTCAAATCTTTTTCTTGTATATTCAGTATTAGTCATACCTAAATATATTGCATTTACATTGATTCCATACTCTTTTACTTCTTCTGATAAAGTTTGAGTAAAACTTACCATCCCACCTTTAGAAGCAGCATATGCCCCAAAACCCGGAAAAAAATGTTTTGCTGCTGTAGAACTAATATTTATTATTTTTCCATACTTTTTATCAATCATTGTTCTAAGAACAGCCTTAGTACAATAAAAAGTTCCACTTAAATTAGTCTTTATCTGAACATCCCAATCTTCAATTGTAGTATCAACTACTGGAGCTGATTTATGGAGAGCTACATTATTAATCAATACATCTACACGCTCAAATTTATCTATTACTTCACTAAAACAAACTTCTACTTCTTCTGGTTTGCTTACATCACAAACTGAAACAAAGGCTTTACCACCAGATTTAATGATTCTTTCTGCAACATTATCCAATTTACTTTTAGTTCTACCAATTAAGACTACTGTTGCTCCTTCAATAGCAAAATCTAAAGCAAATCCTGCTCCTAATCCTTGCCCTCCTCCTGTTATCACAACAACCTTATCTTTAAATCTTAAATTCACAATCCATCACATCCTCTACATTCTTATAATTCAAACTTATATTTAGAAAAATGTCTTACATTTCAATATCTAAAGTATTTTAAATAAATATCTTTTTACTTTGTATAACTAATTTCTTTTGTATAAAACAACATTAAATATTTATATTATCCATTAAAATATTTTTCTTTAATGGCAAACTATAAAAATCACAGTTTAACGCATTTGCTACTGCATTTGCTACTGCTGGTGCTGATGGTACAACAGAACATTCACCTATACTCTTAGCTCCAAATGGACCTCCAGGTTCTCCACATTCTATCATTCCAACTTTTATTTGTGGCATTTCACTAGCCTTTATCATATGATACGAGCGAAATGAATTAGCTTTTATTTTTCCTCTATTATCAAACTCAAGCGCTTCAGTTAACGCATATCCTATTCCCATTTGAATTGCTCCTTCAATCTGACCTTCTACAGACATTGGGTTCAAAGCTTTACCCACATCATGTACTGCAACATATTCTAAAACTCTTACACTTGCCAGTTTAGTATCAACCTCAACTTTAGCAAAATGTACACCATATGAACTCGCTCCAGTTTGAGATGCAAAAGTTTCAGCTCCTATAATCTCTCTTAAACTTACCCTTTGAGCATGTATCATGACATCGCATAAAGTGGCTTGTTTGTTGTTATTTTTGATAGAATAAACTCTATCGTCCTTAAATTCTATATATTCTTCATCCTCTTTTAAGAGTTGGGATGCTTCTTTTAAAAGTTCTTTTTTTACTGAGTTTGCTACTTTTAAAGCTGCATTTCCAGATACAAAAACTCCTCTACTTGCATAATCTCCTAAATTCCATGGTGATGCTTCTGTATCTGCCTGTATACATTCTATTTTTTCCTGGCTTATTCCAAGTACTTCAGATATAATTTGCACCTGGACACTTACAGATGCATTTCCCATATCATGAGTACCTGTATATAATACAGCTGAACCATCTTCATTCATTTTCAACATTAAGGCTGTTATATCTCTATGTGCCCCAAAGCATCCATTTCCATGTGAACCAACTGCCATACCTACACCAATTAAAAACCTACCATTTGATTCATTTTGCTGTCTTATTTGTTTTTTCCAGTCAAACATTTCAGCACCTTTTTTTATACAGTCTATTGGTCTTGGATTACCATGAGGACTTTTAAATCGTTGGTCTATTCCATCTGGTTCAACTAAGTTCTTAAGCTGTAAATCTAAAATATCCATATTTAGTTTTTTTGCAATTTTATTTAGTTGGGATTGTTGTGCAAAAAAAGCTTGTGGAGAACCATATCCTCTCATTGCTCCTGCAATTGGTGTGTTTGTATACACTGGTATTCCTGTATATCTCATATTTTCAATCTTATATGCTTTAAATACTTTATGACTCATTGCTCCAATTACATTTAAAGCACTTGATGCATATGCTCCTGTATTTGTTAGAACTTTCATATCTTGTGCTACAATTTGACCATCTTTCATAACACCTGTTTTTAGATATACAACTGCACCATGTCTAGTTCTTGTTGAAGCAATAGTTTCTCTCCTGTTAAGTTCTAGTTTGACTGGCCTACCTGATAGTTTTGCTAATAATGCTACAATTGGCTCAATTGTAATCTCTAATTTACCTCCAAAAGCTCCTCCAATAGCTGGACTTACTAGTCTAACTTTATTCATTGGTACTTCAAATAACTTAGATAAGATTATCCTAAAGCCAAAAGTATTTTGATTAGGACTATAAACAGTAAGTTTTCCACTGTAATCATAATCTGCAATAGCCACATGAGTTTCTATTGCACCATGATGTATAGCTGGAAGTGTATACTTATCTTCAAAAATATAATCAGCTTTTTTCATAGCTTCTTCAATATTTCCACACTGTTGTACACTTACTGCAAGCTTGTTTCCACCTTTATGGATTGGATATGCACCCTCTTGTATTGCTTCTTCTGGATTAAATACTGATGGTAATTCTTCGTATTCAACCTCAATAAGCTTCAATGCTTTTTCAGCAGTTTGTAAATCTTCAGCTGCAACAGCTGCAACTTTATCACCAACAAAACGAACAGTATCATCAAAGATATATTCAACCTCTGGCAACTCATGTTCATAAAATCTCATGGCACTATTAAAGGCTTTTTGAGGTGAGTTTTTATAAGTGGCTATGGCTTTTACACCTTCTAATTTTTCAGCTTTTGATGTGTCTATTTTTTTAATTTTTGCATGCGCTATAGGGCTGAATAAAACCTTAGCATAAAGCATATTTGGAATTTTCATATCCGCAGTATATTTAAGTTGGCCAGTAGCTTTAAGTACAGCATCTCTTATTGGGACTCTCTCACCAATAATTTTAAATTTATTACTCACAGGTTATACCCCCCTTATACCCCCCATCCTTTTTGCTGATAAAAGTATAGCCTCAACAATTTTTACATATCCTGTACATCTGCAAAGATTGTCATCTATAGACTTTCTAACATCTGCCTCAGAAGGATTTGGATTTTTGTCTAGTAAGGCTTTTGCCGACATTATCATCCCTGGAGTGCAATATCCACATTGAACAGCTCCACAATCAATAAATGCTTGTTGAATTGGATGTATATTGATTCCATCTGACAACCCTTCAATTGTCAATATCTTTTTCCCAACTGCGTTTCTTGCTAGAATCAGACATGAATTAACTGCTTCTCCATCTAAAATTATTTTACAAGCTCCACAATCACCAGTACTACATCCACACTTACTTCCAGTTAAATTAAACACTTCTCTTAAAACATAAAGTAAAGTCCAGCTTTTTTTTATACTCACCTTTCTCAATCTGCCATTTATATCAAGTTCAATAACATCTATAATCTCCACCTTCTCCCCACATAATTTAAATTTTAATATTTTCTATGAAATTTAATCTTTGATTAATTTATCCAAGTTATTTACTCTCCTTTGACAAGTAAAATCCATAATTACTGTTAAAAAAGGAGGGGCAAGGCGCTCCTCCTGGATATCCTTTCAGATTATACTTTTATTAAAATGAGTATCATATCTTTTGATTATTTAGTTTTTTAAGGTTTTTGGGTAAAAAAAATAGAAGCAAGGCGCTCCTTCTTGGATATCCTTTCAGATTATATTCTGCTCAAATGCAAGCTATTAGGTTTCCTTCAAAGTTCAATTCTATTTTTGGTAAAAAAAATAGAAGCAAGGCGCTCCTTCTTGGATATCCTTTAGAATTACATTCTCTAAGCTTTACAACTTACTTTACTTTCCGCTACATCTTCTTTTTCCTTAGGCAATACAATATTTAGTATTAAAGATAATAAAGCTGTTCCAGATATACCAGTCATTAAAGTGACTACAAGGCTTGGTAAAAATGCTAATGCAGCTTGATTAAAATAACCACCCATACCAATGCCCAATGAGACTGCTAAAATTGTTATATTACGATTTGTCATCTTTCCCATTCCAATAACCTTAATACCTGATGATGCAATTGTTCCAAACATCATAACTAAGGTTCCTCCAATAACTGGGTCTGGTGTTAAAGCTAATATCTGGGCAAACTTTGGGAAAAATGCTAATACGCCTAACATTACTCCTCCAAGTGCTACTATGTACCTACTTGCAACTCCTGTCATACAAATTATTCCTATGTTTGGACTACCTGATATAACTGGAAGCCCATTAAACAAGGCTGCAAAACAACTTCCAACTCCATCTGCTCTCACAGCTCTCATCAATTCTTTTTGTGTAGGTAGACGGTTTTCAACAGAACTGACAACACCTGTCGTATCTCCTATTATTTCCATAACTGTAACAATATGAATTGTACATATGGTTATAATAGCGCCCAAGTTGAACTCCAATCCCCAGTATATAGGTTTTGGCATTGCAAACCAATTTGCTTGTGCCATACTAGAAAAGTCAACCATACCAAATATTATTGCTACTACATACCCTATTACTATTGAAATTATTATGGATGCTACTTTTAGAAAACCTTTTCCAAATTGATTTAAAATAAGTGTTAATAATAATGTGAATATAGCTAAAGAAAAATTAGCAACTACATTAGGTCCATGAGCATCAAAAGATACTGCGTAGTCAAATGAAGAACTCATAAGTGATAACCCTACTGCCAAAACAACACTTCCTGTAACAGTAGGTGTAAAATATTTATGTAAATATTTTACTGCAAGAGGTCCTACTAAAGTTAAAACTAGACTTCCTACAAGTACTGCTCCAAAAGCTCCAGCAATACCAACATCATTATTTGTACTTAAGGCAATTAATGGTGCTACAAAGGTGAAACTTCCACCAGTAACAATTGGCAACCGTGACCCTATTGGTCCAATTCCCATAGATTGCAGTATGGTGCTCACTCCTGCAATCAACATCGAACATTGAATCAAAAATGCAGTCTCACTTAGTGAGAGACCCATGCCCACAGCTACTAAAATAGCACCTGACATAGTACCTGCAAAAGCAGAAAAAACATGTTGCATACTAAGCGGTATTGCTGTTAGAAGCTTTGGCTTGTCATTAAATCCATACTTGTAATTTTCCATATCTTACCCCTTATCGCTCCCGCCATTGCCGCCAAATGTATGGAGCTATGTAATAAATTATTAGTAACCTTAAAAGTTAGAGCCTAATAAATATTGCACAGTTACATTATGAAGTTTTAGTAATACATTTTGAAATTAGAAAAGCTCTAATTTAAGGAGTGGCGGAGGATTAGTTACTAAAAAAATAAAACGTTTGCTTTTAGCATCATTTTTATTTTTTGTAAGCTAGGTAATTAATCCGATTTTTAATTGTATTATACAGTCACGATTTTATACTGTCAAGATTATTCTGACAATTTAATTTTAGTTTTATTTAGAATTATTAAAGTAAAAATAATAATCAATTTGTAGAATAAAATCAGTATTAAAATACTTTAATTTTCAAATTTTTGTTATTTTATTATCTAAATTCAGTTTAATATTTATTTCTATAAAATATATACAACTTCTTATTTTAGCCATATAACACTATTTCAGTAAATATAATAAATAAAGATATATATAATAATCATAAAAATTTTAATTATTGGATAAATATAAATATTTTATTGTTTATTTAATAAAATCAGACATAGTACATATATTTTATAATACAATATTATTTTAATATATATAAAAAAAATAATTATTTTTTATTATTTTCTCATTCTCTGATATTTAAATTCTCTTCTATTAGATATTTTTTTAACATTTTTTTGTAAAAAGTTTATCTTTACATACTTACAAAAAATTTATTTTTCAAAATTATAACCATTTATTTTCCCAATTTTTCTACATATTTCAATAAATAAAAATCTTAATTTTTTATTATAAAAGTAAATTATTTTTTGTACATTTCTTATTACTCATGCTTTTTATTATTGCTATAAATTAATATCTATTACTATTACGAAAAAAAACGAAGAGTGATTTTTATTTAAATAATATTCAAACTTCGTTTTTTCTTACTAGCTATTTATTTAATTTCTAAATTTCTATTATTTTTTAATACTTTATCTTTTTAATAATCTATCTTTTTAATACTTCACCACATGGATTTTTAGTAACTTTACCTTCTTCTAATGCAATTTTTCCATTTACAATTACATATTCAACACCTTTGGCTAATAACTGTGGATTTGAGAAGTCAATCTCTTCAGACCTAGGATAGCTGTAGTTTTCCATATCAATAACTGCTATATCAGCTATTTTACCCTCTTTAAGTATACCTCTATCCTTTATTTTAAACTGGTTAGCTGGTAATGAAGTTACCCTTCTTACTACTTCTTCCAATCTTACACCTGATTTTTTATACATATCAAAGAAAATTGGAAATGCCCCTCTTCTTTGAAGCTCAAACCATGACATATCTCCACCTACACTAAACAAACAATCTGAACCAACCATAACAAATGGATTATTTATTATCTTTTTATCATGTAATTTATCAGGAAAATCTCCCCTGTACATTCCTCCTAGACAAAATATAAGTTCTTCATCTCCATATAAAAGTAAATCTAGTAATAACTTATTCTCATCTATACCTTTTTGCATAGCTATTTCACGTATTGATTTCTTTTCCATATCAATATCATTGGTATTTAGAAGTATTATACTTCCTCTATCTCCAAGTATAAATGCCTCTTTTAATATCAAAGCTCTTCCTTCTTCATTACTAAGAGCATCCATAACTCCATCCATACCTAATTCAAACAAACTAGATGATATTGCCATAATAAATTGAAGTACTCTTTTTTTCTTCATACAATGTCCAGAACTTCTTGGTACTGTATCAACCATTATATCAACACCATTGTATCTAGCTTTTAATATCTCATCAAAGGCTTCTATTTCAACTGGACTTAAATGTGATACTTGAACTCTAGCACCACTTTTTTGACCTACCTCTATAGTTTCTTTTACTGCATTATATCTTCCTATGTAATCTCTAATATGGGATGTATATATACCATCATGTTCCTTAATTAACTTTGCAATATCAACAAGTTCATCAATATCAGCATACTTACTTGGTATATATGCCAATCCAGTAGATATTCCAAAAGCACCACTTTTCATGCCATCATTTATTATATCTGTAATTTCATTTTTTTCTTTTTTTGTAGGAGGTCTATCTTTAGACCCTCCCATAACACTCCATCTTATAGTCCCATGACCCAATAAAAATCCCATATTAATAGCTATTCCACTCTTAGATATAAGATCACAATATTCTATAAAACTATCCCAATGCTTATTTTTATCTATAAGATACTTTTTTTCTTCTTCAAGTAATAGACCATTCTTATACATATATTCATATATATTCTCAGAAGAATATGGTGTTATAGAATGACCACAATTACCATTTATAGTTGTTGTAACACCTTGTTTTAGGAATTTTTCAAATTTACCATCTAGTATTGCTACTATTTCTTCATGAACATGAGGGTCAATAAATCCAGGTGTTACAACTTTTTTATGACAATCTATCATTTTATTTGTATCATCATTTATCTCAGAATCTATTCTTACTATTAAATTATTTTTTATAGCTATATCTCCATAAAAACCACTTTCTCCAGTCCCATCTATTATAAATCCATTTTTTAAAACTAAATCATATGCCACATTATTCACCCCTTAAAATATAATTTTATTGCAGTAGCCTTTACTATAATTCTTTATATTTTAAACTTTTTACTTCTTTAATTTTACTAGTCTCTAAGTTTATCTTTATGCATAACTCTTGCAATCAATATAGTACCAAATACACATATAAGAACTACTAAAGATTGTGGTATTATACCTTGCTTTGATAATATAATAGTCAATACAGCTATTACAATTGCTACTAATCCTAGTTTTTTATCTTGTAAAAAAACTTGTCCAAACACTGACCCAAATAGAGCTGGTAAGATTAAATTCAATTTTTCTACTACTTCAGGTGGTATTTTAGACAACACACTTCCTCCTAAAATTACTCCAAAAGTCAAAATACTTATATTTACTAGAATAGATACAGCTATTCCTATAGTAGATATTATTGAACCTTCTTCTGTTCCAGATTCAACTTCTGCTGCTTTTTGAGCTGCTATTGAACATGGCAGTCTCATATTAGATATATTTCCAGAAAGAAAACTCATATAAGTTCCTGGTATCCCTAAAATTGGTGAATAAGAAACTGGCTCTATTATGTAGTTTGGTGCGCTCATACTAACTATTGCCATTGTACTTGCTAATAATGCTGATATTGGAGGCATAAGACCAAATCCAAAACTTAAAATTATTCCAGGAACTAATGCTGCTATAATACCTAAAGATAATGTCAATCTACCATACCTTATCATAAAAGGTAAGTACTCTTCATTGTATATAGATTTTACTTTACTCATAAAACTCCCCCCTTATATTATTGAACCTATTATCATCCCACTAAACATTGATATTGTAAGACCCCACTCTCTCAGCCATTTTATATTTTTCTTTTTTTCAATCATACAAAGTATTACCATTATTATCATTCCACTTATACATGCAATTGTTCCATTGTCAAAACGCAACACTCTATCAGCATTTAGGTATGCAAATGAACCTAACATTGCTCCTACAGATATTATTGGTATAAATGATTTCTTACCACTAGAAATAACATTCGTTATTTTATCTAACTTATGCCCAAACAATAATGTAAATATTATCCACCCTAAAGAACCTAATATCATAGTCCAAACTGCATTTGTAAATGCTACTTTTGTCATCTCAGGAGAACCTAAAGTTATCCCTAAAGCATCTGTTCCAAACCCAGCTGACATAGATTCAAAAATTACAGAACCTATAAATGATAATCTCATCCATGCTATAGGTCCACCCATAGTTACTATAAGTGAAACCATCCCAGCAAATATAGTCATTGATGGGCCTATAGCTGAAATAGCACTACTCTTAATAGCTGATTTTATTTGCTTATCAGTTATTCCCATCGTCTTCCCAACTTTACAAGATTTTATAGCAAATACAAGAGATTGTACTACTACTATTGATACAGCTACTGTACTTGCTATCCACAAAAGTGGATGATTGGCTAATTTTAAATAATCCATTGCAAAAAACCTCCCTATAAATCCTCAAATTTTATTAAAACATTTAAGCCTTATTTCCAAACCTTATTCAATACTCTAAGTATGTTTCCACCCAACACCTTTTCTATTTCCTCATCACTATATCCATGTTTTACTAAATATCTGACAATATTTTTTGAAGTTTCAGTTGGATTTTCAAGACCTTTTACATACTCTACTTTAGGATGCTCCTTTGTCCCAGTTATTTTTTTAATATCAAATTTAGCAGCTAACACTGAATGTAATTTAACATGGTCACCGTATACTGTATCTGGTCCAAAAGCCACATGGTCTATCCCTACTAGATTTTTAATATACTCAAAATGTTCCATAAATGACTCTATTGAATGTTCTTTGTTTTTTTCAGTTATTGTAGTATGTGGTGCTGCTTCTACACCTATAACCCCACCCTTTTTCGCACATGCTATTAGTACTTCATCTGGCGTTAATCTCTTTGTGTTCCACAGACTTCTTGCCCCAACATGACTCAATATTATTGGGTCCTTACTGTGTTCTATAACATCAAGTGTCGTTTGAACTCCAACATGAGAGCAATCTATTGCCATTCCAATCTTATTCATTCTTTCAACAGCTTTTCTACCAAAATTCGTAAGTCCACCATCTTTTTCTTCTTTCAATCCTGAACCCAATGCATTAGATTCACTGTATGTTATACCCATTAACCTTATGCCAAATCCATACAAAATATCTATTCTATCAAGTTCATTTTCTATTGGTGCAGCTCCTTCTAAAGTAGGTATCAAGGCCACTTTTCCTTCTTTTTTTGCTCTGTATATATCTTCTACTTTTTCACACTTTATAACAAAATCTTGGTGTGCTAAGTCACATAATCTCATACCTAAATCTATTAATATATCATCCCACTTCCATCCTGAGCTTGATGTTATTGTACATACACCATCCATTAAATTATCAAATATAGCATCGTAATATCCTCTTGATAATGCTTCATAAGCACATCTTTGTTTACCCTCTCTATTGTATTCAAATATATCTCTTTCTAAGTGTTCTGGAAATAAAACTGGATGTTCATGTAGTGATATAAATATTTTGTCATCCACTATATTTTTAACCTTAGCTTCTTGAATATCATCTAACTCGATAAGGTATTCTTTTACTCTCTTATCTCCTTTACACATCTCAATAGATGAGATATCTTTTCCCTTTTCTAAATAACTATAAGCTTCATAGCCTTTATAAGCTGACTTCATAACAATATCCTCCAAATTCTACAATTTTTTATATTTTCACTATGTAGCAATTGATATGCCAAAATATAAATTTTAATTGCATACTAAATCTTTCAAAAATAAAAACAGTAGTAAAGTGATGATTTACTACTGTTTATTAGAAATAATATTTTTTATTTTTAATTTAATATTTTTAAAATTATCTCAATATTTAAAATAATTTTACTTATTTAAGATTATTATAGGGAGTTTTTAGGGGATTTTACATTTATATCCCCCTATATTTCCCCCTTAAATTTTATATATGATATAAAATTCTTTCCTTCATCAGTTATAAAACTCCCTTGTTTTTTTACTCCAGATGACAGCAATCCATGATTTTTTAATTTATCTATTCTTTTTCTAATTTGGTCTACACTTAATGTCATACTTTTTTCTTTTAAGATTTCTTGTAATTTATTTCTTCCTAATGATATATTTTTATTATTCCAAGTTTCTATACTCATCAATATACAAATACTTTCATTAAAGAAATTTGATTGTTTGAAATCCAATATAATTGAATCAAAATTTTCATTAACTAAAGTATTGTTATTTTCAAATTTAAATTGTTCTGGCAAATGCTCATAGTCTACTCTATCTTCCTCCACTATAGTGTCAATATAATAAATCAAATTCTTAAGCTCCCTTACATTACCTGGCCACTCATACAATTTTAATACTTGCATTGATTTTTCTGTAAAACATTTATTACTATTTATTTCATCCAAAAAATACTTACTTATAAGAGGTATATCTTCCTTACGCTCTCTAAGCCTTGGTATTTCTATATGTAATACATTAATCCTATAATACAAATCTTCCCTAAAAGAACCTTCTTTAATTTTTTTCTTTAAATCCTTATTTGTAGCAGCTATAATCCTAACATCTACTGGTATAATTTTACTTCCACCCATTCTCATAACTTCTTTTTCTTGTAAGACTCTCAACAATCTTTGCTGTACCTCTAGAGATATATCACCTATCTCATCTAAAAAAATTGTTCCTGTATGCGCTCTTTCAAATATCCCTATTTTTCCGCCTTTTATCGCACCTGTGAAACTTCCTTCTTCATAGCCAAAAAGCTCACTTTCAATAAGTGTATCTGACAAAGAAGATAGATTAACTGCAACAAACGGCTTGTCTTTTCTTAGAGATTCATTATGTATTGCCTGAGCAAATATTTCCTTTCCTGTTCCATTTTCTCCAAGTATCAACACAGAAAAATCTGTAGATGCTATCTTTCTTGCGATATTAATTTTTTCTTTTATTATTTTAGTCTCACCTACAACATTCTCAAATGTGTACTTTGATACAAATCCCTTTGTCTGAAATTTATTTTGAATCTTATCCTCAAGCATCTGAATTGCACTTATATCTTTAATGCTTATAATACTTTTTATTCGCTCATTATTTTCATACACATTTACTTTATTAATTATGAGTTTTTTGTTATTTAGGCTTACTACTTCATCACTGACTTCATCCTCTTGAAAAAATATTTTTTTGATAATTTTATCACTAAATAAATCCATAAAATTATTAGATATAATCTGATTTTGGTCTACTCCAACTAGATTAGAAAATACTTTATTGCAATATATAAACTTCCCTAATTTATCAATAGAAGCAATCCCTTCATCGATAATCTCCAAAAAACTCTTCATAGTTTTATTCATAGTTGTATAGTATCTATATCCACTTACTGTGTCTTCATTATATTTTTCTTTGATAATATGTAATTTATCTATAGATATATTAAGTTTTGTAAAGATTTCTATAACTGTATTTATATCTATTATTTTAGCACCTATATCTATTATTTGCTTTAAGTTCTGTGGTACTCTATTTCTACTTCCTGTAATAATTCCAATCTCACATTTAGACTTATCACATCCTGGATAATATGGTATTAAATTAATATGAATTAATCCTAATTTTCTAATTATCTTGGCTGTTTCATCTGCTGACTCTTTATAATCATCTATAACCATAACTTCAGAATCATTTTCTATACTTATTATCTGGTTTATATTTTCAATATTTATTGTACGATGTACTATTACAATAGGTATATTTTTATCGATATTATTGTGTATATGCTCTTTTATCTCATTATCTGAACACACTATAAGTTCATACTTTAATAGTTCAATATTTATGCTATCCATATAGACTAAATTATCTATATTACAAAATTCTCCAAATATATTTTCTAATTGTTTTGAGATATCTATATTTATTTTGTCATCAGTTGATACAAATAAAATATTATGTTTTTTCATACCATCACCTCCTGTTTAGTTAATATAGAAACTAATAATTTGGTCTATTGTAGCACTTTTTAAAAAAATTTTAAATCTTAAAAATCATATTTTATACTATTTGGTAATATTTTCTACTCAAAAATAAAATGGTATAGAATTTAATCTATACCATTTTATATAATATCACCATATTTTTAATTATTAATAAGATATTTCTATTCCTCTAAAAACTGCAAGAATTCTTGATTAAATAGTTTAAGTTCATCATAGAATATTGCATGACCGCTATACTCAAAAGTATATAAAGTTGAATCCTCTATTTTTTCATTCATAAAAACTGCAAATTCATATGGGCATACTTGGTCTAATTTCCCATGAAATATACCAGTAGGCACTCTTACACATTTTAAATCATTAAACAATTTTTCATCTCTTAAAGATACAGCTGTTCCAATAGTTCCAATACCTGATGCACTAAAACCAATGTCGTTAAACCACCTTCTAAAGCTTTCTGATGGATTCGATGCAAACACTTTTTCTCCAAAATTACTTACCATTTCTGGTCTATCAGTACATGCCTGAGCTATCAGTTTATTAACATCCTCACGTGTCATACCATATGGAAACTCTGGAGGTCTTTGTACAAACGATGGTGCAGCAGCAGCAAGTAATGCTAATTTTGATACTCCATAGCCATGAAACAGACTCATATATCTAAGTACAATTGCTCCTCCCATTGAAAAACCAACAAGGGTAAAATCCCTTAATCCAATGGCATGTACCACCTTATAAATATCATCTGCTAATTGACTATAATTATACCCTCCTGATGTTGCAGCAGACTTACCAAACCCTCTTAAATCAATTGAAACGGTTCTATATCCGAGTTTTGGTAATATATTTGTTTGATATTCAAATATCTTATGTCCTAATGGCCAGCCATGTATAAAAAGTACTGTTTTTTTAGCACTCGGATTTAAATCATAAACTGCTATATTTATATCATTTACATATACATAATACATATCAATAGCAACTCCCTTCAAGAAAATGTATGATAGTCATTTTATATATATGAATAAAATGATGAATAAATAAACTTTCGAGTTTATCTGCAATACTTTTCTATTGCTTTTTTAAACAAACCTACATGGACCTTTTCATCTAAAATTATTCTATTTAATATAGCTTTTATATAAGGGTCTTCAATAATACTTATATCCTTGTAATAATTCTCAATAGCCACATACTCTAAATGTAAATCCGATTTTAATCTACTACAAATAGAATCTCCATAAAATACAAAACCACCATTCCAATATGCACCACAAGAACTTGTCGAACCTCTATATATAGGATTTCCACCCAATAATCTTATAGTCTTTGCTAATATCTCCATATGTAACATTTCTGTTATAGATATATTTATCCACATTTCACTCAGTTCTCTATAATTTTCATCTAAATCAAAGTCATGGTATAAGTACTGGGTTACACTTGTAAATTCACTCGCTACACCAGAATAATCATCCATTAATAGCTCTGCATAATACTTATTCGCCCCTAAAACTTTTATTTCTGGATACGGCTCATCACTTGAGTAGCCCTTTCTCTTGTGCATATCGTAATGTGCATCACTCATAATACATCCTCCTTTAAAATTAGCATATGATATTAATTGTATTCATCAAAGCTTTGACATATAACTTTATTAGGATAGTTAGGGTTTAATAAATAACTTAAATTAATAAAAAATCCATGCTAATAAAAATTAACATGGATTTATATTTACCTTTATATTTGTGCAATTATTTTCTGTATCTATTCATCTTTTCCTGCTACTGATAACTCTTTAATAACAACTGAAGGTGAACCTATACTACTCATTGGAAATTCTAAATCGTCTCCTATAACTTCAATATCTTTTAATAAATCGAAGTAATTACCAGCTACTGTAATTTGCTCTACTGGAAATGCTTTTTTACCATCTTTAATATAAAAACCTTTAGCTGCTAAAGAAAAATCTCCTGTTACTGAATTTGCCCCTGAATGAAGACCTGCAAAACTAGTAACCATCAATCCTTCACCTATATCATTCATAATTTCATCTAGAGATTTATCTCCTTTCTCTATATAAAAATTAGTGGGATATATGCTTATAGGTGATGAATATGAAGATTTTATTCCATTTCCTGTAGTCTTTATATTTGCCTTATTGGCTGTCTTTAAGTTATGAAGTAAAGTTATAAGCTTTCCATTTGAAACAACTTCTTTTTTAAATGTAGCTACTCCCTCATCATCGAAAGGAGTAGATGCCATACCATTTTCTAAAAGTGGGTCATCAACTATTGTAACTATAGGAGATGCTATCATATCTCCCTCTCTATCTTTCAACAAAGATAATCCTTTTTGGGCTGAATCAGCATTAAATATTCCAGAAAATGTACTAAGTAAAGATACCATTGCTTCATTAAACAATATAGTTTTATATTTGCCTGATGGTATACTCTTTCCACCTATTTTAGATAAAGCATTTTCAACTCCAAGCTTTGCTATCTCACAAGGCTTTATTTCTTCAATAGAATTTGCTATATTATATCCCACTCCATCATACTTTTGTCCATTGTCTTCTATTATAGGAACTACAAACCCTATAAGCATATTAGTTTTATTACTTAAATCAAGACCTTTAGTATTATATATACCATTACTTGATACAGAATAAGATATAGTGCATCTAGATAAATTTACTACCTTATCTGAATAAGCTTTAGTCTCTCTTTCCATTTCTAGAGCTAAATCAATCAACTTATCTGCTTCTAAATTTTCTAACTCTTTAGAATAAGTCTTTACATCATTATAGTGCTTATCGCCTTCATATATAAATTGTACATCTTCATTTTCGATAGCTCTTACCCCATCTTTTACATTTTTTATCAACATATCAACAGCTTTATCATCTAAAATTTCTGTATAAGAATAACCTACCTTTCCATTTACCTTACCTCTAAAAGATAAACCAAAAGACTTATCAAGATTGTATTTCTCAACTTCTCCTTCATATATATTTATACTTAAATTTTCCCCTGTGGAATAATACACTTCACATTCTTCAAATCCTTCACTTAGAGCTTTTTTAAATAATATATCCTTAAAACTTTTAAGTTCCACAATTATCCCTCCTATCTTCCACCTACAGTAATTTCTTTTACCCTTATCATAGGTTGACCTACATTAGTTGGTATACTTCCTGATGATGAACCACACATACCCTGAGCTTGTTTTAAGTTATCACCAACCATATCTATATTCATAAGTACATCACTACCTTTTCCAATTAAACTAGCACCTCTAACTGGCTCTTGTATTTCTCCATTTTTTATCAAGTAACCTTCTGAAACTGCAAAATTAAACTCTCCTGTTACAGGGTTTACAGACCCACCACCCATTTTTTTAGCATAAAGTCCATCTGGTATTGACTTTATAATGTCTTCTGGTTTATCTTCTCCAGCAGCAATATAAGTATTAGTCATTCTCGAAGTAGGAGCAAATTTATAATTCTGTCTACGAGAACTTCCTGTAGGATTCATTCCCATTCGTCTACCATTAAGTTTGTCTATCATATAAGACTTCAAAATCCCATTTTCAATCAGTATATTTTTTTGAGCTGGATTTCCCTCATCATCTATATTCATAGAGCCCCAGTAATTTGGTATTGTACCATCATCTATAGCTGTAATCTTCGTAGATGCAATTTGCTGACCTAATTTATCTGCAAATACGGAGTTTCCCTTTGCAACTGATGTAGCTTCTAAAGAATGTCCACAAGCTTCATGAAATATTACTCCACCAAAGCCATTATCTATTGCTACCATCATATTACCTGCTGGACAATTTTTAGCATGCAACATAGTATGTGCTACTCTAGCTGATTCTTTTGCATAGTATTCTGGGTCTATATCTTCAAATATTTCAAATCCTTTACAACCTCCAGGTCCTTCAAATCCAGTTTGATTTTCATTACCTTTAGATGCAATTGAACTTATTCCCAGTCTGGTTCTTATTCTTCTATCTTCAACATATATACCTTCAGTGTTTGCAATTAATATTTTTTGGTCTTTATCTGAATAGCTAACACTTACTTGAGATATATCACTACTAAATTCTTTTGCACTCTTATATGCAACCTTCATAACATTTACTTTATCTCTATTACCTATTGAATTTGGATAAATTTTTATATTATGTATGTTATTTATTTTAATACTGTCATTTAATATTACACTTTTTCCATCTTCCAATTTACCTAATGCAACAGCAGCTTTATACGCTACATCCAACAAACTATTTAATGAATTGTCACTTGTATAAGCATATATACTCTTTAACCCTTTAAATATTCTTATTCCTATACCATAGGTTCTTCCACCTATTGCATTTTCTACTTTATTATCTATTAAGCCAATAGAATTATTTATAGTGTCTTCTTCAAAAATCTCAGCAAAATCTCCTCCAGTAACTAGACACTTTTCTAATACCTTTGAAGCAATATCTTTTGAAAGCATAAATTTACCTCCTATTTTAAATTTTTATTTAACTTTTATTCAATCTTTTTTACTTGTTAATCATCATTATATACCAAATTGCTTATGAATATATTATACATATGTTTTACACTAAAATGTTATCACATTTTTATTTATACATACCCATTTATATAAGAAATTAAAATGTATAATATTATTTACTATAGAAAATAATATTATACATAATAAATTTTAGGAGTGAAATATATGAATCAAGAATATGTAAAAGGTAAACCTATTTTTACCAGTATAAATAAAATTCCAAGACAATTTCCATACCTTACTGATGATATTGATACAGATGTTATAATCGTTGGAGGCGGCGTAACAGGATGCATTTGTGCATACTATTTAGCTAAAAATAATATAAAATCAGTTATCCTTGAAAAAGGAAGGATTGCGCATGGAAGTACTAGTGTAACCACATCACTTTTACAGTATGAATTGGATGACAATTTGATAGATTTGACAGAAGTAATGACTCTAACTGATGCCTTAAAAGCTTATAATCTTTGTGTATCAGCACTTGAAGAGTTAGATAAATTTATAGAATTGCATGGAAATAAGTGTGATTATGCAAAAAGAGATACTTTACTTTACACTGCCAATAAACTTGAAATAAAAGCTATAAAAGAAGAATATGATTTAAGAAAAGAAAATGGATTTGATGTTGAGTATATTGATGAATCTACAAATCCTTTTGGTTTTGATTTAAAGTCAGGATTGATAGCAAAAAATGGTGGACGAGAACTAGACCCATATAAATATAGTCAGCATCTCATTGATGTAAGTCTAAAAAAAGGTCTTGAAGTATATGAAAATACAGAAGTAAAAAAAATAGACTTTTCAAATGATAAAGTAACAGCTGAAGTGTCTTATGGTTATAAAGTTTATGGTAAAAAACTAATTGTAGCTACAGGATATAATACAAGTTTATTTACAAATAGAAATTTTGCAACTAAATCTAATACCTTTAATATAGCTACAAAACCACTTAAAGATATTGATTCTTGGAAAGACAATATTTTGATTAGAGACAATTGTGACCCATATAATTATCTAAGAACCACTAAAGATAATAGATTGATTATAGGTGGCGAAGATGTAGACTTTAGTGATATAGAAGATGAGGCTTTAGCAAATAAAAAATATGATATTTTAGAACAAAGGCTAAAGGGCATGTTTAAGGATATAAAAGATATACAAATTGAGTACAAGTATTGTGGTTGCTTTGCTTCTACTTTAGATAACTTAGGTTTTATTGGACCTGATAACAAAAACCATAACTTATGGTACTGTTTAGGCTATGGAGCTAATGGAATACTTTTTGCAATATTAGGAGGTATAATGCTTAGTAAGCTATACCTTGGAGAAGAAGATAAAAATATGAGATTATTTAAGGTAAATAGATTTGACAAATAGATGTTATTATATATTAAAAGACTGTACTAAAAAACTTTAGAATTCTAAAATCTTATTTTTAGGCAGTCTTTTATAATAATTTATTTAAAAATACTTTATTTAGAATTAAATATAAAGTAAAATATTAAAATATCACTGATAAAATTTAGTTATGATAATAATCTTTAAGTTTATTTGATGAAATATGGAGGAATTATTATGAAAGAAATACTTGTTATTGCTCCTACTAAAGGAACCTATGAAAAATCGATTCACATAGTAAAAAAATATAAGTATACAAACATTGATGTTGTATTTGGTAATTTAAAAGAAGGAATACCACTTGCCGAAAAAAGTATTAACCATGGTACTAGAATTATCATAAGTAGAGGTGGAACTTACAATATGTTAAAAGAAACATATAACATACCTATAGTTGAGATTAAAGTAGATGCTTATGATATTATAGAAAGCTATAAGGAAGTTAAAAATTCAAATGAACCATTTGGGATAATTGGATTTAATAATGTTATATATGGCTTTGATATTATAGAAGAAATATTGAATAAGAAAATAACGATGATTGAAATTGAAAAGGAAGAAGAAATTTATGATGCTATAGAAAAATATAGAAAAAAAGGCATCAATACATATATAGGTGATACTACTGTTGCACATATTGTTGAAAGACTTAATTGTAAGGGAATATTAATTGAATCTAGAGAAGAAAACATACTTAGAGCCATTCAACAAGCTGAACAAATACTCGACGCAACTAAAGATGAGCAAAAAAGAAGATTACAGATAGAAGCTATGACAGATTTTGTACATGATGGAATAATAACAGTTGATAAAAATTTTAAAATCACATTATTTAATAAGAGTGCTGAAAAAATATTTGGTATAAAAAAAGAAAATGCACTTTATCATAATGTTATAGATGTTATTCCAAACACAGTTTTACCTCAAGTAGTTGAAACCATGGAACCACAAATTGGTGAAATACAGAATATAGGAAGTACAAAAATCATTACAAATAGAGTTCCAATTATCGTTGATGGTCAAATTCAAGGAGCAGTTTCTACATTTCAAGACAGTAAGGAAATAAGTTCATTTGAACATACAATAAGAAGAAGTCTATTAAACAAAGGTCTATCTGCTAAATACACATTTGATGATATAATCTATGCAAGTGAAAAAACAAAAGACTGTATAGAAGTTGCAAAAAAATATGCTTGCTATGATACTCCAATGATTATTACAGGAGAATCTGGTGTTGGCAAAGAGTTATTTTGTCAAAGTATTCATAATTATAGCAAACGTAAAAATGCTCCTTTTGTTGCTGTAAACTGTGCTGCAATACCTCCATCTTTAATAGAAAGTGAGTTCTTTGGATATGAGGAGGGTTCATTCACAGGAGCAAGAAAAAAAGGAAAAACAGGTGTATTTGAATTGGCACATGAAGGAACAATCTTTCTCGATGAAATAAGTGAAATTCCAATTGAACTTCAAGGAAGATTATTAAGAGTCTTGCAAGAAAAGCAAATTATGAGAATTGGTGGTGATAAAGTTATTCCCATAGATGTAAAAATAATTTGTGCCTCAAATAAAGACTTAAAAGATATGATGCGTGATGGTTTATTTAGACGAGACCTTTACTTTAGAATAAATATATTAACATTGTATCTTCCTTCACTCAAGGAGAGAAAAGAAGACATCATAAAATTATCAGAATTTTTCATAAAAAAATATTCAGCTAAATACAATAAGATACCTTTAATTATCACTCCAAATATCAGACAAGCTCTTCTTGAAAAAGAATATGAAGGAAATATAAGAGAATTAGAAGGAATAATCGAGAGAGCTGTTATTATAGAATCATTTGATTCAATTTTATCAGAAAAATACAATAGTGAATATGCAAATACTATAAATGATACAGATAAGGCTGATTTTAAATGTAATAACTTAGACTTAAAAACACTAGAAAAGAAATATATCTATAAAGTCTATAATGAAAATAATAGAAACACTACAAAAACTTGTGAAATACTAAAAATCACTCGCTCTACCCTATGGAGAAAGTTAAAAGAAATTGAAAGTAATGTTTAAAAATAATACATATATAATATATCGAAACGTTTTATGTTTAATTTTAATACATGAAACGTTTCTTTATTTCTATTTAAAATTCTACTACATAATAAATAGATTATTTTTTTCGCTACATTTTTCTATATAATTTTTTTAATCTAAGCAATCTACAGTATTTTACACGAATATTAAAAATACTTATAAAAATAAAAACTATATAACACCTCTATTGGCATAGTAATTGCTTTTAAATACTTATATAAAAATTAAAAGGAGTGATACTAGATGCATATCTTAAAATCGGTGAAAAAGATACCAGGAGGACTTATGGTCTGTCCCCTGCTATTGGGAGCACTATTTAATACAGTATGTCCACAGGCTCTTGAAATTGGAGGATTTACAACTTCCTTATTTAAAACTGGTGCAATGAGTATACTTGCTCTATTTTGTCTATGTAATGGCGCTCAAATCAACATAAGACAAGCAGGCAAACCTTTGACTAAGGGCATAGTACTCACGGCAACAAAATTTGTAATTGGTGCAGTACTAGGTATTATTGTTAGTAAATTCATTGGGCCTAAAGGCATAATTGGTATTACACCTCTTGCTATAGTTGCTACTATGACTAATTCAAATGGAGGTCTATTTGCTGCTCTTGCTGGTGAATATGGAGATTCTACAGATGTTGGTGCGATATCTATCTTATCTCTAAATGATGGTCCATTTTTTACGATGCTTGCCTTTGGAGTAACTGGACTTGCAAATGTGCCTATAGTAGCTTTATTTGCAGCACTCATACCAATATTACTTGGATTTATACTTGGTAATCTCGATGAAGATATACGAGAATTTCTTGCACCTGGTACAACATTGTTAATACCTTTCTTTGCTTTTCCTTTAGGAGCTGCATTAAACTTTAACCAAATTATAACTGCTGGATTCCCTGGAGTTATACTAGGTCTTGCTGTAACTCTAATAACAGGTATGGGTGGATATTTTGTAATGAAACTTATACGTGCAGAACATCCAGCAGTAGGTGCAGCTACTGGTACGACAGCAGGTAATGCGGCTGGTACTCCTGAAGCTTTAGCCGCTATTGACCCTACACTTGCTACAATTGCGGCTGTTTCAACAGTACAAGTTGCTGCAGCTATCATTGTTACAGCAATATGCTGTCCAATGCTCGTCTCCTATTTGGATAAAAGAGAAAAAAGAAAAAAAGCTATTTTTAAAACAAATAAAAACATAGAAGTAAACTAATATTTTTAGGAGGTAAAAATATGAATGCAATTATTCATGCAAATGAAAAAGACAATCTAGTTACATGTGTTAGACCTTTAGTTAAAGGTGAAAAAGTTTCAATTGATGGAAAATCTTATATAGTAAATGATAATATTCCTGTTTTTCATAAAATGGCTACAGAAGATGTGAAAAAAGGTGATGTTGTTTATAAATATGGAGAGATTATAGGAATTGCAACAGTTGACATAAAAACTGGTGACTATGTTCATGTACATAATATTGAAAGTACGCGTGGTCGCGGAGATAAAAAATAGGAGGTAATAAAAATGAAATTAATGGGTTATTTAAGAGAAAATGGACAATATGGTATTCGTAATCATATTTTAGTTATTCCAACATCTGTCTGTTCAAGTGAGACAGCTACAAGAGTTGCAGCACTTGTTCCTGGAGCAATAGCTATCCCACACCAACATGGATGTTGTCAAATTGGCTCTGATATAGAGCTTACAGAAAAAACATTGATAGGATTTGGTAAAAACCCTAATGTAGCTGCTGTTTTAGTAGTTGGACTTGGATGTGATGGTATTCAAGCAAAAGATTTAGCATCTGAAATATCTACAACAGGAAAAAAAGTCGACTATGTTGTTATACAAGAATGTGGTGGAACACTAAAAGCAATAGCTAAAGGTGCTGAAATAGCAAGTCAAATGGCTCGTGAAATATCAAAAGAAGTAAGAGTTGAATTTGATATGAGCGAAATTACATTGGCACTTGAATGTGGTGGTTCTGACCCAACAAGTGGAATTGCATCAAACCCTTCAATAGGAATTGCATCAAATCTTCTTATAGATGAGGGTGGCAGTAGTATATTAAGTGAGACTACAGAAGTAATTGGTGCAGAACATTTATTGGCTACTCGCTTTGAAGATGAAAACATGAAAGAAAAATTTCTTAAATTTGTAAATGATGTAGAAAAAAGAGCAATTACTATGGGAGAAGATTTACGTAGTGGTCAACCTACTCCAGGTAATAAAGCTGGTGGATTATCAACAATTGAAGAAAAATCACTTGGCTGTATGTATAAAGCAGGGAACAAACCATTCAAGGGTGCTCTTGAATATGCTGAGATTTTACCTTCAGATAAAAAAGGTTTATATTTTATGGATACTCCAGGTCAAGATATAGATTCTATCACTGGTATGGTGGCAGGTGGTGCACAGATTGTAATCTTCTCAACTGGTAGAGGTACTCCAACAGGAAGCCCAATTTCGCCAGTTATTAAAATTACTGGAAACAGTGATACATACAATAAAATGATAGATAATATCGATATAAATGCAGGTAGGATTATAACAGAGGGCGCTAAAATTAAAGATATAGGTAAAGAAATATTCGATGAAATAGTGGAAGTATGTAATGGTAAACAAACTAAAGCTGAAAGCCTTGGCCATAGAGAATTTGGTATTTACAGAATTGCATCTACTTTCTAGTTTGTAATAAATATAAGGTATTGTTTTATGAATTCAATATTTATACATATACTATAAATTAAAAATCCTTTATAAATGTTTTTTCAACCTCAAAAAGGACTGTATCAAAATAGTTAAAATAATTTTGAAAACAGTTCTTTTTTTATTTATAAAATATTCTAATTCATAACAATATTATTTAATTAAATTCCAGTATAAATTATAAGAATAGCTTCTCTACTTTTTAAAATAATTTACATAAGAATAGACGTAAAGATAAAATTTAGTACCTTCACAGATAGAAATATTTGGTATAATATGTCTGAGAGGAGTCTTCTTTGTAAGCCAATAAAGGATGGAGGATGGAACATAAAAAATGTATACTAAAAGCGTACAAAATAAAAAAATAATAATTACCCTATTGCTAACACTTCTTATAATTGTGTCCTTAGTTTGTGTTTCTTTTGTTATGACACTGCGTAAAGTAACTCATCGTGAAACAGAGCGGTATCTTACAGAAATCTCAGAGAGTGTCTCCACTACAATTAATGAAAAATGTAAAAGTATATTTAAAATATTATACTCTATAGGAGATACTTACTTTCAGTTTAGTGATAACAATAAAAATGTCACTGAATATTTATCTAAAAAATCAGAATTACTGAAGTTTGATTGGTTAGGTGTTGCTGATTCTAGTGGGAATTTTATAGGCACTGATGAAAGTACAGGTAATGTTAAAGAGCAGTATTTTTATAGAAAAGCGCTTCAAGGTGAGGAGACAATTACTCCAATCAAATCTCAATCTGGTATATATGGAATTTTATATTCTGTACCACTTTATGAAGATGATAAAATAACTGGAGCTATTACTGCTTGGAATACTCTTGATACTATGAGAATGTTACTAAGCGTGGAGAGTTTTGGTGGTGAAGGATTTTCTCAAATCATTGACAAAAATGGAAATTTCATTGTAAGTTCAGACAACAAAAACGCACCAAAAAATGTTGTAAACTTTTTTGACACAATTAAAAAACATGGAAGCTATACTGGTAAAGATACTCTTAGAGAAATGAAGACAAATTTAAAAGAGAACAAAAAAGGTTCTATGTACTTTACATTGGATGATGGTATTTATAAAGCTATGCACTATGTTCCTCTGGAAGAGGAAAACCTATATCTACTTTCAATTGTTCCAGTAAAAGTAGCAAATGCACAGTTTGATTTACTTCTAAAAAAAGCAGTCTTTATCAACATTTTAATTATTATATTATTTTTATTACTTATCATATTAATTATATTTATAAATCGCAAAAATAGAGAACAACTTATAAAAATCGCCTATGTAGACCCTGTAACTAAAGGCTATAGTAAGGCACGTTTTGATATGGAAGCTAAAGCAATCATAGAATCAACTTCAGCAGGAACCTATTCATTAGTATCTATAAATATTAATAAATTCAAACTTATTAATGATTCTTTTGGTAGTGATGCTGGAGATAAAACATTAAAATATATACATGATGTAATTGCTAATTATTTGGAACGAGAAGAATTACTTTGTAGAGTTTCTAATGACCAGTTTAATATTCTTATTAAAACTATTTCACAAAAAGAAATTCTTAAGTACATAGAAAATATTACAAATGATATTAACAGTTTCAACAAAGATAAAGAATGTAAATATTTTATAGCTCTTTCCATAGGTGTCTATAAAATTGATGACCCAAATATACCACTAGTATCAATTCAAGACCGTGCAAATGTAGCACGAAAAAACATTAAAGGAAATACTGTAACTCATCCACTTTACACATGTGTATTTTATAGTGATTTAGAACGTTTGAGAATGCTTAAAGAAAAAGAAATGGAAAATAGAATGGAAGAAGCATTAGATAATAATGAATTTGTAGTCTATCTCTAACCTAAAGTAAACCTTAAAAACAATAATATTGTAGGTGCAGAAGCATTAGTGCGATGGCAAGACCCAGATAGAGGTCTTATTCCACCAAATGATTTTATTCCTTTTTTTGAAAAAAATGGCTTCATCATCAAACTTGACCATTATGTGTTTGAAAAATCGTGTGCCATGATACGAAAATGGATAGATAATGGGGAAACTCCAATACCTATTTCAGTTAATTTTTCACGTGCTCATTTAAATAATAAAGATTTTTTAGAAAAATACAAAACAATTCGTGATAAATACGATGTCCCTGCTAAACTTTTGGAAATCGAATTAACTGAGACACTCATCTTTGATAACTTACAAATGTTACTCAATGTAATAGACCAAATCCATGAGGAAGGTTTTCAATGTTCACTAGATGATTTTGGAAGTGGATATTCTTCACTTAACATGCTAAAAGAAATAAAAGTTGATACTCTAAAACTTGACCGAGCATTTTTTAGTTCTCCCAACGCAGATAATGTATCTGAAAATTATGTAATAGAATCTGTAGTTGAGCTAGCAAAAAAATTAAATATGAATAGTGTATCAGAGGGTGTTGAAACAATCTTACAGATGGAATATCTAAAGAAAATTAATTGTGATATGATACAAGGATATGTTTTTTCTAAACCTATACCTCAAGAAATATTTGAAAAAATGACTTTTGGAAAAACACTAGATGAAGTCAATACAAACGATGCTGTAAAATAATATCCTGTCTCTATAAAATGATTTTAATCATTTTGAGACAGGACTTTTTATTTTTCAACATTTTATGCTTGATTCATCTTAAATTCTCGTCTTAAGAACAATAATACAATTATCATAGCAATAAAATCTGCAATTGGCTGTGCTAACCAAACTCCATCTAAATTAAATCGAATTGGAAGTACAATAATTAATGGTATAAATAAGATAAACTGTCTCAAAAGAGTCAAAAACATAGAATGTTTAACTTTACTCACACATTGAAAATACACAGGCCCAACAATAGAAATCCCCATTATAGGTAAGGTGATTAAATTTATATTTATACCTCTTACAGCTATTTCCATTAGATTTGAATCTTTATTGAATATGCCAACAAATACTTCAGGGTATACCTGCACTACTAAAAATCCAAAAGATAATATAACTATAGATACTATGATAGACAATATTAAGGTTTTCTTTGCACGTTCAAATTGCTTTGCTCCATAATTATATGATATTATAGTTTGCATACCTTGATTTAGACCAAATACTGGCATCATAAACATCAATAAAATAGATGTAAGAGCTGTCATAGCTCCAATAGCTAAATCTCCACCATAAGCCTTTAGAGAGTTATTAGTAAATACATGAGTTATACTTATAGCTACTTCCATTGCAAATGGTGTCATACCTATTGCAAATATTTTTTTTATTATATTTGTATCTAATTTTAAATTGTATTTTTTTAATTTTAAATTAGATTTTCCTCTTATAAAATAATGGGCTACCCAAGTAAACACCACTACTTGACAGAGTACAGTTGCTATAGCTGCTCCTTTTATACCTAAGTTAAACACAAATATGAATATTGGGTCTAATATCAAATTTAGTATACAACCTACTATCATTGTTCTAGCTGCTAACTTAGGATTTCCCTCTGCTCTAATTGCATTATTTAAAGAAAATGCAATTAGATTAAATGGAGTTCCAACCAATATAACACTCATATAGTCTTTTGCATAAGATATTGAATCTTTGCTTGCTCCCAAAAGAAAAAGTATGTCTTCTAAAAAAACTAATCCTAATACAGTTATAATTATAGAAATAATTATAGATAGTGTAAGGGCATTACCCAATATTTTTTCCGCTTCTTTTTTATTTCTTTCTCCTAGCTTTATAGACAAGCTTGTACTAGCACCTACTGATACTAACATTCCAAAAGCTATTATCAGTGTAAACACTGGCATAGTTACACCAAGTCCTGCAATAGCTATAGACCCAACTCCTTCCATAGAACCAATAAAGGCTCTATCTACTACATTGTAAAGCGATGTTACCATCATAGCTATTATTGCAGGTATTGAGTATCTAAATAATAAAATCCATATTTTTTCATGTCTTAATGCTTCTTGATTTTCCATGTTGTCACCATTTATACCATGTCATAAGTTATACAAATTGGTTTATTTGTCCTTGGGTCTGTAGCTATCTCTGCATCGATATTAAACAACTCCTTCAGATTGTCTTTTGTCATAACATCGTATGCATTACCTTGACAAACTATCTTACCTTTCTTAATACCTATCATGTGGTCAGCAAATCGTGCTGCGTTATTAAGTTCATGTATTACCATGACAATAGTTCTTCCTTGTTTTTTGTTTAATTCCTCTAATAATTTTAGTATTTCTAATTGATGAGCTAAATCTAAATATGTTGTAGGCTCATCTAACAAAAGTATATCAGTCTCTTGTGCCAAAGCCATAGCTATCCATGCTCTTTGTCTTTGTCCGCCTGACAAATCTTCCATATTTCTATCCTTAAATTCTGAAATTCCAGTAACTTCTAAGCTCCAATTTACAATATCTCTGTCTTCTCTACTAGAATTTCCAAATCCACTTTTATGAGGGAATCTTCCATATGAAATTAGCTCTGAAACAGTAAGCCCGCTAGGAGCTTGAGGGCTTTGTGGAAGTACAGCCATACTTTTCGCTATCTCCTTAGATTTTTTCTTATATATATCTTCTCCATTTATATATATACTTCCATTTTTAGGGCTAATAATTCTCCCTATTGTTTTAAGTATTGTAGACTTTCCACAACCATTAGCCCCTATTATAGTAGTTATTTTTCCTTTTGGTATATTTAAATTTAAATCTTTTATAATATCGGTATTTCCATATGATACATTTAGATTTTTAGTATTTATACAATTCATAATAACACCCTTTCCTAATCATTTGACAACATTAAATAAATAAAGTATGGTACTCCTATTATGGATACAACTATACCTACTGGTATTTCTATAGGAGCAAGAAGATTTCTAGATATAGTGTCTGCCACCAAAAGTAATAATGTACCTATCAGCGCTGATACTGGTATTAGTCTTTTATGTCTTGGACCTATTATCTTTCTTCCTATGTGTGGTGCTATTAAACCTAAAAACGAAATACTACCTGCTACTGATGTTGATACACCAGATAAAATTACTGCATATATTATGAGTCTTCTTCTTTGCTTCTCCACATCTACACCAAGACTTGTAGACACTTCATCACCTAAGTTCAAAACATCAATATACTTAGCCTTATACATAGTTATTCCCATAAAAATCACTATAAATGGAAGTACAGCTATTACATATTTCCAACTAGTTCCCCAAATGCTACCTGATGTCCATACCATAACTCTATTAAATTCTTGTGTTGTAAATTTCAATTGAAATATCGTCAAAATTGAAGTAAAAGCTATATTTACACCTATACCAATCAGTAGTAACCTTGATGAATTTATTCCACCTTTCCATGCAAGAGAATATATCAAAAATGCTCCAAACAAAGCTCCTACAAGTGCAACAACTGGCATTGTAAATACAGTGAGATTACTCATACCTTCATAAACATTACCATTCATAAGATATATATAAACTACTACAAATAATGCTGCTCCTGAATTTATACCAAAAATTCCAGAGTCAGCCAAATCATTCTTTGTAACTCCTTGAAGTATTACACCTGCTGTTGATAATGCTGAACCAACCAATAAAGCTATTATTATCCTTGGCAATCTCAGTTTAAATATTGCAATTTCATGATTACGTTGACCTTGTCCTATAAAAGTCTTTATGACATCCATTGGTTCTATAGAAAATGAACCTAAATTTAAACTAACTAGAAAAGCAATAAAAATAAGTACCATTAAAATTGAAATAACAAGTAAAGTTTTAGAATTTGTTTTTATAATATTTTTCATAGCACCTATTTATTCCCCTTTCTAACAAGATATATAAATATTGGAACTCCTATAAGAGCTGTTATAGAGCCCACTGGAGTCTCATATGGAGGATTTATCATTCTACTTAATATATCCGTATATACAAGTAGCACAGCTCCTAGAACCAAAGAACTTGGTATTATATACTTATAATCTGAGCCTACTATTCCTTTAGCTATCTGAGGAACTATAAGACCTATAAAAATAATATTACCTGATACTGAAACAGATGCTCCAGTCATTAATATTACTAATACTATACATATAAATCTAACAATGTCAGTTTTTTGCCCTAACCCTATTGCCACTTCTTCTCCAAGACTTAGGATAGTTATTCTTGGGGCCATAATCATAGATAGGATAAATCCAATACCTCCAACTATAAATAATAGTTTTATCCCTTCCCATGTTACGCCTACAAGTCCTCCTGATATCCAAAAACTTAATTGCTGAGATAGATTAAAGTACATAGATATTGCAGAGGCCAAAGAAATTAACAATGTCCCAAGAGCTACCCCTGCAAGAGCTAATTTTACATTATTAACTCTTCCCCTTGATTTTGAACTTACAAAATATATAAATAAACCACTTATACTTGCTCCAATAAATGCAAATATCATTACACTAAAGTTCCCATGTATAAGTTTAGGAAATTTTTGTTGAAGTACTAATGATATTGCAATAGCAAATGTAGCTCCCTGTGTAATTCCTATAACAGAAGGTTCAGCTATAGGATTTCTTGTTATTCCTTGCATTATAGCACCTGAAACTGCTAAAAATCCTCCAACAAGTGCTGCTGCTATTGCCCTTGGAAGTCTAACATCCTTCACTATTCTCATATTTATTCCATCTTCCATATTTATTAAACTACTTATAACAGTCGATAGATTCATATCTTTAGCCCCAATAGTTATGGATAATACAATTCCAAATACAAGTGCAACTATACTTATTAATATCAACGAATAAGTCAGATTTTTTTTACTAAGTGTAGTCAATTATCCTACCTCCTTTTCCCTTTTAATTCTAGTGCAGTAATATATTTATTAAGTATTTTATGATTTTAAACTTATTAAAAATAGGTGTGAAAAATGAACATCATTATCTCACACCTAATAAGTTAAGAATTACTTTGTTAATTCATTTTTAACTGATTCTAATAACAACTCTTTTCCAATTGGATTATATGATTGGCTGAAAAATGGAGCTGCATCAAGTATTGTTACGTTTCCATCTTTTACTGCTCTCATTTGAGCCCATATAGCACTATTTTCTAAATCTTTTTTATCTGATTCTGTAGCTATCACAATTATATGGTCTGCATCTATATCTGTAAGACCCTCCATACTTACCATTGGCAATGTTATTCCATCTTGCTTTGGCATATTTTTAGGTCTAGCTAATTTCATATCATCATTAATTAGAGTTCCAATTCCTCCATCACTAAACACCATAAATTGTCCCGAACTTGCTAATACTGGTAAATAAGTTTTTTCTCCATTTTTTTCTACAACTTCTTTACCTAGTTTTGTAGCTTTTTCATCATACTTTTGTAACCAATCCTTAGCTTCGTCTTCTTTATCAAATATTTTTGAAACATCAGTTAACTTACTTCTCCAGTCATTTGCATAATCTTTCATCATGACTACAGGAGCTATTTCTTTTAATTGGTCATAGATTTTTTCTTGTCTTTGACTCATTATTATTAAATCTGGATTTGCTTCTAATATAGCTTCCATATCCATAGTATCCATCATAGAGTGACCTACTATCTTTACATCTTTAAGTTCTTCTCTTATGTAACTTGGCAATTTATCAGTTTCATATGAGTCTACATTTGCCGTTGCAATAGGTTTATGACCAGCTATTAACAATTCCTCACTACTTCCTGATATATCAACTATTTTTTTAGGATTTGATGGTATCTTCACCTCTCCCTTAACAGCTTGTACAACTCTTGTATCTGATTTTTCTTTATTATCTGTGTTACTATCTGAACATGCCGTAACAAGTACTAACGTAGTTATAATAGATATAAATATTGCTAATGATTTTATTTTTTTCATGATTATTTCTCCTACTTGTTTATTATACTTACATGATATTGATTATCATAAGCACATATTTATTATAGCATTTTTCTAGTTTTAGTCAATATTATTTTGCAAAAGGATAAAAATTCCTAATTAATCTTAATTAAATATACTATAGATAAGGTTTTCTTTCATTGAACAATAAATTTTATATCTGTTCTTTATGTAAATATAATAAATAGAATGACTTTTCAGTTAAACAATGATAAAATGCAAGATACAGAATAGTAATTTAGTAAGGAGGATTTAAAGCGTGGTACATTTAGTATATTGTGATAATGCAGGTAAAAAAGGAGAAAAGGTATTAGATAAAATTTTAGCTGGAACGAAGACAATGGTAATTAGAGGTGCTGCTGGTAGAAAAATACCACATAGCAGAGTATTTCAAGGAGAGTTACTTTATTTTATGGAAAAAGGAACTTCAAGAATTTCTGCAAAAGCTACTGTTAAAAAAGTAGACAACTATATTAAATTAACAGAAGACGAAATTTGTAAAGTTCTAGATGAAAATCAACCAAAACTAAATTTATCTGATAAGCAAAAAGTTCGTTGGCATAAAAAATGCTTATGCTTAGTTGAATTTGAAAATGTTCAAGAAATAACACCTCTTGATTTCGACCATCAAGGAAATATGGATGATTGGCTTATTATTGAAAAAATTGAAGATGTAGTTGTAGGTACTAGTATACCTTACAATTACGAGAAATCTAAATTTTAGAACATTAATAAAAGAATAATAAATTGCTAAGTTATAACTTTTTAACATATTTTAATAAAAAAGAGTGTTTTTAATAATTATAGAAATTATTAAAAACACTCTTTCATAATAGTTAAATTAGACTACTTGCTTTCCAATCTTTCATACAAATCTACAAATTCTTCTGCTAGTTGTTGAAAGTTCATAGATGTCATTAAATGGTCTTGTGCATGAACCAATATAACACTCATTTCAGTTTTATTACCACTAGCTTCATTTTGTATTAATTCAGTTTGGAATTTATGTGCTTTATGAATTGACTCTTTTGACTTTTCAATACACTCTCTAGCTTCATCTATATTTCCGTTCTTTGCTTCTTTTATAGCTTCAAAAGCTAGACCTTTTGCATCGCCTGCAAATCCAATTATTCCAAAAGATATTTCTATCATCTTCTCATCCATCTGTATACCTCCTAAATATCTCTATAGCTTGATATGACTAATCCATTTTCTCTCAAAAACTCTTTGACTTTTTTAGATGTAAGTATTTTATGCTCTTTTGTTCTATCAATTGCATAAGATGTAGAATTTAAAATATAATCGTCTAAAAAAGCTGGGTGAGACATAATATCCACTACATCATACTTCATTATTTCTTCTATATTTTTTGTAAAATACTCTTCACTCACATTTTCTTTATAAAAGCTATCTATTAATGGAACTATTTTTGAATACTCTAAATCGTATTCAAAACCTCCTCTTATTGGAAGATTATACTTATTTACAATTTTCTCTATTACTGGTTTTAAATTTACTAAAGTATGAATATGATGATGACTATCTAAATGAGATATGTCTATTCCAAGTCCTTTTACTCTCTCTATTTGAGCACAAAGTTCTTCATAAATCTCATCATAATCCATTTTTTTAATAATTTCGTCTGTAATTCTTCTAATAAAAAAACCTTCTTTATCAACAATAGTTTTTAAGTTAGACAATAATGGTCTACCACAACTTAAAGTCATATGAACTCCACAATTTAAATCTCTATTTTCTTTAAGTAGCTTTACTCCATGTTCTACACCAGGCATATTTGCCATCATAGATGTGGACTTAACTATTCCATTATTATGAGCTGATATTATACCATAATTCACAGCTTCGCAATATCCAAAGTCATCTGCATTTATTATAATTTTAGTCATACCATAACCTACTTTCTATAAACTATCTATTAAATCTAGGAAGATAATCTTTATGAGCTTCTAACATTTCATCTAATATAGTTTTTGCCAAATCATCCGATGGAATCAATGGATTTATACAAAGTGCCAATAAAGCAGATTCATAATCTCCATATACAGCTGCTTTGGCTGCTAAAACTTCAAATGACTTAATTTGACTTACTAACCCATGTACAGAATCTGGTAAATAGCCTATACTTAATGGTCTTGGTCCATTTTTTGTTATTACACTACTTACTTCTACCGCCTGCTCATCTTTAAAGTCTCTTATAGCGCCATTATTTAATGTATTAACTACTTGGATGTCTTTTTTATCATTGTAGATAGAACTTATTAGATTACAAGCAGCATCACTATAATAAGCTCCTCCTCTTTTTTCAAGTTGAGGTGGTTTTATATCTAGCTTTTCATCTTTATATAGTTCAAATAATTGTTCTTCTAATTCTTTAACCACTTGACCTCTAGCTTTTCCCTCTTTAAACTCTATTAACTCATCTTCAAGCATTTCTTTAGTTTTATAATAATATCTATGATATGGGCAAGGTATAGCACCTAGAGATTTTATAAAATCAGCATTAAAATCAATTGCCTTTATATTTTGCATACTTATATCTGCTTTAACAAATTTATCTATTGCTTCTTTTGTAACATCTTCTCCGTCTAAAGCTACATTAAGACCATAAACCATATGATTAAGACCTGCAAAATCCATACTTATTCTATCACTTTCTACATTGAATAGTTTAGCTACATCATTTTTTAAATGAATTGGTACATTGCATAGACCTATATATTTTTTAAAGTTAGTGTATTTGAATACAGCTTCTGTTATTATTCCTGTTGGATTTGTAAAGTTCACCATCCATGCATTTGGACATAATTCTTCCACATCTTTTATTATATCAAATATAACTGGTATTGTACGAAGAGCTTTAAACAACCCACCTGCACCATTAGTTTCCTGTCCCATAACTCCATGAGATAAAGGAATAGTTTCATCTTTAATTCTTGCATCTAAAAGACCTACTCTGAGTTGTGTTGTTACAAAATCTGCGTCTTTTAAAGCTTCTCTTCTATCTAAAGTAAGATTTATTTTCATATCTATTCCAGCTTTTTTTACCATTCTTTTAGCTAGATTTCCTACTATCTCTAGTTTTTCTTTTCCATCTTCTATATCTACAAGCCATAACTCCTTTACAGGTAGCTCCTTATATCTATTTATAAAACCTTCTACAAGTTCAGGAGTATAACTTGAACCTCCTCCAATTGTAACTATTTTTAGCCCATTTTTCATCTCATTATACCATCCTTACTTATAATTTAGTATATATTACAGAACTTTATCTGTTTATTGTCGAATAAAATTACCTAGTTGTCAATTTTTGTTAATTTTTTAGCTTCCATTTTTTCAGATGCTATAACAAACGGAATATATATTAATATTGACAATATTAAATTAAATAGTGCTAAAGCTCCTCCAGTCCAATCACCTGTAGCCATTGCCCCACCTAATATAGGAGGTGTTACCCAAGGTATTTTAGGTAAAATTACTGGTGCTACTAATCCAAAATCTATTGCTAAATATGATACAGCACTACATACTACTGGTGCAAGTACAAATGGAATCATAAAAATAGGATTTAAAACTATTGGAAGCCCAAATATTAATGGTTCTCCTATGTTAAATATTGCTGGAGGTCCCCCTAACAATATCATCTCTTTACGTCTTCTTCCTGCTATTAATAAAGCTACAATTAATCCTAATACCATTCCTGAACCACCTAAATACACAAATGCATCAAAGAATGAACCTGCAAGTACATGATAGCCTTCAGTTGCACCTGCTTGAGCTAAGGCAGCGTTTTCTCCACCTAATTTCATAAGTATTGTTTCTGTAAAAGGAAGTGCTATATTTGCGCCATGAAGACCAACAGTCCAAAGTATATGAATTATAAATGCAATAAGCATTGTAGAACCTAAACTATCAGCTACATTTGATAGTGGTGCTCCTAAGTAAGTATTCAAAATATCTGTTAAGAAATTTCCATCTGAAAGCATTTTTATAAATATTCCTATTACAGTAAATATCATTATAGTCAACATTCCTGGTATTAACTTTGCAAATGATCTTGAAACTGCTGGTGGAACTCCATCTGGCATTTTTATAGTTAATTTCTTTACTTTAGATAATCTTACAAATATCTCAGCAGACAACAACCCTATTAATATAGAAGAAAATAGTGCTGCTGTTCCTAAGTAAGTCTGTTGTATCATTCCCCATCCTTCAACTGCGCTAGTACCACCTTCTGGAACTATCTTACCAATTTGTGGAGCCATTATAAAAAAGATAGATAGTGCTATAAGACCAGCTTGTAATCCATCACTTTCATAAGACTTTGCTAGGAAATAGGCAACACCTATTACTAAAAATACTGCCATCGTACCTATAGCTCCCCACCAAAGGTCTCCTCCAAACATATTCCAATTTTCTCCAAATATACTTGCCATCAGATTTTTATATGCTTCTAATGGCAAGTTGTTTATCAATGTTCCCAATGCACCTACCATAGTTATAGGTATCATTGCTATAAATGCATCCCTTACTGCTACTAAGTGCCTTTGAGCTCCTACCTTTGCAGCTACAGGCACTATATATTTATCCATAAATGACATGAATTTTTCCATTTTACATCCTCCAGTACAACTTTATTTTGAATTATTTAATTCCACTGCTCTATCTAAGACAGCTTTCCCATTACATCTTCCATAATCCATCATATTTATAACTTCTACTGGAATATTATATGGTTTTGCCATTTCAGTTGCTTTTCCTAATACATATCTAACTTGAGGTCCTAAAAGTAAGACATCACAATTTTCTATTTCATTTTTTAAGTTCACTTCTGATATAGCCCATATTTTTGCTTCTATACCGTTTTCCTTCGCGGCATTCTCCATTTTTGTAACCAATAAACTAGTTGACATCCCTGCTGAACAAGCTAACATTATTTTTATCATTTTCTTACCTCCAAATTAGAATTTATTAAGTATCTTTTTAAGTCATAATATCTTTAAACTATACATTTAAAGTGTCCTTATTTATTAATTTTTATTTTAATGTATATATTTTATTTTTAAATGTATATACATTTATTTCTTGATATTATTATATATCAAATGTATATACATTTCAAGAAAACTTTTTCATTTTTTCTTAATTTTTATTCGACAACAGCACTTAAAGTTAAAGTATATCCATGATGATATGTGTGTGAGTATTCAAAAACCTCACTATTTTGCAACTTACAAACTTGATTTATATATAAAAGTGCTTCTGGTTCTTCAATTTCTAAATTAGTCATACATTCCTCATTTGATATTACAGCTTGTACTTCTCTCTCTGACATAGCTATTTTATATCCACATACTTCTTCCACAAAATTATAAAGTGAATTTTCACAATGAATTTTATTTAAATTTGGAAATAACTTAACTGGCATATATGTAATCATATATGAAACCCTCGTTTCATCTGCCAATCTTACTCTTTTTATCTCCCATACATTTTCTCCTAAGCTAATATTCAATTTACTTGATAATTCTTCATCTGCTTGAACTATTTCAAGAGATACCAATATATTAGATACTTTATAGCCTTTACTTTCCATCTCCTTAGTAAATCCACTTACAGAAGATATATTATCGTATATTTTATTTGCGAGTACTATACTTCCTACACCTCTTTGCCTAGTTATATAACCTTCCTTAACTAGATTATTTAATGCTGACCTTACAGTCATTCTAGTCACATTAAATTCTTCACTTAATTGCTTTTCAGATGGGATTAAATCCCCTTCTTTCAAACTATCTGAATTTATTAGTTCTCTTACATGATTTTCTATAACTTTATAAATTGGTTCTTTCATTTAATTCACTCCTCATCAATTCGAACTTTTATATGATAAGTTAATTTTATATACAAATAAACAAAATGTCTATACATTTAATATAAATTAAATTTTATTTAGATACCTTATATAATTTCCCAAGTTTAAGCAAATATATAAATAAACTTATCATTAATATTCCCTTTAATATACTTGATAGTGTTATACTCCACCAAACACCATTTAATCCTAATATTTCTGGTCTAGATATAAAGTAAGCTAGTGGTACTCTTGCACCAGTCAATACAGTAACTATTATAGAAGGTATATAGGTTCTACCTAATCCTTTAAAAGCTCCTGTTGTTATTATTTCTAGACACATAAAAAATTGAGAGTATCCTAATATTTTAAGATACATAGCTCCTTTTTCTATTGCTTCACTTTCATCTATAAAAACAGAAAAAATACTTCCACCTGCAAATATCAATACTAAGGTTGTCATTATTCCAAGTATAGAAGATACAATTATAGCTATTTTACATCCTTTATTTATTCTAGAATACTTTTTGGCTCCATAATTTTGTCCAACAAAGCTTCCTAATGCAACAGCTAATCCTTCAGCAGTCATCCATGATATTGCTTCTATTTGTGACCCTACTTTTTGCACTGCAACTGCAACAGGCCCCCATGAAGCCACTATTACACCAAGCAACATTGAAAATATTGTAAACATTCCACTTTGTATAGCTACAGGAAAACCTAACTTATATAACACTTTATAGTATTTAAGTTCTATTTTTCTGAAGATTTTTATCTTAAAATACTCCTCTTTACTCTTAAGTATTATATATAGAAAACATGTAGTAACTACTATTTGTGCAAATACAGTAGCAATAGCAGCCCCTGCAACTCCAAGTTTTGGAGCAGGTCCCCATCCAAAAATTAGCACAGGGTCAAGTATAATATTAGTTATTAGCCCTATTGTATTGATGCAAAAAGGTGTTCTACTATTCCCAAGTCCATTGAAAATTGCAGTAAATACTGGATTGATAAAATAAAATACCATACCTAAAGCTACTATTATTAAATATTGTCTGGACATAGATATAACTTCTAAATCTCCCAATCTGAAAAAACCTATTAGTTGTTTATTGAGTACTATCAAAACCATAGTATATATTATTGCCAACATAAGGTTTATTTCTACTGCTGATTTTATATATGATTTAGTAGTGCTTATATTATTTTCTCCTATACTTTGTGCTACCTTTACTTCACCACCTACTTTTGAAATCATAATAAATGCCATTGCAAGCCATGGAAAAAATCCCGCTGTCCCAACTGCAGCTACTGCTTTACTTCCAGCTTTACCAACCCATATCATGTCTATCATGTTATATCCCATTTGTATAAATGAAGTCCCCATTATTGGGAGTGATAGTTTAAGTAACTTTTCAGTAATACTTCCTTCTGTTAAATCAAGTCTATTTTTCACTTTCCACCTCTTTTATATTATAATTATAAAATTAAAAAGCCCTTTAATTGTACACTTAAATCAACTACTATGTTTATTTAAGTAAATTTACCATCATAAATAAATTTATTATATTTAAACTCAATAAGTTGAAATAAAGTTACTAATTTAAAATGATTTTTAGCTTCTACTTTTCTAATCTACCATATATTATTTCTCTATAACAGTACATTTAACACCTTGAATATCTATATTATTCTTCCCAGTCATTAATACAAATTCTACTCTGTACAATATACCCCATTTACAAGAATTTACTTATAATATAGCATTTTTAGATTATTTAATATATATTACCTGTCTATGTAGTTTCAAATTGTGTTAACTATAATAAAATATGGTAATGTTTATCATTGATTTTCAGCAATAGATATAATTATATCACTATCTCACCACTATGGTTCTTATTTTAATACCATTAAGTAAATATATCAAAATCACCAACAAACTTGTTATATAGGCCAATATATTCCACTATATTTTCCAAAGATTGACAAGTTTTTTTGGGGTTGATATACTAATACTTAAAATATTTTAAATTCGTATGAGGTGAAGCAATGAACATAAATGAATATATCAAAGACTCTGTTTTAGTTTTTGATGGTGCAATGGGTACATACTATTCCAAACTAAAAAATAGTCCTTTCAATTGTGAAATAGCCAATATAAATGATGCATCTACAATATTGTCTATCCACGAGGAATATATAAAAGCTGGATGTATGGCTATTAAGACAAATACTTTTGCAGCAAATGAAACACTTCTAGAGTGTGATTTTAAAACTGTCAAAGATATTATAAAAAGTGGGTATGAAATTGCATTAGAGGCAACAAGAAATACAGATGTATTTATATTTGCTGATATTGGTCCAATACCTGCTCTAAATGATAGAAATTTGTTACCTGACTATAAGAAAATAGTAGATGTATTTTTAGAAATTGGAGCAACTAACTTTCTATTTGAAACATTTAGTAGTGATGAATATTTACCAGAAATCTCAAGTTATATAAAAGAAAAACAACCAAATGCATTTATCTTAACAGAATTTGCAGTTAATCCAGAGGGCTTTACTAGACTTGGAAAAAGTGGAACTAACATCTTTAAATCTATTTCCAAGGACAAAAATATTGATGCATTAGGATTTAATTGTATCTCTGGCCCACACCATTTATTACATTTTATAAAGACACTTGATATTAATGACAATATAGTTTCTATTATGCCTAATGCAGGCTATCCAACTATTATCAATAATCGTACATTTTTTGAAGATAACTCAGACTATTTTTCAGAACAGATGCTAGAAATATTAAATCAAGGGGTTCATATACTAGGTGGATGCTGTGGTACAACACCTGAATTTATCAAAAAAACTGTTAAAATAATAAATTCTTTATACAAAGGCAATGTTGCCATAAAAAATGATATTTCTCCAAAAGAAAAAATTAAATCTGTAGCAAAAAACGAGCTCTTAGAAAAGCTTGATGGAGGTAAAAAAATTATAGCAGTTGAATTAGACCCTCCTATTGATACAGATATTGAATTTTTTATGAATAGTGCTGAAAAACTAAAAAACTACGGAGTTGATGCAATAACAATTGCTGACTGCCCTATAGCAAGAGCAAGAGTTGATAGTAGTTTATTAGCTTGTAAAATAAAGAGAGAGTTAGACATCACTCCTATTCCACATATGACATGTAGAGATAGAAATATTAATGCTACAAAAGCTCTTCTTTTAGGATTAAATATTGAAAACATAAACAACGTGTTAGTAGTAACTGGAGACCCTATACCTTCTGCTGAAAGAGATGAAATAAAGGCCATGTTCAGTTTTAACTCTTCTATACTAGCAAATTACATAAAAACTTTAAATAAAGATACCTTTAATACTCCATTTAATATATTTGGAGCTTTAAATATAAATGCAACAAACTTTGATTCTCAACTTAAGCACGCTAAGATTAAAATAGAAAATGGGGTTACTATGTTTTTAACTCAACCAGTTTTAACAGAGCAAGCTTTATTAAACTTAAAAAAAGCTAAGGAAATACTTCCTGCAAAGATACTAGGTGGAATTATACCTGTAGTAAGTTACAAAAATGCTTGTTTTATGAATAATGAAATTTCAGGAATTACTGTTTCACAAGACATTATAGACATGTACAAAGATGCTTCAAAAGAACAATCTACTAAACTTGCTATCAATATATCAACTCAAATAGCAAAAGAAATTGAACCTTATGTAGATGGTTATTATATTATTACACCATTTAAAAGAATTGACATAGTATGTGATATATTAGCAGGTATTAATAAATAAAATAATTATAATATAAATACTATTAAGATATTATAATGTTTATTTATTAAAGTATAGTGTAATTTTAAAAAGCCTTGTATTTGAATCTTTTAAGCTAAATTATAGATTGTAATTTTTAGATGATTTTGATAATATAGATGTATATTATGGTAATATTTATAGATATACATTAATTATGGGAGATTTTGTGAAATATTTTTTTACAAAAAATTTGGGATATGGAAATAAATAAAAAATTCAATAGAGTTGATATGCAAGTTTCAATACTTACTGCAATTATTGTAATAATTTCTTCTTCATGTGTTTATTTTTTTAATTATGCACTCACTTATAATGATATGATTTATACTTTAAGTGAGAGGTCAAGACATATATATAAGTATGTAGAAAAAAATCTTGATAAAGATACCTTTATTGAAATTAATTCTGAAAAAGACCACTCAAAAGAGTCTTATAAAAGTGCTAAAGTGCTATTGGAATCTGTAAAAAATACTACTGGAGTTATGTACTTATACACTGCAAAAAAAACAAAAGATGGCTCATTAGTATATGTTGTTGATGGTTTAGATTCATCTAGAAGCGATTTTAGAAATGCTGGTGATTTGATAGAAAAAGAGATTTGGGGTGACCTTAACAAAGCACTAGATAATAATATATTGCTACCTAAAAAAATAAAAAAAACATCTTGGGGACATATATTTATATCGTACTTTCCCATCCATAATGATGTTGGTAAAGTCGTTGGAGTAATGGGAATTGAATTTGAAGCAAAACATCAATACAATACCTTTAGATTTATAAGTATAGTTACTCCTTTTATAGCTTTATTAACCTGTTTAATATCAGCATTAGTAGCAGTAATCCTGTTTAAACGTATATCTAATCCTACATATACTGATTTTGCCAATACTGATTATCTAACAGGATTAAAAAATAGAAACGCTTTTGAAATAGATATGAATAACTTAAACAATTCAAATCTTAAACAACCAATTTCTATAATGTCAATAGATTTAGATGGCCTTAAAAAAATCAATGATAAATTTGGCCATCAAACAGGAGATTTATACATTAAAAATGCAAGTAAAATTATACAAGATGTAATAAATAAAAAACATATAGTTTATCGCGTTGGTGGAGATGAGTATATAATTATTTTAAAAGATTCCTATCATGAAGAAATAGATAGTATTGTCAATAAGATTAATTTAAAAATAATTGAAGAAAACGCTACTAATGAATTAAATTTATCCATGTCTATTGGATATGCAGTTTTCGATGAAAACTTAGACAACTCTTTATTTGATACATACCATCGTGCAGATTCTGAAATGTATTGTAACAAAAGAAAAATTAATAAAAACGATTAATATTTATTTTAAATTTATATAAAAAAGTCTATTCTATAAACAATAAATTATAAGAATAGACTTCTTTAATATGTGTATTTTTATACAATAACTTCTTTAGTTAAAATTTGCTCTTTTTTCCAAACGATTTTTTATAAATTCATGTATTACCTTAACTAGTACATTTGTAATTAATATCAATACAGCTAGTGCTGCTGCTTGTGCTGTACTTCCCTTATCATCTAACTGTACAATTGATATAGCTGCTACCTTTGAACTTGCTGTATATATAAATACTAGTGCTGATATTGTTACCATAGAATTTAAGAAAAAATACATAAAGTTTTCTAAAACTGCTGGTAAACAAAGTGGTATTGTTACATTCTTAAGAATTGATGCACTATTTATTCCCATTGATTTTGCCACCATGTCTAATTCTTTGTCCACTTTCTTAATAGCTGTAGTTGCAGTTATAAAAGCTACTGAGAAAAAATGTACCACATTGCATATAACCATAATAAATAATGTTCCATACAATCCATTAAACAAGTTCTTAATGTATATTGTATCCATTAGATTAAACTCTAATTTATTAAAGAATAGTACATAAGCTATACCTAACACTAACCCTGGTAATGCCATAGGCAATGTACTTAAAAAATACCCAAATGATTTTAAATATGGAGCTTTTTCTGTTTTTTCGTTTAGATATGCAAATAAGAAAACAAAACTTGTCCCAAGAATAGCTGTCAGTAATGACATTTCTATTGAATTTATAAATGGCTTAATTCCATCAATACTACTTTTCATAGAAAAGTGTTCAAGTGTAAGTCTTAAATCATATGGCCAAACAGATATTAGTGAAGATAAGATTACAGTCAACATTACAGCTATTATTCCAAATGCAATAATTCCTACAATGACTCCAAATATACTGTCTCTTAACTTATTAAATTTAACCTTATATGGGATTGATTTTGAATTTATATATGAATTTTGATTTTTTTCGATTTTTTTAGTTACTATAAAAGATATTATTGCAGGTATCAAAAGTAATATTGATACAGTTGCTCCCATAGGCATATTTTGCTGCCCTATAATTTGCTTGTATACATCTATTGATAATACATTGAAATCTCCTCCAATAACTTTTGGAGCTCCAAAGTCTGTAAAGCACAATGTGAATGATACAAATGCTGAACTTATTAAAGAGTACTTAATGCTAGGTATCGTTATACTTAAAAACTCTCTTATCTTGCTTATTCCCATAGCATTGCTAGCTTCATATAATCTATAATCAGTTGAATTTAGTGATATATAAAGTATCTGAAATGATTGAGGAAATACATATATAATTTGTGCTAATACTATTCCAATTGAACCATATATCGGAATATTTATTCCAAGTAAATTAGTCACTACCCCTTGATTTCCAAATAAATATACCAAACCTATAGCATGCATCATTGTAGGGGCAAACATAGGAAACATCGCTATAGATTTAAGAAGTCCTTTAAACTTAATCTTTGTTCTTGTTAGTGCATATGCATACACTAGTGCGAGAGTTAAAGATATTACAGTTGATATAACAGATACAAATATTGTATTTTTCAGAGAATTTAACAGTGCTTCAGAAGCTAAATACTCTTTAAAATTTTGTAATCCAACAAAAACTCCATCTTTATCTAAAAATGCTTGTACAAACAGATAGATTATGGGCGCCAATAAAAATATTACCAAAGACATAACTAATACTGTAAGCATACATTTTTTTATATCTAAATTCATTTTAGATTTAATATTTAAACTTTTAGAACTTATAGCATTATTATTCATATATTTATGCTCCTTTAACTTTTGGATACTTTAAATAGTATTTTTCATCTATACTTACACTTACAAAGTCACCCTCTACTAAATTTAAATTAACCCATTCTTTTATAGAAACATCACTTATTATAAAATTTTCATTTAATTTATCTTTTATTTCCACTCTCAATAGATTCCCTCTAAATTCTATATTAGATATTGTTCCATGACAATTTTCTTTTGTTGACTTTTCTATTTGAACATATTCTGGTCTTACAGTTAATATAGAATCTCCTCTATCAAAACAGTTTGTATCTCCTATAAATTGAGCTGTAAATAGGTTTTGAGGATTTTGATATATTTCTTCTGGAGTCCCTATTTGCATTATGTCACCGCCATTTAAGATTGCAATTTTGTCTGCCATAGTTATAGCTTCTTCCTGGTCATGTGTTACCATTATTGTTGTTATATTTAATTCTTTCTGTAGTTTTTTAATATCCATTCTAAGTTTGTGTCTAACTTTTGCATCAAGTGCAGACATTGGCTCATCTAAAAGTAAAAACTTTGGCTCAAGTGCTAATGCTCTTGCTATTGCAATTCTCTGTTGTTGACCTCCTGACAATGCTTTAGGATACTTATGAGCTTCATTACTCAATCCAACTGTTTCAAGCACTTCTCTAACCTTCTTATCTATCTTTTCTTTTGGTACCTTTCTTTCTTTAAGCGGAAAAGCTATATTATTATATGCTGTCATATTTGGAAATAATGCATATGATTGAAATACTATCCCAAAACCTCTCTTTGATGGCTCTAACTCTGTTATATCTTTATCTTGAAGAATTATAGCTCCACTATTTACATCTTCAAGCCCTGCTATTATTCTAAGTAATGTAGTTTTTCCACATCCACTAGGTCCAAGTAAACATAGAAACTCACCTTCTTCAATATCTAAACTAATATTGTTTAACACTCTTTTTTGGTCATAACTCTTGAACACATTATTTATTTTTAAGTAACTCATATCTAATCTCCCCTTATACAATTATATTTGTTTTTTTAATTTTATATTTTAATTTTTCTTATAAATTTCTTTTCTCTATTTCTATTAAAAAATCCATTTAACTTTTACTTACTTTCAGATTTTGAACCATACTTTGATTCCCAAGTTTTTAACACTGCACTTCTATTTTTTGATGCAGAGTTTAAATCAACTTCTTTAATCAGCTGTTCTAATGGACGTTTAGAGTAACCTTTTGGTACAGGATTATCTGTCTTTATAGAAGTCACTGCTACTTCATGTGCATATCTGTCCATAGCTGAATCACTTATTGCCCAATCTAAAAACAATTTTGCTTCTTTTTTTATATTATCTTTCTTAACCAAAGCATTTGCTTCTAAATCCCAACCTGAACCTTCTTTTGGAAATACTACTTCTATAGGTTCTCCACTAGACAATTGCTGTGTAGCTCTATATCCAAGTGTAATGCCTATTGGGTATTCTCCTGAACCAGCTAGTTTTGCAGGTTTCGAACCTGAATGTGTATATGTAGCTATATTCTTATGTAGTTTATCCATGTAATTATAAGCTTCTTTTTCACCCATCATTTGAATAAGTCCTGATACTGTAAGATAACCTGTACCAGATGATGCTGGATTTGGCATTGTTATAAGACCTTTGTACTCTGGTTTTATTAAATCATTATATCCTTTTGGAACATCTAGGCCTAATTTTTCAAGTTCTTTGTAATTAACTACTATTGCTGTCTCTGGTACACTCATACCTACCCATGATACATCTTTTCCAGTATCCTTAAATCTCTTATCTACCTTGTCATAATTTTTAGGCTTATATGCTTCAAGTGCCCCATCTTCTTTTAGTTCTATCATATTCATTGCTGATAATCCCCATATAACATCTGCTTGTGGATTATCCTTTTCTGCTAATAATTTTGAAGCTATTACACCATGAGAATCCATAACTATTTCTACATCAATATTAGGATACTCTTCTCTAAATCCTTCCATATAGTAAGCTATTTGCTCTTCTTCTAATGCTGCATATATTGTAAGTTTATTATTTCCTTTTCCTTGAGTAGTTTGTGGTGTTGTTGATATGCAACTTGTCATAAATGCAATTACTACAATACACAGACAAGTAAATATAAATTCTTTCATATCTTCCCCCTTTTTGTGTTTTTGTCTTTTTTTAATTGTTTTTTATTGTTTTTGCTTATGTTTATATAATACACCTAATTTGTTAATACGAAGTTAAGTGTAAATTAACAGTTCGTTAATTTTTAGAAATTTTTGTTAAATTTATTATTTTTTTACAAAGTTCTAGGCATATAGACCATTATATCTTCATAAAAATTCTTATAAAAAACACCCTTTTACCCATATGAGTATGATTTTATTTGAGCTTTTTTATATACAAGGTAGAATATACATAACTTTTACATCTGGAGTATTGAAATGAATATTGAGAGATTAATAGGTAATTAATTGATACCGCCAATTCCGAATATGTGCTTACTTGCACTAAAAAGCCTAACTCCTATAAACTAGGATGTTAGGCTTATTTTTATAAGTATTTAATTATCCAACCAAATCATTTTTCTTTTTTTCTTCAAGTGCTTTTTTAAGCACCATATCCTTAACCTTCATAAGTCTAGTAGTACTTGCTCTCTCATTTTCTTCAAGCTTCATAGCAATATACTTAATAGTTTCAATGTAATTTGGTATCATTACATTTTCAAGAGCATTAACACGTCTACGTGTCTTTTCTATCTCTTGTGCAAGAAGCTGTGCACTTTTTTCACTTTCTGCAAGTCTTAAAAGTGGTTCCATTGCATCTGAAAATGCTTCCATAGCAGAATCTAATTCACCTGATGTAAAAGCAAGACCATAAGGATAAATATCACTTTGATTGTTTTCAGTTTTAAAGTCAAACACAGGAACATCAACACTCATTATGTTTCTTGTAGAAACACCTACAGAAACAGATTGTTTTGGCATCATAAGTGCTGAACCTAGATACTCCTGACTCATAACTGCCCTTGCAATTATAAAATTTTTATAAGCAGCATCGAGAGCATTTTCTGCTTCTTCACGTAATCGCTTATTTTCTCTTACAATTTCAAGAAATTGTTTCATAAGTTCATCAAGCTTATCTTTAAGAAGCTTATGACCTCTTGTCGCAGTTTTAAGGAGTTTCTTAAGTCTAGTCATTTCCATACGTGTTGGATTTATATTTAATCTAGCCACAGATATCACTCCTTAGGCATATATTTTTCAAAATATTCATCACGAATACGTTTAAGTTCACTTTTTGGTAACATACTAAGAAGCTTCCATCCAATTTCTAATGTTTGCTCAATAGTTCTGTCAGTTCTAAATCCTTGTGAAACGTATTCTTTCTCAAATTCATCTGCAAATTTTGCATACATTAAATCAATTTCAGAAAGTGCAGATTCACCCAATATTGCCATAAGTTCTTTTGCATCTTTACCTCTTGAATATGCTGCAAAAAGCTGGTTCATTGTATCTGCGTGGTCCTCACGAGTCTTACCTTTACCAATCCCCTTATCTTTAAGACGAGAAAGTGATGGTAAAACATCTATAGGAGGCTGTATATCTTTTTTATAAAGTTCACGGTTAAGTATAATTTGTCCTTCTGTAATGTATCCTGTAAGGTCAGGAATTGGATGTGTTTTATCATCCTCAGGCATTGTAAGTATTGGAATCATTGTTATAGACCCTTCATGTCCTTTCATTTTTCCTGCTCTTTCATACATTGTAGCAAGGTCAGTATAAAGATAACCTGGATATCCACGACGTCCTGGAACTTCTTTTTTGGCTGCGGAAACTTCACGTAATGCTTCTGCATAGTTTGTAATATCTGTTATTATAACAAGTACATGCATATCTTGCTCAAAAGCAAGGTATTCTGCTGCTGTAAGTGCCATTCTAGGTGTAGATACACGCTCTACTGCTGGGTCATTTGCAAGGTTTACAAATACCACAGAACGGTCAATTGCTCCTGTTGCTTTAAAATCACTTATGAAGAAATCTGCATCTTCAAAAGTTATACCAACAGCTGCAAATACAACGGCAAACTTAGAGTCAGTTCCACGAACTTTTGCCTGTCTTGCAATTTGAACTGCAAGATTAGCATGTGGCAAACCAGAACCTGAGAATATAGGAAGTTTTTGCCCTCTAACCAAGGTATTAAGCCCGTCTATAGCAGAAACACCAGTCTGTATAAACTCAGCTGGATAATCACGTGCTGCTGGATTTATAGGTGCACCATTTATATCAAGTCTTTTATCTGGTATAATTTCTGGTCCACCATCAATAGGTTTACCCATCCCACTAAAAACACGACCTAATATGTCTGGTGAAACTCCAAAATCAAGACTCTTTCCTAAAAAACGTACTTTACTTTCAGCAAGGTTTATACCTGTTGAACTTTCAAAAAGTTGAACAAGTGCAGTATCTTCATTTACTTCTAGAACTTTACAACGACGAATTTCTCCACTTGAAAGCTCAATTTCTCCAAGTTCATCAAATTTTACACCTTCTACGCCGTTTATTAACATAAGAGGACCAGCTACCTCTTGTATTGACTTATATTCCTTTATCATAGTTCTTCAGCCCCCCTCTTTTTAATAAGGTCAGCAAGCTCGTTGTCTATTTCATCTTCAATTGCATCGTAAGCAGCATCTAGTTTATCTTCTTCTACATACTTAGCACGACCAATCTTTTCAAGAACTGAAAGCTTGATAATATCATTTATAGTAACATTTTGCTTAATAGCATCTTGTGCTGACTTATAGAATTTTAGAATAAGCCCCATCATTCTATACTGTTTGTGAAGTGATGTATAAGTATCAACTTCATGGAAAGAGTTTTGATGAAGGAAGTCCTCTCTTATAGAACGAGTGACTTCTAGTATCAATCTATCTCCATCTGAAAGTGAGTCAACACCAACCAATTGAACTATCTCTTGAAGCTCAGATTCAACTTGCAAAAGTTTCATAGCTTGAGCTCTTTGAGCTGAGAAATTATCATTTACATTTTTATCTGCCCATACATCAACTTTCTCCTGATAAAGTGAATAACTTGTTAACCAGTTAATTGCTGGGAAGTGACGTTTATATGCTAATGAAGCATCAAGTCCCCAGAATACTTTTACTATACGAAGTGTTGCTTGGCTAACAGGTTCTGATGTATCACCACCAGGAGGAGAAACAGCACCAATTGCTGTAAGAGTTCCTTCTCTATCATCCATACCTAGACAGTTTACTTTTCCTGCTCTCTCATAGAATTGAGCAAGACGCGAACCTAAATACGCTGGGTAACCTTCTTCACCTGGCATCTCTTCCAAACGACCACTCATCTCTCTAAGAGCCTCTGCCCATCTTGATGTAGAATCTGCCATAAGTGCAACACTGTATCCCATATCTCTAAAATATTCAGCTATTGTAATACCAGTGTATATAGAGGCCTCACGCGCAGCAACTGGCATATCTGATGTATTAGCTATAAGTACTGTTCTTTGCATAAGTGACTCACCTGTTCTCGGGTCTTTTAGTTCAGGGAATTCAAGAAGAACATCTGTCATTTCATTTCCACGTTCTCCACATCCTATATATACAACTATATCTGCATCTGCCCATTTAGCAAGCTGATGCTGTGTAACAGTTTTTCCACTTCCAAAAGGTCCTGGAATAGCTGCTACCCCACCTTTTGTAATTGGGAAAAATGTATCTATAACTCTTTGACCTGTAACAAGAAGTGAATCTGGTGTTTTCTTTTCCCTATATGGTCTTTCTTTTCTAACTGGCCATTTTTGCATCATAGTTACAGCTATATCATTACCTTTTTCGTCTGTGATAACACAAACTGTATCCTCAACAGTAAATTCTCCAGAATATATTTCTTTTATAGTACCTTTTACGCCATAAGGAACCATAATCTTACATTCCACTACAGCAGTTTCTTGAACTACCCCAATTATATCTCCTGCTACGACTTTATCACCAGCAGATTTTTTAGGTTTGAATTCCCATTTAATTGTTCTATCAAGTGAAGATACTTCAACACCTTTAGTTATATTAGTACCTGAAATTTCATACATTTTTTCAAGTGGACGTTGAATACCATCATAAATAGTTGAAATAAGACCTGGCCCAAGTTCAACACTCATAGGCATTCCAAGAGAAACCACTTCTTCTCCTGGTCCTAGACCAGAAGTTTCCTCATAAACCTGTATAGAAGCCTTATCTCCATGCATTTCAATAATCTCGCCTATAAGATGTTTATCAGAAACTCTTACGACGTCAAACATATTCGCATCTCTCATGCCCTCCGCTACAACAAGCGGTCCTGACACCTTTACAATTGTGCCTGTTTTCATATTCTCTCACCTGCAATCATATACTTTATCAAAATTTAAATATTCCCTCCTATATTTTATCAATACATTTTTTAGCATTAACAAAATTTGAGATTGTCTCTTATTCAATTTGCATCTATTCTTTAAATAATATATCTGCACCTATAGCACGTTTACTAGATTCTCTTACTTCATTCATACCTAATCCCATACTTCCTCCAATACCTGGAATAACTATAATAGCAGGAAGTTGATAGTCTTTGTATTTTGCTATTGATTCTTTTGCAAGCAATGACGCCTGTTCTGTAATATAAATTATCGCATATTCATCTTCAACCAACTTATGTATACTTTTTTTAATTTCGTCACTATCATAGGCTGGGAAGATATCTATTCCAAGAGCTAAAAATCCCATGATGCTATCTTTATCTCCAACTACTCCTACCTTATACATAAGCATCCCTTAGCCTTTCTTTTATAGTATCTGCGTCTATATTATTAAGCTTACTAGTCATAATAATCCTAATTGTTTTTATTTCTGATTCTTTAGCATATAAATATGCAATTAGCGGTTCTAGTGTAAGAGGTTTAAATTTTGCATCTCTAACATATTCCATAAGATAATCATCACAAAGTTTTTCAAAGACAGTAAATCCACTATCCATGCCATTTTTACAGACATCAGAGTAAGAAGTGGATTTAAAACATGATGCTGGAGTGTCTGAAGAAAAAGCTTCTAAGAATTTTTCTTTATCAAGTGAGCCACCTGAAACAAACACATTCATAAACATATCAAAATCTTTCTTCATGTTTTTAACTCTTATAAAACTCTTTAGATTTGTTAAATCACAAACTTTCATAACATAATCTATTACAAATTTATTTTGACTTTCTGTAGCTGTCTCTTTCATACTTGAAAAAGTTGCTTTATCTAAAACAATATCAACCATCTGACCATTTTGTGTTTTACTATAAATATCAAATGCATCTATTATTGCTCCTGCCATTATCTTAGGTAAATCACTAAAACTACGATTTGCTAAAGATTCTTTAAGCTTCGCAAGTGAAATTGTACCTCCATCAATTAAGTACTTTTCACCATCTACACCAGAAATTTCTTCTTTAATCAAAACTTTTAAGTTATGATAATCATTTTTATAAAGGAATACATCAACAAATTTTTCTTCAGGGGCTAGACCTTTAAGAATTTCATATGTTTTAGATAATTCTTGAGTCAAAACATTCTCAAAATTGTGAACATTATTATTTGACGAATCCGTATAACCCGCTTCTGCTATAATTCTTAAAGAGTCTTCAGGGCTTTTAGCTTCTGCCATTTGAATAAACATTTGTCTGTTAAGAAGCTGTTTTTCAAGCACTCTTATTCGTGCCACGGCATAGGGATAAGTTTTTTCTTCTGCCATCTTTTAACCCCCCTCCTTAATTAAACAAAATTTCTGCTGCAATTTGCTCAATATCTTCATGCTCTACTGCAATTATAGCTTCAAACGAATAATTATACTCAATGTCACCTTTTTTAACTATGAAACCTCCAGTAATATCTCTAGTTTCATCAGATACTTTAATGCCTTTTTTAGATAATACATCTTTTAATGTTTTTCTATCTTTTTTAGATAATACTATCTCAGATCCATCTGTACAATTCGCTTTTTCAATCATATTTAATATAATTTGTTCATATTCACTATCTTTAAGATTTAGAAGTTTATTTTTAGCTTCTAAAACTACTGCTTCTAAAATCTGTTGTTTCTTTGATAATATTTGTTTCTTAGCCTCCATATAAGCTCCTGATATTTCCTTAGAAGCTGCTTTCTCTGCTTCTGCCTCTGCAAGCTTTGTATAGGAAGCCATTTCCTTTTCAGCTTTTTCATTAGCTGAACTTATCTTTAAATCTGCTTCACTTTTAGCTTTATCCAATATTTCTTGTGCCTCTTGTTTGGCATCAGCTATAATTCTGTCAATCATTTTTTGTTCATTACCCATAGGAGTGCTTCCTCCTTTTCATTTTTTTTACTTATGAATTATATTCTATAATTAACCAACTGCAATTCCATTGTAAGCTAAGAAAGAAACAAGTAGTCCTAAAAGAGCATATGTTTCAACTATCGCTGCAAATGTTATAGCTTTACCAAGTTCTTCAGGTCTTTTAGCAACTATTCCAACCCCTGCTGCTGCTGCCTTACCTTGTGCAATACCTGATACTAAGCCAACTAGACCAATTGGAAGTCCTGCCATAAGAAGTTGTAAACCTTGAGCTGATGTTGGTATCGCATCTCCACCAATAATTCCTGCTTTTGATAAAATAAGGAAAGCTATGATAAATCCATATAGACCTTGTGTACCAGGAAGAAGTTGCAAAACTAGAAGTTGACCGAATTTACTAGGGTCTTCTGTTACAACACCTGCTGCGGCTTGACCTGCTATTGAAGTACCTTTAGCAGAACCCATACCTGCAAATAACGCTGCTATAGCAGCTCCTGATATTGCCAAAAATTGACCATTTCCTAACGCGTTTAAAAATTCCATATTTACATCTCCTTTTTATTAATGCTTGTATATTTTGTTTTATACTTAAACGGAACAAAAGGAACTCCTCCGCCTTCATAAAACTTATTGAAAAATTCTACATACTGTAACCTACTTGTATGAACATATGCACCTAGTGCATTTATAAGAAGGTTTATTGTGTGTCCTACAACACCAATTACAACTGCAAATATTGGACCAGCTATAGCCCCTAAAAGATTGATAACCTGCCCTATAACTCCTGTTGTTAGACAAAGAGCCATAATTCTTGTATAAGATAATATATCAGCAAAATAACTTGTTATACCATAAAGACTTGAAAATCCTTTAAAAAGCTTAACAGGAACACCTTTAAAGCTTCTTCCTTGAGTAAGGATAAGACCTATAGCACCTATAATTGCTAAATATTTTCCTACTTCAGAAAATACGCCAATATCTCCTGCAACAAAAGGTATTATAAGTAGACATACCCCTGTTATACATAAATACCAAAACCCTATATCAAAAATTGCATCTATTACCTTTCCATCTCTTATTAATGTATATGCTTTAATTCCCAAACCTACATATATATGGATAATACCGAACAGTAATGACATCCCCATAAGTACCATAACATCCTCTAAAGGATTAATTAAAGCTTTTATAGGAACTAAATCCCCCAAAATACCCCCGAATATAAGACCCCATATAGTAGTTGAAACTCCACAAATACCAATAAGTTTAATTAAATTTCCTTCACCCTTTTTCATTTTTGATTTGTATACAATAAATCCACAAGCTAGGGCAATTATTATCCCATATGCAGCATCACTTAGCATCATTCCAAAGAATACAACATAGAAAAAAGTCATAATCGTATTTGGGTCAATATCTTTTGTGCTTGGACAACTGTACATGTTTGTTACACTTTCAAAAGGTGTTACAAGTTTATTGTTTTCAAGTAGAATCGGGAAACCTTCTTCTTTGTTTCCTTCCTCTGTTTGAACACAACAATCAAACTTTTCTGTGATTTCACTAATTAGGTCGCTTGCACTTTTACTTGGTAACCAACCATTAAGACAGAATGTTGTTTTTGTTTTTACAAGTCTCTCTATAATCTTTTTCTGGTCTCTTTCTATAGTGTAAAAGTCATATAGATTTTCAAGCATGTGTATATTATTTCCATGATTTTTGATTTCTTCTGTCTTATTTTTAGAAACGTTTTCCTGTCTAATTATCATTTCATTGTATTTCTTGATAGCTTGTGATGGTGTACCTTCCTCACTTGGTAATGTAACTATTGTAAAATTAAATTCTTTAAGAACTTCTGTAGCATTATCAAAAGTTTCTTTTAAAGTAATTAAATAAACATAGTTCATTAACTTGTCAGAATCAATAATTCCAAGAACACTTTCTGGCACTTCATCCTCTAGTCTAACTCTTAAAGCATCAATATTTGCATTTGTGGGTATAGTTCCTAGAATAGTTTTTGTATACTTAGTTTCCATCTTTTCAAAAGGAACATCAAAGTTTACCCATGGCTCTAACATACTTTTATTATTATTTAATAAATTTATGTTACTCCTTATTGTACCTATCTCTTTATTTAGATTATTTAACTCCAAAACTTCAGCATAAATTTCATCTTCTTTTTCACTGTCAATTTTGTTAAATTCTCTTTTTGGTGCAAACATAGCTTTCTTTTGTTTCACTAGTGAAGAAACAATGTCAATCGCTTGATTCACATGTGCCATCTTCTGTTCTAGCATTATAACCTCTGACTCCTCACCATCTTTTGTAAGATGATTTTTTAACTCATCCATTTCAGTAAGAAAGGCACTATCATCAATCTGAACAAATCCACGGTTCATAAGTAGCTTTAAAATTTGGCTTTTTTGAGCTTCTAAGCCAACAATAGATATCTTGTTCATATTAACTATTGCCATATTATCTCACTACCTTTCCAATAACCGCTTCGATTGCCTTACTTCGTCTTTCTGTCGCAGTTTTTTCAATTTTCAGACATTCACTTTTAGCATCTGCCAAGATTTTATCAACCTCTGCTTTACTGTCGGTGACTGCCTTCTCAACAAGAGTTTCTTCCATAAGCTTTGCTTGCTTTTTTACATCAGTCAAGATGCTTTCACATTCGTTTACAGCATCAGCTCTGATAGACTCTGCATCAGTAACAGCTTTTACTTTAATACTGTCTGCTGTCTGCTCTGCCTCAACAATGCTTTTTATTATTTCAAAAGCCATCCAAATCACCTCTCTTACCTTTTTACTATGTATATAACTAATTAGAGTTTTTTATTCTAATTAGATTACTACCTCATTGTTAAAGTATAAACAGCATTTTTATATAATAATTAATTTTTTTCAACATTTATTTTTTAATAAAACATATTTTAGAGTAGTACTTGCTTAGACTTACATTCTTTTTTGACTTACTTTTAGACTATGACATGAGTATGATTTTTAAATATCATTATTTTCAATAATTATAATTTAAAGCAATATGGTTTGTCAATAGCGTTATTTTGTTTTGAAATTAACGGTTTATCGACATTTTCAATTTTTATTTCAATTTTTTTTTACATATAACTTTATTTATTCCATATAAATTATTTTTATCTTTTTTTTCAACACATAGAATGATAAAACTTATTGTTTTTTTTGAATTTTTAGAAATATCTTATATTTTTTCATCTAACTTTTATAAATCATCAGCTCATATCGATTTTTGTCAGCTTATTTTAGTTTAATTTTTTCTAAATTTATTAGATATAAGTTAATCCTTTTTTAAGATTGATAAAATTTACACTTATTTTTAAATACTTTAGTCCCTCAATCATTATCTTAACTTTAAATAAGTAATACCACTAATTAGTTTATATATTATATATTCGCCAACATGATGAAAAAATCCTCGAACCAATCACTCCAATCTTCAATAGGATATGCAGCTCCTCCATTTACGCTTTTTAAAAGATTGGATGTATATTCTTCTCCTATAGAAAAAAGTTCACCTATCGTTATATCATATCCTCTAGATGTAACTACTTTACAAAATGAATCCATAACATCACGTTGTTTTCTTGTTTCCATAATCTCTTTCTTAAACTCTGAATCGTTCTTTGCTTCATCTAAAATTTTAATTAATTTTTCATTCATTATATACATTCCTTTCTATATAAAAAAGAAGCCATCTAAAAAAACTAAGATGACTTCACTTAATCGTCATAAACAATATTTTTACTAGTATAAAATAATTGGTGTACCTGGTTCTATATTTTCATAGATTTTCTTTGCCTTAGAAAAAGGTGTGTTTACACATCCATGTGAACCTGAAGATCTATATATACCTCCACCAAAAGAACCTCTCCAAGTAGCATCATGAATTCCTATATTTCCATTAAATGGAAGCCAATAACTTACAGGTGAACTATAGCCTTGACCAGTTAAAGAAACATTTCTAGCTTTATAGTTAAGAGGATATATCCCTGATGGGGTAGCAAATCCTCTACCTAAATCGCCTGTTACAACATCTGTTGATACAAGCATTTCTCCATTCTTAAAGAACCACATGTGTTGGTCAGAAAGACTAATCTCAACATATGTATTACCAATATCATCTTTATTACGAGATACAGCTTTTTGTATGTAGATAGGTTCTCTTGTAACATTTTTTCCAGCTTTTACAACATCAACTAAAGCTTCTGCTTCTTTCTTTTTATCTATCAACCATCCATAAATTCCACCTGAAATAGTAATCTCTTTGCCAGTTGCAGTTTTAAATGGTCTTGAATCTCCAAAAGTACTATATTTTTTGCTTAATCCTCTTGTATACTCTACCATCACATCATTATCGAAAGTTATGTCATAATTTTTTTCTGAGTCTACCTTTAACCACTTATTAATCTCAGAACCATCTAAAGTTTCCTTACGGTCACTAAAATCATATGTAACAACTACACTGACATATTTATCTAATGTCTTAATAGCCTCTTTTAACTTTTCTGAATCCTTTGTATTGTTTGGAACTTCATATAATTTACTCTCCTCTAAAGAAACAGAAGTAACACCAGAATTAATTGATTTTTTTACTAATTTATAAAAATCATCTTTTTTTACTTTGTTTCCAAGTACTTCTGGTACTATAACATAAGCATTTTTACTGCTATCATACTTAGGGTATGCACTCTTAGGCTCTACAACATTTTTACTATCAAAACAAGATAAAGCATTAAACCCTTTTTCTAGTAAATCTTTATCATATGAAAGAGTTACCATATTATTATACTCTTTAGATTTAAATATTCCACCAATCCATCCAAACGCACTTTGGCTATCTTTTATTTTTTGAACCTTATCATCTGGTGTAAACTTTAAATCTATATCTTTTGCTTTTATTTGTTCTTTTTTATTGTTTCTTTCCTCTAGACTTAAAGTATAAGAATTAGTACTTGATGTTAATAAATCATTTACTTGTTCAACTGTCTTTCCTGAAGCTTTCACACCATTAATAGTTGTACCAAAGTAAAAATGATTTCTAAAAAAGATTGCCATCCCTATATAAGCTACAATCAAAACACCTACTACTATAGCTATCTTAACTTTTAGATTTTTTTGCCCACTTTCTTGTTTTGCCTCTTTTCCTTCAATCATAACTAAATCCTTTCTTCATTATAATTACCTATGTACTTTACTAGTTTTAAAAAACCTTATTTCTTCTATATACCCAAACTATTATATTATTAATTTATATTTTTAAAGATAGAGTTATTTACATGATATCAATTTATATTTCAGATAAAATGATTATTGTCAATTCCCCCTTTCAAAATCCCTTAAATATAACCTCTGCTATAATAATATATTACCATACTTTTAAGCATCAGTGTGGCTATCTGTCTATTTTTGTTACATTAAACTACTATTTCCAAAAAAAGAAACTAATATCTTGTTAGTTTCCTTTTTTGATTCATTCTTATATATTAGTCTCCAACTTAACATAACGTTGTTATATACATTTTATATAATTATTATTTAATTATTTTAGTTTCTATATCCTTTCCATCTGCATACTCTTTAAGTAAATCCTTAGCGTATCCAAAGTACTCTTCAATATCTGATTCCGAACTAAATGAAAATATACAAATTAGTATTTCAATTGCATCTGTTGTTATCATAGCTCTCTCGGAATCACTAGTTGGGCTTCCAAATTTACCTAATGAATCAGATAATATAGGTAGATTTTCTATATTTATCAACTCTTTTCCAATACCTTTATACTGCTCGCCTTCATCACCTACAGTAAAACATATTGGTGGATGTAGTTTACTTACATTATATGTACCAACTGGATATAATGATTTTATAGATATTAGATTATTTATTTCAACTATATTATTTATTGTATATAGACCCTTACCTTGAACAATTCTTCTAACTAATGCTTCTGAAGACGTTCTATATCTACTTGGATTTTTACCAAGTTCTTTATATGCATCTCTTGCATCTTTAATCTTATCCAATTTCGTAATATCTTCAATTTCTAGCTTTTGATTCAAAATATCACAAAACTCATTTATCCCATTTATTAACTTTTCTGAGCTTTTATTTACTACTACTTTTGCTTGGATACATCCTAATTTTGCATCAGGCCATTTGTCCTTAAGTTTTTTATCAATGCTTATATCTATCATACTCAAACAACTCCTATCATTAAATTTTTATTTAAGTTTTTTATCATCTATACATTATAGTACTATTCTTTTGTTAATAACATATTTATATCCAAAATAATTTATTTTTAACAGATTTTTATAAAAGATAATTACTTTCCTCATATCTGAATCTTACAAAATAAAAACACTAATTATCTAGCAAGCATTTATTAAATCCAAGCATATATAATAGTGTTTTATATGAAAAAATAAATTTTATTTTTAAAGTAATTTCATAAAATTTTGAACTGGCATTGGTCTTGCAAAATAAAACCCCTGAACTAAATCACATCCAAATTGCTTCATTAACTCAGCCTGTTTCTTACTCTCAACGCCTTCTATAATTACAATTAAATCTAATGATTTTGCTAGAGATACTATAGACTTTGCTATATTACGACTTTTCTCATCATTTTCAATACCATTAAGAAAAGACTTATCTAATTTTAATACATCAATTGGCATGTCCCTTAGACAACTAATAGAAGAATAACCTGTTCCAAAATCATCCATAGAAATTGAAAATCCATGCTTCCTTAATTCATTTAAAACACTTTTTAGTATATTTAATTCATTAATAACTACAGTTTCTGTTATCTCTAATTCAATTAAATTTGAATGTATGTTATATGTTTGGATAGTACTATTGATAAATTTTACAATATCTGGTTGATATAACTCAACTCTAGATAGGTTTACTGAAACTGGTACTAATTTTTTCCCTTGTTTTTCCCATTTAGATAAATCGCTACAAACTCTTTCAAATACAAATCTACCTATTTTTAAAATCAATTGACTTTTTTCTGCTATTGGAATAAATATAGCTGGACTTATAAACCCATGTTCAGGATGATTCCATCTTATCAGTGCTTCACTTCCTATCATCTCACCATTTACAAGTGAAAACTTAGGTTGATAATAAACTTCAAATTGATTCTTTACTAATGCTGTCTTTATATCATCTAAAATTATAGCTTCCTCACTAAGCTTATTTCTAACATCTTCATTATAAATAGCATAGTTTATATTTTTACCTTTGGCAACAGACCTTGCCATATTAGCTTTATTTACAGCCTTTTGAGCATCTACTTCTCCTTCTTCTACGAAGTAAATACCCACACAAAGAGAAATTTCAAATACTGTATTTAGATTATTTTCAATATTACTTCGTATACTATCAATTTTTTTTATAATTTTATTTCTTCCATTTTTATATTCACAAAAAATAGCAAAATAGTCACTTGAAAGCCGTGCATATATTTCACCTTCTGTTAGTTCCTCTTTTAAAGCACTTGCTATAGTAATTAATAGATTATCACCAAATTCATATCCAAAAGTATCATTAATCATTTTAAAATTATCAATATCAAAATATACTATAATATAATTTAAAGATGGTTTATTTAAAAGATACTTACTACATTCTCTATAAAATTTATTTTGATTTCCTATATGTGTAACTCTATCTTCATATGCTAAACTTAATATTTCTTTTTCATTAGATTTTTTTATGTACATTATATAGAAAATAATTGCAATAAACACAAATATAATCAATAATACTGCATATACAGCTCTCTTAATAATTTGCTCAGAATTACGGAATATAACATTTTCTGGAATTGAAAAAATCAAGTTCCAATCCTTTATATAATTATCTTTTTTCTTTCCATTATCCATAGTAGCATATCCTAGGTATCGTCTTTCTCCTGACATATTTAAGATTGCAGCACCTGTTTTATTTTCTTCTAATTGTTTTTTTAATTGATTTACATCTTTAATATCATTATCCTGCTTTAACAATTCATAAATATTTCTTGATAATCTATCTTGTTGAGGATGAAGTATAACTGTCCCATTATTTTTTACAACATAAGATATACTATTATTTTCATAAAAAGATACATTTATAAGTTTCATTAGAGTATTGACATCATAAGTACAATACAAAACTCCAACTACTTTATCATTATTTAATATTGGTACTGAGATAGTAATCTTTTTTACAGACTTATTTACTTCATCAATATATGGGCTTGAAACATACTTTTTACCATTAATTGAATTTTTGAAGAATTCTCTATCCTTAACAGAAAACTTATTACCCTTAGTATTTTCTGCATTCCCATTTATATCAACAATTGCCATAGTATAAAATTTTTGGTTTTCCATTTCATCTAAAAGCTTTTTTATTTTTTCTTCATTAGACATGTTAGGATTTGAAGTATAATAACTTGAAAAAATATTTAAAATATCTAAATCTTTTTCAATTTGTCTTTGTGCTAACTGAGAACCTTGTATCGCAACTTCTTTTATATGTACTTCTGCCTCTGATATAAGAAGTTTTCTTGTATCTTCTATATATAGATATCCTAATATCAGAAATAATGATGCCATTAAAAGAATTATAATTAATGTAACACTTTTATTTCTTTTAGTCATCTTACCCCTCCCTTAATTAGTCAACACTTTATATCCCTATTTATATCTTTATTAATACAAATTTATTACTTATCTTACATACAAATATACCCAAATATTACATATAGATTCATTCTAATTATTATAATAACATTATTTAATTGAATTTTGAATTAAAGTTTCAAAACTATTTATGTTTTTTTAAATGAAAAATCCCATATACAATGATATTATATATCTAATGTATACAGGATTTTAGTTTATTTATTTTATAGTAAGTTTTATAGTAAATTTATTTTCCATAATATGAATTTAAATACATTTCTTTTATTTCATTCATAAGAGGATATCTTGGATTCGCACCTGTACATTGGTCATCAAAGGCTTGAATCACCATTTCATCTAGTGAATCTATAAATTTAGATTCCTCAACACCAAATTCTTTTATAGTTTTAGGAATACCAACTTTACTCTTTAAATCTTCAATAGCTATCAATAAACTTTGGAATTTTTCTTCATCAGAATTTCCTTTTAATCCCAAGAATGAAGCTATTTCAGCGTATCTCTTTAATGCCTCTGGATACTTATATTGAGAGAAAGCTCCCATTTTCTTTGGTGCATTAGAAGAATTAAATTTCATAACATCTGTTATTAAAAGAGCATTTGCAACACCATGTGGTACATGATGGAAAGCACCTAACTTGTGAGCCATAGAGTGACAAACACCTAAAAATGCATTTGCAAAAGCCATTCCTGCCATTGTAGAAGCATTTGCCATTTTTTCTCTTGCTTCTGAGTCTTTTGCTCCATTATCGTATGCACGTGGAAGATATTCAAATATGCTCTTAATAGCTTGTAAAGCTAGACCATTTGTATAGTCAGTTGCAAGCATAGATACATATGCTTCTAATGCATGAGTCAAAGCATCAATACCAGAAGCAGAAGTTAATCCTTTTGGCATATTCATCATCATATCCGCATCAACTATAGCCATATTTGGCATCAACTCATAATCAGCTAATGGATATTTAACACCTGTATCTTGGTCAGTTATAACTGCAAATGGAGTTACTTCTGAACCAGTCCCTGCTGATGTTGGTATAGCTACAAAACTAGCTTTTTCACCCATTTTAGGGAACGTATACACTCTTTTTCTTATATCCATAAATCTCATTGCTAGGTCTTGGAAATCTACTTCTGGATGCTCATATAATGTCCACATTATCTTACCTGCATCCATTGCACTTCCTCCACCTATAGATATTATTACATCTGGATTAAACTCTCTCATAGCTTTAGCACCTATCTTAGCACATTCTAAAGTTGGGTCTGGTTCAACTTCAAAGAAAGTAGTGTGCTTGATGTTCATTTCATCTAATAGGTCAGTAACTGTCTTAGTATATCCATTATTGTAAAGGAATGTATCTGTTACAATAAAAGCTCTCTTTTTATTCATTACATCTTTAAGTTCTTTTAACGCCACTCCTAAACAACCTTTTTTAAAATAAACTTTTTCTGGTGCTCTAAACCAAAGCATATTTTCTCTCCTCTCAGCTACTGTCTTAATATTAAGTAAGTGCTTAACTCCTACATTTTCAGATACTGAATTTCCTCCCCAAGAACCACATCCTAAAGTAAGAGAAGGAGCTAGTTTAAAATTATATAAATCACCTATACCACCTTGAGAAGAAGGAGTATTAATTAAAATTCTACAAGTTTTCATAGCTTTAGTAAATTTATCAAGCTTTTCTCTCTGATTTACATCATCAATATATAATGAAGATGTATGACCAAACCCTCCATCTTCTACCAATTTTTCTGCTTTACTAACTGCATTATCAAAGTTGTTTGCTTTATACATTGCAAGTACTGGTGAAAGTTTTTCATGAGCAAAAGCTTCTTCTATTTCAACTGAATCAACCTCACCTATTAAAACTTTAGCATCAACTGGAACTTCAAAACCTGCTAATGTTGCTATTGTGCAAGCTGTTTGACCAACGATTTTAGAGTTTAATCCCCCATTTACTAAAATTACATTTCTTAATTTTTCTGTTTCTTCTTTATTTAATAAGTAAGCACCACGATCTTTAAATTCTTTTTTAACTTCATTATATATATTTTCCAATACTATAACTGATTGTTCAGAAGCACATATCATACCATTATCGAATGTCTTAGATACAAGAATTGAATTTACAGCAGTTTTTATATCTGCGCTATCATCAATTATTGCTGGTGTATTACCTGCACCGACTCCAATAGCTGGTTTTCCAGATGAATATGCCGATTTAACCATTCCAGGGCCTCCTGTAGCAAGAGTTAAGTCAACTTCCTTCATAACAGTCGTAGTTAATTCCAAAGATGGCTCATCAATCCATCCGATTATGCCTTCAGGAGCTCCAGCCAGAACAGCAGCTTCAAGAACTACCTTTGCTGCCTCTATAGTAGAATTTTTTGCTCTTGGATGTGGAGAAAATATTATTCCATTTCTAGTTTTTAGAGCTAAAAGTGATTTAAATATAGCAGTAGAAGTTGGATTAGTTGTAGGTATAACTGCTGCAACAACTCCTATTGGCTCAGCTATTTTAGTCATACCAAAGGCTTCATCTCTCTCTATAACACCACAAGTTTTAGTTTCTTTATATGCATTGTATATATATTCTGATGCATAGTGATTCTTTATAACTTTATCCTCAGCAATTCCCATACCAGTTTCTTTTTGTGCCATTATAGCTAGAGGAACTCTTTGCTTATTAGCTGCTAAAGATGCTGCTAAAAAAATCTTATCTACTTGCTCTTGAGTGTATGTAGCAAAGATTCTTTGAGCTTCTCTAATTTTTGCTAATTTTTTAACTAAATTTTCAACATTATTTACAACGCATGCATTATCTGCCATAGCTTCTTCTCCCCTTTTATTTTCTATTATAGTCTGTTCTTTATTAGCCATTTCAATGCCCTCCTAGAATAGTATAATCTTCTTTTTCTGTTAATTTATTAACAGTATAGCATGTTATCTTTGCATTTTCAAGTTATTTTTTTAACATTTTATTTTTTGTTTAGTATTATATTATTTATATTAATAATAATATACTTTACAAATATCTAGATTAATTATATATTACTTTATTTTTTATATAAATCGTGAATAAATTCATCTCAACGCTTAAGGATAACGTTATTATTTTAACACTTATATTTTCATTTTTTTAATGAAAAAATCAAAAGATTTTTTTCAAGTATAGTATTGTATAAAAGTTATAAAGAAAAAAATACATTAAGAAGAAAATAAAGACTTAAAGAGTAAATTAAATACTCTGAGGTATGCAAACAGTTATAATATGTATTATAATTAGAGATATACACACTGATAATTTTTATATACTGTGAAATAAAATATATTTAATATGTTACAAGTTAAAGTCCAGCAAATAAGATTGCTGGACTTTGTTAATATTACTAAATATACATGTATATCAGATTACATCATTAATCTATTGATGTGGACTTTTTATAACAGGTTGTAACTGTTTATTATCAAGAGCAAGCTCTATTGTTGGAATTATTAACTCTGTATGTGCAATCATAGAATTAGGCTTTGCATTACAATTATCTTGACCAAAAGGTACAAAATATATGTTTTTAGAGTTAAGAAGAGTTCCAATGTTTTTGAAATTAAAACTTAGAGCATCATTAGTTGATATTGATACTACAAGTGGTTTATCATTGCGAAGATGACCTTTTGCTGCCATCAATACTGGAGAGTCTGTAATGCCATTTGCTAGCTTAGCAGCAGTATTTCCAGTACAAGGGGCTATTATTATAATATCAGCAATTCCTTTAGGTCCAAATGGTTCTGCTTCTTCAATTGTAACAATAGGTTTATTTCCTGTCAGTTCATATGCTTTTTTCATAAATTCCTCAGAATTTCCAAATCTACAATCTATATTTTGTGATACATCTGAAAATATAGTGTGTACATTTGCTCCTGCTTTTACCAAATTCTCTAACTCTATAAATATTTTATCATAAGTACAAAACGAACCAGTAAATCCTACTCCAATTGTAAGTCCTTCAAGTCTCATCTCTAATCCCTTCTTTCATTTATAATATTTTCTATAGCGTTAACAAGAATTTCACCAGATGTCTTTGGTGAGTATTTACCAGGAAGCCCAAGACAAAGATTTGCATTAATACCTAAATTTTGTGTAACAGAATAATCTAATCCACCAGGAGAAGAAGCTATATCTATAATAGTTACTTCTCTTGATACTTTTTCTAATTTTTCTTTTGTTAAAATACATTCTGGTATGGTATTAAAAATATAATCAAACTTTAAAAGATTTTCATCAAGTTGATTTAAAGAAATACTAGAATACCCAAATGCATTAGCCGTACTCCTTGCATCATTATTTCTTGCTCCAACACATACATTTGCATCTAAAGCATATAATTTTTTAGCAAGTATTTGTGCACACCTTCCAAAGCCTAGTACTAGACAGTTACTTTGGTGCATATTGATTAGACTTCTTTTAATCGCTTCTGCTATAGCTCCTTCAGCTGTAGCAACTGCATTTAAAATAGCAACATCATTCATCTTCATAAAATCATAAACCTGAATAGAGTGTTGCTCACAAAATTTGTAAACTTTAGTTGGTATGTTTCCTCCAAATAGTATTTGATTAGGAGATAAGTTAATTAACAAGTTATCAATAGTAGCATCGAGACAACCATCAGTATTTTCAATACTAAATTGATTTTTTGTAAATGGAATTGGACATAAAATAATGGAACTTTTGGATAGTGCTTCAGCTAGTGAAGTTGCTTTTCCAGCGATTCCATTTATAATTTCATTTGCTATTCCATATATAACTACAGAATATCCTTTATTAATTAGTTTTTTTACCATGTACACTTGTCGCAGGTCTCCGCCTATAACAGTTATATCGTATTGATTTGACATATTGTAAGCCTCCTTTACTATATACAATATGTTTTTATCAATATATTGGTTCACTAAAATTATTAAATATTATACTTCTAACATTTCTAATAGTGCCAATCTATCTATCTTTTCAGAAGATGTATATGGTAATGAATCTAAAAAAATAATTTTTCTTGGAATTTCATTTCTAATTAAATAATTTCTAATCATAATCAATAAATCCTTTTTTGTAATCTTACCTATGGTTGTTACAAATAATGCAATTTGACTTCCCCTTATAGTATCTAAATAAGGTAATGCAACTGCATCTTCAACTTGAGGAATTCTTTTTACTATATTTTCAAGTTTGATAGAACTGACTTTAAATCCACCAATGTTTACAACATCATCACTTCTTCCTTCAAATATCAAATATCCATCATCATCAAAATATCCAATGTCATTGACAGAATAAGGCTCTGATGCATTATATACTGCATATTTGGTATTTACAAAAATTATTCCATCCTTAATATATACATCTATTTTTGGAAATGGTTTACCTACACTTAGTGGTTTCTCAATCAATTCATCATAACACAAATATGTAATGTAGTTTAATTCACTTGCTCCATAATATAAAATGATTTCAGAATCTGGCATATATTTTTTTATTTTTATTGCTGTATCCTCAAACAACAATTGAGAACCTGTAAAAACACTTCTAACCTTAACTATTATCTCACTTAAATATTTAACCAGTAACTGAAGCTTTGTAGGTATAAGATATATATTAGTTATATTATATTGTTTTATTACATTTATCCATGTTTTACAATTTAAACCTGAATTTATTACAACACTACCACCTTCATATAGTACTGACATTATAGAATTTAGATTTCCTGTAAAACTAAGTGTTCCATTGATAAATAAAATAGAGTCCTCAGAAATATGGAAAATTTCATTTTGTATAGGAAAAAATCCAGCCCAGCTTTCATATGTTCTATATAATACTTTTGGTACATTTGTAGAGCCTGAAGATAAAGCTCCCATACAAATCTCTTTATCTAAATAGTTTAAAATATTATTATATTGATATACATTTATACTATAATGTTCTGTAGAAGAATTAGCTACCTTTAATATTCTATTGCAACTACCATTAGATAAATCATTTATATCTATATTCTCATCGGATATAACAATTGAAATATTATTCTTTATTAAAATATCACTTAATACTATTTTAGAAAGATTATAATGACAAATGATAGGAACATTATTTGAATAGTTAACACCTAAAAAACTTACTAATTGGAACTTTATATTTTTAGAATAAATTAAAACAGGAATATTTTCACCTATAGAAATCTGTCTCCCAATCTCCTCACTATCTCTTAATATATTGTCATAAGTATACTTTTCTCCATCTATAATCAAAAAATCTTTATCTTTATAGTTGTTTCTTTTTACTTTTAAAAGTTCATAGTAATTCATAATCTACACCCTTTCAATCAATAAAGCAGAACCCAATCCTCCAGCAGCTGCTATAGAGCAAATTCCATACTTTCCATTAGTCTTTTCAAGTGCTTTTAAAAGATGTAACGCAATAATTGCACCAGAAGCACCATATGGATGACCATATGCTAAAGCCCCTCCAAATATATTATATCTATCAATTAATTCTGGATATTTTCTTTGAAATAAAACATCTATAACTGCAAATGCTTCATTAAATTCAATAGCAGATATGTCCATATAGTTAAGCTTTTCTATATCCAAAAGCCTCTCCATAGCTTTTATAGCAGATGTTGGACTTAATTGTGGCTCTGTTCCTATTGTACAAGAATTGATAACTTTAGCCTTTGGATTCTTTTTTGTATTCTCTAAATATTTTTTAGAACACAGAATAAGAAATGAAGCCCCATCATTAATAAGACATGCATTTGCTGCATTTGTAATACTTCCCTTTCCTAAAATTGAAGGTATCCTATCTAATAATCTTTGGCTCATTTTATCACGTATACCTTCATCATATGTATTGCTATCTATAGGAAATATAATATCTTCAAGAAATTTTTCTTCTCTTGTGTTTTTTGCTCTTCTATGACTTTCTTTCACCCAATAATCTAATTCTGCTTTCTCAATTTTATATAACTTTGCCACTCTTTCTGCACCTTCAAGCATACTATTCTCACTATTATTATCTGGAGAAAATTGAGCAACTGCATAGCTTGGATTATTAATATTATATCTCCTATCGTTTTTATGATATGTACGCATTGGTTGTAGAGAACTACTCTCAAAACCTCCTGCAATAATTAAATCGCATTGCCCAGATTTAATCTTTGAAAATGCTATATCTAAGCTCATCATAGCAGAAGCACATTGCATATCTACAGTAAAAGCAGGAACTTCACTTTCTATTCCCGCTGTTAAAGTCATTAATCTTGTGATATTTCCTCCTGTACCAACTGCATTTCCACATATAATCTCATCAATCTTATCAATCTCATACTTTTCAATTAGGTGTTTTAAAACCTTTGCTCCTAGTAATTCTGGTTGAACACATTGAAAAATTCCATTTTTTAGACCAATATGACTTCTTAATCCTCCTAGTATAAAAACATCTTCCATACATTATATCCTCTCTTCATCATAGATTTCTTTTTAGTACGTTATTTAATTTAACACCTAAAAAAGATGCAATAATTGCTTTTATTGTATCTCCAATTAAAAATGGTACAACAGCTGCAAAAAGTGCTGCTTCTACCGTCATTTGATTAAAGTAACACATAAATACTGTTCCCATAAAATATATAATAGGCATACCAACAAAAATTGTTATTGGTATATATCTCTTAATATCATTATTTTTACCTTTTAATAAGCTAATAATTAGTGCTGCAAATAAAAATCCAAAATAAAAACCACCTGTTGGACTTAGTAATTTACCAATTCCAGATGCTCCTCCTCCAAATACAGGTATTCCAATTAAACCTATCATTATGTATACACCAACTGTACTAAATGCTTGTCTTGGTGTTAATATTAAAGCTATTAGATTTATCATTATTGTTTGTGCTGTTACTCCTGCTGGTGTAAATGGTAATGGTATATATATGTATGATGATATACATAATAATGCTACACATATTGACATTTTAGTTAAATCTTGAATATTTACTCTATTATTTTTCATTTTCATAATTCCCTTCATATGTCTTATTCAATTTAGTTTATATGTACATATACAAATCTTCTATTAAAGCTTTGTTTTAGTATAAAAGAAAGCTGTTTTTTTGTCAACCTAAAATATTGTATAGGTTTACATTCAACTTATAAGTAAACTTGCTTCTAATCCTTTATGTTTTAATGGTTATTTATAAAATTTTACTTATAAACAAATCTATTTGCCCTATACTTGTAAATTATAATATGATATATTTTATATGAGATTTTATTTCATATAATAAATTAACAAGGAAGTGACAATATGAAAACTAATGAAAATCAATTAAACAACATAGATAAAGAACTAGATGAACTTAGTAAAAAAGTTTATCTAGAATCCCCAGATTTTTGGATAAGTATTTCTGATAAGATAGTAGATAACGTTTTTGATGAAATGTTATTATTTTTTGCAGTAAAATATGATTATTACAATATACTATCTTTTGCAATTGAAAACAATTATATAGATTTAAATATGCCATCAAAAAATAAAGACTATCCAGATATAATGAGTCATTTTTTATACACAGCAAAACAAAATAAAGATAAAAAGATTTACAATTACCTTTTAAACTTAAATAAAAAATATACCATAGGTGAAAACTCCTCTTTAGATGATTCAAATCGCAATACTGAAAAGGACACTTTTGAAAAAAAAGATGTATATATTCCAAAATATATGTGTCCAAATTGTAATACAAATATTTTTGATACAGGCTATAGAGTGTCAAATGATATAACATATAAATTTTCTTTTCAAGATGCTGAACCGATTGAAGTATCTAATGAGATTTCTTCTATTAAATGTTGTAATTGTGATAAATTAATAGAGAATGTAACTACTGACAAATTGTATAGTATTTGTAAAATTCAAAACTGTGATAATTGTGGCTCTAGCTTAACTAAAGTAGGAATTATTGCAAAGAAAAAAATGGAGTTTAATGAGAATACTGAAGAATTTGGGTATGTTTCAACGTCTTATTGTTGTAGCAATTGTGGTTCTGAAATAGATTCTTCTCAACGAGAATATTTTAAGCTTTAATATTTTATATTTTAAAAATAATTTCAAATAAGAATACTATGTTATTAAATATTATTATAGAAATTTTTGTGGACATATTTGGAGATATAATTTAAATGCTTTTTGCACAGACACTTTAATAGTAATTAAAATTGCTATGAAATTAGATATTATTAAACTAATTTCATAGCAATTTTTAGTAATATAATTTTTATTAATTTTGGACAAATTTTATTTTCTATCTCTTTAATGTACCGACCATAACTCTTAAATCAATTGTTATATTAGATATCCCTGACTCTATCAACCTTAAAATCTCTTCTTCATCTGATGTTGATGTTAAAGGAGTCATTTTAACTAAGTTCATTAAATTTAATATATTGATATCAGTTTTATAATTGATTCTATTTTCATAAATTACATCAAGGTGTTTTTTAAATCCAGCTACAATGTTTTTATTATTATAATCATTATTCTTTATATTTGCCTGTATACTTTTCCTTATTTCTTTTAAATAATTTGATTATTGGACAATCTTTACTATTATTCCATCATCATTTAAAGCCCTTGTAAATTCCTTATAATTTCCAGGAGAAATTATATTTAATATTTTTATCTTCATATAATTTATTTAAGAAATATCCTTCTCCACATCTAGCATCTAAAATGTGGTTATGCATTACATACTTTATTTCTTCTATTAAGTTATCATATACTTTAGAATTATATATTTCATGTCTTGATTCAAATAATTCTTTATCATAAATAGTTTTAGTATTACTATTTAATTTAAATAGCACGAAATTAAGGCTACTTATATAAGGTATATTTTTCTATCTTATATAAAATCATGTTATAGGTTTTTGTAAAATAGCCACAACTTGTGCGCTATCCTCTTATTCTAAAATAATACATAAATGCTCTTTTATTCATTATTTTATCCTCCCATAGTTATATATTTTGTAATATTGATTAAATTACAAGCATATATAATTCATGATTTTAAAGTTTACTATTATAAAAATACATCTATTCGAGTAATAAATTCTTTTATTACTATTCTAATGTGAATATACTAAAGTTGTTTACTATATTCCATTATATATTCTTTAAATCCTGAATCTTCATTTATTTGTTCTTTTACTATATTAAAACCTTTTTTGCTATAAAATACAACTGCCTTTTTATTATCTTTATATACTGCTAAACTTAGATTTTTATATTCTTTAAGTGCATAGTCTAAAAGTTTACTTCCTATTCCTAAGTTTTGATAATTTGTACTTATAAACAATGCTCCTATAAATTCATTGTCTATAATACTTATAAATCCTTTTATTTCTTCTTCGTCATCATATACAAAAGTTTCAGATATAGGCATATATTCGTTTTTGACAGTATTGTAGTTATTTTTCCAATAATCTTTATTTATAAAATCATGTGCTTTGATTGTACTTTCTTCCCATATTTCCATTATTTTTTCTATATCTTTGTTATTTGATTTTCTTATCATAAATTTTATTTCACCTCATTTTTTTATTGCTTTCTTATTATTATTTATAGAATATGTATGTTTTATTTAGATATTATTTAGTTAATATAAAACCTAATAGCTTTGAAACTTCTTCTACTTTCCAATCCACTTTACATACCACTTAGTTAATATAAAACATGAAATGAGGAAATTAATAAAAAAAGGGGTAACTGTCTTTACATACCACTTAGTTAATATAAAACAGGATGTCATAATCAAGATAGTTGGGATAAAGATATCTTTACATACCACTTAGTTAATATAAAACTATTAAATTTATTATCAAAGCACTGCAATTTATTTACTTTACATACCACTTAGTTAATATAAAACATAATGTGGATTGGTACATATCATAGTGTATGTTTACTTTACATACCACTTAGTTAATATAAAATCTGGAAGGAATGCAGGCAATCAATTATTAAGAAATATCTCTTTACATACCACTTAGTTAATATAAAACAACCTTATTTTCGAAGATAAAAAGGATGGTGAGATAACTTTACATACCACTTAGTTAATATAAAACACAACATGGAAGAATTAATAACACAATTAAGTAGCCTCTTTACATACCACTTAGTTAATATAAAACCAAAGGTGTATCCATAGTAGACGCACTTAAATACTCCTTTACATACCACTTAGTTAATATAAAACTTTTTGTTTGAGAAAGAAAAAGGAGATATTGATAACCTTTACATACCACTTAGTTAATATAAAACAAATTAATAAGAAATTACGTGTAACAACATCATAGCTCTTTACATACCACTTAGTTAATATAAAACTTGTTGCATATAACTACATAGATAAAATGTTTGGAATCTTTACATACCACTTAGTTAATATAAAACTAGTATAATCCTTTCAGATAATTTAACCTCACCTTACTTTACATACCACTTAGTTAATATAAAACCCCCAAAATAGGTCTAATTGAGTACATTGAAAATACTATACTCAAGCAATTACAATTAAATAAAAATATCAAATTTTGCAGTGAGCGAACAGTAGTGCAATTGATAATAATTATCACACACTCTCAATGCCTTATATTCCAACTGTTAAACCCTATTTTAGCATAAATTTCGCTCACTGCAAACCTATATAAACATTTCATCAGAATACTTATCAATACCATAACATTTCTTTTTAATTGAATTAGGATTTTTTATCTCATAAACATAAATAGAATCTTCACTATTATCAATAACCTTTTCTATTTCAGAAATACATTTATGTAACTTTCCATCAGTAATATCTCCTTCAAAAACAGAATTCTGTGTCCAAGTCAAATATTTTCTGAGTATTTTTCTAATCCTGTTTAGTGATTTAGGTTCAACAACATCATAAGTAACAATAACAAACATTCTCTACCACCATGCCTTTAAAACTTTATACTTTTCATCATTGATAAAATGTTTAATCAATTTATAACATTCTAACCTTATAAACATTCTATATGAAACTTTTCTATTAAGATTTCTATGTTTTATAGTTGTTTGCATCTTATTTTCAAATTCTTGTAAAAATTTCTTCTTTCCTTTTTCACTTAAATAACAAATTTTGTCCTGATATTCAAAATCACTCTTATTAATTCTTTTGTTATTAATCAAGCTAAAAATTATTGTATCAATTATAATAGGCTTGAAAATTTCTGCAATGTCTAAGCTTAAAGAAAATCTCTTTGTTGATGGTTCGTGTAAAAAGCTTATTGTAGGGTCAAGTTGTGTCTTATATATCTCACTTAAAACATTCGTATACATTATGCTATTTCCAAAAGACATAAGAGCATTTACTGGGTCTTTGGGAGGTCTTTTTTCTCTTTTATAAAACTCAAAATCATCTTTCAATATTTGATTAAATGATTTATAGTATGTTTTTCTTATTCTACCTTCTTTACCCATAAGTTCTGATATTTCTTTGACATCATTCAAACTATTTAGTTCATCTTTTATAGTATCAATTAAGCTTTCATCAACTTTGTAATACCTCATATTTCTTAAAATATGGTATGACGCACTTTCCACAAAGGATTTTGCTAAATATAGTCTTTCATTTTTATCTAAATAACAGGCTGATTGACATACTAAACTGAATCCTGATACATTTTTCTTCCTTGGGTAATATGTACCTGAATAATATCCATAGTAATTATAGAAATGAAGCATAACCCCATATTGACTTATATAATTTATCAGTTTTGTGTTTAAATCAACTTCGCCATATATATGAATATCATCAACTTGTTCTACTGGTAATATTTTTTTCTCACCTTCCAAATTATAATAGTAAATTGTATTTTCTTTTCTTTTTATATTACCATTACTTATAATATAATAATCTCTATACATTGTTACTCCTCCTTTACAAAACAAAATTCATAATAAGCACATTTTGTACAATAAGATTTCTTTTCAATTTTTGGAGGAGATAACTTCATATTTATTTCATTTATATTTATAAGTGTGTTTTCAATAATTCTTTCTTTTTCCTCTGTCAATATCAATTCTTCTTGCTTCTTTTCCTTAACGTAATTTATAGTTCCTTTTTTCTCTATACCCATACTATTCTTTAAATAGTATAAGTAATAGTATAACTGCATTTCATCTGCTTCTTTCATCTTTGAACTTATTTTCACTTCTTTTAGATACTCATCCTTTAATATATCTAGTTTTAAAATATCATCAATCAGCACTTCTTTATTTTTCATTCTTTTATATGAATCTTCATGTACTATCTTTCCAGATAATACCCTATTACTATTTTGTTCCATAGTTATTCCTTTAGAGAATAACCATAGTTTTCTTTTACATACATAATAATAATTTATCTTTACACCTTGAACTTTTAATACTTCTAAATCTATTGGCACAAACTCACCTTCTTTAGTAAATTTTAGCCACATTGTTAATATAAAAATCAAATAATTTGGTCTATTTCCTTATCTATAAGCACACCTTTACCAAATATCTGTTTTGTATGTTCATTTTCATGTATATCATATTTATATAAAAGTATCTTTAAATCTTCCAGACCTTTTACATCTATGTCCACTATATTTTGCTTAGCTTTATATTTTGGTATATTTACACTTTTTTTAACTATTTCTCTTCTAACTTTTTTTCTCTTATATTTTATTTCATGTATTAATTGTCTGTCTTCATTACTATATGCCTCTGTAAGTTCTTGCCCCAAATCTTTATAATCTTTTATTAAAGTTTCTTCAATTTTATTATATATATCCTCTGGGATTACTGTATATGCTTCAATATTTCTAAGTATACTTTGTGCCTCATCAGACCCTAAGCTATAGGGTGTTATAGTATCTAATATATTTAAAGCACGATTAAATTTTTCTTGAAAATCAGTTTTTTCTAAACTTTCTTTAGAATATAGTTTATCAACCATTTCTACTTTATCATCTTCTGTTATCTTAAAAAACTCTTTGTTCTTTATAGAAGCTTTCAATAACTCAAGTCCTTTTTCTACAATATCCTTATCATAAATACTGCCTATTCCTGTAGCTTTTTCTGTATATATAAATATATTTGGGCTATTTTCTTTATACTCACGGCTTCTATAACATCTCCCAAATCGTTGAAATAGACTATCAAGTGTTGAATTCTCTGTATGAAGCTCATCAAAATCAATGTCAAGGGATGCTTCTACTAATTGTGTTGTAATCCAAATTCCTTTACTATTACTACTTGTAAATTCTTTTATATATTTTTCTAACTTTGCTCTATCTTCTTGTATATACATAGAATGTAGAAGATTCACATTAATATCTATTCCTTTTGACTTAACTATCTCTTCTATTGATTCATATTTTTCTACAGCGCTTTTAACCGTATTTACTATTACTAAAACTTTTTTATTCATTCCACTTTGTATTATTTTTTCTAAATTTTCATCTATTGAATTTTTTACAATAGCTATACAATGTCTTATTTTTTTTGTATTGTATGTTGATTTAGCTATATTACTATTCATTACACCTCTTTTTCTTAGTTCGTCTATATATATAGTTGGCATGGTAGCTGTCATTATCATAAATTTTCCACCTATCTTATGTATCATCTCTATACCTTTTACCAATACAGCTGCTATTTCTGGTGAATATGCTTGTATCTCATCTATTACTACTTTTGAATATGCTAATGTTGAGTATACTTTTTCATACCCTCTATATAAAAAAGGAAATTTAAATATTTGGTCTATTGTAGAAAATGTCAACTTGCAAGATAATAGCTTTGCTAAATCTACAATCTCATTTGAATCTTCCTGATTACTTTCTTCCAGATAATCTATTGCTGTTGAATGTAACAATCCTAAGAATGTATCATTTGACTTTTCTAATCCAGCTATATTTTTAGTCCTATCAAATAAAGCATTTATACTTACCCTTAGTGGTAGTGTAAAAAATGCCTTATCTTTATCTATCCAAATTAAAGCGGTTTCTGTTTTCCCTATACCTGTAGAGGCTATCAATATTATATTTTTATCTCTATTAGATTTAGTAAATGATTGAGCTTCTCTTAAACTACCAAATTCTTTCATTAAATAATTCTCTGTGTGTTCTCCTATATTTATAACACTATTGCATTCCACAACTTCATGAGCAGAAGCACTATGGTCTAGCCTGTGAAGAATACCTTTTAACATAATATATAAATGATAGTATTTGTGATTTTTATCTATTCTTTTTATTACACTCTGTAGATACGCTTTACTTAATTGTTCTGTTCTTATTGGATATCTAACTTTAAATTCATATTGTAACTCATAAACTTTATTTATTAAATCTTCATCTAATATTTTTTGTATTAAATTTCTAAAATCTTTATCTATAAATGTATCTCTTTCATGATGATATACAATAACTTGATTTAATACTGCTCTCAATTCTCTATCTTTTGACCTGTCTATACAACTATAATCAATAAATGCAGGAGAAAGATAATTATGACCTATATTATTTTCTAAATGAGTTACTATTTTAGATTCATTTGTTTCAATATACATTCTACTTCTTATTAGTTTTTGAAATGGAGAAAATGCTTTTCCAATATCATGAAATTCTATAACAAAATCAAGTAATTGCCAAAACTTATCTTTCTTTAGAAAATTTATACTATTTATATTTGTTCCATAGTATTCTCTTAACATGTTCATTTGTTTTAAAAGCTCATCAGTGTGTTCTCTCAGCGTTTCCACTGGATTAGATTTAGCATATAACATACTCTTCCTCCCAATTTATATTATTAAAATATAACAAATCTCCTTCATTATCTAATAATATATCTCCAACTGATATAGGAATTCCATCATCAACATAATAACTATCTACCTTATTCCAAACTCTTTTTTTATCTTCCTTAGCATTATTATCATAGTAATTATTAAGCCTGTAACTTATGCCCTCTATATATTCATCTTGTAAACTTGACTTTGGTATATATATAGGCATTCTTATATTATATTTTGATAACCTATAATTTTCATAATCATCTAACTGTATGTCCTCATCTACTTCAAATTTATTAACTTCTACAAATCTAATATCATTAATTCTTACTAAATCCTCTTTTCTACCTAATGATAAATGCTCACCACAATTTAATAAACTATCATATAAATTTTTTAATAATTCAAAATCTCCACCTATATGAATTATCAAATTTACATTCAATAACATATGACTGTTCATTGGCATAGACGTAACACTATCCTTTTTATAAAAATATGTTGTCTGATAATTATTAAATATACTTTCATATGTTCCTTGTACACTTATATTAAATGGTATATACTCTGTAGCATTTAATATTTTGTGAATTAATCCATTTACTGTAGAATATGGTGGCAGTGGATAAGTCTCTGTAATCTTCATAGCAAATGGTTTTTTATAGCATGCAGTTTCTTGAAATAAATCTAATTTCAAAACCTTCATATTAATTCACCTCATAATAGTCCTTTACTTCTTTAACTAGTTGCCCAAAAAATTTATCTACACTTAAAAAATTATCTTCAAATAACTCTTTAAACTCTTCTTTATTTGTAAATGCTCCATCTACCATACCCACATAGGTAAACTCTTTTAGACCCTTTCCTAAAAAAGTACCTCGAACTACTTCTTCTATAGATTGCTTATTTACTTTAAATCCATTTTTATCTCCTTTTAATTTAATTCTACCTAAGAAAAATGGATTTGCTATTTCATATACTCCTCCTACTACAAATAGAGGAGATAAATTTTCTTGTCTACCTCTAATATTTCTATTCAATATTTTTATTATTTCTAAAAATTCTACTACTCTCTTACATTTCTCTTTATTATCAAGTTCTATATCTCCATCCTTACCTATTTTAGATAAATCTATAGTCACTGTATATGTATAATAACTCAAATGTTGTTCTATGTTGGCAAGATTAGGGTGTTCTCCTATTCTATCTGCCAACCCTTTATTATTTAAAAAGTCCATATCGCTTCTATATGGCTCAAGAGAAATTGCATTACTCAATCTTATAGTAGCTTCTCTAGTCACTGAACCTCCTTTTTTATCTTTTTCATCTTTTTTATTTGTTTTCATATATCCAAATAGGTCCATTTCTTCTGATTCTTTTATACTTATATTATCTTTAAACTGAACTGTACCTTTTCCTTTATCTACAACCTGTAAATTCCAATTAAATAACTCTGCTGCTAATCTGACTATATCATATCTTAGACATTGACGAGATGCAAATGTATAGATATTTCCATCTCCTCTACTTAGTTTTTTTAATTCAGATATATTGGTTATTCCTTCACCATAGTTTAAGCTTTGAGCTTGCGTTATTACAGTAAAAGTTAATCCTCTTTTCATATTATTTTTCCTCCTTATTATCTACTTTTATATTTTTTCTATCACATTTTTCTGACATTAATCCCATTATAAATGCGTATCCTATAGCTTCAAAATCTAAATCATCTTCACTAAGCATCTGTAAAAATTCTTCTGGTGGAGTTTTTTCACTTGGTGAAAAAATTCTTAAAACTGTTTGAAAAAAATCATTCTTATTACCAACCTTAATCAAATTTAAAAGCTTGTATGTTATTCCTTCTATTTTATTTTTAGCATTCTTATCAATATAGTAATCATGTATTTCACAACCTGATTCATAAACTTTTTTTAACTTTTTATAATCCATTTTATACACTCCCCTCTTATAGTTATTTACTATTGTTCTTAATTCAACTAGTCTAAAGCAATCTGTTCCTGATATATTTGATTTATTACTACCTTCCATATCATTTTTAACTTTTTCTCTTAAAATATTATTAATTAAATGCTTCAAGTCCCTATTTTTTAAAAGTAAATCTAATACATTTGATTTAAGCTTATAATCATATATGCCTTGTATTTTTTTACTTGCCTTCCCATTTGTAAATATTTTTACTAAATATGTAGGAATATTAAAGTAATTTATTTTACACTTTTTAGCATCTATACTTGCTTTAAATTCTACAAAAAGAATATTCCTAAGTTGCCATTCACTTTTTAATTTATTTTCTTCTACTATACTTTTTATAAATTTATTAAAAAAGTTTTCATCTTTGGAATCCGATATCTCACTTTTCTGTAATTTTAACTCATTATTTCTCTCAAAAAGCTCATTTATTGAAGTATCCATGTTAACAAATAAATAAAACTCATTATCTTCATTGGATAAATAATTTTTTCTTGTATAAGTAGACCCTGCTGGAGTACAAAACAATATAAGTTTACAAACATCACATATTGATGATGTATACTCCTGATTCCAAAACATATTTCTAGAATTATTGGTACTTACTCCAAGTGGAGCAAAATTACTTTCTGAATACTCATCTAATATGCCTTTGTAGGAACCACACATTTCACATACTTCTAAACTATCCATATACTGTTTTATATCTTCTATACTTTTATTTTTCTTTATAAAGTTTTTATTTATTTCCTTCATAATTTTTTCTATAGTATTTATACTAGACTTACTAACTTTTTTTTCACTTACATCTTTAGCTATACTATCTAATCTATCATTCAAATAGTTTTTTAACTTATCATAGTTATTCTCTTCTAATAAATCCTCTAACTCCCCAAAATATATAATTTGTCTTAAATAATCATTAAACATTACCTTTTTTAATCCATATAAATCTAACTTAGCCTTAGCAACATTAAAAAAACTAACTTGTCCAAAATAATTATCTTGAACTACATATTTATAAAGATTAGCTGTAAGTCTATCATTTATTGATTTCATTTTAAATATATCCATAATCTCATCAATTAAAGTTTTTAATAAATCAAATTCATCATAACTTTTTATCTTAGACATAATATCTAGCTTTTCTTTTATCAAGTTAGAGTTATCTTCATCAAATTTTTTAACCTTATCATTTTGTTGCTTTATATTATCTTTAATTTTCTTAATTCCATCTTTGATTTTATCAGGCTTAGATTTAATAAAATTTATACTGTAATCGACACTCTTCCTAATCCTTTTTGATACATCATATTCATCCATGAAGTAATTAAAATAATACTCATGAAAGTTTTCAAGAAACGAACTATCAAATTCGATATAATCTTCCTTAATAAATATTTGTTTTTCAGTACCTGATTTTTTTAGTATATTTAGAAATCCAACTATTCCCATATTAAAGAACCAGTCACCCCTATAAACTCTTAGCTTCATTTATATCACCTCCATTCTAAAATATCTACATCCCCAAATCCTTGAGCTCGCCTAAATCCCACTCCTAAACTGTAGATAAGATTTAAATCGTCAATATCACCTTTCAATATAAACTTACCTTTGTAGCCATTAACATATTGATATTCCTTACCTGTTATTTTTTTAAACTCTCTTAAACTCTCTTTAACTACTACCTTTTTAAGAGCTATATTTTCAAACTCTAACTTTCTTTTTAATCCTTCTCCCCTATAGTTTTTGACAACTTCATTAGTTATATAGTTTAACTCTTCTATATATCTATCATCACTTATATCCAAAAATTTTCCTTCTTTAGATTTTATGCAGATTGGAGATAGAGCATTGAATAATACCATATCTTCTGTTATCTTCTTTTCTCTTGATAAATCTATTCTAATCCTTGTAAGTTCATAGTCTTTATATAAACATTTTTTAGAAGTTATTAATCCATTATATATATGGAAACCTAGTTCTAAATCTGGAGTACTTACATTCAATATTACTTTATCTTTGATAATAAAATGCTCACCTTCAATACTATATTTTTTTATATAAACTGAAAATGTGAAATTCTTAGTTTTTTTATTATGCTTTTCGTTATAATAGTACATGTCTTTATAATAATATTCACTAGACTTCCTTATTGCCTCTTTTATAATACTCATGAAGAGTGAATTATAAGATATTGGTATACAATCTGTACTAAATTCAATTTTCATTTTCATAATATCACCTCTCTCAACTACTATATTAACACTAGACCGTGAACTATACCTGTCTTAATATAAAACTAATTAAAAAAATTAGTAAAGTTTTCTCAATTTTTCAATTTCAGATAAGATATCATTCTTCAGTCTCTCAGGTTCTATGACTTCAACATAAGCTCCCATACTTAAAATCCAGCTTTTTATTTCCTCATAACCTCTCATTTTAGCTTTAAACAATATAGATTCTTCATCAACATCACTAATTTGTTGATTATTAACCCATACCTTTTCCCTTATAATTGTTGCAAATGGTTGCTTAATTTTTATAGCTATATTAATTTCTTCTCCTTTGTAAATATCTATACTATTCTTACTATATTCGTTCCAATTGAAATTTCTATCTACAATATATTTTTCGTCTAAAACAATATAATCTTTAATTCTACATAATTTAAAATCTATAAACTTAAGTCTTTTTTCACAAAAAGCTACCATATAAGTATCTGATTTATAGTTAAACAAACCATATGGATGTACAACTCTTTCACTATTTCCAGAATTCAAAGAATAATATTTTATCTTAATTTTACGTTTTGTTGTATATGCTCTAGTTATTTCATTGCATTTCTTTTTTTCAAATCCATAATCACAATTACATTTTGCTTGTATTGTGAAATAATCCATATATGTATCGCTTTTTTCCCCTGCATTTAATACTGCTTTTATTTTGTCTACAATATTATTAAATTCATTTTTATAAATATCATTATTATACTCTAGTTGTGAATTTATCATATCTAGAATTGAAACTTCATTATCTAATAATCTAATGTATGAAAGGCTATTACATTTATCTATTTCATAACCACCATAAATTCCAGGTGTTGAGTTTACAAATATGCCTGCTTGTTCCAAATATTCTTTGTAACTTTTTATTTGCCTTTCACTTACTTCCAACTCTTCTGCTAACTCTTTGCATTTCATTTTACCTCTACTTTGAATTAATATCATCATTCTCAATGCATTAGCTAATTTACTAATAAATAACACCCCCTAATAACATTAATTAATATTTTATATTATTTATTTCTACAGATATGTGCATATAACCTCTTTATACTTCATATAAGTAGAATATTTTTATAATTTTGACATTTATTATGTCATATTCGTATAGAATCTTAATAATTAATACAATAAAAAATATTACTGAAAAAATAAACATTTATAATTTCAGTAATATTAATTAATTTTAAACCTTTTTGTTATTAGTTAATTATATCCATTAAAAATTGACTAAATTTAATCTTATCTCTTTTAAATAACTATTTCTTACAAGTAAGAAATACACTATTTGAACTATAAACAAGCTTCCCATTACTAAAATCGCAGATGACGCAACCTCTATATCAAATGAATTTTTCAGTGCAGTAAGTGCAAATATCGAATGTATAACAGCTACTACATAAGGTAACAAAAACACAATCCCAATCTCAATGGTTGAAGCTCTCTTAATCTCCTTATATGTCATCCCCAATTTATTTAACTGTTCATACTTTTTCTTGTCAACTTGACAATCCATATAAAACTTATTATATAAGAAACTGCTTGTAGTAACAAAGAAAATTAAACCTATAAATATTGCTAAAAACATAAATGTAGAATATGTTAGTTTACCAGTTTCTATCATTAATTCTTTGGAGAAAAACAAATATGGTTGCATTCCAGACTCATTATCAAATTTATCTTCGAATTGTTTACATACATCTATAGTTTCACTTGAACCTTTTACCTCAAATGCTGAGAATCTATCTACTATAAATTTTGATTTTATACTATCATAAAAATTATCCTTTACTACATACATATTTTTATAATATGCTGGCATAACACATTCTTCTACCTGTTTTGCCACTCTTAAGCTTATATTCCCTATAATGACATTTTCTTTTACCTTTTTATTCCCAGGTAGTCCTGATGAAAATAATGATATACATTCATTATCTTCAAAATTTATAGGCTTAACCCCTATACTCTTCGTAATTTCTAAGTACTTGGATTCTTTAATTATTCTTACATTAAAATCACTTTTCTTAGGAAATACAGTTTTAAACTCACCATTAACTCTTTCATAATCTATACCTTCTTTTTTTAACTTACTTTCTATAAAACTCATTCTTTCCTTATCTTTCTTTTTACTATCAGGTTTATTAGTGTCATTATGCAGAGTCATTGTTGAATAATATATTGTGTTAGGGTATATTAAATTAATTTGACGTTTTACATCTTTCCAAAATGAGTAAACTGTACCTATAGCAGTGAATGCCACTGCAGAAGTTATAGTTATCAAAAAGAATATCCTAGCATTATCCTTTACCTTATAAATTAAATTTGAAATCCAAAGCATATTTGTATTTCTTCTATAAAAACTTTTCTTCATCTTCAATTTTTTTATAAAGTACACACTAAATTGAGAAAAGAATAAATAAGTTGCTACTATAGTAAGAGATGTAACTGGAACTAATCGTAAATAAGTTGTATACTGGTCAGTTGATGTAACAGCACTATAATATGCTATTACAAACAGGCAAATACTTAATATAGCAAGTATTAGTGATGTTTTAGGCTCTGGTTTTGGAGTTTTTGTACCTTTAAGTAACCTCAATACTTGATTTTCTTTAATTATAAAAGAAGTAAATATAGATGTTAATATAGCTAAAACCATAAAATAAATTAAAGTGGAAAACATTGCATTTAATGGTATATAAAAGTTTAGAGGTGATAATTCTAAAAAGGTAGACATAACTACTAAAAATACCTTTGAAAAAATTAAACCTACTATTATTCCAATTACAGAAGATACTATATTTATTACTATATTTTCTATAAGAACCAATTTCATTACTTGTCGTTTTGATATACCTGTAATATAGAGTATTCCAAACTCTTTATATCTACTTTTAAGAAAAACACTCACTGAATAAAATACAAAGAAGAATAAAAACAAATATGCAATTATTTTACTCATCTTAAGCCCTTCTTTTAAATAGTCAGGAAATTGAGATATATCTAAATCTGGATGACCTGTAAACATAATAAAAGAAAAAAGTAGTGACGAGGATATAACAATACTTGTTAAATATCCTAGATATGCTTTAATATTTCTTGAAATATTATTAATGGCAAATTGTTTTATGTTCATTAATTATCTCCTCCCAATAATGTAAGCACATCCATTACTTCTTGATAAAATTGTTCTCTACTATTTTCCTTATATATTTCATTGTATATAGCTCCATCCTTTATAAATAAAATACGATTACAATAGCTTGCTGCTAATGGGTCATGAGTTACCATCATAGTAGTGACTTTATTGTCTTTATTTATCTTTTGAAATAGTTCCATTACAGTCTTGGATGACTTTGAATCTAAATTACCTGTTGGCTCATCTGCCAAGAGTATTGATGGTTTATTGATTAAGGCCCTAGCAATAGCAGTTCTCTGAGCTTGACCGCCAGACACTTCAAAAGTTCTTTTATTTAATAAATCTTCTATACCTAAAATTTTAGATACTTCATTTAGCTTCTCATCTTGCGCTTTTACACTTACCTTATCCAATGTCAATGGCAATACTATATTTTCGCCAATAGTTAAAGTATCCAATAGATTAAAATCTTGAAATACAAACCCCAATTCTCTTCGTCTAAATAATGCAAGTTCTTCACCTTTTAGTGATAATGGATTTTTACCTTTTAATTCTATTTTTCCTGTAGTTGGCTTATCTATAGTAGAAATCATATTTAAAAGAGTGGTCTTTCCACTTCCAGATGGTCCCATAATTCCTACAAATTCTCCATCATCTATACTAAAACTTATATTGTTTAATGCATTAAAAATCATTTTTTTACCATATACCTTGCTCAAATTACTCACAATTAAAGTTTTCATTATTTATAGCTCCTTTATAAGTTATAAAATGACATGCAGTATATATTAAATACTACTCATATTAATTAAAGAAATTTTATATAAAGACTGAATTTATTTTAGTTTATATACTAATTATATTAGTAAAAGCTAATACAGCAAGTACTATACCTGCCACTATTCTATATACAGCAAATACTCTCATTGGTTTTTTCTTTAAAAAATTTACGAACTTTTCCATAACTACTATAGACACAAGAAAAGCTACTATAAACCCAACAATTAAAGCAATCCATAAAGTTGGTGTCATTATTGAATAATCAAATTCAAATAAATCTAGTCCTGAAGAAGCTACCATTGCTGGTATAGCTAAGAAAAAAGAAAATTCCGCTGCTGTAGGAGAATTAAGCCCTGCTATCCATCCACCCATAATAGTGGATGCACTTCTTGACATTCCCGGCCACGCAGATAAAACTTGTAATACACCAATCTTCAAAGCTTGTGCCGGAGTAATTTTATCTATATTATCTGTTGAGTGCTTCTTTTTTCTGAATAGAGTTTCTACAACTAATAATAAAATTCCTCCAACTATAAACCCTACAATTACAGATTGTAAATTAAACAATGCTTTTATGTTATCATAAAATATAACTCCCACAATTCCAAATGGTATGCAACCTACAATAACATTTATTCCAAACTTAAATCCAGTTTTTCCTTCCTTTCCTCCAGTAAATATGAATTTAAAAAACTCTATAACACTATTCTTTATTTTTTTCCAATAAAGTACTACTACTGCTAGGATAGCTCCAAGTTGTATTACAACTTCAAACATTTCAGCAAATTGACCTTTAAAATCTATCAAACTTCCCACCAAAATCATATGACCTGTAGATGATACTGGAATAAATTCTGTAAGTCCCTCCACTATAGCTATTATTATTGATTTTAATATAAAAATGATATCCAAACTCATTGATAAACACCCTTTCTTTACTATATAATCTTCTTAAAATTTCTTTTCTTATGTCATTTCTTATACTAATTTTAATTGACATTAGAAAGTTTCACTATCTACAAACATTACACAAACATTACATCTATGTAATGTTTGCAAAAAATAAACTATTTTAAAATTAGATTGTATAATTATAAATCTCATTAAAATATATGGACATATTAATTTTAACAAGATATTTAAATTATAAATACAATATTAATCCATCTTAAAATAGCCTCTTATTAGTTTATATTATCTTTACTGAATATTATTGAAACTTCAGTTCCTTTCCCAACTTCTGATTTTATATTGACCATATGACCTAAGTTGTCACATACTTTTTTTACTAAATAGAGTCCCATACCTGTGGATTCTCCAAATTTACGTCCATTTTCTCCTGTAAAAAATGGGTCAAATACTCTTTTTATATCTTTAGATACAATTCCAACACCTTTGTCTATTATACTTAAAATTATAGACTTATTATTTTCTTCAGATTTTATAATTAAATCTTTACTGTAATCTTTGGAATATTTAACTCCATTTGTAATTAACTGATTTATTATAAATTTCATCCATTTTATATCTGTATAAATATAAATAGATTTATCTATATGTATTTTAGGAATTATACCATTCTTTATGAATAATCTCTTTTCCTCATTTATAGTATCTACTATGATATCATTCAAATTAGCTTTTTCAACCACAAAATCTTTCTGAAATTCATCCACTCTTGCGAAATACATGGCCATGTTTAAGCCTTTATTAAGTCTATCTATCTCTTTTTTTATATTTTCAGTAACTTCTTCACCTTCATATTCCTGAAGTTGAAGACTTATAACTGATATTGGAGTTTTCATTTGATGAATCCATTGGTTGATAAAAGTTAAGTGTTCACTATGTATTTTTTTATGTTCTTGAATCATTGATTGATATAATCTATGTTGTTGTTTTAAAATAACTGATATGTTTTCTCCGAAAAAAGAGTTCCCTAAATATAAAAAGGATTCATCTAAAGAGCTTATACCTTTTGTAAATATAGTATATACTTCTCTGTTTTTATAATATTTATATACCAAAAAACATAATAATATAAAAGTACTAAACAATAAGATATACAAAGCTTCTTCTACACTAATAAATTTCATAAGACTACAATAAATAATTGTCATAGATATTCCTAAATAATATATAAAAATATAGCCTTTACAATCTTTAAATAATAATTTCATATTTTCTCCTTACCAATTTTTATTTAATTTATATCCTACTCCTCGTACAGTTTGAACAGCATCATTTATACCTAACTCCTCAAATCTTTTTCTTATTCTGCTAACATTTACATTTAGAGTATTTTCCTCTACAAACTCAATATCATCCCATATCTTTTCTAATAGATAATCTCTACTTACTACTTTAGGGTATTTTTTTATAAGACACTCAAGTAATATTCCTTCTTTTTTGGTGATAACCAAAGTCTTATCCTCTAACTCTATCTCTAACCTTTCTGGATAAAATTTTAATCCATCTAGTTCTAATATTCTCTCATCTATTTTAGGCGAATATTCACCATATACCCTTCTTATCTGACTTTTTATCTTTGCCATTACTACATCATAATAAAAAGGCTTTGTTATATAGTCATCAGCTCCACTTTCTAAAGCTCTAATCTGGTCTAAATTACTATCTCTAGCTGATACAAAAATTATAGGAATATTTGACTGTTGTCTAATACATCTACACCAATAGAATCCATCAAATTTTGGTAAATTTACATCTAAAAGCACTAAGTCTGGCTTGAAATTTACAAATGTAGTAATTATATTATCAAAGTTTTCTTCAACCATTACTTCAAATCCATATTTCTCTATATAATCTTTAAGTAATGTACTTATTGATATATCATCTTCTACAATATATATTTTATGACTCATATAATTCCTCCATATTTTAGTTTTCTTATTTACCATATATTCATATAACTTTCACATATGGCTTTATGTATAGTATAGATACCTACTCAGATATCTATCAATTTATTAAATTTCAAAATACAATATATTAATATTTATTAACGAATATTGGTAATATTTATACTTATAATTTTCTAATTTTTTGTTTGATATACACTTATTTACATAATATTATATATTACATTTATACCTGTATACTATCTATATTAAGCATGATATCTTTGTATCTATATATAATAAAATATTATTGTTAACTTTATTAATATAATTGTATTATAAAATACCTTATATAAAATACTATAAAAATATCTTCTTCTATCTGTAAATAAATATATTATATATTTAAAAACACTCTAATAATTTAAAATTAAAACATATCTCTTCGCTATATAAACATACCATTAGCATATATTTTTATCAATAGAATAGAAAAAGTTACCTTAAATAAGGTAACTTAAACTTTTAACACTATTATCACTACTACTTAGCATTATATATTAATTCTTTTATGTTTACTTTTTTCTCTTGTAATCCATTTTTTATTAAGAAGTCTTGTGTCTCCTCAAGAGAAGATATATCTTTGTCTGTTATATCTAAACTAAAATCATACCAAGCATATAATTCTTTAGTTTCTTCAACGCTTAAATCAACTTCTTTTGCTACCTTTTCCATAGCTTCATCAAAGTTATTATCTACATATTCTAAAGTTTCTTTTTCAACTTTCATAAATCTTTCAACTACCTCTGGATGTTTTTCAGCAAAATCCGTACTAACAGCAGTTACTATTATGCCATCTACTAAACCTTCACCATTTGCTACAAGTTTACTTCCAGACTTCATGGCTTTAAGAGCTGCTGGTCCAGCAATCAATGCAGCATCAACACTACCATCAGAAAGAGCTGCTGATGCTTCTGGAATACCCATGTTAACAAACTCTACACCATCCATACTTAATCCTTCTTTATCAAGTGCTGCAATTAATACTTGATGTAATATAGTCCCTTTTGGTCCTGCTACTTTCTTACCTTCTAAATCTGCTGCTGATTTTATTGAATCATTATTTGTTAAAATCATAAATCCTTTTGGTGACCTACTATAAGTGTTTAGTATCTTTAATTCCACTCCATTAGATGCAGCTATCAAAGCTGATGTACCACCTAATGCGTGTAAAAAGTCTATTTCTCCAGCAGCTAAAGCCTGTGTTTGCTCTGGTCCTGTAGTAATTTCATGAAAATTAACTTTTATATTATTCTTTTTAAATTCTTTCCCAAATAAATCATCCTGTTTTTGAATTATAGAAGGTACATTTAGTGGTGATTTTACATAAGTTAAATTTATTTCTGAAAGATTTTCACTATCATTCTTTTTTGCACATCCAGCTAAAGATGCTGTCGCAAGTGTCAATATTGTTATACCTATCAATAGTTTTTTTAATTTCATATTTTTACTCCTTAAAATATTATTAATTTCTTTAAATGCCTTTATTTGATTTCATTGTCATTAAAATATCTTTTTTTAATTTAATATAGTAATTTGAAGTTAAATCTCTATTATAATCATCCTCTATATTAAATTCTTCTATTTTTCTTTCATTTGTAAAAACAACTATTTTCTTGCCTATCTTTAATGCTTCATCAATATCATGAGTTACAAATATTACACCTTTATTGGTTGACTTATGTATTCTTACAACTTCATTTTGCATATCAATCCTTGTAAAATAATCTAGTGCTGAAAAAGGCTCGTCCATAAACAACATATCTGGATTAAAAGAAAGTGCTCTAGCTATACTTACTCTCTGTGCCATACCTCCTGAAAGCTCATTTGGATAAGAATTTTTAAACTTCTGTAAGTTCATCATTTTAAGATATTTTTCTATATCAATACTGTCTTGCTTATTTGATTCACTTACTTTGTTCTTCTCATTTAAATAAATATTATTATCATGCCTATCTTTATTAATGGTACTTTTTGAGTGATTTAATTTATTGAATATTTTATTTAAAAGATTACTTTTTTGTTGATTGTGAAAAGCTATGTTTTCGCTCACATTTAGCCAAGGCATCAATCTACTTTCTTGAAATACAAAACCAACATTAGGTTTATACTCTTTATTATCTTTTACAAACCTAATATCACCACTATTTATATCTTCAAGTGATGCAATTGCCCTAAGTAAAGTAGTCTTCCCACATCCACTTTCACCTAAAATTACAGTTATATGACTTCTGTCTATATCTAAGGAAATATCACTAAGCACTACATGTTCTTCATTATCAACTTTATAACTTTTAGATAGATTTCTGATTATATACCCAGAATTACATACTGTATTACTCATATGCTTCCACCATCTTTCCCTTACTTACCTTTTTTACAATAATTGAAAATATATAGTCTGTAATTATTCCTAGAAGTCCAATTACAATTATTCCTACAATAACAACATCTGTCCTAGACATTTCTTTTCCATCAGATATTAAGTATCCAAGACCAGATGAAGCAGCTACAAGCTCAGCTCCTATAATTGCTCTAAAACTATATCCAAGTGCTAACTTTAGACCAATAGCAATATCGAGAATTGCATTAGGAATAATTATTCTAAATATTATCTGAAGCTTTGACAATTCAAATACTCTACCTACTTCAATTAACTTTGAATCACAATTTCTAATCCCCTTTAATGTACTTGTAAAGATTGGGAAAAAAGATGCCAAAATTATAATTATTATTTTTGATTCTTCACCTATACCAAACCACAATATAAGCATTGGTATTAAAGCAAGTGGTGGTGTATTTCTCAAAAAATTTATTAATGATTTAAAGTACTCATAAACTTTACCATAAATTCCAAAGAATATACCTAAAGGAACACCTATAATTGTACTTATTACAAACCCTATCAAAACTCTTTTCATACTTGCATATACATTAACAAATATTGAACCATCATTTATCATATTTAAAAATGTACTATACACTTTTTCAGGTGGTGGTAATATATATTCACTCCAAATACCAAGATAATTTGTAATTTTCCACAATACAAGAATTATAAAAAATATCAAAACACTTTTTATTAACCTTAAAAGTTTATCATTAATTTTATTGCCCATTTACAAACCATCTCCATTATTACATCCATCTTTACAATAAAACATTTCTACTATATCATACTTATCCTCAGAGCCATTTTTAATTTCTTGTATTTTACTTAATATTTCATCTTCGCTTGACACTTCAAGAACTTTTTCAAAAGAATCCTTAAAATACCCTAATGGAATTGGAGATTCATCTATTTTTCCAAGTGATTTTATACCTTCTTTTTCAGCAAATTCCTTCCATGTATAAAATAGAGCATTATCTTTATCCTTAAATTTTTCACTAGCAAAATCTCTTAATTGTGTACATGGACAGGTTACTATTAACATATCCTCTTTACTCTTAATATATTTTTCGTATAAAACTCTACAAGTCCTTACTAATATTGGTTCTATCATAGGAACTTCAAAACCATCTATCAAATTATTTCTTTTTAAAAGATTTATGCTTTCTGGACATCTACAATCTAATATCGTGTTTTCAGTCTTTTTTGCATATTCTTTGTACTGATTCTTTACATATTCTAATTGTGCCTCACATTCAACCATTATGTACCCTTTTTTTATCAAAGTTTCTTTAATAGTATTAAACTTTTCCTCATACATTTTTTCTGCTACTGGATTTATTAGAAGATATTTATTCATAGCTCCTCCTATTATTTAATATTGAATATTATTCTCAACTATTAGTTTAAATGAGTACTTTATTTTTGTCAATATATTAATTTTTTCTTTAAAAAATAATGTTTATTTACAATTTTTCACTTTTTTACTTACAATATTAAAATAATACATTCAATTTATTTTAACAATAAGATATACATTTTACTATTAATCTACTTATAATGACAAATATATAATTAGTTTCGATAATTTGATGTCAATGTTACACATGTAAAAATATACATATTATACAAAAATCAAACTGGGTTTTACCAGTAAACTAAAAAAGTGAAGTCTAATTAATACTTCACTTTTTACAATAATTATAAATATTTTATTTTAATATCATCAACAATCTGTAAAATCTTATCTCTAACATCTATGGGTTCTAATACTTCAATGTGATTTCCAAAAGAGAGCACATATCCATAAATCCAATCATTTTGAGGATACTGTACATTTACAATAAAATTTCCATCGTTATCGTATAATATATTATCAATATCAAATTCATCATAAACTCTATATGCTATATCTTTAGAAATTTTCAATTTTAAAATAATATTTTTATTCTTATCTTCTTTTATCTCTCCCACTTCAATTGGTATGCTTCGTATAAATGTCTGCTCACAAATACAGATATTCTTCATCCTTACGACCTTAAAAATTCTATAATCATTTTTTTGACGACAATAAGCTTTAATATACCATGACTTTTCTTTAAACCAAAGCATAAGTGGCTCTACACAACGTTTAGTTATCTTTCCATAAGTATTTATATACTCAAAAGTTATAATATTACAATCTAATATAGCTGATTTTATCTTTATAAATTTATCTTTTTCTACATCATTACTACACCAATGAGAAAAATCAACAGTTATCCAATTTAAATCTGATTTACAAAACAAGGCTCTAAGTTTTGCTAATGTAGAATTCATATCTGGATATTTAAGCATATTTAAACCCTCTAGTGATGCTAGAATTTCTTTCTGCTCTTGCTCAGATAAAATAGATTTATCAAAAGTAAAATTATCTAAAATACCTATACCACCATTTCTACCTTTATCAGTATAAATTGGAATACCAGAAGATGACAATATTTCAATATCTCTACAAATAGTTCGCCTAGATACTTCAAAGTGTTCAGCTAACTCCTTTGCAGTTACTCTTTTCTTATCTAACAGGATATAAATAATTTCAAATAATCTATTACTTTTCATATAATCACCTCATTACTTTATTATAGTATAAAAATAAAGCAATCTAATATCATAATATAATGCTTACATTTCCCTTTCTACTTCAAAACGCAAAACAGTTTTCAATGACTCAGGAGATACTTTTCTAGCATCACTTATATAAATTTCACGATGTATATAAGATTTTCTTAGAAGCTTATTTTTTTTACAAAATTCACTCATAATGTCAAAGCTTTCTGGTTCATCATCATATGAGCCTATATGAAGCATTTGAACACATAGACCTTCATTAATAGACCCAAATCTAACTTTTTCAAGAAGATTATGTGGTTTCTTCTTTTTTAATATATCAATAGCTTTATTTAACAGGTCTTGTGTAACAAAATCTGGCTGACGTATCATTATAGTATAAATCAAATCTTCTTTAATAAGTATATCTGAACATTTGCTTTTTTCTCCCTTATTCCATATACCTTCTAAAGGAAAAACAGTATAATCAAAATACCCTTCTGGTACAATTCCCTTTTGAGGCATAGTTTTTATTGCATATGCCAAAGAGTAAAGTACTCCTATTGCTTCAGTAAATTCTTTAGTATTTGGGTCTCCACTGCCTTTTAACATGATAAATTTCTGCTCTGGTACTTCAACTATCACAGGATTCTTCTTAGGTAAATATAACTCTTTATCTTTTTTTCTCCATTCATATTTCATAAAAAATACCTCCGTATATACATTTTATACATTGATATTATCATGCTAAAGGTGACATCAGCGTGTCACATTTTATAAAATAAATTATATTATAAAATCTTCATCTTCTAACTCTTCATAGACCCCTTTTTGATATCCATTACCTTTAGTTGAAAAGAAATCATGTGTTTTAGTTTCAGTACTAAGTCCATTTAACACAATTGGATTGATAGCATTTACATTATAGAGTCTTTCAAATCCTAAATTTTCTAAAGCTCTATTTGCATTGTATTTCAAAAAATCTACAACCTCTTCTTCAAGTCCACTATCTTTATATATTACATTTGTATACTCTATCTCATTTTCCATAAGACTAGCAAGTATAGAATACATCTTATCTTCTAATTTTTTCTTATCAGTATTATTAAATGAATTGTATATCTCTTGTGCAAGAAGCCCTATGTATTTACCATGTAAAGATTCATCTCTAAGAATAAGTGATATTATTTCTCCACTAGCCACCATTTTTCCTTGACCAGACAGATACAATGGATAAAAGAATCCTGAATAAAACAAGAAACTCTCCAAAAACACGCTTGTAACCATTGATAAATATAAATTCTTTTGGTTTGTAGTATTTTCATATTGAGCTAGAACTAAATCAGCCTTTCGTTGTAATGTTGGCTCTGTTTCTATCCATTCAAATAAATCATCTATCTCGGAGTTAGAAAGCAAAGTCATAAATATGGAAGAATAACTTTTTGCATGTATTTCTTCCATAGTACCCATAAAAGATAAAACTGCTTTTCTTTGAAGATTATCTGTTAAACCCATCATTGATGGAATTCCATTATTCCCTTGCTTTGTATCCAATAAGGTCAGTCCACCTAACACTTTTTTATATAAGTCTTTTTCATTATCATCTAATTCATTCCATACCTTAATATCTTTAGAGACAGATATTTCTTCAGGAAGCCAAAATTGTTTTACATTTTGTTCCCAAAAAGCCTGTGTGAATCCATCTTCTTCTTTATTCCAATTAACTGCATCATGTGTTTTATGTAATTTAAATGTCATATATTTCTCTCCCTATACTGAACATACTAGACACTCATGAGTATCTCTTGTCATCTTTGTTCTTGTGTAATATAAACTTTTAAGACCTTTTTTATATGCATATATGTAATGTCTAGCTATATCTCTAGTTGTCTTTTCATCTGTAACAAACAATGTTGTTGATATTCCTTGGTCAACATGTTGTTGAACTGTTGATACTAAATCTATAACTTTCCTCATATCCATTCTATATGCTGATTGATAATACAACATATTTTCATTAGTTAAAAATGGCATTGGATATATTGTGGTTGAATCTCCATATGTTCTTACTTCTACTGGCTCAGTAATTGGCATTATACTTGATGTTGCATTTTGGACATAACTAATGCTTTGAGTTGGGGCTACTGCCATTAAATATGCATTATATATACCTTTTTCTTTGACCTCATCTAATAATTTTGTCCAATCTTCTTTTGTTGGTATATAAATACCTTCAAATAATGCTTTTACCTTTTCTAGCTTAGGTAGATAAGATTGTTCATAGTATTTTGATAATACCTTGCTTTTTCTTCCCTTAGCATATTCTGATTTTTCAAACCCTTCAAAAGTTTGATTTTTTTCTATAGCTATTTTCATAGATGCTTTAATTGAATAATATCTAATCATTGCAAAAAATACATCAGAAAACTCTACAGCATCCTCTGAAGTATATAAAATATTTTCTCTTACTAAGTATCCATGCAAATTCATAGCTCCCAATCCTATAGAATGAGATTTGCTATTACTATTATTTACAGTTGGTACTGGCTTTATGTCTGTTTTATCTGCTACAAATGTCAATGCTCTTATTGATGTCTCAACTGTGCTTTCTATAGTTTTATTGTCCATAACATTTGCTATATTTAAAGAACCAAGATTACAACTTATATCTTGACCCCATTTATTTTCTCCACCATAGCCTTCTATTTCTGAAGATGTTTGATACTGGAAGATTTCACAACACAAGTTAGACATTTTTACCATACCAACCTCTTTCAATGTATGTTCCCTATTGGCTGTATCTATATACACTACATATGGATATCCACTTTCTTGTTGCATTTGTGCTATTTTAGTCAACATTTGTCTAGGATTTATTTCTTTTTTTCTTATATCTTCATCATTAACTAATCTATCATACCACTCACTCATTTCTATCTCATCAAGGTAAACTCCATACTTTTTATACACAGTATGAGGATAAAATGCATAAGCTACTTCATTTTTTTCTGCTAACTCCATAAATTTATCAGGTATAATAGCTCCCAGCGATAATGTAGCAAGTCTTATTTTTTCATCAGCATTTATCTTTTTAGTATCCATCAATAATTCAAAATCAGGATGAAATACTGTGAGATAAACTGCACCAGAACCTTGTCTAGCTCCCATCTGATTAAAATAGCTGAATGATTGTTCCAACATTTTAGCTACTCCAACAACACCTCCAGCTGCACCTTCTATATCTTTAATAGATTCACCTGATGCTCTAAGCTTAGATAAGTTTAACGCAACTCCTCCACCTATTTTTGATAAATGATTTGATGAAGATATCGCATATGAAATACCTTCTGTGCTATCTTCTACAGATAGTAAAAAACATGATACCATTTCTCCTGCTCTCTTTCTTCCAGCATTTAAAAATGTAGGTGTAGCTGGTTGAAATTCTTGTTTTACTATTTTGTCTGCCAAGTTTAAAGCTAGACTCTCATCACCATTTCCTAATGTTAAAGCTACAATTAATACTTTTTCATTATATGTTTCTAATATCTCTTTTCCATCATTACTTTTTAATGCATAATTTTGATAAAATTTATTTGCACTCATATATGATTGAAACTTAAATTTATGTTCCTCAATAAGTTTGTATATCTTTTTAATAAAATCCATGCTATATTTATGTATTACTTCTTCTAAATAATAACCTTCATCCATTAGATACTTCAATCTTTCTTCTAGATTATTAAATTTCTTTAACTTTGGATTTATAAATTCTTCTATGTAACTACTTAGGGCTTCCTTATCCTTTTCCAGTTGATATTTCCCTTGTTCATTTTTAATTATCACTTGATTGTTAAGCTCTATCCAATTCATTATTTACCGTCCTTTTAACATAATCTTGTGCTATAATTTCATTTAATTTACTTATTATTTCTTTTAATATTTATCAGCGTAAATTCCAAAAACAACCTATAATTATAGGGCATAATAAGTATTTTTCAAAAATAAAAGCACTACATATAGTTAGTGCTTTATCTATTATATACTACATATAGTATATACACAAATTTTTTTATATCTAAACTTTTATTATTGTATTACTGATATTATTTTATTCTTTAAATAAAACCATAAAAATGTTTACCCAGTGTTTATATGTTACTAGAGATAATAAATCTTCAATAATATATTTAATATTTTATATATTATTTAGAAGTTTTTTATTCATTGTTATATAATTAAATATATGACTATTTTGCTACTAAATATATAAAAATAAATTTGTGAAGGTGATTTTAATGAAAACTATTTCTAAACAAGAATTAGAAAAAACACTTGAGAAACATTATTTATGGCTTAAAAATAATAACGATGGAGAAAGAGCTGATTTAAAAGAAGTAAGATTAGAAAATATGGATTTAAGAGGATATTATTTAAGTAATATTGACTTTTCCTGGTCTGACCTTATCAATTTAAATTTAGAAAATGCAGATTTAGAAAACTCTAGCTTTAAGAATTCTTATTTTTCAGATTGTTCATTAAAAAATTCTATATTAAAAAATACAGACTTAAGTGGTGCAAATTTTAGATTTTGTAATTTATCTAACTCAGATATTAGAGGTACTAATCTAGAAAATTCTAATTTAGAATATGCTACATTGGATGGAGTAATATCAGATGAAAGTACTCGTTTTTTTAAATTATACTGTCCTGAAACAGGAGCGTTTATAGGCTATAAAAAATGTTTTAATTTTAGAATGGTACAATTATTAATACCAAGTGACGCAAAAAGAGTATCTGCTACATCAAATGCTTGTAGATGTGATAAAGCAAAAGTAGTGTCGATTACAAGTATAGATGGCAAAGAATCTTTTAAAACTGCTCGTGCATATGCTGATGAAAATTTTATATATAGAGTAGGAGAAATGGTGGTAGCTGAAAATTTTCATGAAAATAGATGGAAAGAATCAACTACAGGAATTCACTTTTTTTTAACTAGAGAAGAAGCTATTGGTTATCTATAAAGTATTATTTTTTTATTGAAGTGTGTAATTGAAAATTCACAGTAAAAAAATGTATTACTAAATAAATATTTTCTAAAAAAGAGTATCTAGAGATTTAAAAAATGCACTTTAAAAATCTCCTTATGATACTCTTTTATATATTTTATCATTTCTAAATATGCCATAAATTACAATTTACAGTAAATTATTTATATCAATACTATCCACCATTTTAGAAACTTTATCTACATATTCTATATTATTACTCAGACTCTTATAATACTTATTACTCTCACTTTTATTTCTAAATGAATAAACTTTTTTATTTATTTTTAAAGCCTCTTTTATAATATCTATATTTCTTTTATTAGTTTCTCCTACGCTAAATCCTGTGTCTATTATAATCTTAGAATTATTTAAATTTCTAATAGCCAAATCGAAACTTTCATCACTTATTGACTCAAATGGCTTTTCTGTAAACAACTTTATGCCCATAGTCCTACCAATTTCATAATCAATATCATTTTCATGTATTATGCCAGAATATATACCTATACCTCTTTTAGTAAAAGCTCTGTAGATTGGTGTTGCTTTACCGCCTCCACCAATTATAAAAACTTCATTTTTTGATTTATTGCTAATTTCTACTGCACCTAATAAACTATTAAAATTTTTATCCTCTAATTCATAGAGTGAATTTATCATATTTTCGTCTACCATATCTTCTGGCTGACCATAAGCTATAACTTTGTTATTTTTTACAAGAGCAACCTTATCACAACTTTTTAGTGCTATATCTATTTCATGTAATGAAAGTATTACTGATATTGATTTTTCCTTACTTAATTTTTTTAGTATGTTCATAAGTTCCAATCTATGCTTTATATCTAAATGGGTTGTAGGTTCATCTAATATTATTATTTCTGGCTCTTGAACTAATGCTCTTGCAACCAAGACCTTTTGTTTTTCACCATCACTAAGTTCATCAAAATATCTTTTTTTTAAATGAATGGCATTTACAGATTTTAATGAATCATCCACCATCATTAAATCTTTTTTAGAGAGATTTCCAAAAAATCCTGTATAAGGATATCTCCCCATATTAACTACATCTTGTACAGTCATTAAATCTCCTAATAATCTATTTGTAAGTACTAAAGCCATCATTTTAGATAATGTCTTTCTGGATATATGCCTTACATCCATATCATTTAAATATATTTCTCCTTTTATTGGTGTTATAAGTTTAGATAGAGACCTTAATATAGTAGTTTTTCCAGCTCCATTGCTTCCCAAAAGACATAATATTTCTCCTTTTTTCACCTCTATGTTTATATCACTTACAACCACTTTTTTATCATATCCAACACTTAAATTATTAGTTTTCAACATGTCTAAGCCCTATCCTTCCTTTTCATCAATAACATTATTACAATTGGAGCACCTAGTAATGAAGTTATTGCACTTATTGGCAATTCTATTGGTGACAAAATTACTCTGGATACTAAATCACAAAGAGCTGTAACTATACTTCCTAAAAGAATTACTACTGGTACCAATACTCTATTGTCTGATGTTTTAAATATCAATTTTGAGATTTGTGGTACTGCAAGACCAATAAATCCTATAGGACCTGCAAATGCTGATACTATTGCCGCTAGTATACTTGATATAAATACTACCAAAAATCTAAAAAATTTTATATTTACACCAATACTCTTTGCATATTCTTCTCCTAGTAAAAAAGCATTTAGAGGTTTTATTATGAATATAGTCATCAAAAGACCTAATATCCCAACTATCATAAGTATTTCTACTTTTTCCCATGTAAATCCGGAAAAACTACCCATAGACCACATAGTAAATTCCTTCAATTTTTCATTATTTGCAAATGATTGTAATATATTTGTAATTCCACTACATACATAGCCAGTCATAATTCCTATCACCAAAAGTGTTGTTATATTTTTTACTTTGCTGGCAAATAGAATAACTATAGACATTACAATTAAAGCTCCTACAAATGCTGCTATAAATATACTCATTGAATTTATACTTTCAAATCCTAATGTATATCCTCCTAAAATCATAAGTGCTACTGATAAAGTCGCTCCTGAAGACACCCCTAATATATATGGTTCAACTATTGGGTTTTTAAAAAATATCTGTAGTAAAATACCAGATACTGCTAAACATGCACCTCCCACCATAGTTGCAAGGACTCTAGGAATCCTTATATTATAAATTATTTTATAGTGTTCTGTACTATCCATTCCTCTTAATACAACATCTATTATTTCTTTAAATTCGATTTTTACAGAACCAAATGCTACACATATCAAAAAAGTAAGTATTATACCTACAATTAAGATTATAAATATAGTAGTATTTTTAATTCTGTTTTTATTGGTAAAGTCCATCTATATACTCCTCTTAATAAAACTAGATTAACTCAAATTTATAAAGTTTTCTTGTTAATTTAATCTTATTTATTATTTATCATAATTTATATAATGCTTAATCTTTTCACCTGTAGTACCTGGATGAAATATTTCAACTAAATCCACTATTAATTCATCTGTCTTATCCACTGATTGATAATAATCCGGAGCAAACACCCATAAATTTCCATTTTTGACAACATCTAAATCAGATAACACTGGTGCACTAGATTTTATAGACTCTAAGTTTGGTGCATAATCTGAACTTGATGAATATACAAATATATCTGCATCTTTTGCCACTTCATGTAATTGCTCAATACTTACTCGCCCTTCATTTGAATCGATTGAAGCACAAGCATTTATTCCACATGCCATGTTTATCATATTATCTACATATGAATTTTTAGGTGCTATATAAGCATTCCCTTCATATACAGATGCCCATACAACTTTAGGTTTACTTTTGTTTTTTATTTTTTTACTAACCTCTTCTATTTTTTGTACTGTTTTATCTAATTCACTAGTAGCTATATCCTCTTTATCATAAAATGCAGCTATCAAGCTTGTCCACTCCATTCTTCCAAATGGATTTTGTTCCTTATATTCATTATCTACAACATAGTTAAGTCCCAATTCTTCTAATTTATCTATAAATTTTGTATCCGCTTCTGATAAACCACTACTCACTATAGTCAAGTCAGGATTTAAGTCTACTATTTTTTCATAATCTGGTGCTAAATTTGAACCAACATAATGTATCTTCCCATCCTTCATTAAATTTTTAATTTCTTTGATAGTCCAATATTGTTCTTCTGTTGTTACTGCTTTTATACTATCTAACTCACCTATTGTCCTTAAAGAACAAGCTTGTGTTGTAGATGCTATCAATACATTATCCACAGGTGTTCTAACTATATTTGCATTCTTGTATTTTTCAGGTATTTTTATCTTTTTAGGAATCAAAATTAGTTCTCTATTATCTCCATCAACAACCTTTTTAATTCCATCTTCTAAATTCTCAACACTAAATCCACTTGCATATTTTAATTCTAATTTTTTCCCATTACTAACTTGTTCATTAGTTTTGTCTTTTTTGCTACAACCTACAATACCTCCTGCCAAAAAAATTACCATTACAACTAAAAAAAACTGCTTTAAAACATTTGACTTGAATTTCATCACTTTCACTCCATTATTTTATTTTTTATGAGTGGCTACACATATTTTAAAAAAATATTTTACTAAAATTAATTTTATAAATATAGCTTTTTAGCAAAATAAAAAACCTCTCCTAAATTAGCAAGGAGAAGCTTCTATATCAATTTTATAAAAAATGAATTGATATCTCATTTTATTATAAACTACAATCTCCACCCTAAATTGTATTTATGTAATACTGGGCAGGTCTCCTGACTCACGGCCTGTCCTCCATCAACCTTCCCAAAATTACTATGAATCTCAGTGGATTTGATTTTGTATCCGTATACAGTAGCGGGGGCTGTAGTGAATTTACATCACTTTCCCTATTAAACTAAAATAGTACCCTAGTATTATTTACATTTAATTTTTCATTAAGATAATTGTAGTTTATTGTTAATTACTTTGCAAGGTTGATTTAATATATCCACTCAAAAAGAGGGCTTAAAATGACTATAAAAATCAATCTAAAACCCTCTTTATCTTCTTAGTTTATATTTAATTCATCCATCAAAGTTTTAATTTTACATACTTGATTTTCATCTGGTTTTATAAATGGAGCAGTTACGTAGTCACTTATTTCTAATCCTCTAATATTCATAGCTTTCTTCATTGCTGGTATAAATGGATTTGTTATTAAATAAAAATCCATTGCTTTATTAATATATTTTTGAATTTCGATAACTTTATCCATATCCTTATTATTATAAGCTTCAGCCCATTTGGAACATACTTCTGGAATTAGATTTGATAATCCTCCTATACAACCTGCTCCTCCAGACATTAAGTTGTGTATAAAATTTTCATCATATCCACTGTATATCTTAAAGTTTGGTAACTCTGTTTTCATAGTATTTATTAAATCTCTAGTATGTCCCATTAAAGTTACTGTATCTTTATATCCAACTATGTTTTTATGTTTTCTTGCAAGCTTTAATGTAAGTTCTGGACTTAAATCATAACCAGTTCTATCTGGATAATTATATAGGTATATTTCAGCATCTGTGTTCTCAGCTATCTTGCTATAAAACAGTTCAATACTATCATCATCAAGCGAGAAATAATAAGGACTTATTATCATAACTCCATCTGCTCCACTATTATGTGCATAGTTTGAAAGTTCTATAGACTCATCTGCACACATACGACTTGTACCTATAAACACTTTAACCCTCTTATCGACATGATTAACCACTAAATCTATAAGTTCTTTTTGCATATCCATAGACATATTAAAGAACTCTCCAGTACTTCCCATTATAACTAGACCATCTACTCCCCCATCTATAAGGTAATCATATACTTTTTTGTTTCCTTCTCTATCTAAATTTCCGTCTTCATCAAATATTGTAACAACTGGTGTCAAAAATTCTGCTTTCATAATTTAAACTCCTAAAATTTATTTTGATATGTTCATTTAATATGCTTATAGCCTATGTTTTAAGATTATATATAATAAAACATTTACTTAACATAATTTTTCAATATTCCAATACTTTCAATCTCACATTCAATTACATCTCCACTATTCATATATAGAGGAGGAGAAAAGCCCATCCCTACTCCAGAAGGTGTTCCAGTTGCTATAATATCCCCTGCCTCTAAAGTCATCCCTTTTGAAAGTTCTGAAATTATATCTGAGATATCTGATATGAATAACTCTGTATTAGAATTTTGTCTTTCTTCATCATTTACTCTACTATATACATTAAGTTTTACTGGAAAAGAAACTGCACTTTTATGTAAGATACATGGCCCTAAAGATGTAAATGTATCTAATCCCTTTCCCCTAAACCATTGAACATGTTCTTTTTGCAACTTTCTAGCAGAAATATCATTTATCACAGTGTAACCAAAGATATAATCTTCTACATATTCTTTTTCTATATTAACACCTGTTTTACCTATTACTACTCCAAGTTCAACCTCATAATCCAACTGATTATTTATATCAAAGTGAGCATCTATCTCATCTTCTGGACCTATCGCCTTTGTCACACGCTTTGTAAAATAGACTGTTTTCTCAGGTTCTTCAAAGCTACTATCAAAATGAGTTTGAGTTTCTTCAAGATGTTCTTTATAGTTTACTCCTACACATAAAATATCGTGTATTGGCTTTTCTATAGGAACATGTATAGTGCACTCCTCTTTTTTAAAAACATTATAGTCATTAAATGATTCTTCACTTATAATATTTTTTAACTTAATAATATCATCCTGAGATATACCTTGAATTAAATCATTTACATCTATAAAAAATTTACTAAGACTTATGGAATTGACATCAATAACAAACAATTCATCCTTTGAGAGAATTCCTACCTTTTTAGATGTATCTTCTATACTACTAAAACTAACAAACTTCATACTATCACCCTTTAGTAAAATTCTAAGTGCATACTTTTTTAAGTCTTATATTTTATACATAATTACATACTCTAGCTATTGCCATTTCAGTATATCCAAGTGATTCTGCTTTTGATTGCTTACCATTTGCTACATCTACAACTAGATTTAATAAATCATCTGTCAATTCTTCCATTGTCTGTGGTCCATATATAACTGGACTAGCATCAAAATCCATATTATCTTCCATATTTGCAAAAGTTATTTTATTTCCAGTTATTTTTATTACTGGAGCTATTGGATTTCCTGATGGAGTCCCTCTCCCTGTACTAAATACTACTACTTGAGCTCCTCCTGCAACCATACCCGCAACAGATGAGGCATCATTTCCTGGTGTATCCATTATTACAAGACCCTTCTTATCAATTTGCTTTGCATAATCATATACTTCACTTATTACTCTGTGCCCACCTTTGTGTATACAGCCTAGTGATTTTTCTTCCAAACTTGTAAGTCCACCGGCTATATTTCCAGGAGATGGATTTCCTTCTCTAACTTCTTCTCCAACTAATTTTAATGAATTTTCATATCTATGTACTATATGTAGTATTTTTTCTTTTACTTCTTCATTTACTGCTCTTCTAGCTAATATATGTTCTGCTCCTATAAATTCAGTAGTTTCACTTAAAATTGAAGTAGACCCTAAATCAACAAGTCTATCACTTAATTCTCCTATTAGCGGATTAGCAGCTAGCCCACTTGTTGGGTCAGACCCACCACATTCAGTCCCTAATATAAGTTCAGATATTGGGAATTCTTCTTTTCTAAGTATAGAAGCTTCTTGTGCCATTTCTCTAGCATAACGAACAGCTTTTTCTATAGTTTTTAAAGTTCCATGTTCTTCTTGTATTACAAGAGTCTTTATTGGTTTATTTGTTCTCTCTTTTATTGCATCAACTACCAAGTCATTTTGACAATTTTCACAACCTAAAGACACAACTATCACACCATATACATTAGGATTTGCTGCATATCCAGCCATAACATCCATAGTTAATTGTTGGTCTGAACTTACTTGAGAACAGCCATTTTGATTATTAAAAGTAACAGCTCCTTGAACTTGTGAGGCTATAATTCTCGTTGTATCTGATGCACACACACTTGTAGGTAATATTAATATGTGATTTCTTATGCCAACTCTTCCATCTGGTCTTTTATATCCATAAAATTTCATATTGATTTCCTCCTAAAATAGTCTATTTATCATACTTTATTTGATTTTCTTGTACTATAAATTTTATTCTTATTGCTAATTAGATAACTATAATCCTACTTATTTAATCATTTAATACTAAATATGACTTTTATTGAATTATAAATGTTACTTTATATGTTCGATACAATTTGTTTATCTAAATCTTCTCTAACACTTTTAACATTGTGAATATGTACATGTTGACCAATTTTTATTTCTTGATTAGCTTCTCCTATGTGTTCTCCATATTTAGTAACTTTATCTCCCTCAGCCATATCCTTTATAGCCAATTTATGATAAATAGTTATATCATCTAAAGCTGTTATTGTCTTTATCGTTTTATCTTTTAATTTAAAATTAATTTCACTATTCTTAGATATTGCCTCAATAGCCACTGCAACATTATCTTTTTCATCAATTATCACTGCATTTATCATTATCTTTATTCTCCTTTATAAATAATATAGTTTTATTAATATACAAAATCATCTTAGCAATTATATATCTGTATTCATCAGGCTACTATTGTCCCATCATCTTTTTGTTTTGGGAATTTAGGACATCCATATTTCTTCGCCCACCAGCTAGTTATAAGAGGAACTAATATTGCAGTAACAACTACTGCAGCTGCTACTTGAGTTGTAGCTGTTGCAACATATGGTTGCCATGTTGGGTCAACTAATGCAACAGCAGCAGGAACAGCAATTGCATTCCCTGCAGTTGTAGCTACAGCCCATCCTGCATACCCTGGACGTTTACCTATAAATCTATCACAGAATACTATAAATATACCTCCTACAAACACAGATATTAATCCAAGTAATACTCCAGATAGTCCTCCTTTTAATATACTTGCAAGATTTATGCTACTTCCAAGTGCAAAACCTACAAAGGGTACTAATAAATTACATCCTGGTTCTAAAAATTCTTTCATCTTTTTGTCAAAATTACCTATTATCATACCAACAAGTATTGGTACGATTGCAGCTAATAATGACATTAATGGAACATTTGCAAGTCCTGAAGTCCCAAGAGCTATCAATGTAAAAAATGGACCATCATTCAAAGTAAGTAAACTCATAGTTGCACAATCTGTTTCATCTCCATATGAAGTCATTAATGAAAGATATATACTACCATTACTATTTGTAACTGCACTTATAACTGCCAAAGTTGTAAGACCTAATACTCCATCCATTCCAAATAATTTTCCTATAAGTATGCCTATTAAAGCACCTATAGCAAATTTAGAACCAAGAAGTATTCCTCCTCTTTTTAATACTTTTGGCATTTCTTTAAATTGAAGCTGAGTTCCAAGACATACTAGTTGAACCCCTATTATAGTTGCAGAGCCAACACTTGAGAATACTGCTGTTGTAAATGAACCTATTTGTACAATATCTGGGCAAAATGTATTAATGAAAGCTGCTATAAACATTGGAACTATCATCATACCTGCAGGAATTTTTTTAATAAAATCCATTATCATAAAGTTACTCCTCCTAAAACATGATATTTAATTACTTGTATTAAATTTTTTAGCTTTAATTTTAACGGCCGTTTCGGTTCGTATTTAAGAACTAAGTTTTTATTTACGAATCTTTGAATTAATGATAGCATTTTCCCAATTATGAGTCAATAAAAAAAATAAATTTTTGTCAAAATTTTTTCAAATTATCTGATAATATAGCAATAGTTAGCAATTATCTTCATTATATGCAAAATATAAAAAGTAATTTTTCTCATTTCACATCTATATATCCCAATTTATATAATCTAAATTCACAATATTTCGATATTTTTATATAAAATACGATTATTATTGTCTTATCTTAAATTATATAGCTAAATACAGTTCACTTTCTCAGGTATATTTTGGAAATTATTTCAAGTTTTTAGTATGAATTTTCATCAAAAAAATCATCTATAAATATTTATAATTAAAGCTTATTTGCACATGCTGTCATATATTTTATTTCTACATTGTAAATTATCACACAGTATGCTAAAATCAACATATTCTAACACTTTAAATTAACAAAGATAGGGGGAAATTTATGACTTCAGATAATCATCGCCCAACAGCTAGGATATTAGATATTTTAGAAGCATTAGCTGAATCTGAGAATGGATATACTCTTACAGAAATAGCAGATGCTATCAATGCTCCAAAAAGTAGTATCTTTCCTATAGTTCATACACTTAATGCTAGAAAATACATTACTATTGATAAAAATACGTCTAAATATTCCATAGGTATACGTTCTTACACATTGGGGTCTTCGTTTTTTGAGAAAAGAACTATTTTTAACTACATAATTGATGAAATGACTAATATAGTTAATTCTTGTTCTGAAACTTGTCAACTTGGTATACTCGACAATAACGAAGTTCTTTATATTGGAAAAGTTGACTCTCCAGAGCCAATTAGACTTATTTCTTATGTTGGTAAAAAGATACCTGCTAATTGTACAGGTCTTGGTAAAGCACTTTTATGTGATTTTGATAAGGAAAAACTAATAAATTTATATCCAGACGGATTAAAAGGATTTACAAAAAAATCAATTACTGACTTTGATATTTTATATGACCAGCTTCTTGAAGTTCGTGAAACTCAAATAGCTTCAGAATGTGAAGAATCAATGGAATACCTAAAATGCCTTGCTGTACCAATAAGAAAAAACGGATGTATAAGGGCCGCTGTTAGCGTAACACTTCCACTTTTTAGGTCTAGTGAAGAAAAAATAGAACTGATAAAAAAATTACTTCTAAATGCCCAAAAAAATATTCAATCTATGATGGAAGAACGTAATGAAGATATTATAATAAATTAGATTGATAAAAACAAAGTTGCTGACTTAATTACAGCAACTTTGTTTTTTTATGCTCTTTTTTATTTTTAATATTTTTATTGACATGATAAAAATACTATGTTAAATTCTAATCATAATCGTAATTACGAACTTAGTTCTTATATAAAAACTCACGATATATATTTTAACCTCAAAAACCAATATCTAATATGTGAATTAGTATAAGACTATTGTAGGTATGTATATTGTACATAAAAATTAATTCAAAAAAGGAGATTTTAACTATGAGTATCTATTATGTACCACCAATAAACTTACTTGGAAAAGGGTGTCTTATTGAATCTAAAGACTCAATTAAATCCTTAGGCACTAAAAAAGCATTTATCGTTAGCGATAAATTTCTAACTTCAAATGGTACTGTAAAAAAAGTAACAGATATGTTGTCTCAAATAGGTGTGAACTTTGCTATTTATGATGAAGTTAAACCAAATCCAACTGTGACTAATGTCAATAATGGACTTGAAATATTAAAATCAGAAAATTGCGACTTCGTTATAACTATAGGTGGTGGTTCTCCACAAGATTGTGGTAAAGCTATTTCCATATTGGCTACCAATGGTGGTGACATTAGAGATTATGAAGGTGTAAATAAAACTTCTAAAAAATGTCTTCCTATAGTTGCTATAACTACTACTGCTGGTACATCAGCTGAAGTTACAATAAATTATGTCATAACGGATGAAGATAGGCACGTAAAAATGATAATGGTTGATACAAATGCACTAGCTACAATGACAGTTAATGACCCAGAATTAATGATTAGTAAGCCAGCTAATTTGACAGCAGCTACTGGTATGGATGCACTGACTCATGCTATAGAAGCTGTAGTGGCTAATGGTGCTTATGATGTTACAGATTCAACTGCGCTATATTCTATAAAGCAGATATTTGAATATCTTCCTAGAGCTGTTAAAGATGGTAATGATATAGATGCTAGAGAACAAATGTGTTATGCTTGTTTTCTAAATGGAATTGCTTTTAGCAATGCAGGTCTTGGAAATGTACATGCTATGGCTCATCAATTAGGAGGTTTATATGATTTACCTCATGGAGTATGTAATGCTATGTTGCTACCAATAGTTGAAGAAGAAAATGCTAAATCTGCACCTTCTAAATTCCGTCCAATAGCTGAGATTATTGGAATGAATATACATGACAAATCAGATAAGGAATGTGTTGATTTTGTAATAGATAAAATAAAAGCTCTTTCAGAAGAAGTAGGAATTCCAAAATCTTTAAAAGATGTTGGTGTTGATAATCCTAATTTTGAGTTGCTTGCTGAAAATTCTATGAAAGATGCTTGTGCTGGAGCCAATCCTGTTTTCTTTGATAAGGATAAAATTATAGAATTATTTAAGAAAATCTCTTAATATAATCACACTTATAAATTAATTATGTATATTTATAAGGGAGTGTCTCAAAATATTTTTATTTGATTATAGACACTCTCTTATTATCTAAATCCATATTTTTAATTTAATTTCAAACTCTTTAAAATTAATAAATAGTATTTTTAATGAATTATAACTGTTGTTGTGTCAGGTATATTGTCATATATCCACTTAGCATTTTCTGTACTTAGTCTTATACATCCATGGCTAAGAGCTTCACCAAGCCTAGCATCTATTATATAACTTCCTGTTGAATTATATAACACAGAATGATAATAATACCCACCTTTAATTCTAGTAGCGTACTTAACTGAATACTCATCTGTTCCAAAAGAAGGTTTTCTCCCACTTATATAAAAAATACCTGTTATAGTTGGAGTTTCAGGTTTACCTATAGTGCATTCCCATTTATATAATTGCCCCCAACCACCATTATCTTTCTTAAAAATATAAGTGTATTTATTTTTAAGGTCTGTGGTAATTAGATAGTCACTAGTACTTTTAATATTATTTTCATTAACAAATTTAGTCATATCAGTGTAAAAATACTTATAATCTAATTCATTAGGTTTATTTCCATCACTTGACAAGAAATAATTAAAAACATAACCTGTTTTATCATCATATATAACTTTACTCCAGTCCCCTTCTACCTGTAGAACTTCGACTCTAGACTTTTCAGGAATTACTGTAATTATAGTAGAAGTTGTAGACTTATCTTCTCTTAAATTTAAATTACTCCAAGCATATTCGCTTACTGATATTAAATCTCTGTATACATACCCTTCTTGAAAATTGTAGATTACTTTAATCCAATCATCTTCTTCATCTAGAACCTCTAATTTAGAACCTTTAGGTATTACAGTTATAATACTTGAACTTGTAGATTTCGCAGACCTCAAATTTACATTTACTAAAGCATATTTATATATAGGTGCTCTGTATTTTTTAATGTTTATTTTAAATAGCTTCACACATACCCATCCTCTCATATGTCTTTTTACAATACTTTATGAAATTCGATATATATTCGTTCTTCTATTTTTAAACTTACTCTGTATAATTAAAGGTTATTATCCATTTAAATTTACAATATTACAATCTTTAATATATTCTTCAATTATACTTCTAGCTACATTAAAATAACTTATACATTTATCAACTATAACAGCATCACTGCTAACTACTCTATCAAGTTTTTCTAATATAACATCTGCATTTTTTACTAGCTCTACTTCTGTTTCAATTTTCCATACCTTGGCATGTTCTAATATCTTATATCTTAGATTTCCAGAATTAGAAACTGGTGCATCTAAGTAAAATTTAATTTTTGTAGCCTTATATTTATTAAAAAACTTTCCTATTAGATTTAAAGCTTCTTCTGTTTTATCTATAATTTTATATGTTCCTCTAAGACCTGCTAAATCTCTTATATTTCCATCTCTACCTATGACTAGAGTTCCTCCAGATAATGCTACTTCTAGAGCTATTATCAAATTAAAACCATCTATGTATATAATTCCTTCATTTATTTTATCTAAGGAAAGTATCTTTGATTGTCTTATTCTATTTTTTTCATCAGTACATACTGCTCTCTTTAGTGCATCTCTTTGTCTTATTGAAAACTGATATCTATCTCCCACAAAAGTTACAACTGGGTCTATTTTATAATCTCTATTTATTAACCATTCTATTTCTTCTTGAGCCTTTACAAGTCTTACAAGTTCTTTACTTGAAAACCATCGTTTATCACTCTCATCAAAGCCTCTTTTAGATATTTTATTCATAGAATATTTCACCGCCTTAATATGAAGTTTGCTAATATTATCTTATCCATTTATATTATTCAATATTTAGATTATACCTTTTAATACTCTCTTAAATACAAAATAATTACTTTTTTACTATATTTATACTTTATAATGTAAAGAAAGGATACTATTAGTAAATTCTCATAGTATCCTTTCTTTAAAATTTATTTATAATGATAATTTTAGGCTTTATTTATATATTACACTTATTCTATACTTCCTTTATCATATTAGGAGATAAAACATCATTAAGAGCCTCTGTCATAGTTGGATGTGCATAAACACGGTCTCTTAAATATGTATATTCTACTTCTAAATCTACGGCTAACTGAATTAAATGTATAATCTCACTAGAATCTTCACATATCATGCTAGCACCAAGTATCTTATTGGAATTTTTATCTATTACGATTTTTATAAATCCATCTGTCTTTCCAATTTGTTTAGCTCTTGGAATTGCCTCAACTGGCATCTTTGCTACTAATACATCATATCCTTTTTCCTTTGCTTGTTTAACATTAAGACCAACTCTTGAAAATGCTGGACTTATGAATATAGCATTTGGTATATTTTTTCTATTACTAGTAGTTCTAGTCTTATTTCCAAATAATTGATTGATTATTATACGATAGTCATCTAGTGATATATAAGTAAATTGAGGACCTCCATTTATATCTCCTATAGCCCATATGTGTTTTTTATTAGTCTTAAGGTTATCTGATACTTTAATAAATCCTCTTTCATTTAACTCTATGCCTGCATTTTCAAGTCCTAAACCTTCAGTATTTGCTTTTCTACCTGTAGCAACAAGTATTATATCACTTGTTATTTCCTTTAATTCACTATTTATATCATATTCTACTGTAGCTAAATTAGAAACTTCCTTAATCTCTTTTACCTTTGCATTATTTATAATTTTTACATTTCTCTTTTCAAGTAATTTTATTATTTCTTCTGAATCTTCAATATCTTCATTTGGTAAAATCCCATTATTTGAATTTAATATTGTAACTTCTGTTCCAAAGGAACTATAGATGCCTGCAAATTCTAAACCTATAAACCCAGCACCTATAATTGTCATTTTTTTAGGTAAGGTTCTTAAATTCATAAGAGATTCACTATTATATACTATCTTATTGTTTTCAATACCTTTTATATTAGGTATAAATGATTTTGAGCCAGTATTGATAAATATCTTCTCTGATACTAATTCATAAACTTCATTTTCAGTTTTTACTTCTACTGTATTTTCATCAATAAAAGTCGCCATTCCTGTAAATATAGTTACATTATCATTTGAATTTAATTTATTATAGTTAGCTTCTCTAAGCTTTGTAACCAAAGTTTCTTTTTTTTCTATAGCTTTTGCATATTCGATTTGTGCATCATTCCAAGAGTTTATATTTTTTACATTGTTTGCTGAATTTTCTAAGCTTTTAGTTGGGATACATGCTACATTTATACATGTTCCTCCATACATTTTATTTGACTTTTCTACTAAAGCTACCTTTAATCCTCTATTAGCTAAATCTCCTGCTAATGTCTTTCCACCTTTTCCAAATCCTATTATTATTGCATCAAATGTTTTTTTCATATAAATTTCAACCCTTTCCTTTGTTATTTATACTCTTACTATAACAAGATTTTCTAGGTGGTACAATTAGGTACTTTTTTGTAACCTTCTATATTAATACTTTTTATTTTTTTGATTTTCAATGAAAGACATCATAGTCTCTTTATTCATTGCTCCTGGAATGTACTGTGTTACATATCCTTCTTTATCAATTATAAATGTAGTTGGAAAAGCATTAATTCCATATTGATATGCTAATTCTCCATCTTCATCAAGTGCAACGGGAAAAGTATAGCCTTCATCTTTTAAAAAGTTAATTACATGTTCTCTTGAACCTTCTCTACCTAAATTAGGTGATGCTACACCTAAAATTACTACATCTTCATTATTTTTCTTATAATCCTTGTACAACTGCTCTATATGAGGCATTTCCTCTTTACATGGAGGACACCATGTAGCCCAGAAATTTAAAAACACAACCTTACCTTCATAATCACTTAATTTATGTGTTTTACCATATTGGTCAGTTAAAGTAAAATCAATAGATTTTATTCTCTCTTCATCATTAGAGCTGTTATCACTATTTTCATTATTAGATTCTTTTTTATTATCTCTGTTACCAGACTCTTCTTGTGTATTGCCATTAGAATTTCCTTGTTTATTATCTTCTTGATTCACACTTTGATTATTTTCAACTTTATTTTTTTGTGGAACATTAAAATGCTTGCTCACACTTTCAAACCCATTTATCATCATTAATATTCCTGATATTATAAGTATAGCTCCACCTATCTTTTTAATAATTTCCATATTAGATTTTATTTTATCTATAGTCTTAAATAACTTACTATAGAACATAGCTGTAATTATAAATGGCAAAATAAATCCAATGGTATATACTACTATTAAAAGATTTGCATTCAAATGATTAGTTGAACTAGAAACCATTACTAATACAGATGCTAATATTGGCCCAATACAAGGTGTCCACCCAAAACTAAATGTAAATCCAAGTAAATATGCTGTTATTGCTCTCATTTCTTTAAACTTTACATTTAATCTTTTTTCTCTATTTAGTATTGAAGACTTAATTATTCCCATATAAAACAATCCCATGATAATAATTATAATCCCACCTATAAACATTATTAAGTCTTTATTCTCATTAAAAAACATACTCAATACTCTTACTGATGAACCTAATATAAAAAAGGTTGTTGAAATTCCTAGAGTAAATAAGATAGTATTTTTAAATAGAGAACTTTTTATAAAATTCGTTTTTCCTTCTTTTAAATTTTCCACACTACTATTTGACAGTATACTTAGATAAATAGGTAGTATTGGTAATATACATGGCGAAAAAAACGATAATATCCCTTCTATAAATACCACAAATAAATTTATATTTTGCAAATTAAAGCTCCTCCTCATTCTATTTACATTATTACAATAAAAAATTATGTCCTTTTATTGCTTTTACTTTTATTCTCACGATAGCCTAATTAAGTCACTGTAAATTCAAAAGTAATTTAAAAGCTTACTTATCGCAATTTAAATTATTATTGCTCCACATAATCATCTTTTCCATAACAGGAAGTAATAGTACCCCTGACTCACTTAAAAAATATGTTGATTCTACAATATTATTAATTGATTTTTTATTGTTGATTATAATTCCTTGCTCAATTAAAAAATCTAATTGTTGAGTCAACATTTTCTTACTACATTCTGGAATGGCTCTTTGTAATTCTCCAAATCTTTTTTTATCTTTTTGTAACTCCCATATTATTATAGCTACCCATTTTTTACCTAATATGCTTGATAATGCCTCTACTGGACAGTCATATATCATATCATCTATATTATACATTTTATCTCCTCTTTCTTTTTATTAATTATTAAGACATGCTTTTATTTAATTTATAAATGTTACAAATGTGTTGAGATTTACTAGTTTAAGGTTGTTAATATATATTTTAGTTTTAAAATATTTCTGAGGTTTCATATAATTACTATATCAGTTTTATAAATGCATCACAATTGGGTACTTTTTTGTAACTACATATTTATAACTACATAAAATTAAAGTTAACTATATTAAATAAATTTAGCTCTTATATAATAATTCTTTATCTAAGTTCTTTATCCTGTTTTAATAATTTCTATATACAACATCAAACCCATACCTTGATATCTACCCAAAATTATACAAATTAAAAAATCTGACAGATATTTATCTGCCAGATTATTAAATGATAAACTTACTTTTACACTTATAAATCTAATAATATTGAAATAACTTCAAAAGGTGCTATTTCATATATTTGTTGTTCCTCTAATTCTTCTATTGCATTTATAACTTTCCCGTTTCTATCTTTAAATATTTGCTCATCTAATATCAACTTCTCACTTGTTGGATTTTCTAACCTTATTACAAACTTCTCTTTATCATAGTAAGAAAGATAACATGCTGATACAAGATAATTTTCTGGTAAAGATATTATCTCTAACTCTCTGTTCACAGATTTTTCAACAATTGACCTTTGAATCTTATTATCTATACGATATAAAAAGAAGTTATAATCCTGTAATTGATAATTTATAGATTCTTGCAAATAGTTATGAGTTAAACTTGCAACTTCTGATTCATCAAAAGATTTAGAACTCATATATATTGCAAATGAAAACTCTACTTCTCTAAGTATTTGTGCCTTTTCAGTTTTAATTCTGATATGTCCCTTTTTAGTGGTATCTCCAGAAGCACGTCCTGGTCTATATAATAAATCAGGTTTTCCTAATTCATCTGTAGTAGCAAGTAAAGTCAGTGCTATTTCATCATTGACATGTTGATACTCCTTTATTCCTCTAGTAAAGACAGTACAACTTCTCTTCTCATTAGTAAGCGTAATATTACTTTCTAAAGGTTCCAAATCTATAGGCATTTCACTATAAGTATTTTCCCAATTACTTAAAACCCCATTTTCTCTTGTTATATATCCAAATGGTAATGATGCTATATTTTTATTATCATTTATATCCGTTTTTACATGAACACGTAATCTATGATTACATATTGTATTGTTGACATGAAGTTTTACCTCTATCAATGGATTATCTTTTGATAAAATAATGCTAGCTCTTACATTTAATTTTCCATTGAGATTTTTATCTTTTCTATCTTCCAATGTAAGTGGTAGTAAAGTTGTACCTTCAACTACTATCTTTTCATATCCTAATGTTCTTTTTGTCGAAACACTATTAAACAAAAGTTCTATCTCGTCATCGTCTTGTAATGGTGAGAAATCATAAGTATCTCCTGCATTTCCGCTATCTTTTAAAGTTAAAAAGTTTGATATATAAGTTCCATCTTTAAGTTGTAAATCCAAGCTTCCATCTTTATATATTACCTTGTATTTATCGTTAGATATAAAGGTATCATTAGACTCACTAAGTGACAACATCTCTTTATTACTTGTTTCAAAACTAATAACTTTATAACCAAGTGCAGGAAGTTGTATATTTATTCTTATTTTTAGTATATAATAACCTGGTTCTTCAATAAATATATTACCAGCAGGTGTCTCTTCCAATACATTTTCTCTTGGTTGTATGTAAGTTTCTTCAATTATAGTAGCATCTAAATTTTCTTTAAAACAAATATTTTTACTATCACTCACTACTTGTATTTCTTTATATCCATTAAATCTTTTAGCTTCTGAATTAAACACTAATACATCATTTTGAGATAACTTAAGCCCTTCTGAAATTTTCTTTACAATAGTATTTTCAATGCTATCACAGATTTCATTAGCTTCTCTTATACGGTGAAGAATATCATCTGTTACAGTATCAGTTACACAACCAGCCAAACTGTCATGAGCTTGCCCTTCTAAAAGCTTTTTCCATGTGTTTATTAATAATTGATTGCTTATTTCTATTCCACTCTTTTTAGCAATTACTAGTAATGGCTCTATTCTCTTAATTAATTTATTTTCAAGTTTATCACATGCTAATTTTATATCCATTCTACTAGAACCAATTGATTTATGTATTCTTGCAAGCATTGGTTCTCTAAATTCACCTCTGTAGCTTTCTAATGATTCTATAGATTTTACATATTTCAAAAAGTCTTGATATGAACTTGTTATATAAGAATACTTTCCAATATTATTAATCTCTTCAACTTTATTTTTAAAATCACCTATTATATTTAATTGGTCATTTCCTGAAGGTATTAATACCTCTTCTACATCACTATATGATTTAATAAAATCAATAGCGGGGTCTAATCGTCCATTGACATACTTTGGTGAAGGTTCTAAAAGCATACCAGTTCCATATCCATGTGGCATATTTACAGCATATATATACTTTTCTCCATTTAAACTTTTCCATTTAAAATACGGTGATTGAACTTGCTTTCCTAAGTGGATACCCCTCCAAAAGAAAATATTATCAATCCCTACATGTCTTAATAAAATAGGCATCTGTGCATTAAAACCAAAGGTATCTGGTAAATACCCGATTTTCATGTATTCACCATACTTTTTACTTTCAAATATTCCAATCATTAAATTTCTTAAAATAGATTCCCCTCTAGCGAAGAATGCATCTGTTTGTGTAAACCATGGTCCGATATATAATCTTTTTTCTTCTATTAATTTTTTAATACTTTCTATTTTTTCTTTATGTACTTGTGTATAATCATCCAAAATAGAAAGTTGTCCATCAAGTACAAAACTTACATCTGGATTACGCTCTAACTCATCAATTATATCTGTAAATAATTGCTCACTAAGTACTAATGCATCTCCAGAAGTAAAATACCACTCTCTGTCCCAGTGTGTATGATTAACAATATGTGCTTTTATCATTTATGCTCCTCTATTTCTTCATTTTAATATTTTTAGGCTGTAATCAAGACTCAACAATACTCAAAACTTATACTAACTATAAAATTTATATTAAACCTAAATTATTATTTTTCTTAAATTTTTATTGAATTTTAAGATTCCCATTCTGCTTCATCAAATTCATCATCTTCAAATTCATCATCTTCGATAACTGGATTTCCACGTAATATTATAACTAAACCTGCTACAATTACTGTTCCTACTGCAATTGATAATACATACATTGGCCAGTTTTCTACTGTAAACCATCCATAAAATCCACTAATTGGAGTTGCATTCACTGAACCTAATCCAACTGCCATAGCTGAGGCAATTGCTGTACCAATTACACATGATGGTATTACTTTTAATGGAGATTCTACTGCAAAAGGAATTGCTCCTTCACTAACTCCAATCAACCCCATTATAAGAGATGATTTACCAGCTTCACGCAGCTGCTTATTATATTTTTGTTTTGCTAATATAGTAGCAAGACCTAAGCCTAGTGGTGGTATAACAATTCCTACCATTGCTGCTGTATTAGGTGCGTAAATCCCACTTGTTAATAATGCAAGTGATGTTGTCAAAGCTGCTTTATTAACTGGCCCACCTAGGTCAACTGCCATCATTGCTCCAATAATAGCTGCCATCAATATTTGATTTGTACCTGATAATCCATTTAACCAATTTTCTAAGCCAGTATTTAATGTTGCAAAAGGAATGCCTATGACATAATTAATTAATATAACAGTTATTAATGTTCCAAATACTGGTACTATAAATATTGGTACTATTGAAGCTGCTGACTTTGGTAATTTAACATTATTTTTAATAAATAAACATGTATATCCTGCGATTAAACCAACTGCTAAAGCTCCTAAAAAACCTGCTCCAATATCCTTAGCAATCATACCTCCAACAAGTCCTGGTACTATAGCTAATTTATCAGCTATAGAAAATCCTATAAAGGCTGCAATTACAGGAAACATTAATCCTAAAGCAGTGCCTCCAAAACCATCTAAATCATGTAATAATCTAACAATACTACTAGCACTTTCTGCATATTTAACGTCCCATATATCTGGTATATTATATAAAGAACCCCCTACACGAGATATTGCCATTATCATAGCACCTGCAATTACTAATGGAATCATATATGAGATTCCTGTTAAAACATGCTTTTTTAACTCAGAGACTATCTTTTTTAACATTATATTTCCCTCCATTTATTTAGTGTCAATTAACTTTAGTGCATCATTGATTACCTTTTCTGCATCTTTTATAGGTGCATTAACTGGTACTTCTAATATTTCTTTGCCTTCAAAACGTTCAGCATTTCTAACTTTAGTATCTACAGCAAATATTACTACTTCTGCAATTTGCGCATCTTTTTCAGTTAATTCATTGTCAATTCCAGTTGCTCCTTGTGTTTCAACTTTTATAAGATGACCCATTTTTTTTGAAGCCTTCTTTAATGCTTGTGCTGCCATATATGTATGTGCAACCCCTGTTGCACATGCTGTTACTGCTATAATTTTTCTTTTCATCTCTACATTTCTCCCTCATTAAATATTTTAATTACTTCTTGTGCTGAATCAGCTAATTTTAATGCATCCACATTGTCATCATCCATTAACTTAGTTGCCAATTTAGACAATAAGACAAGGTGGTTACTGTCTTTATCAATGTTACTTATAGCCAACAAGAAAATGCTATCTACTGGTTTTTCATCTAAGGCTTCCCATTCAATTTTATTTTTGGATTTTGCAAATATTATAGAAGATTTCTTAACAGCATCACTTTTCCCATGAGGAATAGCAATACCATTCCCAATACCTGTAGTTGCATGTTCTTCTCTTTCTAAAACAGACTTAACATATTCTTCTTCATTATCCACAATCCCATTTTCAACAAATATACTACTTAATTTTTTTATTGTTTCTTCCTTGGTAGTTGCATCAAGATTAAAAACAATCTGCTCTTCCTTCAATACATCTGATATTTTCACTATATATTCTCCTCCATTAGCAAATCGTACACTTCTTTTGGTGAAGTTGCACTTAATATGTTATTTATATTTTTTTTATTGTCAATGAAGTCATAAAAAACTTCATATATTTCATCAAGCTCCAAATTTTTGTCATTTTCTAATGAAATAAAGAAAACAACTTCTACATTTTCATTTCCCCATATAATAGGATTTTTTAAAGTTGCAACAGATATATTAGATTTTTTAATATAACTAGGATTAGCATGAGGTGTAGCTATATATTGAAAAGATGTGTAAGATAAATTTTCTCTTTCAATTGCACTTTCAGCTATACCTTCTTTCGCATAACCTCTTTTTATTAAGTTATCTGTTATACATCTAATTACATCTTCATAATCTGATGCCTCAATATTTAACAAAATATTTTCCTCAAATATTAACTTTTTAAAAGATTTAGATTTTCCAGAAGTAGTTCTTGGAACATTTTGTATGTTTTTCTCTAAAGTTCTTATATCATTTTCATTTAAAATAGGGCTAACTACTATAGTTGGAATAGTTTCTAATTCTAAATAAATAGTACTGATTACTAAATCTGCATCAATTTTACTAGATACTAATTCTTGGACAGAAAGTATCTTTTCAATCTTTACCATAGGGAAGTATTTTTTTAACCTTGCAGATAATAACCTAGAAGAACCCAACCCTGTACTACATACTAGAATTACCCTAATGCTTTGTGGTAGTTCTTTCATTCTTTCTCTAAAAGCTTCAAAATGTAGTGCTATATAAGCACATTCGTCATCATTTATTCGAATATCATATATAAATTCAATTACTTTTTTCAAGTTTAAAGCTTGTTCAAATGATAGAGAAAAGTTTTGCTTAATTGTATTTACATATGGGTTTTTGATACTAAGACTATATGTCAATCTATTTATCGACGAATGTATATGTGTAGTTAATCCATCAATTAAATCTTTATCATAGGCTGTCTTATACAATGTATTTTTGATAATTTCTCTAAGATTTGAGATATTGTTTGTATTCGCTTCATAAGGTTTACTTGAATTACTTTTTAGTTCAGTAGTGTTTCTATGCTGGTCAGCAGCTACTAAGTGCAGATTTATATATCCAATTTCAGAATTTGGCAATAATATTGAAAATTTTTCTTCTAGTTGCTTTGCTAGATAATTTGTATTTGGCATTTGATTATTTTCTATCTTATTAGTATATAAATTTTCTTCTATATATTCACCTTTTCTAATTCTTTCTACTGCTATAGCTAAATGAATAACCAGTGATTGAAATTCATAATCAGAAAACTCAAATTTTCTTTCCTCACTAAAAGTTCTAAGAATCTCAATAATGATAGATAAATCATCCTCAAAAAAGATACCATTCACATCTGCTTGTATCTTTTCAAAAGCTTGATAAAAACTTTCTTGTTCTTGCTTAATATACCAATTTCTACTCCAAAATTTATGTATAAACTTAGCAGTAAGCTGTCTTTTGTCTCTTTCACTTATATTCAATTTAATTCCTTTACTAGGTTTCTTATATATAGAAACTCCTTCACTTTTTAGTAATTTTTCAACCTCAGCTAAATCTCTTTCAATTGTTCCTCGACTTATATATAATTCTTCAGAAAGTTGTTGTATAGTAATATAATCATTACTTTTTAACAAAATTGAGTATATATATATAACTCTCTCCTCTCTTGTTGTAGGAATTTGACTTCCTTTATTATCTAGGTAAGGAAGTATTTTTCTTAAATCTCCTTCAATATAAACACCTATTTTAGGTTTTCTCACTAAAGAAAGACCTATCTTTTTAAGTACTATTTCTACTTCTTTGAGAGATTTTGAAACTGTTTTTTCTGAAACATCTAAATCATCTGCTATTGCTTTAACAGTTGTATGACCTTCTTTTAATAAAAACTTTATTATTCTAATTTCACGATTTTGAATCATATCAGTTAACATTTTCAAACTTACTCCTTCCCTTTGTTTTTATTTTAATGGAAAATGTTTTTCTACAAAACTACTAATATTTCCTGATTAAATACGGTAATTTTTATGTATTGAATACTTTAATTTTAGATGATAAATTAAAAACTGTCTAAATTTAATATGAAAGGAAATAATTTAATGCTGACAATAATTATTGCATTACTTCCTGTAATAGGGTGGGGATTAATGCCCATAGCTGCAAACCTCAAAAAAAGTTCTCCCTACGAACAACTTTTAGGTACCTCTATAAGTGCGTTTATATTTTCCACTATAATAACTTTAGTTATGCATCCTGAGATTACATTTTTTTCATTTTGCGTGAGTATGATTTCTGGGATATTTTGGAGTTTAGGTCAGTTAATGCAGTTTAAAGCAATTCAAATTGCTAGTGTATCTAAAGTAATGCCAATTTCAAATGGTTCACAATTAACTTTTACAACTTTACTAGCTGTAATCTTATTTAATGAATGGACTAGTTCTAAAATGTTTTTGATTGGCACCTTATCAATCTTATGTATAATAATAGGTATACTTCTCACAAATTATCAAACAAAAAAATCTACTAATAGCAATATGTTGAAATGTATTGGAGTTACATTATTATCATCCTTGTTTTTAGCATTATATGTTGTAGCTAATCAAATATTTTCAATTGAAGGATATAGAATTATATTGCCTCAATCTGTTGGGATGTTAATAACTGCATCAATTATTGTTAAGTCTTTTTCTAGAGAGACTTTACATAAGGAAAATGTTTTATTTAATCTAATTACTGGAGTATTGTGGTCAATAGCAAATTTAGGTATGTTTATTACAACCAATACTTTGGGAGTTACGATAAGTTTTTCTATTTCTCAGAGTTGTGTTATAGTAGCTACTTTAGGAGGAATTATCTTCTTTAAAGAAAAGAAAAATAAAAGAGAGTGGCTTGCTATTTTTCTTGGAATAATATTAATCATGTTTGGTGTTTTTATGTTAAGCACAATAAAATAGATATTTATTTATATAAATTAAAATGAAAAATTGATTATCCTCTAAAATACTGTGTTTATCACTGATTTAGCTATAATTAAGAGTCTATATTGACACTAATTTATCACTTATGAATGAATCTTAATAAAATCATAAATAGTAATAAATATTAAAAGAGAGAAGCTAAACAGTACAATTACTGAATTGCTTCTCTCTAGAGCATTGTCATAACCCCATACATTTTATAGTAATTATTATCTTATAGAAAATATCTATTTATACTTGTTCTATTATTACAATTTTATATTTTTTTAACACATTAAAATAGTGTTTATTTTACATTTACTTTTTTATATATTTTTTCAACATATTAAAGTAGTAGCCATTTTATATTTACTTTTAATCAAATATACTAATCTGATTATTATTGTTTTTATCTATTTTAATAGTCTTCATATTTCTAACAGTTATTTTTTCATCTTCTCTTATAGCACCTACAAGTACTCTATTTTCTTCATTATATAGTCTACAATTTTCTTCTACTCGTGTATAATTAAAATTAGCATAACAATATAAACAATAATGTCTACAAGTATTGTACTGCCCTATATCAATACTCTTAACACATCCACAAATATCCCTTTGTGTATCATCCTTTTTGACTTTCACTTCACTACCTATAATCTTTGATATTAACTTATCATCAATACATTTACTTTTTCCAATGCCAAACTTACTTAAATTATATTCATCACAACATATTTCAAGTGTTATATTATACTTATTAGATATTCTAAAAAGTTCCTTCGACAATATTTCTATTTCTTTAATTTGTATAGGTTTTATATGTAATGACTTTGTATTAACTTTTGTTTTTTTGTATAAATCTATAAAACTTATTATACATTTTTCTGTAAATCCATTAAGTTGACTGCATAATCTCTCAAATGCTTTTATATGATAATCTAAGTTATACTTTTCATTTAGAAAAATTGGGTCATATCTCAAAATTACTCTTTCTTTTCCTATGCTTCTAGACAATTCTTTAAATGACTCTATTATCTTCTTTTTATCTAAAATTCGTGTTTCTACATCTTTACCATATGGAGTTATAGTATAGTGAAAATAATATTTATAGTCTTTTAATTTGTTCAAATCACATATCATTGGAGTTGCATCTTTTGTCCAAAATATAAAGCAATCAACAGTATGTGGATTTAACTCTATCTTACTGACTTGTTTTGGATTCATCGGATTAACAACATACACAAAACCCTCTTTAAGTCTGTTAAAAAACCACTTACTATAAAAAGCAGGTATATCAGTTCTTCTACTTACACTTACTATCATAATTTAACCTCCATCTAAAAGTATAGCTGATATCACTCTTAGAATTGTCCAGACCACTTTCTACACACACATTATTTACTAGTTTTCATTCACACAGAAAACATCTTTTTTATAGCTTATTATCCCTAGACAATATATGATGTATTTTCTTTGCAAAGTTTTTCCATTTTATCATACACAACACTACTGTCTCTCTCATCTGTCATGGTAACAATTATATCACTTGCCTTAAGAATTGTTTTTCCTTTTGGAATAATTTCTTCTCCTCCTCTTTGAATGGCTACCAAAAGACAATTTTCTGGCCATTGAATATCCTGAATTGCTTTGTTAGCAACAGGAGAACCAAACATAATGGAAAACTGATCTAGTATTTTCTCTCCCCTCTCTCTATGAACAGGTTCTCCATTTTTCTCAAGTAATCTCTCCAGAAGACTTTCATAAATCGGCTTAGATTTCAGAAGTGTAGCCACAATATACGCCACAATTGAAATAACGGATAGGGAAAGCATCTGGCTGACAGAACCTGTCATTTCAAAAATCAATATAATTCCAGTCAAAGGCGCACGTACAATGGCAGTAAAATACCCTGCCATAGCCAGAAGTATAAAATTATTGACATAGTCTAAGTTCATTCCAAAAAACTGTACACCTACCATTCCGAACATTCCCCCAATAAAGGCTCCTAAAACAAGTAGCGGGAAGAAGATTCCTCCTGGCGCACCAGACCCAAAACTAACAGCCGAAAATACAAAACGGATGACAAAAATCAAAACTACCATTCCCAACAAATATTCATGGCTTGTTAGTGCTTCCACCAGATTATGCCCACTTCCAAGCACCTCAGGCATCGAAAGACCCAAAATACCAGCCATAAAAAATGGAATCAATATTTTTCCAAATGTACCTATTTGGGGAATCTTTTTATATAAAGACTGAACAAATAAGGTAAACCAATTATAAAATGCCCCCATAACGCCAAGCACAACACCTAAAATCAGTATCAACCAATAATAACTCTGTGGTAACACATTTCCAATATCAAACTGGAACACTGATTCCATTCCTAGAAAATTAGCTGATATATAGTCCGCTGTTAGAGATGCTGTCATCACAGAAATCAAAACAGACACTGAAAAGTTTTTATGTATTTCTTCCAGTGAAAACATGACGCCTGCCAGTGGTGCATGAAAGGCTGCTGATAATCCTGCACTTGCCCCACAAGTAAGCAAGAACTTTTCCTCTGTCTTTCCTCTATCAAGAGCTCTGGAAATACCCTTTCCTGCCATAGCACCAAGCTGTATAGAAGGTCCTTCTCTTCCCAAGGCAAGACCACCCAGAAGCGATAAGAATCCTCCAACAAATTTGGCTGGCAACACACGCCACCATACTTGCTTGATTTTCCCTGTCATCTCTCCTTCTAGCTGAGGAATACCACTACCTGAAATCATTGGCTCCCAATTTACTAGCCTTGATACAATCCACGCAAGCAGTGCAAGCACTGCAAACCAAACTGCTGTTTTCACAGTTGAACCTTTTGCAAAATTTAATATTTGGTTGAGCCAGATACCAGCCTGCCCCAAAAGTATCCTATATAAAAGTACAATCAAACCAGCTATAGCGCCTACAAGAAGCCCTTCTCCAATCAAAATGACCTGAAATCGCTCGGCCCGCTTAATTACATGAGATGTATCTTTTTTCATAATCTTTCTCCTCCACTCCATAATTCGGTGTAATATGAATAAATATATTTTTTAGTTCATTTCACACAAAATCATATGTTACTTTTCTTCTATGTTTGATACACATAACCAACTTATAATGTAATGTAAATACTGAATAATTATTGTTATCCAACTTAATTTCATCGTATTTACCACTGAATCAATAATACAATACATTTTTAGAAAAATAAAGAAGGACATATTATTTTATTTTTACTTTATTCTTGACTTTGATAAAAAACATGATAATATTAATCCTAATTCAGACTATCATTAACATCAGTCTAAATTATTATATTTAATAATATTAAAAAGGGTGCAATTATCAAGCACCCTATAAGCTTATTTTTTTAAGAAAGCTAAAATACAATAAAAATATCTATCTCATATCTAGATTATAGTTTTTGATTTGCATATTTCAATGACCATTGGCAATTTACCATACATTTTAAAACACAAAAACATTTAGAAATATCGATTATAGACTCTCTTCCCCCTTGAAAAGTCCAAGCATTTCCATGTATAGCTTTTGCAGGGCATTTTTCTACACAAACACTGCAATCACCACATTTTGAAGCAATCAAAGGATGCTTTTCAACAGAAATTGGTGCATCCGTAAGTACTGTACACATGCTAAAAGCACATCCAAATTCCTCAGTGATAAATAAATTATTTTTCCCCATGAATCCAATACCACTAATATTCGCTATTGTCTTATGTGGTAAAGGGCTAATACCTGATTGCATCTTAGGGTCAATATATCCTCTTTCAATGTATCTGTGTTCTATATTATTTTTTTCTGATTGAGCATAAGCACTATAACCTTTTTTTTGAAGATATTCAGAAATCCAATCAGCTAGTTTTTCCACCTTTTCCTCTTTTTCCAAAAACTCATCTCTGTCTGTAGGTAAATTATTATATATATCCTTAATAAACTTCTTTGATAATCCTATACAAAATAAAATCGCCTTAGAAAAGCCTAGTGTTTGATTCATTGGAAATTCAGATATATCAACAAAACGAATAATGTCTACACCTTCATTGTACAAAATAGATTTCAACTCATCATTCATTTTTAACTCCTTTCACAGCTAATCAAGCAAGAAATAGCTTTATATACTGATAGGTTCTGGCTTTTTATTATGTTAACCAATACTTTGTACATTCTTTATTTCTACTCATAAAACCATATTCAATTAAATATCTTCTAATCGTTGCAAAATCATAATATATAGACTCTAAAATTTGATTAACTTCTTTTTCTGAATATTGCTTTCCTTGCTCAAATTGTTCTAAAATTTTAGACAAAATAACAACTTTTTTCTTTTCTTTTGATGAAAAAGCTTTTAATTTTAGAGGATTCATACTTTCAAATGATGTTTCTAAAATGTGTTTTCTTTCTTCTTCAGTTACTACGTATCTCTCATCTACCATTTTGGCATGTTCGTGGATTGGTATTATAATACTATCTCTATTAGATTTATCTTCAAATACAGATTCATATAAAGCCAAGTATAGCTTAGCTTGTTTTGCTTTTTCTCTAAACATAAATTTTTGATGACGTATTGTAGAAGTAGATACACCAAGCTCTTTTGCAATTTCTTTATCTGATAAATCACTAATAAATAATTTAAATAATTGTTTTTGATTATCTGTTAATGTATTGTACTTTGAATCATTATTGACCAATTGTTCCAAATAGTTACCATGTTTTAATTCTGTATGCAATTCAATGGCTCTTGATGCTTCAAAAAATCTATCACCAACTCTGTATATTTCTCCTACTTCATACGTTTTTCCACAAATAATGCAACTATAACAATTTAAATCTGCATTGAATACATAACCTTTTTTGATATCTTTAATAGAAAGATTTTCAATCTTCATATTATTCACCTCTAGTATATGGTTTATTATTTCAATAAACATATATTACTAAAGTTTATTATTATTGTCAACATTTCTATTTTAAGTTTATGAAGTTCATATATTATACAACGTTTAAATTATAATGTATCTCAAAACAATATATTTAAATCTCTATTTGAACAATTATTATTTATAATTAGCTATTCTTATATAAAGAGAAGAGTATAAAACTAATTACAAAAAATAAAAGGAACTACTCAATTTAAAATCAAGTAAGTCCCTTTTTATCTAACATATTTATATTAAATTTACATTGTACAACATAAGTTTATAGACAGTAATCTTTTATTTTATACTTTTTATTTAAACTCAATTACAGTATCTTTTCCACCCTCTACATTATTACCTACATTATATGTATTCATATTGTACTCCGAATGATTAGTTATTGTAACTGGAGTAATAAGTGAGATACCATTTGATTCAATTAATGAACGGTCAATTTTTAACATTGGTGTCCCCTCTTTTACTTGGTCTCCTACACTTACTAATGCTTCAAATCCTTCACCTTTTAAGTTTACAGTATCTAAACCAACATGAATAAGAAGTTCCATTCCATTTTCTAATTCTATAACAAGTGCATGTTTAGTTTCTGCTAAAACTGCCACCTTACCATTATATGGAGCATAAACAATATCACCTGTAGAATCTATAGCTACACCTTCGCCCATAAGTTTTTGAGAAAATACAGCATCTGGTATTTTAGATAACTCTATTACCTTTCCTGATATTGGTGATTTTATTGATTTTTTCTTAAACATTTTAAACATAAAATATACTCTCCTTTTTACTTTTAACCATTATTAGCTGCCTTTAGTTTTTCACCTAAACTTCCTCCTGGATGATATTTATAAAAATCAGCTGAGTCAAAATTACTGTTTTTAGATAATGCACATGCAATAGAATCTCCTAAAACCAAAGTAATCGTAGATGATGTTGTTGGTGCTAAATTTAAGTGGTCAGCTTCACCCTTTGCAGGATATATTAAAGCATAATCGCACTCCTTTGCCAATACTGAATTTCTATTTGAGGTAAAAGCAATTGTTTTAGAACCTATTGCCTTAACATATTTTATACAATTTACAACTTCCATAGAATTACCACTATTTGAGATTAAAATTGTAATATCTCGACTTTCAATCATTCCTAAATCTCCATGTACTGCCTCTGTTGCATGTACAAAAAAACTTGGTGTACCAGTACTTGCAAATGTAGCTGCCAATTTTTTACCTATATGTGCAGATTTACCTACACCCATAAAAATCACTTTACCTTTACAATTTGCAATTTCATTAACTATATTTTCATATTCAATACCTGCTTCATCTATTAAACACTTTATAGCATTCATTTCAGTAGTCATAACATCAACCATTGTTTTTAAATAGTTCATAATCATCTCCCCTTCTATATTAAATATTTTTTGCAATATAATCTATAGTTTTTTTAATTCTATTTAAACCATCTTCAAGTTTTTCTCTTGAACATGCCACATTTAACCTCAAATAAAACTCACTTTCTTCTCCATATACCTTGCCTCCCATAATAGCAACTTCACCAATATCTATTAATAGATTTTGGAATTTTTCACTACTTATTTTAAGCTCCGAGAAATCAATCCAAGCAAAGTAACAACCTTCTGGCATAACCAACTTTAATGGCCTTAAATTATCTTCTATATAGTTAATTGTATATTGAAGATTCTCTTTAATGTATTTCAGTAACTCATCTAGCCAATATTCACAGTCATTATAACAAGTCATTGTTCCCAAAATAGCTAGTATAGCTGGTGAATTTACAAAATCACGATATCTAGTTATATTTTCAAACTTAGTTCTTATCTCTTCATTAGGTATAATTACATATGACCCAGTCAATGCTGGTATATTAAAAGACTTAGATGCTGATGTACAAATAAATATAGACTCCAAATAATTGTCTGCCACATTTAAAACAGGTGTCATTTTACTATCATATACAATATCCATATGTATATCATCTGATATTATTTTTACATTATTTTCCTTACAAATCCTTACAATCTTAATAAGCTCTAATTCACTCCACACCCTACCTGTTGGGTTATGAGGATTACATAAAATAAATATCTTAGAATCTTTACATTTTTTCTCAAAATCATCAAAATCAATAGAGTAAAATCCATTCTTATTTGTAAGAGGAGATTTTATAATATTGCGATTGTTATTTCCTATTACTTCATAAAAAGCATTGTATGCAGGAGTGTTTAGTAATACTCCATCTCCTTCATCACTAAAAATTTCAATGAGTTTACTAATTGAATACATTACACTTGGACTGTAATATATCCAATTGCTATCAATACTGCAATTAAATCTCTTAGAGTACCAATTTCTGATAGAATCTTTAAAATCATCGTGCTTCCATCTGCTATATCCTAATACTCTATGATTTAATCTTTCTTTCAATACTTCTGTTATCTCATTTGGAAATTCCAAATCCATATCTGATATTGTAAAAGGAAGTAATCCTTTTTTTCCAAATCTATCTTCTACATAATCCCATTGGGTACAATATGTACCCAATCGGTTTACTTTTTTATCAAAGTTAATCATTACATTCCTCCAAATGACCTTCCATCGCCTTATCCATTTGCTTTCTTAAAGAATACACTTGAGTACCTATAATTACTTGAATTGTGTGTTCATCTAATTTAACAACTGCTATACCACCAGCTTCTTTAATTGCATCTTCATTTATTAGTGATACATCTTGTAATTTTAAACGTAATCTAGTTACACAATTATCTAATGATAGTATGTTAGATTTCCCTCCTAGCGCTGCTATCATTTGCTGACCTTTGTATGTAGATAGATTTTTAAAATCTGAACCATTTCCTTCAGAAACTTTTATTTCTTTATCTTCACGTCCTGGAGTTTTTATATTAAATTTAAGAATTGCCCATTTAAATACAAAGTAATATATTGCAAAGTATAAAGCTGCTACTAATACTGATATTGGCCATCCTGTAGCTGTTCCTCTCAAGACTCCAAAACTTATAAATGCTATTAAATCTCCTGTGAATCCCATCAATACACCTAAGTATGGAAGTACCATGTTTGCTAAACCATTCATAAATGTATGGAAAGCAAATAATGCTGGTGAGATAAATAAGAATAAAAACTCTATTGGTTCACTTATTCCACCTATAATAACTGTCAACACTCCTGATATTAAAAGTCCTTTAAGTGCTTTTCTATTTTCTGGTTTTGCTGTACGATATATAGCTAATGCAGCTCCAGCCAAACCATATTGAATCATTAATTTACCTTGCTCCATTTTACCAGCTAAATCAAGAGGTATAATCTGATTATTCTCTACATATGCCATAAACATATTCAATGTTCCAAAGTATGTTTCTCCATCAATAACAGCAGTTCCACCTATTGGTGTAAAACGGAATACAGATGTTACAAGGTGGTTTAATCCAAATGGTATTGTAACCCTTTCAGCTACTGCATATGAAAAATATCCTAATGGCCCTGCTGAAGAAATCCATCTTCCTAAACTTTGGAACGCATTGAAAAATGGTGGCCAAACAATAGGTATTAATAATCCCACAATACTCATAACTATTAAACTAACAATTGGAACTAATCTTGGTCCACTATAGAATCCTAGTGATTCTGGTATTTTCAAATTACTAACTTTATCATACATTGCATAAACAATTAAACCTGCTATAATACCACCTAAAACACTTGTGTTATATGTTTGTATACCCATAATCATGGCTTGACCATTAGTTGACATTTGGTCTGCTGCTACTAATAAATCAGCTCTTGTTAAATAAAAATTTGTACCTATATGCATTGCTATAAATCCTACTAAACCTGAAAATGCACCAAACTCTTTTTCTTTTTTTAATAATCCTAATGGAATTGCCATTGCAAATAATGCTCCCAAGTTATTAAATGCAAATAATCCTATTGTTAACATGAAATTTAAAATCATATTAACATATTCATTTCCTAGAAATGGAACCATTGCAATCATCTTAGGATCTGTAAAACCAGCCCCAAGACCTAGCATCATACCAGAAACACTAAGTAATGCTATTGGGAACATAAACGTTTTTCCTAACATTTGGAAGAAATTCCATAGACCTAACTTATTTTTTTTCATATTTTCACCCTCCTATTTTTATATAAAAAACATAATCTAATTTATAGAAAAACCTAAATCAAAAAACTTAATCCAATAACTAAGTTCAATGATTTAGGTTTTGCCTGCTCAACCAGTTACAACCCTAAAAGTCACTGTTTGTATTTAATAAAAAAGCCTAAATCAAAAAACTTAATCTAATAACTAAGTTCAATGATTTAGGTTTTGCCTGCTCAATCAGTTACAATCCTAAAATCCATTGTGTTTATTTAATAAAAAAACCTAAATCAAAAAACTTAATCTAATAATTAAGTTCAATGATTTAGGTTTTGCCTGCTTAACCAGTTACAATCCTAAAAGTCACTGTCTGTATTCAATAAAAAAGCCTAAATCAAAAAACTTAACTAAAATTAAGTTCAATGACTTAGGTTTTGCCTGCTTTATCAGTTACAATCCTAACAACCACTGTTTGTTATTTTATTTATATGAATCATTAGATATAATTCTTCTTCTTTACTAATTTTATATTCAAATCTGTCTAATACCAATGCTGCAATTTCTTCAGTACATACTTTAGGTTTATTATAGTTTTTATTTACTAGTTTATACATATCTTCAACATCACTATCTTTGTAAGTTTCTTTTCTTAAAATTCTTTGAACGAAAAACTTTAAGTGAGTTATAAGCCTAGAGTAATTCAGTGAGTTTACATCTAATTTAAATCCATGTACTTCTTCTATTATCTGAACAACTTGTTTTGAAAACTCTAGTATATTAATACCTTCATCTTTTTGAGAATTTTCTAATCCATTGATTATATGAATAGCAATATAGCCTGCTTCATCTTCAGGCAACTTTATACCTATCTTTTTTTCAATTTCATCAATTGCCCATAATCCAAATTCAAATTCTTCTCTATAAAGTTGTTTTGTTTCATTAAGTATCAGGTTTGGTAATTTTATACCCTGTTTTTCTCTTTGGACAGCGAATTCTATGTGACTAGTTAAAGCCAATATTATTGAATCATTTACTTGAGTATTTAAAACTTCATTAGCTTTTTCTATAATTTCTTCTGAAATTTTAAAATATTCAATTGAGGTTTTATTAAGTATTTGATTGTATTTGTCTTTTTGATTATCTTGAACAAAATATTTCTTAGAAATCAAACTTTCATCTATCAAATCTCCTACTTTTTTCTTGAATCCAACTCCAGCACCAGTTACAATTATTTCTGTGCCATCTTCTAGGGAGCTTACTACTACATTGTTATTAAATACTTTTTTTATATTCACTATAAATCCCCTCTGAAAAAAATGTTTCATCACACTTACATAGTATATTATATTTAATTTAATGTCAATATTTAAAATTTCACTTTCGCATATATTTTGCATTTTCCCCTATAATACTACAATTGCAAAATATTTTAATTGTGCACTATATAATTGTCGTTTTTTGTATTTTTTTATTTAAATATATTTAAATATTTATTATATATATTCAATTCTTTAAAGTTATTCAAGATTTTTTATTACACCATATATTTTCCAGTATTTTCAAGTATCTAAATGCGCATTTATTAAGTATTTATTGAAATTTAAATTATATTGTATTATAAGTTTTTTTTTAATAGATATACCTAAAATGAGATTAATATAAAATATTCTTTATATGAAATTTTTATCAAATATTTTTTAAATTATATTTTTATTTTGTATTTATGAATAGATTTCGTATTTTTTCCTAAATTGCTGTAAATACATTAATATTTTAATACCTTATATAATATTTTCCAATTATTTATAATACATTTTTTCATTAATTTTCTCTAATTATAACTTTATCACTTCTAATAATATCTAAGCAATTATAACATTTAACATTTTATGTAAAATTTATAAAAAAATGTATATAATCTAAAATAAGTGACTATACTAAAAATATGATACGGATAACCAATAAGTTCAACCTATCTCCCCCAAAATAGAATGAGCTACAGTTCCCCCCAACTGTAGCTCATTTTCGTGTAATTTAAATATTTTTCATATAATTTCAATTTAAACTGAAACAACTTCTTTAAAGTTTAATCCATATTCTTTTCTTTACTTTTTATAAACATTAATTTTCCATTATTTATTCCCCATATCTCATCAGCAAATAAAGCAACTTCCTCTGAACTTGTTGTTATTATCACACATTTATTATCTTTATGTGCCAAATTGTAAAGCACATTTATTAGATTTTCTTCACGTTTATCATCTGTACTCTCTATAATATCATCACATATTATTAGGTCAGGATTATTAGATAATGACTTAGCAATACACACTTTTTGTTTGTCATAATAAGATAAGTTTTCTACTCTATCCAGTACTTTTTCTCTATCAATTCCTACCTTTTGTAGAATTTTACATGCTATTTCCCTCTTATTCTTTTTCTTATTTTCACTAATTCTCATTGGTAAAAACATATTCTCCAAAATAGTTTCATTATTTAATAAGTTATAATCTTTAAATATTGCTCCTATATCTTTATTTCTATACATATCCTTATTTATATTTCTTAAATCCTTACCCTTATAAATAATACTTCCATCAGTGTAATCATCAAGACCTGATATTATAGATAACAAAGTACTCTTTCCTGCCTTATGCTTTCCTATAACAACATACATTTTTCCAGTTTCAAATTTGGCACTTACATCTTTTAATACATATTTATTACTTCCCTCATACTTGTAATTAACATCTATCAGTTCTAGTATTACCAATCTACATCACCTAATTTCTATCATAAATTATCTGTATTGGTTTATATACAATTGTACTATATATGGCCACTATGCTAGTTAATAATATCAATATTATCGCTACAACAATTATCTTAAATATCAGATTTGGAATCAATTTATCTCTTAAACTTTTTATTTCTTGTTTGATATCATCACTATTTATATCTATATTTTTATATTCTCTATTATTCAGTAAATCAACATTATGTATTACATTATATTGATTTTGATATTCAAAAACATAATTTGATAGTTTTGAAGCTGATATACTTACAATTCCTCCTCCAAGTATAAGGCATACCAAAGTTATCATAATACTTTCACATATAAAACTCTGAACTATCTTAAATTTAGGCATTCCAATTAACATTAACACACTAATGTAATACTTTATTTTTTTTATTGATATTATAGAATTTATCATCAATAATATCGAACCTAATATTAATATTCCAAGCGTAACTGTAAAAGCTATATTAGACAAATGTTGCATTGGAGTTATTAATTTACTGTACGCAAACTCATCTATAGTAACTTTATAAATGTCACTTAGACCTTTATCTCTTACCTCTTTCTCAAAATCTTTTCTACTATTAGAGTCTATCAATAAAAACCTAGCATTTGTATAAATTATTGGATTTTCTGATTCAATCTTCTTTTCAAATTCTACTAAAGTATTATACGTAGTTAATATATTATCATATATACTTTCATCTTGAGCTATTTCTATATCGTTAACATTCTTATTATCTTTTTTCTTATATGTTCCTACTATTTTTAAATTCAGTTTTGTATTAGTACTATAATCACTTAATAGAGATATCGTATCTCCAATTTTCAACTTATTAATATCAATAAATTCTTCGCTTACCATACATTCATTATCTTTTTGAAATAATCGCCCTTTTACCTTCTCCAGATTATAGTACTTAAGACTTTCATTCTTTTCTGTATATCCCATAATCCCGCAATTTTCAGCCCTCATATCATCATATAATATTTGTCTGTCATCATTAGAATTATATTTTTTATTATCATCAAAGTATGCTGTGATATTTCCAATAAAAGATACTTCTTTTACATATTTTGACTTTGCAAAATTTAAATAATCATTTGCACTCAAGTTACTATATTTTATTAGAGATTCTCCTGAATCACTTTGAACAATCTTTTTAACATCAAGCTTAATTTGAACTTCTGATTCAAATTTTTTCTCATAATTCGCCTTTATCACATTAACGTTTGAATTTATTATTGAGGAAATTAATATTGCTAAGACCATTAATAATATAACAACTGTACTAAATGAATTACGCAATTTATTTCTAAGTAAGTTTTTGATTGCATTATTTAAAATATACACTTCACATCTCCTCTTACCAATTCAATAGTGTCTTAGAGCTATTATATCTATCTTAATTTATTCTTTATATTCTTTAAATACTAAATAAAAAATTGACCCTTTACCTTCTTCACTTTCTACCCATATAAATCCATTACATAAGTTACATACATGTTTTACTAAACTAAGACCTATACCATATCCATCTTTATTTAATTCATTTATTCTATATCTATCGTAAAATATTTTTTTCATACTCTGTTTGTTCATTCCAATACCATTATCTCTTACTGATACAATGACACTACCTTTTTGATTTTTCACATTTACACATATATCTTTACCTTCACCATATTTTATTGCATTGTCTAAAAGATTGGATACACCTCTATAAATCCACTTTTCTTTCCCATAGATACTCATATTTTCATCTTCATCAAAATCAAAACTTAAATTAGCATATACTTTAGAATAGTGGTCACATACTTGTGCACATATTAAAGCTATGTCAACTTCATACATATCTTCATTATTTTTTGTATCACTTATTGCAAGTACATCTTCCACATTATTTGCAACTTTATTGAGAGTATTCAATAGTTCTTCATTTCCGCTTAATTCTAAGCTTGTTCTAAGTATTGCTATGGCATTTTTTTGTTCATGAGATAAATATGAATTTAATCTTTTATAATCTTCAATATGAGAATCAAATTTATCTTTTAAATCTTTATATACTTTAGACATAATAGGGTCTATACTCAACACTTCGTCTTCATCTTCTATATTATTTATATTATTTAATATCTCAATTCTTTCTTTAAACTCTAGTCTATTCAATATTGATAAAAGGATAAAGTTAGAGGTTACTGTAAAGGCAAAAAATAACATTATAATTATATTAAAATTATTATTAAGTACAAGATTATAATCAAAACTTAATCTTTTATCTAAAGTCTTATCTTCCATAGTGTTATAAGTATTATCTATATTCGTTCCATAATATGAATTTGAATCATTAGCTATTAATTCTTTACTTGTATTAGATATATTTATAATATATTTCAAACCTACTGTAAAAATTATAAAGACTATAACAGAATATAAAATTAAAACTATAGTTTTTTTATCTTTTAATCCTTGCATATGGAATATCCTATCCCTCTAGTAGTTATTATTATCTCTTTTCCTGCAACTTCTCTTAATTTCTTTTTTAATCTAGCTATATGTACCCTTAATACAGATGATAATGGGTCAAAGTATTCATCATAAACATGTTCTGATATATCTATACTTGATACAATATCTGGATATCTACTTGCAATATATTCTGCTATATCAAATTCTTTAGTTCCTAGGTTTACTTCTTTGTTATACACATACACTTTTCTAGATGATGGACTTATTGTAAGAGGACCTGCCTCTATATTTGAATTTGTCCTACCATAAAATCTTCTTACAACTGCTTGTATCCTAGCTCTCAATTCTATAATTTGAAATGGCTTTACTATATAATCATCAGCTCCCAAATCAAGACCTTTTGCCAATTCATTTACTCCATCTCTTGCTGTTACAATTATTATAGGAGTATTTAGATTATTACTTCTAAAAAATTCTAATATCTCTATTCCATCTCTATCTGGTAAATTTAAATCTAATAATATAGCATCATAGTCATTTATAAATGCTTTCTCTTCTCCATCTAATCCGCAATTTGCTATATCTACTACTAATCCTTCATTTTCCAGCCCTATCTTCATATTATAAGAAAGCTCTTTATTATCTTCTATTATTAATACTCTCATATAATCATCTCCTAAATAAAATATCAACTTAATCATTATATATAATTAATGTTTATTGAATGTTAATTATATTATAATTATTTAATTCTTATATAAAATCTAACCTTATTATTATTCAAATATTCATACTTGTCAAATTTATGCTTAATTACTATTCTATTTAATATCTCTACCAATATAACTATTAACTTGTTCATCATATTTAATAATTCCAAAATAGAGATTAATAAGAATTAATTAACAAAATTCTTTACAAGAACATAACCTATATTAAACAAGCTCATAACTAAAACTTGAGTTTATTAAATTTAAAAATACGAAAGAGAATTATTTATATGCTATTAAAAATTTGGCTTTTAAATAAAATTTTTTTATTCCTTTTTAGTAATAGATAAGTAATAGCTAAAAAGACAATTTTATTGCACACTTAAAAAGGGGATGTCTTACAATATTCTTAAATTATAAATGAGATACCCTTTTTATTTACATATAGACTATTCAACACTTTACAAAAAAAGTGGACTCATCTGATAAAGTCCACTTTTTTCTGTAGTCAAATCTTTATTTTGAAATAACTTCTTTTGGTGTTAGGAGTGTATTAAATAAATAATATCTGTAATTTCTATTTTATTAACTTTAAATACTTCTTTTAATATTGTATAAAACAACAATAAATACTTATAATAATTTCAAATATATGTAAAAATTTATTAACTATATTATAAATATAAACTTATAGTTATAACCACTAGTACTACTATTTACTTTTACTTAATAAGTATCAACAAGTACAGATTTTTTTATTTTCTGTTTATCTAAATGTGAAATTGCACTAGATACAGCAGTTTGACCTTGTCCTGCTGGTCCGCTTCCTATTATTGCAATGTCGTATCTCATAATCTCACCTATTTTCTAGTAACCTTTCTTTTTTCTTTTATATAAATATAATATCAATAGCCAATATCACTGACAATTAGGCACTTATTTGTAACTACATAAATAAATCTTATAAATAATCGAAATTAGTTATATATATGATTCAATTTTATTTTTCAAATTATCTTTAGGTATAAACCCTATTAATCTATCTATAGGTTTACCATCTTTGAATATTATTACAGTTGGTACTGTAGAAACTTCAAACTTTTGGGCTAATTCCATACTTTGGTCTATATCTACTTTTAAGAAATTTGCTTTTTCAGACATTTCGTTTCCTAAAGCCTCGTATACTGGTGATAACATTTTACAAGGTCCACACCATGTAGCAAAGAAATCCACCACTACTAATCCTTCTTTGTTATTTACTTCATTTATAAATTCATTGTTATTTATTATTTTTGCCATAATATATATCTCCTTTATTATTTTATTGTTTTCTTGATATTAATATACTACGACTTATGTACTAGTTCAATTAGTCACTTTTTTGTAACCATCTATTTTTAACACTCTTAAGATTATCATCATAATCAAACATTAATTAAACTTATTTATGCAAATTCAATAGTTACTTATGTAGTAATTATAGAAATCTGTAAACTTTATATATATGTTAACTAAATTTGAGCTTCATTTCAAAAATACACTAAAAAACTTTTCTAATTTATAACTTAATTTTTTGCTTTGTATGATTGACAATTATATATATACATTATAAAATAATATTAGTACCTACTAAGGTAGTTATTATACTTTTGTTAAAGGAGTTTATATATGGATACTATAGTTAACGAACTACAAAACATAGGATTTACCAAATATGAATCACAAATCTACATATCATTACTAAAGGAAAACCCTCTAACTGGTTATGAAATAAGTAAATTATCAGGTGTACCACAATCAAAAGTCTACGAAAATATAACAAAATTACTTAACAATAATATAATTATCAATATTGAAACTGATCCTATAAAATATGTACCTATAAACCCTAATGAATTACTAAAAAGTAAAAAAGAAGAATTCAATAATTCTATGGACAAACTAGAAAACAACTTACAGGTATTAAATAAAGGAAAAAGTATAGAATATGTTTTAAACATAAAAAGCTCTAAAAATATATTAAAAAAAGCAATCGAAATGATAAATAACGCCAAACAAGAAATTATAATTTCTTGTTCTCATGAAGAAATTCTTGACCTAAAAGATGAGCTTTTAACTGCTTCTAAAAAAAATGTTAATGTTGAAATACTACTTTTGGAAGATAAAAAGATAGAAGGTCTAAGCAATATTCATATCCATGGAGGTAATGAAACTACACTTAAAAACAAAAAACTTTATAAAGGTATTCTTTTAATTGTAGATGATTCTGAAATATTAACAGGAAATTTATCTGAAGGTAATGAAGCTATTTCAATTTGGACAAAAAATTCTAATATTTTATATATTGGAAATCAATACATACAACATGAAATTTATATTTCACAAAAAATAAAAGGGGGTCTTAAAGATGAATAAAGTTAAAATCAAACAAGTTGATGCATTTACAACAATACCTTTTGGAGGAAATCCTGCTGGTGTAGTCACAGATGCGTCCAATATTTCTGATGAAATCAAACAGAATATAGCAAAGGAAATGAATTTATCAGAAACTGCATTTGTTTCAGAATCTGATGTAGCAGATTTCAAGGTTCAATTTTTCACACCTGGCTTAGAAGTTGACTTGTGTGGTCATGCTACAATAGGAACATTCCATGCTCTTTTAGAAGAAAGAAAACTTAATACTAATAAGAATATCTTTTATCAAGAGACAAAAGCTGGTGTACTATCTGTAGAACTTAAGAAAATAGATAATGAAAACATATTTATGATGGAACAAAATCCTCCTAAATTCGAAAATCTAAATAGCTATAAAAAAGAGATTGCACAAATGATAGGTGTAAAAGAAGATAGACTTCTTGAATATCCAATTATGAAAGTAAATACAGGAATTTGGTGGCTTGTTTTTGGATTAAAGTCTCTAGATGATTTAGAAAATATTTCTCCAGACTTAAATAAAATAAAAGAATTTAGTGCTGATAATAATCTAATTGGAATAACTCCATTTTGTATAGAAACTATAGATAAAAATTGTGACTATCATTTAAGATCTATAGCTCCATATGTTGGAGTCACAGAAGACCCTGTATGTGGAACTGGCAATGCTTGTGTATCATCTTATATAGTACAACACAATATTTTAGATAAAACTGACTTTATTGGTGAAGAAGGAAACTTTATAAATAGACCTGGAAAGGTATATGTAAATATATCTAAAGAAAACAATGATATCACTTCTGTAAAAATTGGAGGAAGTGCCTATACTATTTTAAGTGGAGAAATTGTGTATTAATTTTTTATCTGATTTAACAATAAATAAAAATACTAGTCTTAATTGACTAGTATTTTTATTTATATATTTTATTTAATAAACTTATTTCACCATATATCGTGTTAAAAAGTAACACTTTATGATTATTACCAATTAGCTTTATATCAATCTAATACAATATAACCATACTAAATTAATCTCATTAGTATAATAGTTATTTATTGATTAGTTATCTTCCTCAACAAGTTTACTTAATGTCTTGTCAAATAAGAATAATAATATAGCTGCAACAAATAGTATCACTGGAATTATAGTATATACTTTAATCATATCAAATTTAAGAGTAAATGCATATATATATCCATATCCTTGACCAGCTATAAAAGTAGCAAATGTCCAAACTCCCATAAGAACACCTAGAAGTTTTTTAGGAGCATACTTACTTACGAAAGAGTTCCCAAGTGGTGAGAATAACATTTCTCCAAAACTTAGAAGTATACCAAACATAATTATCCATATTATACTAGCTTTAACAGTTTCAGGAGCTCCAACACCTCTTGTAAGCTCTGCTCCAACAAGCATTAAGAATGCAAGACCTAAGAATATTAATCCAAGACCTGTCTTCTTAAATAAACTTATATCACCTTGTGGTCTACTGGCAAGTTTAAACCATAATGCTCCAAGAACTGGTCCTAGTACAATACATACAAGTGCATTTAATGAGTCAAACCAAGCTAAAGGAATGTCAAATCCTCCAATAGTCATGTTTACAAACGCTGCACCATAATCATAAACTGCAAGATAAGTTAGGTACCAGAATAACCAGAAAATTACAGAGAAGAATGAAATAAGTATAATAGCCCAAATTCTCTTCTTATCCATACTTGTAAGAGGAGCATTATCTTTTTCTTCAACTTTCTCAGCTACCACACCTTCTTTAAAAGGTCTTTTTCCTGCATTTCCAAGGAATCTCCATCCATATGTGAACCATATTGCACCAATTACACAAAGAACAGCTGCTATGAAGAAACATTGAGAGAAACCATATACTCCATTTTTCATAAATGTATTGGCATAAAGTATACCTACTGCTGTTGTTCCGATGAAAGAACCTATATTAACAAAAGAATATTGTACTGAGAATGCTGTATCAAGTTCTTCTTGATTATCAAAAAGTTGTCCATTTACTGCTGATACATTTCCTTTAAAGAATGCAGTACCAATTGAAACTAGAATTATCATTGCATTTACCATAGAAGCTGTAGTTGCAATAGAACCAAGATAGTATCCTATCCCCATGATAAGCATACCTATAGGTATAGTATACCTAGCTCCTATCCATCTATCTGATATATATCCTCCAATTATTGGCGCAAGATATGTGAATGCAACAAGGTTAGCTTGCATTATAGCTGCTTGTCCTTTATCTATTCCAAGACCACCTTTAACAATTGCTGTTGTAAGGAATATATAAATTAAAAACTTTGCAGAATAATATGCTGCTCTTTCAAACGAGAAAGTTGTTGCACAGATATAAAATCCTATAGGGAATTTACCCTTTTTATTTACTGTTGTGCTCATAAGTTTAAATCCTTTCTTAATTGTATTTTTATATTTTCTACGTTTTATCCAGACTCTTTCTTTCAATGAAAGATATGGTGATATTGTTTTGTAAAACAATTCGTAATAATTATTAAGATAATTGCGTTTTTATTTGTAGAATCTAGATGTTTTCATGGAATAAAGATTAACATCTTTATTGTCAATAAATTCAAAATAATATAGCTATAAATTTAAATTATATAAATTCATTATTTTCAGGTATATTTATAACCTGTTATCTTTATAAATTGACACCACAAAAAACCAAACTATAAATTATTAGTTCATTAATTATTATTTAGCTTAAATACAATATTGCCATAACACAATGGATAATTTTATATCTAACTTCTAAATTCATCACTCTAGTAATTTTTTCTAATTTAACTACTACTAATTAAATGTGAAACTCTTTACTATATGCAATTCTTATTTTTTTACTTGATAGTATTTTACAAACTAAATTCCTCCTTTTATGGCAAACGGTGTAATCACCTTACTATTGCCTTTTTAAAGGAGTTTTGAATAAAGCAACATGTATTTATACAAATAAATACTGTCTTTATTTTTTTGAAAAATTTCTAAATACTTCATTCAATTACTTGTCAACTTAAATAAATAAACTACTATCTCTTCACAGATTAAATTTATTTCTTGTTAAACATACACATGAATTCTGTGAACCTAAATATAAAAACTGTTGTTTTAAAGTGATTACCTAGATATTCGCTTTGACATTATTAATTGAGGTGATACTATTATAATTTATTAACCATAAAATACCTCAATTTGAAAACTTTTTCACGAATATTTATTTTTCACCTCCCTTTATTTATTTCACCATGTAAATCGTACCATAAACACATACTTATATGCAACAAAAAAATAAGAAAAAAATCGAATAATCGACAGTAAATAATTAGAATAAATCAAATTATACTTGTCAAGTATATTATATAATTTTTTTGTCTGGAAATATAAGTTAAACTAAGCCTCAAAATAGTTTTTTAGATATGAAATTTTGTTGTTCTATGTATTCATATTATTTATTGGATAGGTTTTTGATATGAAACTTATATTATTTAGACTATACTCCACCAAAGAACATTTATTATTTAAGAAATATTATCAATGATAAAATTAAAAAAAAGGATATTCTAATCAATTTTAATTAACTATTTTTAACTTTTAAATGATTGTTATTTTTTTGATTAATTTAATAAATTTCATTAATTTTTAGAATAGTAGAGATACTTCACCTTTAAGATATAACTTTATTTCTTAAACTTATAAATTCTAAATTTACACCTAATCATAATTATTCTAAATACACAATCAATGAAATTGTTAAATAAATACAACAAAAGTAGTAAATACTTTTTTAATAAATTTAAATTCTTTAAAATCCATCATTTTTTATCTGTTAACTTAATATTTACTTAATTAAAATAAAAAAGTTTGATTAAAAACAAACTATAGTAATTATTATATATTACTATTTTAGAAATACTCTAAATTTTGTATATCTATAATTTTTCAAGTTACACTATAAATATACAGCAAATATATCAATTCAAATTATAAAGATATATTTAGTCTTATTTTGTCGATTATATTTATAATGTACTCTTCTAAGCTAGAAGCATTTATCTAATCTATGTTTTCATTTATAAAAAATAATTATTTCTTAAATAAATAGCTAAATTGTAGTATTTATAATAAATATAGCTTATGTTTATATTAGTATAATTCCAAATAATTTAATGTTAATATTTAAAAACATCTTCGTAATATACTTAATTCTAGCAATAATATAAAAATAATAATCTGGATAAATTTAAGTTAAAAGTTTGTTTATATGAAGCTAAAAATAAGATTTTTTACATAGAAATTAAAACTATGTGTAACTTAAATGAGCCTATTTTACTTTAATAAAATATAAATTTTTACGATGTAGGTAAAATTAAATAAGATGACTTCTATTTAATATAGTAGTCACCTTATCAATTAACACTAGAATATATTTTATATTGTCATATATTTTAAATGATAATACTCTTATAATATTATTAATTTTACTTCAGATTTTCAACATGCTTATTAAACTTACCATTCAATCATCCCCTTGATTAAAAAGTATTTTCAATAATAATTTAATTTTTTAAGAATTGTATATTATAAACATCATTTTAACAATTCCTATAATATTATATATTCAATTTTTAGTAAAACAATGCGAATAAATAATATTCTGAAATAATTAAAAATAGCAATAAAATATTCATAAATACTTATTGTAAAATTATATTTAAATATTATTTTCTTTTTCTTTATAGTTTTAACTATGCTATACTTTTTAAGTAGGAGATAATATAAAAAATACTTTATTGCGGTATATGACTTGATATATATGAAGTAACTTCATCAGGAGAAATATTCAAAACAGTTGCAAACTCTTCATTTAATAATCTTTCTGCTTCTTTCATCATATTATCGTCTGCTTGATGTGATTTTTTACCAAGAGATTTTATATGTTCTTTATTACAGTATATACTTCTTATTAATTTAAGTAACTCTTCACACTTACCACTTCTAAGCATCACTTTAAATTGCTCACTTCTCATTTTTTCATTATCTATCCATGATGTATCCATATTAGGTATATCATTTATTAGCGAAGCCACAGTAACTTCAGAAAGTATCTTTCTCATTGGAACTTTCTTATTATCAACAGGTATTTTTATTATTGTATTATTAGAATAAAGGGGACTTAATACATAATATTCTTTTTGTACACCATTTGTAATTTTTTCGTTTGTTATGTCCAAAACTTTACAAACACCTGTCATTCCGTACATTATATAATCATCAATCTTAAACACAAAACCTCACCATCCTTAACAAAAAATAGTTTTGACAACTGAATTTACATCATCAAAACTATCTACTATATACTAATTGTACCATATTTTGAGAGTTTAAGCTAAGTAAAACTTTTATTGTTTAAATAATAAAAAATACATTGACTATTAATCAATGTATTTTTCATTAATTTGGATAGTAAGTAAACCATAACAATCGAACAAATCATACCCATTATAATATTTATAAAATTGGTGCTTGACTATTCATTGAGTATCCATCATTTCTAATATCGTTTATCTCTAATATATCATCTTTTGTTTCAACTTTACTAAGTTTTTTAACTGCTCCATAATGCTCTCTCAGTGAAAGTTTATCTCCATTTCCAGAAATAACCCATAAAATTTTATAACCTCTAGGTATTACCTGTAGCTTATTTTCACCTTTACCATCAGTAAAGTAAACTAATAAGTTAATCTTTTTATTATTAGCATATTCGAAAACTGGAGTAAATTTTGTGCCTCCACCTATTTTAACTCTATCTTTTATATCTTTTATATTTTTTGCTTTATATACACGTCTAATTTCACTGTCACACTCTATAATAGTAATTTCATGATTATAATTTTTAACTATATTAAGAACTTCTTTAATTGCTTGTTTAAATTCTTCATCACTAATACTTCCACTTATATCAATAGCAACGGCTATTTCTGCTTTATGACTTCTAAGTTCTCCTCTTAAATCTAATCGATTAGGCTGTCTTCTATTTCTCCTTGTTATAGTCTTCTTTTTATTGTTTTCAACAGTTCCCATTAACCTACTAAGATATAAATTCCATGGTAATTCGCCTTTACTATTTTTAAGGGCTGCTATCATGTTTTCTAAGTGTGTTGGAATTTTACCTTTTTGAGAACTATCAATAAATTTCTCTGTAAATTCTCTAAGAGTTCTTTCATCTATATCATCGGATTCTTCCCATATATCATGAGTTTTTTCTGGTCTATAATCAGTTTCTATAGTTCCATACTTGTCACTATCATCTTCTTCACCATCTTCATCTTCTTCTAACAAATCTAATTCAGTTTGAATCTTTTCTACATAATACTCAAAAGGTTCATATGGCTCTAGCTTTAGAGAATATTTTAGATTTACCCATTCTAAAGTAGTAGCATATGGTGGTAAATTATTCAAATATTTATTTACTACTATATCCATTGCCATATTAATGGCTAATGTACTATACTTTCCTTTTAATTCTTTTGCTCTTACCAAATGCATAGATACTATATGATAAATTTCATGCTTTATTGTACTTTCCATCTGTTCTATATTGAGAGTTAAAAAAATTATTGGATTAAAGTATATGACGTATTTAGCTCCTTTAAAATTCACACCTGTAGGACTACTTATATCAAATCTTATCTCCCTTGACATCTGAAACAAAAAATAGCCATAAAAATTATCTTTTTCTTCCATAAGGCTTAAGCTAACTTTATCTACAAGACTAAAAAATTCATCTTTAAAATCTTTTGGTATATCTACCTCAAATTTCTCATTAGCACGATTTGCCTTTAACATAGAATGAGTATTTATAATTTCACTAGCTTTAATATAGAGTTCTTTTGCCTGCTTATCAAAATAATTTTCCATATATTATCCCCTTATTAAACGATATGACTCAAAGTAAGATTTTACAAACTCTTCATTTTCTATAGCTTTTTTATACACTTCAATATAGCTATTTCTAATATCCTTCATAATTCCTATCATTAAATCTATAGGATATATTTTTAAGAACTCAATAAATCTATCAATATAATATTTTGATTCATACTCATCATTTTTCATATTTAATTCTAAGTTTTTTAGAATATTTATCGCTGATAAATAAAGTCTTGTATGACTTTCATTTTTTACTCTTTCTACAAGATGTTCATCAATAGTATCACCTAAAAAAACATCTTCATAAGATATCAATGGACTAGAATCTGATTCAATAAAACTTATAAACTCTTCTGCTATAACCTTACCTACATTCCCCTTTATAACATTTAGAAATACTGTTCTAGGAATTTCTTTCTTTTTGTCCTTATAAACTTTATAAATTTTAGAAACTCTCTCATAACTTCTCGGAGTTGCTCTTATATCATCTTCATTTGTTTTATGCAGATATTCTGGGAAAGTTGAAATAAACTCTATAATCTTTTTTTCAATTCCTTCATCTATTGCCCATTTCAACCATTGTGTATGGTCACTCTCCATATTTAACCAAACAAATCTATTTTCTTGAGCTGAATCCATATCTACAACTTGATAATCGAAATCTGAACCATATTTACTTGATGGATTCATTGCTGCTAAAATCTTTACATCATCATGTAACTTATATCCATTAATCTCTCTATTTAAAATTAGATTCATAAGTTCTTGTTGTACAGTATGCTCACAACGATTTATCTCATCTATAAATAAAAGAACTGTTTTTCCTTTAGATATTTCTTCATCAATTTCTCTTAATTTATTATGAACAGCATATACTGTAGTTTTCTTTTCTGTCTTGTATCCATTAGAATTAATTCCTACATAAGATTCTATAGTTGGAAGACCTCCTATTTCACCCTCTTTAAGTAGATTTCCATCAATTACAATCAAACTCCAATTATTTTCTTTGGCAAGTTTTTTTGCTAGAGCTGTTTTTCCTATCCCACTTTCACCAACTATTAGAGGAACTTCTCCAGTGGATAATATTAAGTCAACGCTTTTTAATGTATCTATAAAATTCATTTTTTCTCTCTCCTACATAATTTTCAATTTTTCGTCTACAGCTATTTTTTTTGCTGTTTTACTTCCATATTTGTAAATAAACATCATTTTGTCTATTGCTATATAGTCACTGTTTCTATCTATAATATTACAATTTAAAAAATCTCTAATATACTTTTCTTCAACATCTTCTTTTGATAGTACTTCTTTTAATACTTCTTCTAATTCCTCTTTAGATATTTTCTTTACAATATACTTAATCACTAAAATATTTACTTTTAGGAATTCTAATATTTTATTCTTATCTAAATTAGTTATAAAGTTAATAGCTGCCTCATTATTCTTAATAGCTATAAGTTCTGTATTATAACTAGGAAAATCTATATATCTTAATGCATCATAACTTATTTTTACTGCTTCTTCTTGTACACTTTCATAAGGTTGTTTTATAAACTTTATCGAATCATAATTTTTTCTTACTGCTAATAATTGTAACTCTTCACTTGGATTTTTAGAATATTTAATAGCCCACCCTGCTTGATTTATAGCTAATTTAATCACTTTATCAGTTGGATTTTTTATATAGTCTAATATACTCCATCCATCATTTACTGCTTTTATCATCATATCTTCTGTTGGGTCATTTATAAATTTAATTGCTCTAATATTGTTATCAATTGCTAATTCTTGCATCTCTTTAGTTGGATTATTTATATATTCTAGTACAAGTCCATTTTCTTTGATAGCTAATAGTTTCATCTCATCAGTTGGATTATTTATAGTTGCTATAATATTAGGATTATTTTTTATCATTTCAATAACTTTTGACTTTTCCATAATATGCCTTTCCTTCTATAGTTATTTTTATTTATATATTAATATAATAATCTATTCCTATTTATATAATTGTTTCTTATTATAATAAATATACTTTTTAAGCAAGTTTAAACAGAATAATTATACCAATTTTAAAAAAAATTTCTAAAATGTCATAAAACTAAGTGTTTTTAAATTCTGTTATTATATGTTAATTATAGTAGTTTTTTAATGATTTGTATGATTTATTGAGGTTTTAAGACTTTTTTTCTCTTTAAATACTTTTAAACTTTTTACAATTGTTCATATTATTCTTATTCAAAATTTATCACATATAAAAAATACTCTAATTTATAATAAAATAATAAAAAAAGAGATTAAACAATCAGTTTAATCTCTTTTATAAATTTATATAAGCTTAATCATTTTCATTTAACCATTTAGTTAGAACTTCTATATATTTATCATTTTCTTCAACAAATGGCATATGTCTTGAATATTCAAATAGTTCCCATTTACTATTAGGTATCCTATCATACATAGTCTTTGCAATATATGGTGAACACAAATCTATCGCTCCACTAGTTACTAAACAAGGTTCCTTTATTTCATGTAATCTATCTGTAAACTCATATCCAGAAAGAGTACCTGTAGGAGAAAATTCATTATATCCCCATCCTACAATATATGCTTCAGAACCAGACTTTTTAGGTCTTCTTAAACATTCAGGAGAATCTTCAGTTACTTCCCCTGCACAATACATCTCCATAAACTTTTCTAATGCATCATTATATTCTTTACTAGAGTAATCTCCAGTATTTACTGCATCAAGTAACGCTTTTTGGTCAGCTTCACTCATATATGATATTCTTCTTTTTTGTTCTTTTTCCCAAAGTTTTGCAGAAGAAAGAGTAGATGAAAGAATGTACGACTTGATACCCTTTGGTTTATATTCAATAGCATACCAAATAGCCTGCATACCTCCCCAAGACTGACCTAATAGATGTATTTCATCAAGCCCTAGATGTTTTCTTAGTTCGATAAGTTCTTTTATCCAAGTGTCTGCATTAAATAACTCAGGATGCCCTTCTACAAATGAATTACCACAACCAATTTGGTCATACATTATAACTTGTCTTCCACTTTCAGCTATCTTGTCCAATACTTCAAAATAGTTATGTGTAGAACCTGGACCTCCGTGAAGTAGTACTAATGGTTTCTTTCCTTCTGTAGCTTCTCCCACTATACGGTAATAGGTTTTAAAACCTTCAAAAGGCATGTATCCTTCAGTAATTTTCATGTTTATCTCCTCCAATTTGTCATTATGAACAATAATTAAGTTCATTAATAAGGCTATTTAAAACTTCTTATACATATTTAATTATGTATTTTTATCTTTATACTTACTTTTATAAATAGTATAACATAAAAGTTAAAAATCACCATACCAAACCAATTATAAAATCATATTAATTATATAATTTTATTTTTTATTAATAATAGTATATACATTTTTGACTATTTTCATTTGCTACAACTATTTTTATTTGTTATTATGATATGAAATAAAAAAAATATCATCATGATGTATACCAGTTTTCTTGCATTTCTAATATTCTTATGAACATACTATACTTATAATCAACATAATAATATTTTAAAGTCAGTTGTACTTGTCAGTATGAGCTTTATAGCGCTATTTATTGGTATTATTAGCAAATCATCAAAAGCAACAATTATTACATCATTTTTGTTAATATTTTTAACTCAAGCAAATGTAGGAGATTTTACACTGGCAAATAATATATACAAAAAACTTTCATAAAATAAAAATATACTGATTGTATTTAGCTAAATAGGGCAATAAAATAATTAAGTATAATTAATTACATTTCAAACCCTATTAGTTTTATGTTAAAATTATCTTTATTATAGTTGTTTACAGGAGGTTTATATTTGAATAATATTAATTCACTTAAAGTAATAAAATTATCCCTTGGATGCTCTCTTGCTATATCTATTGCTTGGCTGTTAAAATTAGAATACTCTATGGTAGCTGGAGTTATAGTACTACTTACAGTAAAAGACACTAAAAAAGAAACGCTTAAGGGTTCTATTGGAAAGGTTTATGGTTTTCTTTTATGTACTATTTTTTCCTATTTATGTTTTAATATTTTAGGATATAATTTGACTTCATTTTCAATATTTATATTCATAATTATACCACTTTGTTTTTTATTAAAAATTCAAGATGTTATTGCCATGTGTGTAGTAATTGCATCCCATTACTTCCTACAAGGAGAAACATCTATTAAATGGATTTTAAATGAAGCTGGAATATTTGCAATAGGTACTGGAATAGGTGTCATAATAAATATGTATATTCCAACAAATATACATAAAATCTATGAAGTCCAAAAAAAGTTACAAGAAGAAGTGAGTATTGTGCTTATAGATATTGCCAATATTATTGTAAATCCTAAAAAAGAAAATAGGTTCAGTAGAGATTTATATACCTTAAATTCACTTATTGATAGTAGTATTTCTGAAACTTATGATAATATTAATAATACTTTATTAAGTGATACTAAATTTTTCTTAGAACATATGGATATTATAAAAAGCCAACGGGATATCTTAGAAGACTTGTATAGTTATATATCTCAACTAGACTCTACTCCACCACAAGCTCATATTCTATCTGCTTTCATACATAAGATAGGTTATACTGAATTTGAAGCCGAAACAGGAAATCTTCTTCTTGAAGAATTGGGCAGGTTAATGCTTAGTATGCAAAATCAACCTCTACCTGTTGATAGAACAGAATTTGAAAATAGAGCTATTTTATTTTTCTGCTTAACTAAATTAAAACAGTTTTTAATTAACCGTATACGTGCTCAAGTTCTTAGAGATAATAATTTTTATAAATAGTATTATGAATCAAAAACAGGTAGATAATCTCCCTGCTTTTTGATTCGTAATACTATTTCAAATTATATTCTACAGTAAAAATACTACTATATTTTTTAGATTTAAAGTGGATACACTCAATCTATTAATTTAATTATTTAGATTTAAATAATCAGATATATTATAAAAATGAATATTAAAAATTGTATAAACACCATTTTCTGAGTATACATCAATCTTATGACCTAAGTTATCTATCATCTTTTTTGCAAAGTATAATCCCATTCCAGTAGACTTATACAATCTATTTCTTCCATTTGTTCCTGTAAATCCTCTATTAAAAACTCTACATATATCCTCTTCATTTATACCTATACCATAATCCTTTATAGATAACACTACTCCGTTTTCTAATGGCTTTGCATTAAATTCAATTTTACCAACTTCTTTTGAGTATTTTATAGCATTATTAATAATTTGGTCTAAAATATAGGCTATACATTTAGAATCAGTGTAAACAGTATAATTTAAGTTGTTTAAACTAACTTCAATATTGTTTTTTATGAGTAAAAACGAGTTATTCTTTATAGAGGATTTTATTAATTTTTCTAAATTAACTTTATTCATAAATATGTCCTCAAACATACTATTACTTCTACTACTATATAAAATAGAATTTACTAAAAAGTTTATTTTTGCAATTTGATTCTTAATATCTATACTATCTTCTATATTATTTAATCTATCTGTAATTATACTCAAAGATGATATTGGAATCTTTATTTCATGAACCCATTTAGCTATGTATTCATCTAATTCTTTTAGAGATTGTTTGTAATTTTTTGTATCTTCATTATTCTTTGATTTCAAATTTTCAATAATATCTCTCATGATATTTGCTTCAAAGGATTGTCCACTAATCAAGTAGTTGTCTATATCATCATTATTTTCTAGACACTTACATAAATCTTTATAGCTATTTTTAAAGTTTATATAATCTACAATAAAAAATACTATTATTATGAGTAAAGCTAGAAAATCTAAGTATATTAACTCTGCATATTGATTCTCAAATATATTTATAGCAAGTAAGTAAATATTTATTATACTAATGATAATAAAAAAAAGCACAATATACTTGAATCTGTCTTTTAAATATTTTACTATCATTATATTATATATCCTATTCCCTTTTTAGTTTTTATAAAATCATCAACACCTAACTCTTTAACCTTACTTCTCAATCTATTTATATTTACAGTAAGAGCATTATCTGTAACAAATTCATCATTATCCCATAAAGTCATCATAAGACTTTCTCTTGATACAACTTTATTTTTATTTTTTAATAATAAGTTTAAAATTTTTATTTCGTTTTTAGTCAATTCTATATCTTTTTCCTTGTACTTGTGTTTTATAATTCCTTTTCCTACATCAAACATTAAATCTTTGTAGTATAGAATACTATTAGAGTCGCTATAATTATAAGCTCTTCTTATTATCCCATTTATTTTGGTAACTAAGATATCTATAGAAAATGGTTTTGTAATATAATCATCTCCTCCATTATTTATTCCCATTATTAAATCCATATCAGAATCTCTTGATGAAAGGAATATGATTGGAACATTTGAAACACCCCTTATTTTCTCGCACCAGTAAAATCCATTATACAGTGGTAAATTAACATCCAAAAGTACTACATCTGGTTTTTTATCTATAAATTCTTCTAAAATCAGTTCAAAATTATCAATTACTTCTACTTTAAATCCCCATCGTTCTAACGCCAAAGCAATTTCTTTTGATAAATCAATATCATCTTCTATTAATAAAATTTTATACATTTATGCAATCTCCATTATTTTAATATTTTATTATAATATAAATTATCTCTATCATATTATATTTTGTATACATTTATTAGTCAAACGGCTTAAACCTAATTAATAAGAGACTCTTATTGTAAGAGTCTCTTTGTTTTAACAAATTTATTGATTAATTTTCGTATATTACCTTCTTAAACTTATTAATAGATACTGCTCCATATATTATGAAGATTATTAAGCATATTACTAAGCTTAATATATATATACTAAATAAATCAGCCATTAGTAAACTGCCTGCTAGTCTTAATGCAAAGTAACTTGATATTGTTGCACTTAACATTGGTAAAGTGTAAAATATAGCTACTTCTTTAAAGACAGCTTTATTTATTTCTTTTTCTGTAGTTCCTATCTTCAATAAAGTTTTATATTTATCTCTATCTTCATAAGCATCACTATATATTTTCATGTATATTATGCTTCCAGCCACAAGCGTAAATACTAAAAATAAAAATACAAGCACTACATATGCAAATTTCATCCATTGACTTTCGTTTTGAGCTTTATATCCATTTCTCATGTAGCCACTTTTCATACTTAAATTTTTTTCAATATTATCGAACATCTTTTGGCTATTTTCTTCCTCAGATACTTTCGCTCCATAAAAATATATTTGTTCTCCTTTGTCTTTTAACTTAGAGTAGATGTTATCATTTACTACTATAATGCTGTCATTAATCCCTGTTCCCAATACTGGTACTTTTATTTCCCCTTTTGTAATATTATATACTTGTCCATCAATGTTCACATTAGTTTCTTTTTTAGCTAATGTTAATATCGTTTGAGGACTTTTTAACTGCATTACATTATTTCCTTCAACTAATTTTTCGCCATACTCTTTTAATTCCTTCTCATTTCCATTTACTTTGAGAATATTGTAAAAATCACTGTATTTCATTATTATATTTAATTTATCATAATCATCTTTGCTATCTGGATTTTCTAAAGCTATTAGTTCTGGATTTACTGAATATCTTATACTATTAGTATCTTTTATTATATCTTCTATTTGTGTTCTATCTACTTCATTTTTATCTGTTGAAACTATACTAACAGTATATACATTCCTCTGTTCTTGAGCATTTTGTTGCATATGTTTTATGGCAACTGATGCACCAAGGGTTGATATTGTAGTCGTTATAATTATAGCTATTATAGAGTAAGTTTTATAGTTTTTATTTAATCTATAATTTATATTGTTTATTGCTATTATATTATTTCCATTGAATAATACCTTTTTATTTTTCATTATCATATGAAATACAACAGGCATAACTGATTTAAATAAACCATAAGTACCTATTATTATTATCACTATAACTGGTATTACACTAGCTATGTTTCCAGAGCGTATATCCATAGAAAGATAATAACCATATCCTAATACTAAAATTGATATTATGGCTAATATGTATAATCCTATACCTACTTTTGGTATTTTGTCTTGTTTCTTAGATGTGTTAATTAGGTTTATTACACTACTTCTACATATTGTTACAAAACCTTTTATAGTCATTATCATAAATATAGAAATAAATATCAAACTGGCATACATTATAGCTTTGATACTAAACCCATTGGATACATTTATATCAAATCCTGATAATTTTATTATTACTACCTGGAAAAATCTAGATGTTATTATCCCTATAAGTATTCCTGTGATACAAGAGCTTATTCCTATAAGCATATTTTCTACAAAATATATTTTTCCTATAGTATATAAATCCAACCCCATAAAAGATAGTATCCCTATTTCTTTTGACCTATTTTTAAAGAATATATTTGTCGCATACCATATAAAGAAAAATAAAAATACTGACAATATTATTATTACAGATATTAACACTGATAATGTGAATTTCTGATTTTCCCCTTGCAATACATTTATGGCATCACCATATCTTAGTAATTCAAAATTAGTCAGTACAACTACTGAAAAGACCATAGATATAAAAAATGCCAGATAAGTTCTTATATTACTTTTAAAATTATTATAAGCAATTCCAAGTACACTCACTTACATTTCACCTCCCATAGAGGCCAACATATCCATAATTTTTCCATAAAATTCTTTTCTACTACTTCCTTTGTTTAATTTACACTTTATAGTTCCATCATTTATCATATATACTTCATTTGAATAACTTGCTGTTAGAGGGTCATGTGTAATCATTATAATAGTAGCATTATTCTCTTTATTTATTCTTTCTAATGAGTTTAAAAGTTCATAAGCTGATTTAGAATCTAAAGCACCTGTTGGCTCATCAGCAAATACTACTGCTGGATTTGTAATTAGTGACCTCGCTGCTGCACCTCTTTGCTTTTGACCTCCTGATAATTGATATGGATATTTATCTAAATGATTTTCTAATCCAAATTTTTTGGCTATCGAAAATACCTTACCTTCAATTTCTTTACTTTTCTTTTTTCCTAATGCCAGAGGAAGTGCTATATTATTCATGAGTGTCATATTATCTAATAAGTTATAGTCTTGAAATATAAATCCTATCTTCTCTCTTCTTAATTTTGATAGTTCATTATTTTTTACTTTAGATATGTTAATTCCATCGAGTATTATTTCTCCTGAGGTTTGTTTGTCAAGTGTAGACATTAGATTAAGTAATGTTGTTTTTCCTGCACCTGATGGACCCATTATTGCTATAAAATCACCTTCGTTAACTGTGAGAGATATACTTTTTAATACATTTGTTTTAAATCCTTTTATTCCATAGTCTTTTGATATATTCTTTATTTTTAATATTTCTTTCATAATTAATAACCTCCATTTGTTCATTTCTTAGTATATATTCATTTTAAAGGTTTTGTACGGTTAAATCCTTATGTAAATATTACATTTTATCTACCAGTATTACACTTTTGTAACATAGAAAGGTTATTAATAAATATGTTTCTTAAGTTTGTATTTATATTAATTTCTTAATTCTGAAAATATCATTTACTTATTAAATAATTATCATATATATGTATTTTATTTTTATATTCAATACTTCTAAATGCCTTACTTATATTATTTATTTTATTAATCTCCGTCATTTTAGATTTAAAATATAATTTTTAGCATCCTCAAAATTATCAAATAGTCTAAAATTATTTGATTTATTTAACTCTAACATTAGTTCTGAAAATCTTTTATTTATCCTATTTTTATCATCAACAATTGCAGCAGCTTGTATCCTATAATTTATAAATTTTTGTATTGTAATACCTGCCAAACCTGTCTTTAAATTAAAAAAATCATCTGTAAGTGAATTCTTACTAAACATCAAATAATCTGTACCATGTTCCATACACAGTGATATAATATCCATGATTTCTTCTTCATTACTAAATTTGCTATCTACAAAAATATATTTTTTATCCTTTTGTTCTCTTATATCGTAATTCATTTTAATTCCTCATTTCTACTTTAAATATTTTCTATTAATAAAGATATAGAGCTTAACATTTCCTCAATAAACTTTATATCTCCCCATAACATAACCCTAAGCCTATTTTCATTTTCGGCATACTTCAAATTAATGGTAGAACCACTTGATATTGAAGTTGGATTATTTGTAAGTGCCAAAAGCAAATTTGATAAACGTGAATATTCATTATTAGATATATTATTTATCTCAACTACTGTAGATACATTAACTTTTGGGATGCTCGCTAAGTTTTCAGATGCATTTAACCTAAATTCTATACCCTTATCTTCATTTTCACTCTTTACATCCATAAAACTATTTAAATCCTCTTGTGATACTCTCCACTGCTTACCGACTTTATTAGCTTTTAATTTCCCATCTTTTATAAACTTTCTTATTGTTTTATGATGCATTTCTAAAATATTCGCAACTTGGTCTATTGTATAAAACTTTTCCTCCATAACTACACTTACCTTTCATTTGATAATAATAATATATTAGTTTAAGAATATAAAAAAGTCAAATTTATTTTGTATTTTATTGCTATTTATTATATTTTATTGCTTTTTAATGCTCTATTGAAATTATTATAATCTTTGTATAGAGGTTCCAATCAAATTTTAAAAGGACAAATAAATCTTATAAAAAACTTCAAAACTTACATAAAAAAGTAACTCAAAATCATTTTGAGTTACTTTTTTACAATTTTTCTATAATTTTTAATGCTAAAGATAAATCTCTAAAATAATATCCAGCAACATTTAATTGTTATTTAATAATTGATATTTTCAAGCTTTAATACCTTTTTTATACTGTTATCATCTTTAAAATTTGTTGTTCTTTTACAGTCTTTTACTTTAAACTCAGGAATAGTTTTAAATTCTTCATCGCATATTCCGTCTTTGTTTAAATACATACAACTTGACATTCTAACTATTAAACCACTATTTTTTAACTCAAACAACACAGGGTCTATTCCTCCACCATCACCTCCAGTAGTTTCTCCTACTAAAGTTGCAAACTTAGTCTCTTTACAAAACATAGAAAACGACTCTGATGATGAATATACTTTTTCATCTACAAGTAAGTATATATTACCTTTAAATTCCAAATCATTACTAGTATTTATGGTATAAGAAGTTTTTTCAAAATCACTAAAATTTTTTAAAGTTTCCTTTGGTGCATTTTTCTTTACACCTACTGGTAGGTTTTCTATAGGCTCTAACTTTATATTTCTTGCATTGGTGTATTTTTTAACTATTTTATTATTATTTCTATAGAGTCTATAACCTTCTATTTTTATATCATTTTTTATAAGTTTAGATACAATTCCTTTCCAATACCTATCACTTCCGCCTGAATTTCCTCTTATATCAATAATTAGAGTTTGATATTTTTCTAAAGTATTAACATAATCTCCTATCATTTTTAAATCCTTATCCATTGACCCATTTTGTGGTGACATTGATGGTAAATACATGTATCCAACCTTACCTTTAATTATATCTTCTAAAATCAGTTCTTTTTTTACAAAAATATCATTTGGTATTTTTATTTTAGTATTTATAGAATTATATCTATCTACAACTTTTTTGTCATTAATAAAGTCATACCAATTATTATTAGAGTATGATTTTTTAAAAAGTTCATATCTGTTTTTATTATCTATTAACTCAGTATGTTTATTGTTTAATTCTGATAATATAGAGGATACTTCTTCTATAAACTCTTCATCACTTTCAGTATTTTTAATTCTTTTTATATATTTGTCCTTATTTTCTAACCAGTCAATATGATTAAGTCTCTTATTTACATCCAAGTAAGGATACCCTGTTTTTATAACATTATATACATATTTAAAGTCATCTATCTTTTCTTCCTCAGATAGTTGCTTCTTTTGGGAATAAGTATTATTACTTAGTAAAATTATAGATATACAAATAATTCCTAAAAACAATATTTTCTTTTTCATACAATTTTCATCAACTCTCCAAGTTTATATTTTAATAGCCTATATTATTATAACTATTCTACACTAATACTTATATCTTATTATAATTTATATTTACACAAATATACTTAAAATTCGTCTTCTTATGATTCTATAAAAAGCCTCTAAATATATAAATATACTTGAATATGGCTACTCTAAAGTAAAATTACTATTTAAATAATTTTCTTTTATATCTAAGTGCATATATTATTTTACAAAACTATCATAAATATTATAATTAATTTTTAACTGCAACCATACATACTGTAATCTTATTTGATATAGAATTTTCTATATTTTCTTTTAACAAGTCAATTATTTTTTATACAACCATTACTATTTTTAAGTTTAATTTATTACTAATGATAATATTAAGTTTTTATATCCTATTTTTTATATAATCCTTTTTTATTTTCTACTATTAATATTACATAGTTTTATATTTCATTATAGATAATAGTATTTGTAAAAATATATGAATTATTTCAAATTTAACCCTTATTAAAAATAAATTATTTTACTGTTTTAGGGCATACTTACTATTAATAAAATTAGCATAAAACTTTAGGATAGGAGAAACACATATGATATTTTTCATTGTAGGATTTATTGCATCTATTGTAGGAGCAATTTCTGGACTTGGTGGAGGAATTATTATAAAACCAGTGCTAGATGCAGTAACTACACTAGATGCTTCAGTTATAAGTTTTTTATCAACTTGTGCTGTATTTACTATGTCTTGTTCAGCTGTTATTAAACATATTAGATATAAAACTAAATTTGAAAAACCAACAACTATATTGCTTGGAAGTGGAGCAATTTTAGGAGGTTTAATTGGTACTGAAATATTTGAATTTATAGTTGAATTTATTAACAAAGATAAACTTGTAAAAATAATTCAGAATGGACTTCTTTTTACTTTATTAATATCTATATTAATATACATAAATCTACCTAATAAAAAACAATTCCATATAAAGAATCGTATATTTATAATTTTACTTGGATATACTTTAGGAATGATTTCATCTTTTTTAGGAATAGGTGGTGGTCCTATAAACATAACAGCTCTGACGTTGTTTTTCTCGATGGATTTAAAGAACGCATCTGTTAACTCAATAATACTGATACTATTCTCTCAAGCTTCAAAAATAATAACTCTATTAATTTCAAACTCTATACCTTTAGGTCTTGATATATCAATGTTATTATGCATAATGCTTGCTGCAGTTTTAGGTGGGTTGTTAGGTACTGCTATTAATAAAAAAATAAGTAAGGCAAAATTAATCATTGCTTATAATGCTGTTATGTTGTTTGTAATAATAACATGTTCATGGAACATAGTAAGGTTATTTTAAAGGAGGAATTCTCAATGAATAAGAATGATTTACTTAAAATAGTTAAAAATACTTATATATATGGATATCCAATAGTAGGTATGTATGAATTGCTATATACACAGATTATGAATCCCCAAACTAAATTAACAAATTTTAATGAATTTGCTCATACTGCCACTGTAGCATCACCACAAACATCGTTTATACCAGCACCAAACAATGATACTACATACTCAACAGCTTGGCTTGACTTACGTAAAGAACCTGTAATAATAGAAGTACCTAACACTTGATAGATGCTATTTGTGGTAAATGGTTACCTCCTGTTGTTACTAGAGTAAACTAATAAAATTTTTAATATTTAAAAGGAGTTATGTCTATGAGTAATTTCGCTTATACTGAAAAATCGAAGTTTGTTAATCCTAGATTGACAGAACATTCTAAAACAATGGAACAAAAAATTTATAAAACAGGTGAAAATGTATATAGTGCTGTTGGATTTGGATTATCTTATCCAGTTATGATTGAAGGAACTGATGGCATTATAATCATAGACCCAGCTGAAACTATAGAAATGATGGAAGAAATAATGAAGGGCTTTCGTAAAATCACTGATAAACCAGTCAAAGCAGTCATAGTTTCTCATAATCATGGTGACCATTGGGGCGGTATGAGTGTCTGTGTAAGTCAAGAACAAAGCCAAAATAAAGAAGTTTTAGTTATTGTCGATGAAACATTTATAAAACATTTCTCTCAAGCTAGTGGGGAACTACTAGATATTAGAATGGGAAGAGCTGTTTGGATGTATGGTTCTATACTTCCCAAAGGAGAACATGGCTATGTTAACTTAGGTTGTGGACCTGTTTTATCTAAAGGTTCTAATAAATTTATTACACCAAACACATTTGTATCTGTTGAAAATGGATTGAAAATTACTATATCAGGTGTTGATTTAGAGTTATTCCACTGTGAGGCTGAAACTGAAGATGCTGTATGTGTATTTTTACCTAAAGAAAAGATAATGTTTGTTGGAGATGCTGTTCAAGGCGAAATATTTCCTAACATATATACTGTTAGAGGTACTGTTCGCGATGCTAAGAAATGGTATGCAGGAATTGATAAAATTCGTAATTATCAACCACATTATTTAGTTGGAACTCATATGAGACCACTACATGGTAAAGATGAATGTACTTCTCTTCTAACAGACTATAGAGATGCTATACAGTATACTCATGACCAAACAGTTAGACTTATAAATATGGGATATACTCCTGATTATGCAATAAATGAATTAGGACAACTTCCCCCGCATCTATTTCAAAGAGAACGTTTAGGTGAATTTTATGGAACTTTTAAACAAGGCATTAAAGGTGTTTATGACCAATATATAGGCTGGTTTAATGGTGAAGCAAGTAAATTAAATCCTATTTATCCTAAAGATGCAGCTAAAAAATATATAAAAATTATGGGTGGTCGTGAAGTAATATTAACTGAAGCTAAAAAGGCTATCGATGACAAAGATTATGAATGGGCTGCAGAAATATTAAACTATCCTATCCGTATAAATAATAACGATATGGAAGCTAGAAGCCTTAAGGCATCTGCTGTTCGTATGCTTGGATATCAAACAGAGAATGCCACTTGGCGTAATTGGTATCTAACTAGTGCAATGGCATTAGATGGAACTTTTGAACAGATAGTAAAACAAGGTGGAGCCAATGCAGGATTCCCTCCTTTTTCAAATTCATTTATAGGTCTAACATCCAAAGCTATGTTTGAATCTTTCAAAGTTAAGCTAAATGGTCCTAAAAGTTCTGCTGTTCATATAACACTACTAGCATGTGTAACTGATACTAATGAAGTATTTAATTTAGAGTTACGTAGAGGAATTATTGAAATACATGGTCAAGATAGTGATATAGAAGCTGATATTTCAATTGATGCTTCCAAAGAAATATGGGCAAAGCTAATAACAAAAGAAGTTAACATTATTGAAACTATTGAAAATGGTCTAGCAAAATGTAATGAACCACAAAAAGCCCAAGATTATTTGGACTTATTTGATGAATTTACTCCATTTGTAGATATGCCATTCTGGTTACAATAATTTTAAAGTGCCTATTTTGGATTTATTATTCAAATATAGGCGCTTTGTTGTAATTTAAATTAATTTTTTAGTATCTTTGGCCTCTTACTTTGCATCTTTAGTCTTCCACTTTAAAATAAAAGCTAGAGAATACTCCCTAGTTTTTATTTAATCAGTTAAGATTCATAACTATACAACTACTTGTTGCAAATTGTATCAACTTCATATATATACCTATTAAGTATGTTTTCTAACATTTCTTGTCTTCCAGACTTATTCTTTATAGTTGACATTTGTAGTGCATAAGTTTCTAATTCCTTAAATCCAACCTTACCTTCTACTATGTCTTTACCTATACCTTCACTAAAACTTACATATCTATCTTTAGTAAAGTTTTCAAATACTTCATCCTCTAATAATTTATGAGCTATTAATAATCCTTTTGCAAATGTATCCATTCCTGCAATATAAGCTAAAAATAAATCTTCTACTTCAAAAGATGCTCTTCTTACTTTAGAGTCAAAGTTAAATCCACCTGGTGCTATTCCACCTTGCTTTAACACTTCATACATTGCAAGTGTTGCATCATATATATTTGTTGGGAATTGGTCTGTATCCCATCCTAATAATAAATCTCCTTGATTTGCATCAACACTTCCTAAAACATTGTTTATTCTAGCTATATTTAACTCATGTTGGAAAGTATGACCTGCAAGTGTTGCATGGTTTGCTTCTATATTCATTTTGAAGTATTTATCTAAGTTGTACTTTCTTAAGAATCCTAAAACTGTAGCAGTATCAAAGTCATATTGATGTTTAGTAGGCTCCTTTGGCTTAGGTTCTATTAAGAATTGTCCAGTAAATCCAATTTCTTTAGCATAATCTACAGCCATTTTTAGAAATCTTGCAAAGTTATCCATTTCAAGTTCTGTATTAGTATTAAGTAAAGTTTCATAACCTTCTCTTCCACCCCAGAATACAAAGTTTTCTCCACCTAAATACTTAGTAACTTCCATAGCCTTTTTCACTTGAGCCGCTGCATAAGCGTAAACATCAGCATTACAAGTTGTAGATGCCCCATGAACAAATCTTGGATTACCAAACATATTAGCAGTTCCCCATAACAATTTTATACCTGTCTCTTTCATTTTAAGTTTTATGTACTCAACTATTTCATCTAATATTTTATTTGTTTCAGCTAAATCTTTTCCTTCTGGAGCTATATCTCTATCATGGAAACAGAAATACTCAATTCCCATCTTAGTCATAAATTCAAATCCTGCATCAACTTTAAACTTTGCTATTTCCATTGGATTTGTCATGTTATTCCAAGGTCTATCTACTGTACCTACTCCAAATGGGTCATTACTTTCTCCACATAAAGTATGCCAGTAACTCATTGCAAACCTTAAGTGCTCTTTCATAGTCTTATCTCCTACTACTTGTTCAGGATTGTAGTATCTAAATGCTAACTCATTTTCAGAATTTATTCCTTCAAATTTTACTTGTCCTATTCCTTTAAATATTTCACTCATTTTATATCCTCCCAATGTTTTACACATATGATGTATGTAATATTTTTTATTAGTTTAAACCTGTTTTAATTATTTATCTTTAAAATTAACTGCTTCATCTAACATCTTAAAATCATCTTTTAAAGACTTGTATAATTTTTTATACAATTTGTGATATCTCTTGTACATGTCCACATTTTCATTTATTGGTTCTAACTTAGTTGAAGTTTTTATTATGACATTGCAAGCTTGTTGTATATTTTCATATATTCCTGACCCTACTAGTGCAAGAATTGCAACTCCCAATGCTGGACCTTCACTTGAGTTTATAGTATATACATCTTGATTAAACATATCTGCCTGCATCTGTCTCCAGACTTTACTTTTACCTCCTCCTCCAGAGGCTCTTACTTCATTAACGTCTATATTAAGGCTTTGTATTATATCCATACAATCTTTTAAACTGTATGAAACACCCTCCATAATTGCTCTTGCCATTTCTTTTTTAGAGTGCATTGGAGATAATCCAAAGAACACTCCTCTAGCATAAGGGTCAAGATGAGGAGTCCTCTCTCCCATCATATATGGTAAGTAAAGTAATCCATTACATCCTGATGATACCTGACTTACTTGCCCATTTATAATTTCATATACATCTTTCTCTAAAGATTTTGAAATTTCTATTTCTCTTTGACAGAAATTATCCTTAAACCATTTTAATGATAATCCTGCCCCTTGAGTAACACCCATAACATGCCATGTATTTGGTACTGCGTGACAGAAAGTATGAACTCTACCTTCTTTATCAACTTTAGGTTCTTTTGTATATGCAAATACCACCCCTGATGTGCCAATAGTAGATGAAACTACCCCTTCTTCAACTATTCCATTTCCTATAGCTCCTGCTGCTTGGTCTCCAGCTCCTCCTACAACTATTGTTCCTTCTTTAAGCCCTGTTAAGTCTGCTACCTCTTTAGTCACATATCCTGTTATTTCTTGAGATTCATAAACTTTACCTAAAAGGTTTTTATCGATATTTAACTTTTCAAGTACTTCATCACTCCAATTTCTTTTACTTATATCAAGTAACTGCATACCACTTGCATCTGATACTTCTGTAGCATACTTTCCTGTCAACTTGTATCTTATATAGTCTTTTGGAAGAAGTATTTTATTAGTATTTTTGTAAATATCAGGTTCGTTATTTCTAACCCATAATATTTTTGATGCTGTAAAGCCTGTAAGTGCTGGATTAGCAGTTATTTCAATTAATCTTTCTTTTCCCACTAAGTCAGTTATCTCTTCACATTCTTTTATTGTACGTTGGTCACACCATATTATAGAGTTTCTTAATGTATTACCTTCTTTATCTAGCATAACTAGACCATGCATCTGTCCTGATAATCCAATTCCTTTTATATATTCACTACTTATATTTGAACTTTGAATTACATGTCTTATAGATTCTACTACAGCTTTCCACCAGTCATTAGCATCCTGTTCTGCCCAACCTGATTTCTCTTGTATAAGAGGATATTCATATGTACAGCTTTCTATAGTATTTCCTAGTTTATCAAATAAGACAGTTTTCGTACCTGATGTACCAATATCTACACCTAATACATACTCCAATTTAATCCCTCCTTGAGATAGTACTTATAATTATCGTTTTCCTATTCCAATTTTTTTATGTTTAGATATATTTTACTTGCTTTATTTTTGTTAGTATATTAAACTAACTTATGAACTAATAATAAAATATTTAATTATCTTTGTCAATGCAAAATAACCTTTTATTTTTAACTAAAAAGTATTACAATATTATTTTAAGGAGGAATATCAAATTGGTTACTGATAAATACACTATTCGAGAAATGAATGAAAGATTGGTACTTGAACAAATTATAAAAAATGGTCCTATTTCTAGAGCGAGTATCGCCTCTACCATAGGATTAAACAAAGCAACTATATCTGCTATTACCAAAAAACTTATTGATGAATCTCTAGTCCATGAAATAGGAATTGGAAATAGCACTCATAGCGGTGGAAGAAAACCCATACTTTTAGTATTTAATAAATGTGCAGGGATTTCTTTAAGTATGGATATTGGATATGACTATATATTCTCTTCTCTATCTTATTTAGATGGAACTATTATAAAGTCAAAGAATTTGACAGATATACAGATAAATAAAGATAATGTCATACAACTAATAGATGAGGTCATAAATAGTTATAATATATCCAAAATAGATACTCCTTATAATGTAATAGGATTCACTCTGGCTATACATGGAATTACTTGTGAAAATAAAATACTGTTTACTCCATATTATAATCTTAATGAGATTGATTTATATAGTATCCTTAGTGAAAAATACGACTTCCCTATTCATATAGAAAATGAGGCAAATTTAACAGCTTTAGCTGAGAGTACTTTCTCAACGATACATAGTTCACTACTTAGTCTTAGTATTCACAGTGGATTTGGTTCAGGCATTATAATAAACAATAAATTATATAATGGTAGAAATGGTATGAGCGGCGAAATTGGCCATACTATTATCATGCCTAATGGTAAACCCTGTCCTTGTGGAAACCTTGGATGTTTAGAACAATATTGTTCAGAGAAAAAAGTATTTGAGCAACTTTCTTCTTTAGAAAATATCCCTAAGATGGATTCTAATATGGTAAAACAGCTATACTATGCAAATAATCAAAATGCTAAAAAAGTTATTAAGGATTTTTGCAGTTACTTATCAATAGCTATAAATAATGCTATTGCAACCTATGCTCCTGAGATAATCTATTTAAATAGCCAAATAATTAGAGATATACCTGAGATATTACAGATTACAAAAGATATGTTAGTTAGTTCTTTTAACAAAGGTATAAATATAGAAATTTCATCATTAGGGTCTGAGGCATCTCTATATGGTGGTTCTGCTGTAAATATCAAGAGCTTTTTAAATATACAAAATTTAACTTTGATGAACGAAATAAATGATAAAATAACTACACTATAATGAGTAATCTAAAAACTAGCTTAAAAAGCTAGTTACATTTTTTAATACCTAAACGAATTCAAACCCATTACTTATACTATAATTGTAATGGAACACTGAAAAAGGTAACTACATCTAAATCGACATTTACAACAGATGAATCACTTCATAAATCACTTTATTTAATAACTTCCAGTATTATAATAAGTGAATTCAAAGTTTTAGAACCTGACCTAAAGTATTAAATCGATTAAATATTCATCTTAATGAAATATTAGTTACAGTCATTATTAAAGTCAAAAAAATTAAGAATAGCTTTATATAGATGCTATTTTTATAAAGATGGTAATAATCTTAAATAAGGGTTATGACTACACAGCCATAACCCCTTTAAAGTATAAATTCTAAAATTAAATTTATTCTGGAGTTTACACAAGATTATTTATATTCTCTTTCTCAGAAGTTGTACATTAATTAGATATTAATATAAAGTTTCTATTCATCATCAGATAATAAACTCATTGTAGGTTCAACTATAGAAATATTGTCTTTACCTATCTTCTCTAACTTTACTGCTAATTCTTTTGCATCTGAAAAAGCTGATTCAATAACCATACCTAAATTTAACCCTGAAATGATTTTAATTCTACTATCAATACTGGCCTCTAATAAAGCAGCATTACATGGCGTTCCACCAATTAAATCCACCATTATAGTTATTTCTGAACTTTCTTTATATACTTCTAAAGCTTTTTTTAGTTTTTTTATTGTTCCTTCAATTCCATCATCCTGTTTCATATTTACAGTAGGATAATTTATAGTATCCCCTATTATCATTTTTGCGGAATTTAAGACTTCTTCAGCCATATTTCCATGGCTCATCAAAATAATACTATTCATTTTAATACACCTCTCTAAATCTATAAAATGTCTACAAGATAAGTTTTCTTGTCATCAGGCGTCATTATAGTTGTTATTTCAATTCCTTCATCTAGGAGTTTTCTAAATGCTTCTTTCTCTTCTTCTGTAACACTGATATTAGGTTTTAATACTGTTGTATCTTTTCTACTTGACATATTTCCTACATTTATATTATGTATTTTTAATCCTGCCTCCACAAATGGAATAAGGTCAACAGGAGACTTGACAATTAATAATACATTTTGTCCTTCATACTTCCCAGCAGTAATATTTTTTATGGCAGTTTCTTCTGTAATTATAGATGATGCTATTCCCGCAGGTGTAGCCATTCTTAGAACTTGTTTTTGAACAGAATTATTAGCTACTGCATCATTTACTACCATTAATCTTGTAACACCTAATTTATTACTCCACATAGTTGCAACTTGACCATGAATTAAACGGTCATCTATACGAATATTTTTAATGCCTTTCATTTCCATATCTAAATATCACCCTTTCCTTATTTTAAAATACCTAATGCATATAAAATTATTGAAACAACCATTACACCTAAAATTAAGTATATAGGCTTTATGTTCTTTTTAAGAGCCCAATACACAACTAAAACTAAAATTGCAGGAACTAATCCAGGCATAATTTGGTCTAATATTTCTTGACCTTTCATTGTAAAGTCGCCTTGTTGAAAGTTCAAAGCAACATTAGCTTTTACTACAGATGGTATCAATGCACCTACCACCATTAAACCTAAAATAGATGTACTCTCAGTTAAGATTTTTAAACTTTTTTCAATTGAAGATATTAGCTTAGTACCTGATGTATACCCAGCATTAAATAGTGGTATACTTAATAATTTTAACGCTACACTCACTGCAATCCATAGCAGGATTCCAAATGGACTTCCATCTATCGCCATATTAGCTGCTATTGCTCCAAAAATTGTCCATGGAATAACAACAAATAAACTATCTCCTAAACCTGCTACTGGCCCCATCAATCCTGTTTTAATTGAGGCAACAGCCTCTTCAGTGTCTTCACTTGATAATTCCTCCATAGCTACATTAATACCCAAAATATAAGGTGCAACCCATGGGTTAGTATTAAAAAATTGTAAATGATTTAATACAGCATTTTTAAGTTTTTCTGGATTATCTTTATATACTACTTTTAGAAATGGTAGTACTGCATAACAATATGCTAAAGCTTGCATCTTCTCATAATTTGAAGAGACAGAACTAGTGAAAAACCAACGCCATAGAACACTTTTTTTAACTTTTTCATTTGATTTATTTACTGATACATTATCACTCATCTTCATCCATACCTCCTGCCACAGTATAATGTTGTGCTTGATTTTCTACATTCTTTTTGTAAATTATAAGTGCAATCGCTCCTCCAATTAAAGCTACACCTAACAATGGTACTTTCATATATACTGCTAAAACAAAACCAATTACTAAATAACTAAAATACTCCTTAGCAGGAAGGTATCTAAGTAATAATCCTATTCCTACCGCTGGAAGTAATCCTCCAGCTACTGTTAAACCACCTGTTAACCATTCAGGTGTATATTTTAAAATTGTGTTAATTAAAGAAGGTCCAAATATTACAGATAGAGCTACTGGAATACCTGTTGTAGCTGCTGTTAATAATACTCCTAACATTTGCATATATGTTATATTTTTATAATTTCCTTTTCTAGCTCCATCTTCTGCTTTATGAACTAGCCATATACCAATAGTATTTCTAAGAACATCTAACTGTACCATCAATAAAGCAACTGGGATACCTATAGAAATTCCTACAGATGCTTCTTGCTTAGTTGTAATAGTTATAAATGTAGCTACTATACTTGCTGTTTGATAATCAGGTATTGATGCTCCACCAAAGTTACTAATACCTAATGATAATAGTTGTAGTGTACCTCCAATATATAAACCTGTGTTTATATCACCTAGGATAAGACCAGTAATAAAACCTGCTGTTACTGGTTGATATGTACCAAACATTGTTGAATTTTTTTCATAGTTTATAAAAAATCCATACAGTACGATTAATAATAATTGCCATAATTGTGGCTCCATTATGATTTCACCTCTCTCAAAATATTTTTTAGTTCTTCAAAATTATGCTTAGAATTTTGCTTTAAGAAAATAGGAATTTCTTCAAGTGGGCATTCAATTTCATAAGTTTTTCCACCTTCATAACTAACCCCACTAAAGATATTCTCCCATGTATATCCTTTTGGCAAATATACTTTTCTACTTCTATCTTTATAATTCATTATTGGAGCAACCAAAATTTCATCTCCAAACATATATGTATTATCAATCTCCCAAGTTTTATCATCTTCAGGAAATTCATAAAATAGAGTTCTCATAACTGGTGTTCCCTCTTCATGAGCTTCTTTCATTAATTTTTTTAAATAACTTTTTAAACTTTCTCTAATTTTTATAAACCTTGTAAGAATTCTTTCAACCTCTTCACCATAAGACCATATCTCATTAGGAGCTCCAGTAACCATTGAACCTCCACCTTTATTTGATAATGGCTTACTGTGAGGTAGCCTATCTCCATGCATTCTCAAAATTGGTGAAAAAGTAGCATATTGGAACCATCTCACCATAAGTTCTCTAAATTCTGGGTCGTTAGGATTTCCTCCATGGAAACCTCCAATATCTGTCGTCCACCATGGTATACCTGCTAGTCCCATATTTAACCCTGTATTTACTTGATTATTAAAAGCCTCAAAACTAGAATCAATATCACCAGACCATACTAAAGCTCCATACTTTTGAGCTCCTGCCCAAGCTCCTCTTACAAGAGTTACAACTGACTCTGTATCATCATGTAAACCATGATAAATCATTTTTAAATAATCAATAGGATAAATGTTACCACAGCTTAAAACATTTCCTTTTTTATATCTATAATTATCAAAATCATAAACAGAATATCCAGGTTCAGCTACATCTAACCAATAATAATCAATTCCCAGTTGCTTATAATTTTTATCTATTCTATCCCAAACATAGTCCCTTGCATCTCTATTTGTCATGTCTACAAATACTGTATTTCCTTGAATTTGCATTGTCATTCTGACACCACGATTAACATTGACTAAATATCCATTTTCTAAATAATCATTGTAGTTTTCTGCATCACTTTGAACTGTAGGCCATACAGATACTATTGGTTCTACTGAATACTCTTCTTTCAGTTTTTCAACTAACTCCTTAGGATTCTTCCAATAATCTAAGTCAAATTTATATTCACCTTGCTTAGGCCAATGAAAATAGTCGATTGCAATTGACGAAAGTTTAATGCCTCTTTTTGAGTATTCTTTCACAACATCCAAAACTTCCTCTGAAGTTCTATATCTTAATTTACTTTGCCATAGCCCTAATAGATTTTCAGGCATCATAGGTACAGTTCCTGTAACTTGAGAGTAATTTTTACTTAACTCTTTTGGGCTTTCTCCACAAGTAATCCAATAATCTATAAAGTTTGTAGAAAACATCTTCCACTCTGTTATGTTCTTGGCAAAAGATACTCTTCCAATTCCTGGATTATTCCATAAAAATCCATAACCTAAACTAGAAATATAATAAGGAACTGATATTTGAGAATTTCTTTGGGCTAACTCCAAAATGGTATTCTTTAAATCTAGAAATTCATGTTGGTATTGTCCCATCCCAAAAACCTTTTCACAAGGTTTAGACTCAAATCTAGTAGTTACTTCAAATTCTCCATTACAACTTGGTCTATATTCTCTTGATTTCAATTTAAGTGTGGAGTTAAAGTCTTTGGTAATTTCAATGGTTCCTACGTCTTCTCCACCATCATCGTGTTTTACAGCTCTTAATCTAATAAATTCCTTTAACAATATTTCATTTTTATCGTTATAAAAAGTAATTCTATCTCTATGGTCTAAGATAGCCTTTACTTTTCCATTTTTAATACTTACACTACCATCTTCACTCTTGTCAATTTTAATATCTTCTTTATTCAACTTAGGTTTTTCATTAAGAGCATAATTTTCATCAATAAAATTTTGGTCGACAAATGACCTAATACGTAAAGAATTTTTTCCCCATGCTTCTATTCGCAGTAGTTCATTGTCAAATCTTTTTTCAATATAATCTTCAAATATTCTTACCACAGCCATCCTCCTAAATCGATAATTTAATCTTCCATTTTGATGTACTTTAAAATTAAATAACTCAGTCTAATATCTTAATTTTATATATTAAACATTGCATACAATTTATTTGTACATTAAACTAACTTACTAATAATATACTTTATTTAGTTCTCTTTGTCAATCGTTTTCCAAAATTTGATAGAATTTTCCAATTTAGTTATAGATAACAGCTTTTGTATAACCTAATACTCACAAATAAACAAATCCATTGTTATCCTCGCTGTCATATATAACACTTATTCTTAGTTATAAAAATAAGGAATAGTTTGTCTACTATCCCTCAAAAAAATCTTAATATTCAAATTTATAATATACACCTTACCTATAATTCTAATAAATTAAAAACCATACAAATAATAAATACTTCCTATATACTTAAAGTTTATTTTAGAGACTTCATATTATTTATAGTATTTAAAATCTTGATAATGGAATATCTATTATTATTATAAATTTATTTTCATCAACTTTTATTTTTTATTGTTTGGTGGTTTAAGTGGAAGTGGTGCTGATTTATTGGTCGGTTTTTTAGTTCAGTCTGGTCATAAGATATTTACTGCTGCATTCTTTCCAAGAATCCTTAGCAATATAGTAGACAAGCCTTTATCTTGTATTATGGTTGTGTATTTTATAAGTAAAATGCCTAAAGGTTTTATATCTCAATATAATAGAAGTACATCTAGTTCTTCTTAATAAGTTGTATATCATATCTAATTTATTAAATATTATGATAAATTTATATACATATATTTGTATAACAATATTTTCTACTTCATTTTTCATTAATTTTAATATTAATGATTCAATTATGCAATATTTGTATTAATTTAATTAAATACAATCTCTTAATATAAATTTAGATTCTAAATCTGTATTAAGTGGTTGTATTTTTATTTATTTCTAATTACCATACATATCCCTCCAAACTGCTCATTTATTCTCTTAAATATATAAAATAAAGTAAGAGGTTTATAATAAACCTCTTACTTTATTTTATATATTTATAATTAGATTTTATTAACAGTACTCCACTGCCCCTACTACTTTTCCTACACATCCACAAACTTCCATCCTACTCTTAACAAATTCTTTAACCGAATCTAGACCTTTTTTACCATATTTCTTAGGGTCAATTACCTCAGGGTCAGAATTAAGCACATCCTTAACCCCATTACTATAAGCAATCCTTAACTCTGTTGCATAATTAACCTTACAAATTCCTCTTTTTATAGATTCTTTAATAATCTCATCTGGTATCCCTGACCCACCATGTAATACTAATGGAACTGATACAACCTCTCTAATTTCAGATAATCTATCCAAATCAAGCTTTGGCTCTCCTTTATATAACCCATGTGCTGTGCCTATTGCTACTGCTAAAGATGATACCCCTGTTCTCTCTACAAATTCTTTTGCTTGTAGTGGGTCTGTATATGCTCCACCATCACCACCATCTAAATCGTCTTCCTTACCTCCAACTTTACCTAATTCAGCTTCAACAGGTATATCTGAAGGTGTACATGCATCTACAACAGCTTTAGATATTGATATATTATCTTCGTAACTTTCATGAGAACCATCAATCATAATAGAAGTATATCCAACTCTAAGTGCCTGCATTGCTAGCCCAAAACTTGAACCATGGTCTAAGTGCATAGCCACAGGAATACTTGCCTTTTCTGATGCAACCTTTACATTTGCTAAATAATAATCCAATCCTGCATACTTTATTGTTGAAGGTGTTGTCTGTAGTATTACAGGTGATTTAAGTTCTTCAGCAGCTTCTATTACTGCCATAACCATCTCCATATTTTCAACATTAAATGCTCCTACTGCATAATGCCCTTCTTGTGCATCTAATAATATTTGTTTAGTTGTCACTAATGCCATAATTCATCCTCCTATATATTTATAATGATTTAATTTCTTCATTATTTAATTTTGATACTATTTCTATGCTTGTCTTGCTATTTATTAACTCATTTAAAAATTCTTCGTCCATTAGTTTTGCAGATAGTTGAGACAATGTCTTTAAATGTAAATTATCACCATTGTCTGTAGCTGCTATCATAAATATAAGATGTACTGGGCTTCCATCCTCTGATTCAAAATCAAATCCTTCTTTTGATACACCAACTGCTACTCGTGGTACTTTTACTGCATCTGTTTTTGCGTGTGGTATCGCTATGCCCATACCAAAACCTGTAGATGATATTTCTTCTCTCTTATGAATTTCTTCTTTAAATTTATTTTTATCTAAAAGAACACCTGATTTATCAAGTATTTCAACCATTTCATCAATTACATCTATTTTATTTTTTCCTTTAATATCTAAAACTACTGTTTCTTCGTTATACAAAGAAACTTTATTAGATACGTTTTCCGATTTTGTAATTTCATTTTTATATTCATTTTTAATTTCATCTGTATTTTCTGTAGTATTATTGTTATTTACTACCTTAGGTGTAACTATCATATAAAGTATCGCTCCTACTAATGAACCTGCAAGTATACATCCTACCCATAAAAGCGGCTTATTTACTAGTCCTAAGACTAAAAATCCTCCATGTGGAGCTGGTACTTCTATTTTCATTATGTAAGTTAAAATCGCTGATATTGATGACCCAATCATAAGTACTGGCAACACTTTCAGTGGATTCTTTGCCGCGAAAGGTATCGCTCCTTCTGTTATATGAGTACTACCTAGTATATAATTAATTAATCCTGCCGCTCTATCTTCTTCTGTAAATCTATTTTTAAATAAAGTAGATGCTATAGCTATTACTAATGGTGGTGTTATACAAGCTGCAGATACACCTGCCATAAATAAGTAGTTTCCTTGACCTAGAAGCATAGTTCCAGTCACATATGCTGCTTTATTTACTGGACCTCCCATATCAAATGCTGACATACATCCTATTACTAATCCTAGGATTATAGGACTTGAGTTCTGTAACCCTGAAAGGAAATTCATCATAGCATTGTTAAGAGCTGAACATGGTCCCCCAAGTAACAACATAGATATACCAACAACACCCACACTGACTATAGGAATTATAAAAATAGATTTAAGTCCTTCTAACTGTCTTGGTAATTTTCTCAATAAGTACACAAATAATTTAACTGCATAACCTGCCAAAAATCCCGATATAATTCCACCTAAGAACCCTGAACCTGTGTCAAACGATATCATTCCTCCAACAAGCCCTGCCAACATACCAGGTCTACCTGATACAGATTGAGCTATAAACGCCGCTAATACAGGAACCATCAAATTCATAGAATATCCACCAACAGATTTTAATGTAGCTGCTATCTGATTATACTGTTCTGAATTTGGGTCAAATGAGTAAATCCCCCACAAAAATGATATAGCAGTTAGCACTCCGCCTGCTACTACTAAAGGTAGCATATGAGATACTCCATTCATTAAGTCTTTATATAGTTTTTGACCAAACGACAAATTCCCTTCTTCTGTAAATTTGCTACTTGATGTATTTCCCTTTCTAACTGCTACTTTACCATCAATACACTTTTGTATAAGCTCACTAGCTTTGTGTATACCTTCTTTTACAGGTACCTCTATTACTGGTTTTCCATTAAATCTATCCATATCAACGTTTTTATCACAAGCAACTATTATTGCATCTGCCATTTCGATATCTTTTGCTGTTAATTTATTCTCTACTCCTATGGCTCCATTTGTTTCAACTTTTATATCACATCCTAATTCTTTAGCTGATTTTTTTAATGCTTCTTCTGCCATAAATGTATGTGCAATTCCAGTTGGACAACCTGTTACCCCAAGGATTATCTTTCTCCCCATTTTTATACCACCTTTCTGACTTTTATATTTTTTATGTACTCTTCTACATTCGCCAAACTACCGATACCATTACTTTCAGCCACACTTGCACCCGTTGCAGCAGACCTTTTCAATGCTTCTTCAATATCTTCTGGATTTTCCAACCATATACTTAAAAAAGCAGCTAATGCAGAATCACCAGCACATGCAGAGCTAACAACTGTAACTGGTTGAGCACTAGCATAATAAATTGCTTCTCCATTGTAAAAATAAGAACCTTTTTCTCCTAAAGTTAGTAATATATTTTGAGCTCCTTTCAAATGTAGTAACTTAAGCACATCCTTAATGTCCTCTTCATCTCTTACAATAATTCCAAATATATCTTTGATTTCTTCATCATTTGGTTTTATCAAGTATGGATTATATTCTAATAACTCCTTTAACTTCGGTGAACTTATATCAAGTATTGTTTTTATATTTTTATTTTTACAAATCTCAAATATATCTTCATAGTAATTATCATCAATACCAGGTGGTAAACTTCCACTTATTGACAAGTAATTTATATCTTCTAATGACTCTATCTTCCCTATCATTTCTAACTTTTGCTTTGCATTTACATATGACCCAGAGTTTACAAATTTAAACTCATCATTTCCATCATTTAAAAATATATTTATACGAGTTGTATCTTCTACCCAGGTAGGTAGTACATCAAACCCTTTCTTTTCACTTTCTTCAACTATATATTTTCCTGAGAATCCTCCAAAAAAACCTAATATCTTGGACTCTACACCATAATGACCTAGTACAAATGTCACATTTAAACCTTTTCCATTAGGAGAATATGTAGCATTTGATGTACGATTTACTAATTTACTTTTTATACCGTTAGTAGATATGTTCATATCTATTGCTGGATTCGTGGTTAATGTATATATCATTGTCTTCCCCCTTGCTTCTGCTGTGTATGTTTTCATTATAATAAAAAAGTCTATGAAAATCTTTTCATAAAAAGAAAATAGATTTTCATAGACTTTTTCAATTTAATTTTCAGAATTATTATATTTGACCATATAATCTATAATTATCCTAGATATAATGTACAATGGTAACCTAGATGACACTTCATACTCAGAGATTGAGATATGATAATGTTTATATCCTACAATATATAAATCAGAATAGTTTATAAGTTTTGCATTTTCACTACAACAACATGTTATAACTTTGGCTCCACTTAAATTGGCATTTTGTGCTGATTCTACAAGTTCTTTAGTGTTTCCATTCAACGAAAATATGATTATAAGTTCATCTTCTTTCATTGATTTAGATTTTATTTTCATTATATTAGGGTCATTTATAAAAAACACATTAAAATCAAGTAATTGTAACTTAAGGCTAAACTCTTTTGCTACATATTCAGTAAGACCTCTTGCTAAGACGTATATCTTACTAGATTCATTTATAGTTTTTATTATATTAATTAGTGTAGTTAAGGATATTTGTTCTATAACTCTCTGCGCTTCTATAAAAGACTTGTTTATTATATCCCCCATATTGTGTATATCATTATTTTCATCTTTTACTGTCAACCTGTATCTAAGTTCATTAAATCCATTTAGGCCACATTTTCTAATTGCTCTTGAAACAGTTGCTGGAGACGAATATGTTTCATGAGCAATCTCTACTATGGACAATTCTGATAATATTGACTCATTTTGATTTATAAATTTAATTATTTCAAGTTCCGTTTTCGTTAGATTTTCAGAATTACTTTTGTTTAGCTCAATTATCATATTTTTTCTCTCCTTGTATATAAGTTTTTTGTCTAAATTTATCAAGTAATATAATAATATATTTCCTCTTAACTACTTATTTTTATACACAATCATGATTTAGTCAATGTCTATAAGTATAAATTTATAATATTATAATTTTGTACTTTAATTTATTCTGTAATTACTATGTTATTTTGCAATAAAAAAGTAATTACTTAATCACTAAGATTGAGTAATTACAAATTTTTTAGCCTGCAAGTAGCTTATTATGAATAGTTAAAATTATTTTCAATATGGATTAATATATCCTCTAAAGGACTTATTTCAATATCAAACGCTAGCTATGTCAGTCTTTTTATTTAGTACTTTTTAATACCTTTATAAGATTAAATATTTGTACTGTTGTGACAGTCATATTATTACTTGCCGTTTCCTTATCCATTGCTTCTTCTATGGTCATAGCCCTATTTACTATAGAAAAATAAGCATCTATCCCTTCTTCATTACACTTAACTGCATCTTCTGTCGTTGCTCCAGCCAAACCTATTACTTTTGCCCCATATTTTTTAGCCATCTTTGCAACTCCTATTGGTGCTTTGCCCATAGCTGTTTGATTATCCAATTTACCTTCTCCAGTTATTACAAAGTCTGCACATTTTAACTCGTTCTCTATTTTAATTTCTTCTAATATTATTTTTACTCCAGATTCTAATTTTGAATTTAAAAACGCTAAAAATGCAAAACCTAATCCACCTGCTGCTCCAGTACCTTCTATATTGGCTATGTCTTTATCTAAATCACTTTTAACTATCTTAGCAAAATTTCTAAGGCCATTATCTAACTCTTCAATTATTTTTGGTGTTGCACCTTTTTGAGGTCCATATATGTACGCTGCTCCATTTTTACCAAACAGTGGATTATTCACATCACAAGCTATTTTAAAGCTACATTTATCTAATTCTTTTAACCTATTATCTATTTTTATATGTCTTATTTCATTTAAAACTTTTCCACCTAACCCTACTAAGTTGTTGTTTTCATCATAAAACTCAAATCCTAAAGCTTGAAGCATACCTACCCCAGCATCATTAGTAGCACTTCCACCTATTCCAACTATAAAGTTTCTATAGCCTTTATTTATTGCTTCTTTTATTATTTCTCCAACACCGTAAGTTGTGGTGCTTAAAGGATTTCTAAGTTCAGTTGGAACTAATGTTAATCCTGATGCTTGAGCCATTTCTATTATTGCTGTATTTGTACTTTTTAATAATCCATATGTCGCATTTACTTTCGTAATTATTGGTCCAGTGACTTCTATAGTTTCTTTTTCACCATTCATACCTTGTACTAAAGCGTCTACTGTTCCTTCCCCACCATCTGCAAGTGGCAATATCTTTACTTTTGCATCTTTTTCAACTTTTAATATCCCCTTTTTTATTGCATTTGCTGCCTCAATTGAAGATAAACTGCCTTTCAAAGAATCTATAGAAATTAATATTTTCATATTTATCTACTCCTTATTTTAAAAATAAAAATTTATAAGTTTTAATTTACATTCTATTTTATACTCTACTCCTTTCTTTGTACATACAGTTTCTTGTTTACATCCAGCTCTTACTAGAAATATGCTATACTTTATCATAATTAGCAAGTTGTCAAATCGTAATTTAGGAGGATAAAACTATGGAATCTAAATATACAGAAATAAACTCAAAGACCTTTGATAAATGGAATAAAGAAGGCTGGGAATGGGGACAACCTATCAGTCATGAAGTTTTTGAACGAGCCAAAGCTGGAGATTGGTCCGTTGTACTGACACCCACTAAACCCGTTCCGAAAAATTGGTTCTGTGATATGAAAAATACAAAAATACTAGGATTAGCGTCTGGAGGCGGACAACAAATGCCAATTTTCACTGCATTGGGAGCTCAATGTACAGTTTTAGATTATTCAACTTCACAATTATTAAGTGAAAAAAAGGTTGCAGAAAGGGAAAAGTATTCTATTGAACTTGTACAAGCTGACATGGCAAAGCCACTACCTTTTAAAGATGAAAGTTTTGACTTAATATTTCATCCAGTTTCTAATTGTTATGTAGAAGATGTATTACCAATTTGGAAAGAGTGTTATCGTATACTAAAAAAAGGTGGTATACTTTTATCTGGACTTGATAATGGCATCAATTTTGTATTTAATGAAGAAGGAACAGAATTCCAATATAGGCTTCCATTTAATCCTTTAAAAAATAAAAATATATATGATGAATCAATCCAAAATGATTGGGGAATTCAATTTTCTCATACAATTGAAGAACAAATAGGTGGACAACTACAAGCAGAATTTATTTTAACAGATATTTATCAAGATACAAATGGTTCTGGTAATCTTCATGAATTTAATATTCCATCATTTTACGCAACTAGAGCAGTAAAAAAATAAAACTATTTATACAAAAAGCGGTATAACACCAAAATGCTATACCGCTTATCATAAATTTAAAAGAATCCTTATAAAATATCTATAAATATAGCCCTTTGTGAATTTCAATACTAGAGATAAAATTCCAAAAACTACACACGATTATATTTATACATCCAATTTATAGATAGAAAATTTATTACAATCTTTATAATTTTATTCTCTAATAATTATAAGAATTACTTGACTTCAATATCATTATATTTTTTTGAATATACATTAGTCATATAGAAATATATAGGAACTACAATTACCATACCACCTAGTCCCCAAACTATCTTCATTGGTTCATCAATACCTGCTTTTATCAATAATACTATACTTATAGCTACTGCAAATATTGGTATAATCGCTCCTCCAGGTATCCTAAAGTTTATGTCTTTACCAGCATACTTCTTCCTTAATATTAATACAGCTAGACAGGTAGGAATATATTGAATAAATCTAGATACAACACTTATTTGAGATAGTGTTGTAAATGACCCTGACCATGCTATTAATAAAGTTCCTATAACAGAAACTATAATTGCTATATATGGAGCTCCATTTTTATTAGTTTTTCTTATAGACTTAGGCATTAATCCTTGCTCGACCAAAGCAGCCGCAGACCTTGGTGTAAATATAGATGATGCAATATTTATTCCTCCAACAGATACTATAGTCCCTATTGTAATTATATATCCACCTATAGGACCTAACATTTTAATAGCAGCATCTGCAACAGGAGTCGCTGACCCTCTTAATCCATCTCCCAATACACCTATACTTATCCCCAATATAAGCATATATATTACTGATACTACAAACATTACCATTACTAATGCCTTAGGTACATTTTTCTTAGGATTTTCCATATCTTTTGCTGCAACAGCTAAAGATTCAAACCCCGTAAAAGCATAAAATAAAGTTATTGATACTGCTACAAAAGCTGATGATGTACTTTGACCTTTTTGTATTATTATAAATGGCGTAAAATTAGAGCCTTTTATAAAAAATAAACCTACAGCTATAAATAAAACTATTGGTAATAATTTTCCTATAGTCATTATATTGTTTAAATGCTTAGATTGCTTCATTCCCATAAAATTTATAAGCCCAAGCCCTCCAACTAATATACCAATTATTATATTTTTAATAAGTGGCTCTGCTGCTTGAGGCCATATAGATGATAGTGTGACTGCAAAAAAGTTTGCCATAGTTGCCCAAGCAATCATACTAACTATCCACTTCATAAATCCAACTTCAAACCCAATAAAATCTCCAAAGGCCTCTTTTGCATAAAGATACGGCCCTCCATCAGTATCAAACCAACTCCCTGCTTCAGCAAAACATAAAGCAATAGAGACAGCTAAAAACATACAAAAAACTAATACTAAGATACTCGCTGGACCTATACTTGTATATGCATCTCCAGGTAAGCCAAATATACCTGACCCTATTATTGCATTAATCCCTAATAATACAATACTCCAGAAACCTAACTTAACACTTTTTTTCATTGTTATTCCTCCAAACTCAACTTAAAATATAGTTATAATTATTTTTCTTTAGATGCTTCTTTAACTATCGCCATAAATATTTTTTTCATATTATCACAATCCTTAGTCATCATTTCTGGATGCCATTGTATGCCTATTACAAACTCATTCCCATCCTTTTCTATAGCTTCAATTAAACCATCTTTAGCAGTAGCTGAAACAATATATCCTGGAGCTACCTTATTGACAACTAAATGATGGAAACTATTAACTAGGATTTCTTGTTCTCCTAATATTTCATACAACTTTGTACCCTCTTTTATCTGTGCTGTATGTGTAGGTATATTAGATAAATGTTGCTGATTATGTTTTATGTAAGCTCCTTCAATTAAAGATAAATCTTGATATAAACTCCCTCCCTCAGCTACATTTATAATTTGTTCACCTCTACATATACCTAACACTGGTTTTTTCATATCTAAAGCATACTTTAATAACTTCATATCAAAAACATCTCTTTTAGGTGATATTGCACCTAGCTTATTATGAGGTTCCTCCTTCCATATAAGAGGATTTACATCTTGTCCTCCTGATAGTATAAGTCCATCTATATTTGATACTTGTTCCTTTATAATCTCATCATCATATATAATTGGTACAATATATGGTATAGCTTTACACATAGCTACTGACTGTATATAGTCATTATTTACATAAGCCCTTTCATAACCAGGAAACATCCCCCCTTCATCAATTAATAAGTTTCCTGATATTCCTATTACTGGATATTTCTTTTTAATCACTTTCTTCACCCCTTAAATTATTTATGAACAATAAAAAATGCTACTTCTCTCTTAAAGAGCAAGTAGCATACCAATATTTTAATTGTTTAAAAATTCTAATTTATTTTTAAAATACTTTTTCTAAGGAATCAGTTATATAAATCACTCTATTGATTTATATTTTATTTTAATCCTATTTAATTCGACTTTTTGAATAGTGTTAATTCTAATTAATAGGCAAAATAGGCATTCATACTTTCCTTTTTATTAACCTATTAAATACTATTTAATATATTTTTTCCTCTTCTATTTAACTCACTTCCCTTTCTACCTGATTCACATATTATCAAATCTAGTTCTTTAAGTATATTAAGTATTCCCCTTACCTCACCTTCTGTTATACTATAACCTAATTCATTTATTGAATTAACAATACCATTTCTACCTATGTTTTTATTAAGATTATTGGCATTTTTTAAGCATTCCATTACTAATCTTACTTTTTCTATAGATGTTCTATCTTTTAATGTACTTATTTCTTTACTATAGTCTTCAGTTATATTTAGTAAATTATGAGGTAAGTCATTAATTAAAATAACATGTTCAGAACTCATAATGTTAATATACATAGCTGTATTTTTTAATTCTCTTATATTCCCTGGCCATTCATATGAATTAATAATGTCTTTAACATCTTGACTAATTTCCCTCTTCCTTTTCATAAAATGCTTTAGCATAACTTCTATATCTTCTTTTCTCTCTCTTAAAGGTGGTATGTTTATAGGCAATACATTTATCCTATAATATAAATCAGCTCTGAATCTATCTTTTTTTATCATTTCTAATAAATTTTTATTTGTAGCTGCAATTACTCTTACATCAGTGTCTATTACATTTTCCCCCCCAACTCTCATGACTTGATTTTCTTGTAATACTCTAAGTAATTTGCTTTGTAAATATATGGGCATGTCTCCTATTTCATCTAAAAATATAGTTCCATTATTAGCTTGCTCAAATAAACCTTTTTTCCCTCCTCTTAAAGCACCTGTAAAAGCACCTTCTTCATATCCAAAAAGTTCACTTTCAAGTAGGTTTTCTGGCATAGCTGCACAGTTTATCGCTATAAATGGCTGACTATGCCTTGGTGATGCATTATGAATAGACTGAGCCATAAGTTCTTTTCCTGTTCCACTTTCTCCAGTTATAAGAACTGTATAATCAGATTCCGCTATTTTCATACCTAGCTCTTTAGTTCTTTCCATTTTTACTGATACTGTTTTTATGTCATCAAAGGTATACCTAGCAACTTGTCCCTTTTCTCTAAGCTTCTTTGATAGGTTTTGTTCCAATTTCCTTATGTAAGTTATTTCTTGAATACAAAAATAATATCCAGTCACCCTTCCAAAACTTTCTATATTATACTTATTTACATTTAAATATTTATTATTAAACTTTATAACTTCATCATGTGCCTTACTTAATCTAAAAATCTTTTTAATATTTTCATTCTCTAATTCATCTATATTTTTTCCTATAATATCATTTTTAATATCTAGTATATCACTCAAGCTATTATTACAAATAATTACATTTTCCTTCTCTGATATCATTGCCATACCTAGATTTGATAAGTTTATTATAGAATTCAATTCATCTGCTTTTATAGTAAGTTCTTTATATTTAGTATTTATTCCTGAATATAAACTAATCACTTCATCTATATACTTAATTAGCCTCTCAGTAATTTCCTTATCATCCAGTTTGAGTTTTGCTATTATTTGAATAAATGTTGAACTATCAATATACCTATGCCCTAAATCAATAACTTCTTCAATATATTTTGGAACTAAATCTGCTTCTCCTGGTGTTACAGCTATCTTAATATTTCTATATTCTTCATTAGGATTATATGGTATGAAATTTAAGTGATTTATTCCTATATTGTATAAATTAGATATTGTTTCTAATACAGTGTGCTTATTATCATTTACTACTAATACATCTATTCCTTCTGGTAATGAAAATAACTTGTATATATCCTTTTGCTTTATAGTTCTATTTATAATTATTATCTTTGAGACATCTTTTACATATTTTTTTATTTTCAATACTCTATCATCTATCATTACTAATATTATGTCATCTTTTATCGATTCTTCTTCTGTTATTCTATTTAAATAATAGTTTTTTATTATTACTTTATCTTTAAATATCAGCTTTAGGTTTTTATTTAAAAAACACTCTAATTTAGATAATCCATCAGTTACTACTGCTATTGTTTTCATTATAAATCTATCCTTTCTTTTGTTTATATTATATAAAATTTTAATAGTTCTAATATAGTTCAAAATCTTTTAACTTATATAAAGCAAAAGTTATGCCAAATTGATAGATTTCTTATTTTTTATTTAACCTTAAGCTAGAAATATTATTATATGATTAAGATTAGATAAATAATATAACTTTAGCTATAGAATCTACAAAAACATGACTCCTATCAAAAAATAAAAAGGTATTACCAACTTTCTGGTAATACCTTTTTATCTTATTTTTAATTTAAGTTAATTCAAATGATTTTTCTTAATCTCATCAAGTAGCCCATCTTCTAGGTAAATTTCTAATGCACATCCTACCATTGCCTTTACTGCTTTGTGAAGTTTATCATAAGCTTCCTCAGAATTTGCATAATTTAAAAACTCTTTTTCATGAACATATACCATTGGATTTATGTCTAGAGCTATTTCCGTATACATAGTAGGACAAACTTGGCTTACGTTTCCTATGTCTGTAGAACCTACTGGACCTTCTTTTCCTTCTAATATATCTGTTATACCTGCCTCAATTAGATTATTCTTTGTTATATTCTGAAGCACCTTATTATTTATTATATTGTCAAAAGAATTTTCAAAGTATCTATAAGAAAGTTTAGCACCTGTCATTAACTCTGCACCTTTTGCACAGTTTATAACCTTTTTAGTTACTTCATCTAAATAACTTCTTTCAGCAGCTCTTACGAAAAATTCACAGGCAGCTTTTTCTGGAACTATGTTTGGAGCTTCTCCTCCATTTGAAACTATCCCATGTATTCTAACATCTGATTTTACATGCTGTCTTAGTGCATTTATTCCTGCAAAAGTAAGTTGTACTGCATCTAATGCATTAACACCCATATGAGGATGGCTAGCTGCATGTGCTGATACCCCTTCAAAACTAAACTCTATTGAATCTATTGCCAAAGCCTTGCAGTTTATGTTATTAAAAGCTTCTATATGCATCTGATAACTTACATCAATATCATCAAAAGCTCCTGCCTTAACTAAATCACACTTTCCTCCTGTTGTTTCTTCAGCTGGTGTTCCTATTAGTACAATTTTTCCTTTAAAATTTTCTTTTAACTTACTTAGTACTATACAAGCTCCTAATGTAGATGCAGCAATCCAGTTATGTCCACAAGCATGACCTGGTTCTTTATTTTCCCCATATCCAGGCAATGCGTCATACTCAGCTAAAAATGCTATAGTTGGACCATCATTATCCCCTAGTTCTGCTCTAAAAGCAGTATCCATATTACAGTATGGATAAGTTGTATCAAATCCATATTCCTTCATTTTATCTACCAAGTACTTTGATGATATATATTCTTCTTCTCCTAGTTCTGGATTGTTAAATATAAAATCACATACTTCTTCAATTTCTTTTCCCAGTTCATTCTCTATCTCATAAGCTCTTTTCTTTATACTTTCAATCATAATATACCTCCTATTAGAATCCAACAAATAATCCTATTGTTAAAAACACCATTACAGTAATTGTTAATACTACCATTAAAGGCATTACAAATCTAACCCACTTTGACCAAGGAATATTAGCTACTGCTAGTGCTCCCATTAAAACACCTGATGTAGGTGTTATTAAGTTAGTTACACCTATACCAAATTGATAAGCTGTAACTATCATTTGTCTAGATACATCTACTAAATCTCCAAGTGGAGCAAGTACAGGTATTGTAAGTGATGCAAGTCCTGATGCAGATGGTATAAAAAATGCTATTAAACCTTCTATTAAGAAAGTTAAATTTATAAATATAGTCTTTGGAAGTCCATTTAATAAATTTGCGGCAGAATTTAAAATTGTATCTATTATAAATCCATTTTCTGCTATTATTACTATTCCACGTGCAAATGCTATACATAGCCCTGCTGTCATTAAATCTCCTGCTCCACTTATAAATGAATTAACTATGTCATCTTGTTTAAGCCCTGATGCTATTCCTGATATTATACCTATAGCTGTAAATATCATTGCAATTTCAGTTATGTACCATCCTAGCTTTAAAACTCCATATATCATAATTGCCATACCTATTGTGAAAATTGCTATTACCATAGCTTCTCTTTTTGTAAATTCTTTTATGTTTGTATCAGTATTAGCCATTGATTCTTGATTCAATGATATACCATGTACTAAAGACTTCTTAGGGTCTTTTTTAACTTTATTGGCATACATCATAACAAATCCTATAGATATAGCCATATATATTATAAACATAACAACTCTCAACTCTATCCCAGAACCTGGTGTTATTTGTGACAATGCTTGTGCTATTCCTACAGAGAAAGGATTAGTAGTAGCTGCTCCAAATCCAGCTGTTGCTCCTATAAATACTGTGGCCACTGCTGTTAATGAATCATATCCCATACTGGTCATGAGTGGAATAAATATCATATAAAAAGGTAGTGTTTCTTCACTCATTCCAAATGTTGTTCCACCTAATCCAAATAGAATCATTGATATAGGTATTATTAAGAATTGGAATCTCTTCATTTTATTTACAGTATGAGCTATAACAGCTTCTATAGCTCCTGTTTTGTTAACTATTCCAAAAGCTCCTCCAACTATCAAAACAAATCCAACTACTTCAGCTGCATCTATAAATCCATTTATAGGTGCTGTAAATACATCAGTAATTCCTTGTGGATTTGATGCTGCTTTTTCATAAGTTCCAGCTACAACAACCGACCTTCCATCTATATCTACTCTTTCAAAATTTCCACTTGGTACTATCCAAGTAAGAACTGCCATTACTACTATTAGTAAAAATATTATAGTAAGTGTCTGTGGCATAGTAAACTTTTTCTTTTTTAAACTGCTCATTTTTAATCTCCCCCACTTTTAAAATTAAAATATTTTATTATTGCTTCCCTTTTCTATCCTATTTTATATAGATGTAAAAAAGCTCAACATGGATACATGTTGAGCTGAATGCGCTAAATACAATATACCTACATCTTCCCTTTATCTTAGTTAAGATAGCTCTCCATCAAAATTCGGGATAATTTTGATGACAGTACTGTACTTATTAAATACAGCCCCAGCACTAGATTTGGACACTAGCACTTCGGCACTTACTCCTTTTATATTGCTTCATTGGCTTCCGACCTCTTCAATATTAATCTTAGTAAATGCGACCTCTACCTCAATCTTTTTATTAGATGAGGTAATTCTTATTAAATTTTATTTATTCTAAATAATTGTAGCATAATATGTCGAGATTGTAAATATTTTCAGAAGAGTTTCTATGCTTCGATAATATTAACAAATCTAGCTTATACTATTCCAGTATATAATTACAACTTTAGTTTTATGTTTAAAAATATATTTGTTTTCTCTTTTTTCTATTATATTATCTATATACTTATCCAACATATCGCTAAAGTTAATCTTTTTATTTAATTCTGTTTCCATTTTAAAAAGTATATCCTCTACACTATCGAATTCAATTTCATTTTCTACATCAATAAACTTTATATCTGCACATATATTTAAAGAATGTAGTATATTTGGAATGTATATATAATCTGGACAAGTTCTATCTTTATCACCTAAATCCATATACAAATCATTAAATAATGGTTTTTGAATAGTTCTCACTATAATCACTTTTTCTTTAGCTAGCTTATCCATCTTACTCAAAGCATCTTTAATATCCCAAATTCGATAAAGAGAATTCACAGATAAAATATAATCACTATGCCCAACATTAATCTCTTCCCATTTTCCTTGTATTGTATCTATATTAGTTATATTATGTTCCCTAGCCTTTCCTTCAAGCACATTAAGCATATCTATTGAAAAATCATTAGCAATTATACCTTTACATTTCTTAGAAAGTGGAATAGTAAATTTTCCGGTACCTGCACCAATTTCTATAAGATTTTTTCCTTCATCTATTAACTTATCTACAAAATTAAATACTTCTTTTGAATAATCATAAAGCGTTGGTCTATCATCATATTTATGAGATAATTTTTTAAAAAACTTTCTTTCCGCTTCATCATCAAAAGCTCTTTCTCTTGCATATCCTTCTTTACTTTCAACATACTCATGCCATTTTTTCTCAAAATCTATATCTTTATAGTACATAATTACTCTTCCTTTCTAAAAATATTAGGGCGAGATTTGTAATTTTCTATACTCAAAAAACTACTCTTACTAATGTAATATTGATTAAACAATTGATTACTATATTTTAAAAATTAGTGAAATTCTCAACAAGCTCTTTGGTATAAGCATGCTTTGCACTTTTATACAATTCCTTAGCATCTATAATTTCAACTATCTTGCCATTTAACATGACTGCAACCTCATCACTAACTTCTTTTACTAAGTCTATATCATGAGATATAAATAAATAGGTTATATTAAACTGTTTTTGAGCTTTCTTCAAAACCTGTATAACTTGAGCTTGCACAGATACATCTAGCATTGATGTAGGTTCATCTAATATTATAAATTTAGGATTTAATAAAAGCACTCTAGCTAAAGCAACTCTTTGTATTTGTCCTCCACTTACTTGATGTGGGTATCTATTTAAAATTTCCTCACTAAGCCCAACAAAACTTAAATATTCCATTATGTATTCTCTTGCTTTATTCTTTTCGTAGAGTTTATGAATTTTTAATGGTTCCACAAGGCTCCCATATATAGTTTTTTTAGGGCTTAGGGCAGAATCTGGATGTTGAAATATTATCTGTATCTCTTTTCTTAAATCCCTCATTTGAGAAAAATCATAATTACTGATATCTCTACCATTAAAATAAATTTTACCTCTGTCACATTTAATAAGTCTTAAAATAAGCCTTGATAAAGTTGATTTTCCGCATCCACTTTCTCCTACAAGACCTAAGGTTTTTCCCTCTTTGATTTCAAAAGATACATCATCTACCGCCTTAACTATCTTTTTATTGATTATTCCGCTTTTAAACTCCTTATAAAGGTTACAAACTCTTATCATAAAGAAAACACCTCACTTTTGAACCATTAACATCAAATAGTCTTGGTTCATAATCAATACATGTTTTTTTTGCAACCTTGCATCTCGGAGAAAATCTACATCCTTTTGGTAAGTTTGTTAGACTTGGCGCTATCCCTTCAATGGGTATTAATTTTTTATTTGGCTGTGAATCAATTAAACCTCTCGTATAAGGATGTAGTGGATTATTAAAGATACTATTTTTTGTACCCTCTTCTATGATTTTACCTGCATACATAACTACAACTTCATCACAAAGCTTTTTAGCTAGCATTAAATCATGAGTTATAAGTATCATGCTAACACCCATATTACTTCTTAAATCATAAAATACTTCATATACTTGCTTTCTTATTATTGCATCCAACCCTTTAGTTGGTTCATCTGCAATTACCCAGTTAGGTTTTAGTGCTGTCCCTATAGCTGCTAATGCTCTTTGACTCATACCTCCACTTAACTGAAATCCATACGAATTATAAACCAACTCACTATTTGAGAAAAAAATTTTTTTTAATATCTCCAAACTTTTACTCTTACAAGAATTCTTTTTTTCTTTTCCATGATAATAAAAAAGTTCATTCATATGACTTCCTATTTTCAATATTGGATTAAAAGAACTTGATGGATTTTGGGGTATTAACGCTATTTTTTTCCCTCTGATTTCTCTAATTTCATTTTCTTTAATTTTTAGCAAATCTTTTTCTTCATATAAGACACTGCCTGAAACAGTTGAGTTATTAGATACAAGGTTCAAAATCCCTAGTCCTAGTACCGATTTTCCACTTCCAGTTTCTCCAATAATTCCTGTAATTTTACCACTTTGAAAGGTTCTAGATATTCCATCTACAGCTCTTACTTTTCCTTCCTTAGTATTAAAATGAATTTTTAAATCTTTTATACTTATATCTCTATTCATAGTTTTTATTCCTTCTAAAGATATTGGCTTAAAGTGTTGCTTTTTTCATCAAACATATCCCTTAGTGCATCTCCAATTAAATTTATACTGCAACACAATAATAATATACTAAACCCAGGTGCTAATAATAGATTTGGATAGCTTCTAAAATGAGTCTTAGCATCATTTATCATAACACCCCAATCTGCTTGTGGGGGTTGTATTCCTAGACCTAAAAAACTTAACGATGCCATAGAAAGTACACTTTTTCCTACCCTTATTGCAAATAGTACTATAAAAGGAGCAAATATATTTGGAATTATATAGTGCAAAATTATATAAATATGACTAGCCCCTAGTGCTCTTGCACCTTCAACATATTTTTCTTCTTTTACCTTTAATACCTCTCCTCTAACTATTCTTGAAAAACCAGCCCAAGAAGTGAATACTATTGCAATTAATAAACTTTTTATACCTGGCCCAAGAACTCCAGCAAGGGCAATCATAAAGCTAAGACTTGGAAGACCTTGAAATATATTTACAATTGACTGTATTATCGTATCTACTATCCCACCACAATATCCTGCTATTATACCCACAAAACTACCAAATAGCATTGTTAATAAGGTTGCTAAAAAAGCTAAAGATATTGATACTCTGGCTCCATATAATATCCTACTTAGAATATCTCTGCCTAGAGTATCTGTACCAAGTATATGTTCTCTAGAAATTCCCATTAATCTATCATCCATTTGTACTTTATTAGGGTCATATGGAGCTAACTCTGGTGCAAACATTGCAACAAGTATCATAATTATTAGCACTAAAAAAGCTAGTTTATGTATAAATAACATTTCTTTAAATTTATCCATCTCATTTATCTCCCACCCTCATTTTAGGATTAAGAAATAGGTAACATATGTCTACAATTAAATTAAACACTATAAATATAATCCCTGTAAATAGCACATATCCTTGTACCACTGGATAATCTCTACTCATTATTCCTTGTATTACATAACTTCCCATACCTGGAATACTAAAAATAACCTCAACCACTGTGGAGCCTCCTAAAATAGCACCAAAATAGTTTCCCAGAACTGTTACAATGGGCATTAATGAATTTAAAAAAGCATACTTAAAAATAACTATTTTATTTGACAGACCCTTAGCTTTTGCCACTGTTATATAGTTTTGTCCTATACTTTCTATTAAAGTTGCTCTATTTAACCTTGCTACAGTTCCTATAGTCCCAGCTGCTAAAACAAATCCAGGCATTATTAAATGTTTAATCGTACCATACCCACTCGTAGGTAGCCATCTAAGATTCTCACAAAATATACTTAACATAATAATAGCTAACCAAAACCCTGGAATAGATATCATAAGTAAAGATACAAAAGTGCCAATCTTATCTATCGCTGAATCCTTTTTTAAAGCCATGATTATAGCTAATGGTATAGATAACACTATAACAAAAAACATAGCCATTAAAGATAAAGAGAAGGTTATTGGTAACCTTCTTAATATCTCTTCTGTAATAGATGTCTTTTTGATATAGGAAAGTCCTAAATCTCCAGTCATAGCTTTTTTAGTCCAATTAATATACTGAACTATAATATTATCATTTAACCCTAACTCTTCTCTAACTCTTTCTATTTCTTCATCTGTAGGAGCAGAAATACCATCCATGCTTAAATATTCAACTGCTGGGTCACCAGGTGCTATAACTCCTAATATAAATCCTAGAAAAGTTATTCCTATCAAAATAGGGATAGTCATCAATATCCTTCTAATTAAATATTTAAATGGTGTTTTCACTACTTACTCCACTCCATATTTGCTAATGTAGTCCCATATAATGTAGGTTTGTATCCAGTTATTTTTTTATTATAGGCAATTAAGTTAACATCTTCAAATAATGGTATAGCTGATGGGTGTTCTGCTGATATATCTTGAAGCTCATCATATATTTTACTTCTTTTATCTAAATCCATTGTTTTTTCTAATTGACCTATTAATTCATCTGCTCTTTCATTTTTATAGCCCAATGAATAAGCTATATTACTTGACCCTGTGCTTCTCATATAACTATCAAATATAGAAAATGGTTCTGCATTTGGAAGCCCTTGAGTGTGAAGTGCTATGTCATAATTTCCTGTTTTTTGTGCTTCCTTAAAAGCAGCACCATCAAGTATAGTTATTTTAGAGTTTAATCCAACTTCACTTAATACAGATTGTATATACTCTGCTACAGTTTTGTATGGATAACGGTCTACACCATAAGATGGTATTATAAACTCTAACTCTTTTGTTTCCCCTTTTAACTCATTCTTTATAATTTTTTTTGCTTTTTCTGCATCATAAACAGGTTTAATTTCCTTAGCAAAAGGTGAACCTTGGTTCAATATATTCATAGTCGGAGTTCCATATCCTCCATAAAATTTATTTACTATAGTTTCTCTATCCACCAACAAGCTTAGTGCTTCTTTTATCTTAACATTATTAAATGGTGCCCTAGTACCGTTTGTAGATACAAATTGAGTTATTGTTGATGGAGATGTTTTAATCTCAAAGTTTTCATCCTTTATTAGCTCACTAGCTAACTCTGGAGTAATAGCCCCTAAATCCATAACACCCATAATTTCCTCTGATTTAAGTGCTGTGTAACGAGTTTGTGCATCTTTAATTACATTTACTCTTACATTTTTAACTTTACTTTTATCTCCATAATAGTCTTGATTTCTCTCTAACAAAACAAATTGTTCTTTTTCTCGTTCTTTTATCTTAAATGGACCAGTTCCTTGTGCATACTTAGTAAAGTCTCCCGTTTTTACATCAAAACACTCTGGACTATACATAGCACTTCCAAATCTAGCCATGTTGTATATTAAAGTTGATATTGGTTTACTGAAAGTAAGTTTAACTTCATAGTCAGAAACTTTATCCACACTTTGTAAATTAGGATATGTCTTTTCTATATCAAACGAATAAAAAGGTGAAGATTTCGTTTTCATATTCATATAACGTTCAAAATTTTTTACTACTGAATCTGCATTCAAATCTACACCATCATGGAATTTTACACCCTTCTTTATTGTAAATGTCCATTCTTTATAATCACCTGAATTTGACCATTTTTCTGCAAGTTCTGCCTTTGGTTTTCCATCATCACCCAACCCTATTAACGGTTCCCAAACATAGAGTATAGAACTTGTGTAATAAGCATCTTGTTCACCTGGTGCCAAATCTCTAGCTGCTGCTAAAACTACTTCCTTTTCATTATTCATCTTACTAACATCATTATTTTCCTCTGGTTTACTACACCCTGTTATCAATGATAACATCAGCATAATTGCTAAAATTATACTACTCAGCTTCCCTTTTGAAATCTTCCTCATAATACATTTCCCCCTTATTTAGAAATATGAGCATAAAAAAAGTTATAGCAAATAATGCTATAACATCCCATTTTAATATGTATACTTTAAATTCTAAATTCCATATACAAGACAATAAATCTAGTTGCTCCCCCCTAAATTTATTTACTAATATTTAATGTAGGTATCTGACTTACATTTCATTTTCTCAGCCTTTCTAAATAACATCTGTTGGCTATGCAGAATTTATCCATGCTTACAGTGATGGGTTCGTGTTGGATTTTCACCAACTTCCCTACTCTTTAAATACGTTTATTCAATTCTTAGTTTAATTGTATGCAATCTTATATAAATTGTCAACTTAAATCAAAATATAGCACTATATGCAAAATTAAAATTTACAATTATCTATCTATTAAAGTCTATTATAAAAACAGATATATTTTTTTCATATGGAAGGTAATAAGCTACTTTATCTCCCTTAACTATATTTTTCATAATATGATTGTATATAGTTTCATACTCTCCGCCTTCATCATAAGACTTAGCATACCTAACTATGTCATCTTCACAAGTAAATGTCTGTCCAAATTCAAGACTTAATGGTATTAATTCATATCTAAGTTTCTTTTCATCTAATAATACTTTTAAATTTTTTGAACTATGTCTTTCCACCACATCCATTCTTTTCTTAGATACTGGAATATGAGTTTTGGACTTATCATTAACAATTGCAATTAATCTATCACAATGCCCAGTAAAAAATTCTATATTCTCATATGAAAAAAAAGAAATTAGTATAGTATCAAATTTTGTATTTATATCTTTAAAATCTTTTACCATACACCTAATATTGCTTATATTATTGTCTTTTATTGATTTTTCTAAATAATTTATAGCATTTTGGTTTATATCAATACAAGTTATATCTTTCAGTTCTTTGCTTAAATACATATCTATTAAACCTAATCCACAACCTACATCACAAAAAGTTTGGCTATCTTTGATGTACGGAATTATTTCTTTAGCTAATATCTTGTGAAAACCAGTATATTCACTTGCATCAACAAAAGATTTTATTGTAGTATCATTCCAATTCATTCTCATATTTAAATTTCCCCACTGTCTTTTAAATTTACTTTCTGACCTGTACTGTAAAACATACTATTTCTCTCATTTCCACTTATTATGCTCATTACTTTATCATGTTCTTTAATTACAAATCCTGATAAATCATTTACTCCATACTTAAATAATATAGGTGCCATTGGAGTTGCTGGACCCACCAATACCACATAAGCATTTTTGCTTAATTCTAAATACCAAGGAAAAGTTTTTGTACTTAATGTGTAACAAGATATAACTACAAAGTCCTGTTCAGGTAAGATATATGGTGCTGAAGTCTCTGGATAATCACCATATATATCTTCACTTTCTATTATGGATAAATCACAAACAGGTGCAAATAGTTGTTCTAAATAGTGAAAATGACCTATAACCGCTACCTTTTTTCCCCTTATCATATTCTGGTATGAAATAAAAGGGTCATTAGTTCTATCTTCTATAAAATTGTTTTCATTTAACTTTATATTATTTTCTTTTGAAACTTTTACAGAATTATAATAAGAATTTATTGCAGCCAAGCCAATTCCTGATTCTGTGATATTCCAAGACTTAATACATCCAGCTATTTCATATAAAGATTTTCCTTTAAAAGATTTTACAAACTCTGGAGGACGTCCATCTTCACTATATACAAAACCTATACCACTACCTACACTACTTCTTACTAAAATATTATGTTGCCCAACAGCTATATCTTCAACTATTATCTCTTTAGGAATTCCTTCTATTAAATCATCATAAAGTTCCCACAAAGTCATTTACCTCCTCCTGTACAATACTTTCTATTTCTTTTCTATTTAAGACTTCACCTTTTCTAACCTTGTGCCTAATATCTAGTAAAATATTATCTAAGCTTTCTATGTATTTAATACTTTCTATTTCTTCATCTGTTGTAGATATTACCTTTGAAATTCCACCATTTTTAATAACTATTCTTTTATTAGCGTTTAAAGCTAATATAGGGTCATGTGTTGAAATCAAAATTATTTTTTCCTTTTTAGATAATAGTCTTAGAGCTTCCTTTCTATCTATACCTGCATTTTCAATTTCATCAATTAAAACTATTGGTGAAGAACTCATATATGCAGTATCCGATATCATAAGAGCTCTTGATTGGCCTCCTGATAATTGGGTTATCTTTGTGGTTAATTCAAATTTTTCTCCAGCTAGTTTATTAGCACAATAAAAGCATTTTTTTACTATGTCATCTTGATTTTTACAAAAACGACTTTTAGAGTGCATTTGTAAAAATTCTTCTACTGTTAAATCCATTACAAAATTCATATTTTGTGAAAGTTGAGCTACTAGCTTTCCATCCATAACAAAACGAGTTTCATCACTTGGAATACTTTCATTTATTAATATTTGTCTGTTAGTAGGAGTGTCTCTCTGGGCTAAACATTCAATATCCTCTAACAGTCTACTTTTTCCTGAACCTGTAGGTCCAACAATACTTATAATTTCTCCAGCCTTTATTTTCAATGAGATAGCTTCTTTTTCTTTTAGCTTATTGTACCCACCATTAATAGTAATGCTTTCTATATTTAAACTCTTTTCATCTTGGCCAAATTCTTTTAAAAACTCCACCAATTTAATGTATAATTCTTCTTTTTCTATCCCAAAAGTTATATAAAATTCCTCATCTAAAGATTCTATTAGATTATTAAAAGTAATTGAATCATCTACATTACTTAGATTGTAATTTAAGAAAAAATCAAAGGCCATAGAGTAGTTTTCTTTTATCTCTTTTATAGACATGTTTAGTAAATTTTCATAATTATCATATTTCATAGTCAAACTCCATTTTCTTTATCATTCCCATTTGATAAGATTCTCCAATTCTAGTCTCTCCAGTACAGTAAGAACACACTGATGCTGGTGTTGTAAAACGTAATTGTTTTTCCCTAAGCGTGGTTATTTCTTTTATATCACTTAAATATTTCTTAAGTAAAAATACTCCTTGTCCTGTGATTCCATTTATAAATATTATCTTAGCTTTTGAGTTTACTTGACGTACATTAAAGGAAAATACCTCCCTTTCTGCTTGTGATACTATGTCTCCTTTTGTAATTACAACAATATCAGCATATTTTAGCATTGGTCCTATTTTTCTAGGTGTATTTATCCCTGATAAATTATCTATTACACAAACTGCTGGTATAGTTTTTATATAGGGTGAGCAACGATTACAAAGCCCTGCACTTTCAGTAATTAAAATATCTAAGTTTAATTTTTTAGACCAATAAAGTGCATCTTCAATATTACTTATAAAAAAATGGTCTGGACAAATTTTACCAGATAGTCCAATTTGAACAGGTATATTATTCTCTTCATATCTAATCTGGTCAAAAGATGTAAGGCAGTCAAACTTTACTACTCCAACCTTATTTTCTTCTGCCTCCATAGCTTTAATTAGATGAAGAATAACAGATGTTTTTCCAGATGATGGTGGCCCTGCTACTGTAATTAGTTTCATATCAATTCCCCTTTTTACGAAAGAAAGTAGGTAAAATCCTACTTTCTTTTAATTTATGTCTATATATTATTTAATAACTTTATGTCTAAACATTATTTAGTAACTTTATATCTATATACTATTTAATAGCGTTTTTAGTTAATTTGCTATATTGTTCATCACTTAAATCAACATGATAAAATAACTTATAAAATTCTTTTGTTTTTTCTTTTAAATCATAATTAAAATTCTCTGGATAAAGTATTTCAGATAGCCAAATCATACCCATATATCTATTTACAGATGGAGGGAATCCCATCCAATTATATGGCGTACTTGGTGCTTCATAGTATTTACCACTAGATATAGCACTTATTTTTTGCCATTCAGTTTGACTTCCTACTTTACTATATATACTCTGTGGTGCAAACACTATTACATCTGGATTCCATAAATATAATTGTTCTAACGATACTTCATTTCCATTGCCTTTACTTGATGGGTCATTGAGCTTTGCAACATTATTTGCAAGTATATTAATAATCTCAGAGTGGAAAGACCCTTCTGCGATTACATTTGTTCCTGTGTCTCCTACGCAATAAGCAAGGTTTACTTTATTCTTATCACCTATTTTCTTCATCGTTTCTACAGTTGTATCATAAGTAGTTTTACAGTAATCAGCTAATACTTTTGCATTATCTTCTACATTTAAGATTTCTCCTAGCTTAGTGTAACATTCTGACATATTAGCAGTTGTAGCTTCTATAAATATAGTTGGTATACCTGTTTGTTCTTGTATAGAATCTAAATCTTCTTTCATGCTACCTTTCTTCTCACCTATATCGATAATTACTTGTGGTTCTGCTGCTGCAAGGGCTTCCATATTTAAATCTCCCTTACCATAAAATTGACCAAAAACAGGAAGACTAGTATACTTTTTATCCACATAGTCTTTTGAATCATCTGTCCAATCTCCTGATAGTCCAACTAGCTTATCTGGTGCTACTGAAAATAGTACGATTTGTGCTAAACTTCCTGAAGGTGCTATTTTTTCAATATTTGCTGGAATCTCAACTTTTCTACCTACTGAATCAGTAAACATTATTGTTTTAGATGCATTTTTATCCTCTTTTTTTTCTTTAGCATCACCATTTGACGATGTACATCCAACTAAAGATGTTATTGCTAAAGTTAATACCAATAACAATGATAATAATTTCTTTTTCATTTTATCCCCCTTAAGTAAATTATATAGTTACACTTTTTGGTATGCAGACTCTAATTTTATCATCATATAAGCTGTTTAATTCTACATCTATGTTATATAATTTTTTAATTAGACCAGAATTAATTATGTACTTAGGCACACCAAAAGCTAATATTTCATGATTGTATAAAGCTAAAACCTTGTCTGCATACAAAAAGGCTTGGTCTGGATTATGTGTTGACTGAATTATTATATATCCATCCCTTGTTAATTCTTTTACTGTATTTAATACTCTAATTTGATTACCATAATCTAAATCAGAGGTTGGCTCGTCCATAATAAGTATCTTTGCATTTTGAGCTAAAGCTCTTGCAATAAGTACTAATTGTCTTTCTCCTCCACTTAAATTTATAAAATTCCTATCTTTTAAATAAGAAATTCCTATTTTGTCTAAAGATTCTTCAACTATTTCCATTTGTTTTTTAGTAGGTTTAGACATAGGTGAAATTTGTGATGTTGTTCCCATCAATACCATTTCAACAACAGAATAACTAAATACGGGATTATGAGACTGAGGGATATAAGCTATTTTTCTTGCTAGATTCTTAATTTTGTAATCCTTCAAGTTTTTTCCATCCAATAATATTTCACCTTTATATCCTTTTAATAACTGAAGTATACACTTAAACATAGTACTTTTCCCTGCACCATTAGGTCCTAATATACATAGTAACTGACTACCTTCAACATTAAAGGATATTTGATTAAGTACATTTTGATTTTTATAAAAATAACTGAGATCTTTAACTTCTAAAATCATATTAATCCCCTCTTTTCGTAATCAGATATATGAAAAATGGTACACCAATAAACGATGTTAATATACCTATAGGTATCTCACTAGTCCATAAATTTCTAGATACATTATCAACTAACAACAAAAACGATGCTCCAAACATAGCTGATGTTGGCAATAAATAAACAAAATTATTTCCAACTAATCTTCTAGATAAATGTGGTATTACAAGACCAACCCAACCTATCATTCCACTTACAGCAACACTTGCAGAAGTTAAAAGTGTAGCACATATAATAGTAATAAATCTTATACGCTTTGTATTTATCCCCATCGTTCTTGCCTCATCTTCTCCTACAGTCAATATGTTTATTTGCCAGCTAATAAGTATTAGAGGTACTATACCTATTAACATAGGAATAATTGCAAATTTTATGTCAGATATTTTAGCTCCTGATAAACTTCCCATTAACCAATATGTAATTGCAGGTAACTGGTCATTAGGGTCTGCTACAAGTTTTATAAAAGATGTACCTGAAGAAAATAATGAACTTACCATAATACCAGATAAAATTAAGCCTAACACTTTACTTCCCTTTGTTCTTTCACTTATCAAATAGACTAAAATTACAGTAATTAAACTAAAGATGAATGCACTAACTGTAACCTCTCTACCACTTTTATAAAGAAATAATGCTAAAGCAGCTCCAAATGCTGCTCCTGATGATGCCCCTAGTATATCTGGTGATGCCATAGGATTTAAAAAAATATATTGATATGATGCTCCTGCAGCTGCCAATGCCCCACCTACTAAACATGCAAGTACTATTCTTGGTAATCTAACATTTAAAAATATAGTTTCCATGCTATCTGTCCAAAACTTATCTATATTACATATTTTCGAAACTAAAATTCCAAATACTTGATGTGGTTCTACTGGATATTTTCCAAGTGCTAGTGATACTAATATCAATGTAATCAATATTATAACTAAACAAAACATAATTAACTTATTACTTTTTGCACTCTTATTCACTTATTTAATCCCCTTTTGTCTCTACTATTTTCATTATGTTACCTGTCTTTTCAATATCCTCATAAGGTGCACTTATTTTTACTAAATTAAAACATTTATCTATATCATCTACAACAAATCCACCTATATTTTTTATGCCTAATTTTTTGAAATCTGAAGATATAGGTGTCGATATATCACAAATTATGCTTTCTTTATTAAGTGAATCATTTGCTATTTTTATTAAATGTTTATTAATAATTAAGTCTCCACCTAAATATGTACTATCATAGTTTTCTACTAAATATCCATATGCTGATATGTTGTAATCCTCTTCTACTATTTTTCTATTGAAAAAATCCACATCATATCTAAATTTAATTTTATTTTTATTTTGAAGATTTCCCTCTACTACTGCTATTTTTTTTGATGAATCATCAATCATGGAAATGAAATGATGATTAATTTTCTCTAGGCTTAATGTTTTATTGCAAATATTCTGATTATAATAAGAATTTATTGCTGCTAATCCTAAACTAGCTTCTATAAAATTCCAAGATTTAATTGACTTGCATAAATCTTTTAAAGACATATTTATTTTTATATCGTTTTCAAAAGGAAATCTTTTATCAGATAATAAATGACTAATACCTGCTCCATAATCTGTTATTACCATAGCAAACTCTGAGCCTATAATAAAATCTTTTACTCTTATGTTTTCTGGTATTTTATCTATTAAATTATTATAAAACTCCCACATTTTGTCACCCCCTTCAAAGTAATTATATTATGTTTTATTATATTTAGCTATATTTTTTTATATTTTTCTGTATTTTTAGTTATGTTTCATTATGTTTTACCATGTTTAATTGTATTACACTTCATTATTTTTTAATTTAACCTTTCTATTTTGAAATCATAAGTTTATTTAGTAGATGTGGCTATTATGCACAAGTTTTCCATAGATTCAAAATAACTATAATACTCTTGCAACTAAAAAAGCCATGCAAACTAATCTAATTTACATGGCTTTATACTCATCAATCTACACCTAACACAACTTTAATTTTAGATGCTATTGTAATAACTCTTGGCCCAAATATAACTTGAACTGAATTTTTCTTCCTAACAACTCCACTTGCACCTAGCTCATTTACCCAAAAACCATCCTCATAGAATCCATCTATTTGGTTTAGCTCTACTCTAGACCTAGTTGCACAGTTCGTAATACTTTTTATATTGTCACTTCCTGCTAAACCTTCTATTATAGAATGTACAAGTTCTGTATCTTTGTCTTCTACTGTATCTTCTACTGCACAATTATTTACTGCTTTAAAATTATCTACATCTTGTCTTTATCTATACTCTTTCTTACTGTAAAGCTTAACTTCTTCTGAGCTTCTTCCTGGTGTCTTTATATCAAACTTCTTAATTGCACATGTGAATATTACATAAGTAACTATAAAGAATATTGGTAAGTATCTCATTACAATAAATCCTAAATCATTTATTACTTTAATGAATATATTTATAAATAAGTCTTCATGTATTAATCCACAAGCCTTAAATCAGAAACATTTTCCATATTTGCAAAAGCTAACCCTAATTCTATAAATATCCCTGCTAGAACAAGTAATATAATAGGAATCATCATTGATTCAGAAAGTACTTGTAATTTATCCTTCATCTTGTATAGATTATAATTAGTTAGACAATAAATATTTGAGCATGATATTATTATATATAATAGTACAAAGAAATATAGTTTTGCCATGAATAGAAAAAGTAAAAGTTATATAAATAACTATAATAATTGAAAAGGAAGTAATCTATGAAAATAGCAATCATAACAACTGAATTTTTAAAAGAATTTGTAGCTAATTCTATAAAAAAATTAAATATTAATGCAGAAATTGAAATATATATTTATAAAGATTTTTCTCATGTTGGAGATTTATATCTAGAAATCGAAGATAAGTTTGATGGATTCGCAGTCAGTGGACCTATACCTAAGGAAGCTATTACAAAAAAAGTTGGTACTATAAAAAAACCTTTAGTTGATTTTGGTACTGATTTACAAAGTTATTACGATATGTTTCTAAAACTTATTTTTAAATACAATACATTAGATTTTTCTAGAGCATACTTTGACCTAATGGATTGGGCAGATAATCCAAAAGACATATCATATTATCTATCAAATGGTACATTTGGAGATTTAATGTGTAGTATTAATGAAAATGCCTCTAAGATGAGTTTATCTGATATAGCAGAGCTTGAAAAAAATATTGAAAAAAAACATATTAAGTTATGGAATGAAGGGAAAATTGATTTTTCTACTACTCGTTTTAGTAGTATTGTCCCTATGTTACAAGATGCAGGAGTAAATTTTCACTTCATATATCCTGACATAAATTTATTGAAAAGTACTTTTAATGAATTAATAAAGGACATTCATCTGCATAGAATGAAGGTAAACCAACCTGGTGTAATATATATAACAGTTAAAGATATGAACCATTATGATTATACTATAGACCAAATTTATAAAATATTAAACAATCTAAAAAAAGATAAATTAACTGATTTTATAATTGAAAAGGATACTAGCTCTTTTAAGATTTTTACTAAATGTGAGACCATTAAATCATTAACTAAAAATTTCACTACATGTTATATAAAAGAATCTATTGAAAATAGTATAAACCTTAAAGTATGTGTTGGGTATGGAATTGGTAATAATATAAAACAAGCCATGTCTAATGCTATAAATGCTAATAAGGAATCTAAAATAAATCCTTTAAACTACAGTTTCTTAGTTAATGAAAGTTATGAGACAATAGGCCCTTTACTATGTGATAAATTACTTACTGTTTCAAATAAAGTAACTCCACACATAAATACAATTGCTAAAAATTCCAAATTGTCTACTCTTACTATTCAAAAGATTATATCCGTTATTGAAATTCTACAAAGAGATGAAGTTACTCCTAAGGAATTATCTTCTTGTTTAAATGTAACAGTAAGAACTGCCAATAGATTTTTAAGTAGTCTACTAAAGTCTGGAAATGCTACTATATTATACGAAAAACAAAACTCAACAAAAGGTAGACCTGAGAGGGTATACAAATTATTTATATCAGAAAACAAACATTAAAATCTAGAGTACATAAAAATATTTTATCATTGAATAGTAAATAAAGTTATATGATTTTCTAAAAGGTATATCCCATATTTGTTTTTTAAGATATACCTTTTGTGATATTTATTAATAATTTATGTTATTCCCTATTAAAATTATTTTCTAGCCATTTCACTTCGCAATGAGCAAATAAACAGTAAAATTTCGTGTTCTTTTGATAATGAAAAAATGCTGGCATAAAAATTGTAATCTTATATTTTAAACTTTATATCTCATTTAAGGAGTTGGAATATCATCTGGAATAGGACACTTATATGTTTTTCCATTCATAGATTTATCGAATTCTTCTTTTGCCTTTTTAGCTATATCTGGATTATTCAGTATCTTAGCTCCAAACATAGCCATAATTTTTGCCGCATATATCATACCTTTTTCTCCAATAGAACTTCCTGCACAAGATGTAAACTGCCAACTATGCCCAGGTGCCCCTAAGTTTGTACATCCTGTAAAAAAGTAGGCTGTAGGAACTATATGCATTACATCTCCAATATCAGTAGAACCATAGCTATTAAAGTTCGTAACATTTCCTCCACCATAATATAGATGAGTTCCTTCTGGTAAATTATATTTATTTATCATAGCCTTATATTGTTGTGGGCTTTGTCTATCTAATTCAGCTGCAAAATCCAATTCATCTTGAGTCCAAGGCTCTTGTTTAATATTATCCATACATTCTGACACAAGATTTGCTAAGACATGATTATTTAGAGTATTATAACATCCTCCTAAAAACTCTACTTCAACCTCAGTCTCAGTCATCATTGCAGCTCCTTTTGCTACTTTTATAAGTCTTTCATATGTATTTTCTACAGCTTCCCTACTTAAAGCTCTTGTATAATACCATACTGATGCTTTATCAGGAACTATGTTAGGTGCTACTCCTCCATCTGTAATGGTATAATGAATTCTTACATCAGAAGTAACATGTTCTCTCAAATAATTAGCTCCTACATTAGTAAGTTCTACAGCATCTAAAGCACTTCTTCCATTTTGCGGGTCTGAACCAGCATGTGCAGTTTTTCCTTTAAAATGAAATTTTACAGAGTTAACAGCTGTTGATATGCCAACTGTAGCTTCACTAATTTTATTTGGATGGAAATTTATAGCTAAGTCTAATCCTTTAAATGCACCACCTCTAGCCATAAATCCTTTACCTGTTAACTGTTCTTCTCCTGGACATGCATAAAATACTATAGTTCCACTTAAATTGTTTTCTATCATTTCTCTTTTAAGTCCTACTACTGCTCCTACATGTGCAGTACATAATAAGTTATGTCCACATCCATGACCATAACCGCCCAATTCAAATGCTTCTTGCTTTGTTGAAACTTTTTGGTTTAAACCAGGTAGCGCATCAAACTCTCCCATAAAACCTATAACTGGTTTTCCTGAGCCAAAACTAGCCTTAATAGCTGTATCTAAACCTCCTACTCCTATTTCTACATCAAATCCTTCACTTCTTAGAAAATTTGCTGTATTTTCACATGCTTTGAATTCTTTAAATGCTTTCTCTGGATTTTTCCATATTTTCTTACTTAAATCATCAAGTTTGAGTCTTTTTTCATCTATCTCATTTATAGAAATATTTCCTATCATTAACTTTACCTCCCATAAATCTATTTTACATTAACCAAATATAAGTGGACCTATTATACTAGCAAATGCCACTGAAGCAATAGTTACAGTAACAAATCCCCCTATAATCATTTTTGGTAATAAATAATCTGTTGCCCTTTGCTTCTCTTCTACAGTTCCTTCCATAGCATCAATACCTTCATTAGAAATTATCTGTGTTGCTGGATAAGCAAGCATACAAGTTACACCAATTGCTGCTGACATTCTTGGAGAGTATCCTAATAACTTTCCTACAATTGCAGTAAATAGTATTATGAATACAGCTCCTACAACTAGAATTCCTATAGTTGGAACAATCATTGCAAATAATGCTGTTGGAGTTACCTTAGCAAGTCCTCCAGGTAACATTAACATACATCCAAACATTATAATTCCATTAGATTGAGATTTATCTAAAATTCCCTTTTCTAAAAATCCTATTCGTGTAAAAATTAAACCTACTAACAAGCATGCTATATTTGGATTTAAATAATAATTTGCTGGAGTAAATCCTGGTATTAGAGTAGCTAATCCTACAAAGTTCCCAATCATAGCAACAAATGAAAGTTTTGCAAGATATACTAGATTGGAGGATTTCTTATTTGATTCTTCTTTAAAAATTCTCATACTTGGAAGCTTAAAATTACTCTTTGATACATCCTTTAAGAAATCTCCCCTATCTCTTTTAAATTTTAATTCTTTATTTATGCAATATGTTGTTATAGGAATACCAAAGAATTTTTGAAATGACAATACTAGGATTACAAATGCTGCAAGTTCAGGTCTATTTGCTGCTTCTGCAACCGTTGTTACAATAATACCAGCAACAGTAGAACCTGCTATTGGAGGTGCTGCTATTAAAGCATACTCTCTACCAAATAACATACTACCAACTGTGAAACAACCAACCGCTATGCCTACAATACCTACTAATGCAATTACAACTGTTTTCCATTCATGGCATAAATCCTCAAGGTTTATAAGCGTTCCCAAGTTAGTTATTAACAATGCTATACCAAAGTTACTCATTGCAGCTAATATCCCTGATGCTCCTGTAACATCTTTTGGAAGAATATTTGTCCAAAAACCTAATAAAAATATAATACATACAAATAGCAATGTTGAAATTGCACCTTTTGTTTTCTTAGATAAAAACTCACTAAAAGCATAAATCATTACACATACAGTAAAGCAAGTAAGCGGATTCCAAAAATTTTCCATTGTTGTTTCCTCCTAAATATAATAATTTTTATCAATAAAACAATAATTATAAAGTGTGTATTCTGTAGTTATTCTCAACTACATATAGCACAATTTGATATTTTTTGATGATATTTTATATGTCTCAAATTATTCCTAAAATACCTAATATAAATTAATAACATATCCATTAATATTGTTAAGAGATACCTTATTTTAACTATTTCTTTTAAGTCTTCTTTAGGTGCAAACTTGTATTTGCTAATGCCTCCCCTCTTTAAGTTAGACTATATCTAGCGACTTTAGAAATCGTATTCCTAGCAATAACAATTATTTGTCATATTAAATAAATGATAAACTATATGTCTATAGTAGTCCTAAATTATTCTTAAATTAGTAAAAAAAAATAAATTTACTAAAATAAGGTCACTAGTTTTTATTTTGTCAAACTATTCTTGATATAAATTATAATTTCAAACTTTACTTTTGTCAATATATTCTGACAATAAATTACAAGTTTATAGTTTTAGAATTATTCTTAATCTTCTTATATCACCATGTACTTTATACTTAAATGATTATCATTCAGAAGTTATTCTAGAAGATTCCTACTATATATTACTTTTTATACAATATACTTTTTTAAGATTGAATATAATGTTATGTATCTATTTTTCAATAAAAATACTCCTATTTTATCATGAGCTATTTATCCAACATGCCTTTAAGATAAATTGGTGGATGCTTTACACCTTTTAATTCTTCATTGCTTTTTAAAAGTTTATTATTATTTTCCATATCATAAATTTGTAACATTACTTTATTTACATATAGAGCATAATAATCATCACTATAAAAATATTGATATTCATATTGAGGGTCATCTTTGTAATATACTCTATATAGTATTCCTTTGTAGCTTGCTTTCTTTGCTTTTTCTCTTGTAATACTCTTTATATTATCTTTTGAAATATCTTGCTTTACCATATACTTGTTAATATATATTTCAGCCTCCTTCCATGGTTTAATGTAGTTTTTATACACAACAAACCCTGTTACACTTATAATACTTATAATTAATACTCCTAAAATAACTTTATACTTTTTCATATTAATCCTCCCTACTTCAATCTAAATTTTTTTCAGTTCTAATGTTAAAAACTTGATATAATATACTAAAAAAGAGATGTTATATTTTTTTATTAAAATATAACATCTCTCATATTTAGTATCAATATATATGCCCCAACTGGTAGGTTAAGTGACCCCACTGTCAGTATTTTGATTAAGTGGTATGTATTGTCCATTTTAACCAATTTACTATATTTTAATTGCTCTACTATCACATATAAACTGTAATATCACATCTGCTGCTTTTTTTGAACCTCCTGCATTATAAAAACTTTTTGATAGTTTAGTTGCATTTTCTTTGTATTCATTATCATTCATAACTTGAAATACTGCATCTTTAATATCTTTTGATTTATTTTCTTTTAACATGAGCCCTGCGCCCAAATAAGTAACTCTATTAGCTACCATTCTCTGCTCCGAATGTTGTGGAAATAATACCATAGGTACTCCATAATATAAACTTTCATTAACACTATTCATCCCACAATGAGTAATAAACACATCAGTTTCTTGAAGTACAGTAGTCTGTTTGACACTATTTTTAACTTCAAAATTATTTGGTATATGTCCTAAACTTTTAATATCAGTATCACTACCAACAGACATAATTACATCAACCTCATAATCTTCAAATGCATTTATACAGTTTTTATAAAAGTTAATATTTTTATTATTAATTGTACCAAGTGAAATATATATTAGCTTTTTCTTTCTCTCTTTGGATCCAATAATTACCTTTGATACTGATGGCCCTACAAATGAATATTTACTAGAAAAAGTTTCTACCATTGGTTGAAATTCTTTTGATGTATATACAATAGTATTCGTATCATCATCATTAGAAACTATAGAAATAAAGTTTTTTACCTCATATCCTTTTCTTCGTAAAAGCTTTATTTTTTTATTAATGCGTCTCATACCAAAAACCATACGTATAATTTCTATAAAGCTTTGTTTCATCATCTTCGCTGTATGTTTATTAATCGCGAAAGTTGTTGTAGAACATATATATGGAATATTAAGTTTTTGTGCAAATAATTTTCCCCAAAAACTTAGTGAATCTGATACAATACAATCTGGATTAAATTCTTTAAGTTCTCTACAAACTTTTTCATCTAAAGATATGGTAGTATCTACTATCATCTCAATTAACCCAGAAAAATCTTTACCAATTTTTTTCTCATCTCCAGGACGTAATTCTGGAAGATATTTATCACAACAAATAAATTTTGCTCCAGCACCTTCAATTTTATCTTTAAATTCATTAAAAGAATAATACAATACCTCATTCCTTCTATCTACCAATTCACAAACTACTTCAACGGTAGGATTGGTGTGACCATATGCAGGAATACTGAAAAATACTATTTTACCCATATTTTATCCATCCTTTTATAATTTTTTTAAATTACTCTTCTTTACTTATTACCCCCATATGACCTATAAAATTTATCAAATCACGTTGATGAACAATTCCTAATCCTCTTTCTTCATCTCCTAGTATCAATAATTTGTCCCCTGAGTTTATATTAAATACATCCCTTGCTTCTTTTGGAATAACAATCTGACCACGTTCACCAACTACGACAGCTCCAAAGAAAAATTTTCCTGTAGGTGGTACTATAATCCCTGATTTTTCTTCCGAATGATTAACTAAATCATCTAATCTGACATTATACAATTTTGCAAGTTTAATACAACTATCTATATCAGGAGTAGATTCTCCATTTTCCCATTTTGCTACTGATTGTCTAGAAACATTAAGTTTTTCAGCTAATTCTTCTTGTGTGTACTGGTGAATTTTTCTTAGTCTTTTCAAATTCGTATTAATCATATTTTTCATACCTCCTATGTTTATAGTATTAGATTTATTACTTAAATTCTATCAACTAATCTTAACATTCATGTATATATTTTTATACATAAAAAAGAGCTATCACAGAACAAATTTAATTTATTCATGCGACAACCCCTTTTTGCTAAATCACTTTATTTTACTCACCTTTTCTTACATCATCTTCACCAATATGTTGTATTCCAACAAATATAAGATTTATTAGCTCTGTTAGTGATTTCCATTGTGATTTTTTTGAATCAAGATAATAATAATTTCTAGTTCCTTCTCTACGTACATTAACAATTTCTGCTTCTTTCAATATTTTAAGATGATGAGATACAGCAGGGCGAGAAAGATGTGTTTTTTCTGTAATTTCTCCTACTCGTATACCATTGAAGTCACTTTCTAGGAGTGTTATTAAAATCAACTGTCTAGTTTCATCTCCCATAGCAGAAATAGCTTTACGACATTCTTTAAATTTAGATGTTATTTCTTGTATTCTTTGCTGACATTCTTTTTCCATAAACTCCTCCATACCTTATAAGTATCTAACACTTGCTGGTTCTTTTTGTGCAGTACGTCTATATTTAACATCTGGATATCCAATCACTAGTGTCATAAGTACATGATTCCTGTGTTTTAGACCTAAAAGTTTTTTTAACTTTGGTGAATTATTTGCTACATCTGAAAAATATCCACTAAATAAAACCCCCAGACCATAAGATTCTGCCATTAGTGCCATATTAGATGCTGCAAGTGAACCACTAATCTTATCTTTTGTTACTATCATTATTGCAATAGGAGCATGCTTGAAGAAAAAGTTATCATTAACCTCAACTTCCTTTGAATATTTAACAGCAATATTTGCAATAGGTTTTATTTTTCTAAAAAATCTCACTGCTTCCTTTTCATATATTGCTTTTTTATTGTCTAAAACAATATATGATACATCTTGTGAATTTTTAGCACTAGGTGTGTATCTACCTGCTTCAATAATTTGCTTTACAATTTCTGAAGAAACTTCTTTATCTTTAAATTTCCGGATACTTCTTCTAGATTTAATTGCCATTAGTAATTCATCTGAGTCTAAGTTTGGCTTATTTGTAAGTTCTATTGGTGGTTCATCAAACCCAGTAAGTGTAATAGCTTCTTTGGGACAGATTGCTGCACAGTGTCCACACATTAGACAATCTTGTTTTTTAATTACTGATTTTTTATTTTCTATAATTATATTATTTACTGGACAATCATTTTTACAAAGTCCACATCCAATACAAAGGTCTTTATTAACTTCAATTATATGTTGATATTTCATATACATTCATCTACCTTTCGTTCATTAGTTTAAACTATTATAACACGAAGATGTTTTTTATATTCATTGGTAAAGAATTTGATTACCATTAAATTTTTAATACCTCTATTACACAAGTTTTTTATAGATTTTAAAGTATTATAGGTTTTGTATAATAAAAAAGACAAACTTGAAATTTAAGCTCGTCTTTTTTATCTCTTACTATAAAATAAACTCTCTCTTCCTTTTTAGCAAATCTCTCCATGAATCCTGCTACATTATTATCAACTAATAACTTTCCTTTGTTTAATCCTAATAACTCATATCAATAATTTGGCACATGTTTATAATCGGTAACGATGATAACACATTTTTCATTCCAAAATAAATTCAAATTTATAGTTTATACAATATCTATGCTTCATAAAATACACCTACTATTTCTTTTTTGGTATGTGCACTTAAAAGCCTTTCACTTATATCTTTACCACCTAAAATATAAGATATTTTAGATATTAACATTATATCTTCTTTACCTTCAGATTGTGGCATAGCAAACATAATTACTAATTTTACAGGCAAGCCATCTATACTTGGCCAATCTACACCTTCTCTAGATTTACCTATTACCACAGATGCTTTCTTTACATACTTTGTTTTTCCATGTGGCATAGCCATTTGATAACCTATACTTGTAGAGCCCATTTTCTCTCTATGCTTTAGTGCCTTTATAAACTTACTTTTTGAAGTTATACTTCCTTTATCATATAATTTATCTACTAATTCTTGTATTATACCTTCTTTTGTAGTTGATTTTAAGTCTAAAATAACACTTTCTTCGCTTAATATTTCTCTAATTTCCATTTATTTTCTCCAGTACATTGTTATCAAATAATATTTTAATATCCTCTTCTCTTTCGCAATCTATTATATAATTTATATAGTTCTTTTGCCTATATAGATTTGATACTTCAATCAGAATATGTTTTAAAAAGCTATGATTACTAGTTTCTAAGTAAAGGTCAATCGTTCTATTAATATTATTGACATTCATTATTCCCTTATTTACTTTACTTTGATTGCATATATATATATTTAAATCTTTTCCTAATGCAATAGATTCATATTTACTGCTTAAATTCATACCTATTAAACTTCTCATCTGGCTTACATCAAAATTAAAATATATATTATCTTTTAAATATACTCCTAATAAGTTTGTATCTAAGTCCATACTTTTTCTAGGTTTATTAAGTAAAGCATTTTTTATATTATTAATATCACTTTCCATTAATAGTACTGATACAACTATATGTGATTTCTCTTTCAAATCTAAATTTACAGTAGATATTACAAAATCTACATCATCCAAATTTCGCTTATTCAACTGATGCATGGGAATTATATCAACTATAGTCCATTCAGGAAATTCTCTTTTTAATCTAGCAGCAAGAAGCTGAGATGTTCCATATCCTGTATTACAAACTACTATTACTCTTTTACTACTCATATTTCTTTCTATAGCTGCTTGAAAATATGTAGCAATATACGAAACTTCATCTATACTAATATTCTTCAGATTATAATGCTCTGTCATAATATTTATAGTCATCATGCATAACCCCAATACCTCAGAAAATCGCTCTTGTATCTCTTCTAATAATGGATTTTTTATTTGGATATCATATCTTAATCTGTTTAACATGTGTCTTACATGAGATGTCAGACTTTTTTGCAGTAGTTCATCATCTTTAAGATTTATATTTAAAAACTGTGACATATTCTCTATCATTATAGATGATATTTTTTCACTATCACTTAATATATCTGATTCATCATTGCAACGCTTATTGCTTTCGCTACTAAATCCAGATGATACTAAATATATATATATATATTTAATTTCATCTTTAGTTATTTTTACTCTGTATCTATTTTCTATTTTACCTATAAGTGTAGTGACCTTTTGATATACTAACTCATCCAAATTACATATAGAGACTTCCTTTTCTTCCTGAAAATCTATTTGATTACCTTCTTCAACTCTCTTTAAGCATATAAGTATATGTGTAATTAAATTTATATAGTAGGGCTGACTTATAACATATCCTAAATTATCTTCTAATTCTGTAATTATAGTTTCTACAAATATGATAGAATCAATATCAAATAAATTTATCAATGCACTAAATGTAGCAGAATCTAATCTGGTTAACTCAGATATATCGTGCTGTTCATAATTTTCATCTAATAAATCATCTACCATCTTAGCAATCGATTTCCTTATATCTACTTCTTTACCTATAATTTTAGTTCCCTCTAAGGTTTTATTAAGTTTTAAATTATATTCTTTTATCCATTCCTCTATATATTTAAAATCATTTACTATAGAAGTTTTACTTACATAATATTTATCCGATAACTGATTTATTGAAGTTATATTATTTGAATTTAATAATAGATATTTTAAAATTTCCATTCTTCTTTGCTCTACTGATAAAGACTTATTTCCCTTTGGTTGTATATTTAAACTATTAATTAGGTCTATATCTTTCTTTGCTGACGCTTCTATTAATATTCCGCAACCCCTTTTTATATCAATTTTTATACCGAAAGTTTCTAAATATATCTCAATCATCTTCAAATCTTTTTGTAATGTTTTATCTGATACATTTAATTTATCTTTAAAGTATTTTATAGGTCTATATTCACTTTCATTTAATATCAATTTAAGAAATTCAATTTGCCTTGATGCAAGCATACTTATGCCCCCTACCCATTTTTTGATATTTCTATTAATTACTATTTTAGCATATTTAATAACTATGTAAAAATACTAAAATACTTCTGTATCATAAAAGAATTTATGATACACTTTACAAAATCGATATAATATAGGATATAATTTTAAAATAAAAAATAAGGATATTGAGAGGTTGCTAACTACTTCCAATATCCTTATTTTAACTCTTATTTATAATTTAAGCACCAAGTACTTCAACTTCACCACTTCCACTCTTTATAGTAGGCTTTGTTATTCCTATAATTAAAGTTGTTATTACTGTACCAGCTAATATACAAGCTATATACGCAACTGGTGCACTACATGCAAATGGTATTACAAATATTCCTCCATGTGGTGCCATCAAGGTTATATCTAAACTCATACATATTGCCCCACCTATACAAGAACCAATTATGTTTGCCGGAATCATTCTTAACGGATCTGCAGCTGCAAAGGGTATTGCTCCTTCCGTTATAAAAGATGCTCCCATTATAGCAGTTGGTAGTGCTGACTTTCTTTCTTCTTTAGTAAACTTATTTTTAAATATTAACATGGCTAATGCTATTGCTAATGGAGGTACCATTCCACCCACCATTAATGCTGCTGATGGTTCAAATACATTACTAGAAAACATAGCTAATCCAAATGCAGAAGCTGTTTTATTAATAGGTCCTCCCATATCTGATGCCATCATTCCTGCTAATATTGCACCTAGTAATACTTTATTAGTTCCAGACATACTTTGTAACCAGGACTGTAAAGCTTCATTTAACCATGATGCTGGTGTATTAACTACGAAGAACATTATAGCTCCACTTGTGAATGCAATCAGCAGTGGACATATCAGTACAGCATTTACCCCTTTTAATACATCTGGTAAGTTTTCTGTTATCTTCATTACTCCTAAAGCTATATATCCAGTTGCAAATCCTGCTACCATACCTCCTAGGAATCCTGAACCTCCAATAACTGCCATAAAACCAGCTATCATAGCAGGAGCAAAACCTTGTCTTCCTGCAATTGATTTAGCTATAAAACCAGCAAGTATTGGTATGAATAACTTAAATGCTGAATCGCCTCCAAGTTGTCCAAAAAATCCAGCTATAGGATTGTATGTTTCATGAGTTGGGTCTGATGCAAATATACCAAACATAAATGCTATAGCTATACCAATCCCACCTACTACTACAAATGGAATCATTTCAGATACACCATTCATTAAGTGCTTATAAATACCTTTTTTCTCTGACCCTTGAAGTATTTCTTTTGAATCTTCTAAAGTTTTTCCACCTGGCTTAATTTCTTTAGCCATTCCATTTTCAGCATTTATAATTAAATTTTTGGCTAATGAAACATTCTTAGCATCTGCTACTTTCTTTTGTAATACTTTCTTTCCTATAAATCTACTTGTTTGAACTTCTCTATCACAAGCTATTATTACGTATTCAGCTCTTTTTATATCTTCTTTAGTTAACTTATTTTCTACACCTATGGCTCCATGTGTTTCTATTTTAACTTCATATCCAAGTTCTTGACCTGCTTCTTCTAACGCTTTTTTTGCCATAAAAGTATGAGCTATACCTGTTGGACATCCTGTTATTCCAACTATAAGACCTTTATTTTGATTATTACTTGAATCTCCTGATTCTACAGCTTTATAATTAAATATATCTAATATTTCATATGGAGTTTCTGCACTTAGTAGGTTCTTAATAAGATTTTCATCCATTAAATATGTAGCTAGTTTAGATATAATCTTAAGATGCTCGTCTAAACCTGACTCTGGAACTGCTATCATAAAAAATGACCTAAGTTTTTGACCATCATTATCCGTGATATCCTTATCTGTTCTTAAATACATCATTACAGGTCGCTTTACTGTACTTGACTTAGCATGAGGGATAGCTATTAAATTTCCCATGTTAGTTGGTGATTCTTTTTCACGTTTATTAATATCAATTATAAACTTTTCTTTATCATTTATATAATTTCCATGATACAAATGATTTGCCATATAATCAATTACATCTTTTTTAGTTTGTAATTGTTTATCTAATACAATACAATCACTACGTAATATTTTATCTACCATAAATTCGCCCCTCCCTTTAATTTGTTATCCAATCACTGATTCTTCTTTTGGTGAAAAGCATTTTAATTTATCTATGTCATTGAATAAATTCATTTTAAATTCTATAACTTCCCTTGCAGCTTCTATACATTGTGGATATATAGCATCTGGTTCATATAAACTTGGATTTTGTTCTAATACTTCTCTGCACTTCTTATAATACGCTGATTTAACATCACTTGAAATATTTACTTTACAAACTCCTAGTTTAACTGCTTGTGCTATTTCTTCATCTGGATTTGACGATCCGCCATGAAGAACTAAAGGTATATCTACTACTTCTTTTATTTCTTTTAATAAATCTAATTTAAGCTCTGGTTTAAACCCTTTTGGATATATACCATGTGCTGTACCAATTGCAATGGCTAATGTGTCTACACCTGTTTTTTCAACAAAATCCCTAGCTAATTGTGGATTTGTATATATTATTTCATCAGAACCACCTTCTCCTGATGTTCCAGTTGTTCCTATTGTTCCAAGTTCTCCTTCTACAGATATATTTAATCCTTTTGCAATTTCTACTACTGCCCTAGATATTGCTACATTTTCTTCATATGATAAATGTGAGCCATCAATCATTACTGATGTAAATCCACATTTTATCGCTCTTAATATTTGCTCTTTATTTGCCCCATGATCTAAATGTATTACCATAGGTACTTTACTCTTATTTGCTTCTTCTATACAACTAGCTACAAAGCTATCTTCTAGGAAACTTAACTCATTTGGGTGTATTGCAAGTATTACTGGTGCATTTTTTTCATTAGCACTCTGTACTACTGCTTTAAGTATTTGCCCACTCCCTATATTAAATGCTGGTACTGCAAATTGATTTTCTTGTGCTACTTTTAACATTTCCTTCATATTTATTAACATATTGTACCTCCTGATATTTTAAATTTTAGTTTTGATTTGTTTGTGATTTATTTTGTTGTTGTTATATTTAAATAATATCAGGATAATAAAAGTTCGAAAATGACAATAGTTTTCCTTTTGAAAAAGGAACTTTTATTATACACTCTGAGTTCCTTTTCACTAAATAATTTTTAGAAGTCTATATCATGGTTAATTGCAAAGAATCTTTTAAAAAGAACTATTCCATTAGATGATAAATTCCATTCTCTATACTCAATAAGCTCAAAAGGAGACTCCAGTAATTGCGATTGTTTTATAAGTATTCATTTAAACTCTACAATAGGTAGTATCTTCATGGATTATAGAAATAATTTTTAAAATGGTAAAGGTGTAATAGTATATGGTCATCATTTGAGAAATAAAACTATGTTTGGTGAGCTATTTAATTTTAAAGATACTCGTACCATAGTGCATGCTATATTAGTATCAAAAACATTAAAAAGAAGTTGTCTCAAAATTGATTTTTTCTAATCAAACTTTAAGTTCAACTTCCTTTTTGGATTTTTATATATTATTTTTTATTATTTCTTTTTTAATTATCTTAAATTTTGATGGTAGGTAAAATAGAAAAAATCATACATATCATTAGTTTTATATTCTTCTTCCCTAATCTAAATCTTCACCATTTGAAGCAATTACTTTCTTATACCATTCAAAACTTTTCTTTTTCGTTCTTCTCAAACTTCCATTACCAATATTATCTCTGTCTACATATATAAATCCATAACGCTTTTCCATTTCACCTGTGCCAGCACTTACTAAATCAATAGGCCCCCATGTAGTATAACCTAATAAATCTACACCATCTATAGAAACTGCATCGTACATAGCTTTTATATGTTCTCTTAAATAATCAATTCTGTAATCATCTTCTACATAGCCATTTTCATCAGCTATATCTTTTGCACCTAATCCATTTTCTACAATAAATAATGGCTTTTCATATCTATCATATACATGATTTAATGTAATTCTTAGACCTAGTGGGTCAATTGGCCATCCCCATTGGCTGTATGAAAGATATGGATTTTTAGCAGATGTAAATATATTTCCTTCAGCTACATCATCTGAGTTTTCATCAGTTCTAACACAACGGCTGTTGTAATATGAGAATGAAATAAAATCTACTGTATATTTATTCAATAATTCAATATCACCAATCTCCATTTCTGGTGTAATACCCTTTTGTTCCATATATTTTAATGCATAATTAGGATATTTTCCTCTAGATTGCACGTCTACAAAGAAATAATTTTCTCTATCTAACTTCGTAGCTTCCCATACATCATTAGGATTGCAACTATAAGGATATACACTTCCAGCCGCAAACATACATCCAACTAAGTTATTTGCATCAACTTCATGTGCTATTTTAGTTGCAACTGCACTAGCTACAAGTTCATGGTGAGCAGCCTGATATTTTATCTTTTCAACATCTTCTCCTTCCTCAAAACAAATACCAGCACCCATAAATGGAGCATGTAAAATCATATTTATTTCATTAAAAGTTAACCAATACTTCACTAATCCTTTATATCTTCTAAAGATAACATTACATAGTTTCTCATAAAAGCCTATCATTTTACGATTACGCCATGCACCATACTTTTCAATCAAATGCATTGGACAATCAAAATGTGTAATAGTAACTAGTGGCTCTATGTTATACTTTTTACATTCTTTAAATATATTTTCATAAAACTGAAGCCCCTTTTCATTTGGTGTTTCTTCGTCACCTTTTGGGAATATTCTACTCCATGCAATACTCATTCTATATACTTTAAATCCCATTTCACCAAATAACTTTATATCTTCTTTATAATTATGGTACATATCAATACCAGTTTGAGCTGGATAATAATGCTCATCATCAAAATCAAACATTTTTAATTTTCCTGTAATAACTGCTGTTCTATCTTTTCCTGTTGGACATACATCTACATTTGCTAGACCTCTTTCATCTTCATTATATCCACCTTCACATTGATTAGCTGCAGTAGCTCCTCCCCATAAAAAATCTTTTTTAAAACTCATAGTTAAGCCTCCTAAAATTACAACTAAAGCATTAACTTATGCTAATGCTTTAGTCTTTTATTAATACTTTAATCTCTTCCTAAAATATAACTGTAATCAGATTATCTTCTAATTCAGCATTTTTACTTTTTGTTTCTACCACATCTAAAAATTGTGATGAATTTGTAATAACAACTGGAGTTACAACACTATATCCCGATTTCTTTATTACATCAATATCAAAGTTTAATATAGTTTGACCTTTTGTAATCCTATCACCTTGCTTTATACATGCCTCAAAACCTCTTCCTTCTAACTGAATAGTATTTAATCCAATATGAATAAGCACTTCAACACCTTCATCTGAGAGAATTCCTATAGCATGTAAACTTGGGAATAAAGTTTTAACCACTCCATCTACTGGCGCAACTACCTTTCCATCACTAGGTATTATTGCTACACCTTGACCTAGTACACCAGATGCAAATGCCGCATCCTCTATATCACTTAAATTTAATACTTCACCTTTTATAGGGCTTACTACTATTTCTTTTTCTAATTTAGTAGACTTAACTTCTTTTGTTTCTTCTTTTATTTCCTCTTTTCCCTTATCTTTTGCTTCTTCTTTCTTGTCTTTATATAACACCATAGTTAATACAAAAGCTACAACCATTGATATAGCTATACCAGAAAGAGCTACTATTAAGTTACCCATTCCCCCATCTGGTTCAATCATTGCTGGAAGTTCGAATATTCCCATCCCTCCAGTTATAAACTTTCTAAGATTAAAGAATCCATAGAAAGCTCCTCCAATACCACTAGCAATACAACTTATTATAAATGGTTTCTTTAAAGGTAATAATATTCCATAAATTGCTGGTTCTGTAACTCCAAATATACCAGATATAAAGTTTGGTATTGCCATCTCTTTTAATTTCTTATCTTTAGTCTTAAAGAATATAGCTAATACAACTGCTGAACTTGCAAATGTACAAGCAAAGAATGGCATCATAACATTATCGTATCCTAAAGTCATAACATTGTTTATATATACAGGAATGAATCCCCAGTGCATACCAAAAATAACAAGAATTTGCCAAGTGAACCCTACTATAGCACCTGCTAATAGTGGACTAAAATCTCTTATCGAAATTACAATTTGCGAAATAAGTGTAGAGCCAAATGTTGCTATAGGACCTATAACTATAAGTGCAACAGGTATTGCTACCAATAATGTAAGCATTGGTACAAAGAAAAACTTAACTAAGTCTGGAACAATCTTGTTAAATAATTTTTCACACTTAGATGCAAAATACACTATAAATATAATTGGTACAACTGTTCCAGTGTAATCCATTGATATTATTGGTAATCCAAAGAAATCAATATATACTGGTGATGCAAACATTGTTCCTTTAAATAAAGTATACATTGCATCTGTACCTGCCGATATACTGCTACCTTGTATGGCAGGATAACACATTGCAGCTCCTAGTGCTAATCCTAACATTGGTTTTAGACCAAATTTTTTAGCTGAAGTATATCCTAAAAATAAAGGAAGGAATGTAAATAATGCATCTCCTGCTGCATTTATTACCATATATCCACCAGACACATTACTATATAATCCCATTGCTACAAATAAAGCATTAAATCCTTTTAACATACCACAGGCTGCCATTATTCCTAGTACTGGCTGAAAAATTCCTGATATTATATCTATACACTTATCCAACATACTACCTGACTTTTTCGTTTCCGAATTTGCACTTGAGTCATCTAAGCCAATTATTTCAACTACATCTTTATAGACAGCTTCAACATGATTTCCTATAACTACTTGATATTGCCCTCCACTTTTCATTACAGTAACAATACCTTCCATATTTTTCAACACATCGTCATTTGCTATACTTTCATCTTTTAATGTAAAACGTAGTCTTGTAATACAGTGTACTAATCCACTAATATTTTCTTTTCCACCAACATTTTTTACTATGTCTTGTGCTAATTGTTTGTATTTTCCCATTTTTTCCTCCATATTTCTTTTAAATTAATTTTTTGAAATTTGAAGGTTTGGCCAACTCAATGTTACCATCCAACCATAGGTATAGTTTTGTTAGTATCACTCCTTTCAATAACTCTTACTATATACTGCCTATATACTGCTGAAAAATTATCAACTTACATATTTGAATCTTTAACTACTTTAGCTAAATGTATTGTTAAATATATAAGTTCATCATCTGTTAATATGTAGTTATATTGTTTTTTAATAAAATTGTTAATTTTAACTACACATTCAAACTCTTTATTATATTTAGACCTAATAATAATTAATAAGTCTTTATCTGTCTCACCTTCATGTACACTATTTGAAAGTAATCTCTGTGCAAAAAATTTCAGATGCATTATAAATCTATAATAAAATACTGATTCCTCATGAAATTCTATCCTAAAATGATATCTAACTATACTAAGTACTTCTTGTATTAACTTTGTAATATCAGATGCCAAAGTATGACCTTCACTTAACTGAGCATTTACTATATGAAAAGCTATAAATCCAGCTTCATCTTCAGGTAATTTTACACCTGTTTTGCTTTCAATAATATCTAGCGCTTTCATTCCAATTTCAAACTCTTCTTTATAGAACTTTTTAGTTTCCCAAAGTATTGCATTCTTTACGTTTATTCCTTCTTTCATTCTTTGAATTGCAGAATATGTATGGTCACTTAATGATATATAAATACTTTCATTTAACTTCTTGTTTAACTTTATTTGTGCATACTCTATAATTTCACTTGATAATTTCATGTGCTCCATAGGAATATTATTAAGTAATTCCTGCAACTTATTTGATATTTCTTTATTTGATATTCTAAATACTTTATTTACTTTAGTTTTATCTATTAAATCGCCTTTTGATTTTTGATATCCAATGCCTCTGCCCATGACAATAATTTCTTCATCATTGCCATCTAATGTAATTACAACATTATTATTTAATATCTTATTAATTATCATGATTATCCTCCTTTTGAGCATAAAAAAAGCTTATCCATAATAATGGGCACAATCCTTCCTAGGATACTGCTATTATTAATGAATAAGCTTAGCTTGTACTTAAACAATTACTACCTAATTCCAATTATTATGATAAAACATTAGATATATTTTGTCAACGTTTTCTTTCAATGTATTTTATATTTATATATATAGACTATAATCTTTTTTGTTACTCTCATCATAATTTTTATCATAGAAGGTCATTTATCTTACTCATAAATTCAACTACTAACTTTTTCATTTGAATTAGAATCTATATCAATAATAAAAAGATTTATGAGTCTAATTTAATATTTTTTTGAATCAATATAAATATAAAGTAATCTATACTTAGTACTACAAAAAACTCTATTGAAATTAATAAAAATCTGAAAAATTCATAATCTGTGTAAATATTTTAAATACTACTATCCTTACAGATATTAATATAAACGATATTAAAAATACCAATCCTAATAAAATATATTGTTTTTTCTCAGTTTAGTTGAACATACTATTAATTCCTCTACCTTATAAGTTTATTGTTTAGGCTCTTCGATTTATATCTCATGCTATATTGTTAATTGTAGAAAATAAATCTATAATAGCTATATTCTAATTCTTAATAGATTTTTATATAGTTGCTTATTTTATATTAAAGCACAAAATACTCATATCCAATTGGTATAAGCATTTTCGGTTATCATCATATTTACTTAGGATACTTTAATTTAGTTATTTTTTATAAACATAATTCCACTATTTACTAATTCCTATATTTCATTAGCGTATAAAGCAGAAATTTCATAACTTATAACTATATATTAATCTTTTGCCACTTCATAAATAAAAAATTTGCTTCACTTAAACCATATGTAGACGCACTATTTCATGTAGATAACGGCTGTATCTGTTGCTTTAGCAACGAGTTGACGATATATTTATATGTTTTAAGCTCATTAATTGGGATTATAAAACATCCATCTACTTATTATATAATAAGTAATGTTAAGTTATTTATAAGTATACACATTTTGTATATTAAAGATAAGCATATCACTGAATTTTATTAAATATTAATTATATAAAATAAAAATAAACCCAGTATCTTGTTATTAACCACTAGGTTTATTTTTATGTTTCATATTATTCTAAAGTATTTGATGTAATCATATATATTTTTTATTGATCACGTCCTATTGTTCCATCTTCAAGACCTTTTTCTATTTGTTCCTCGCCTAGTTTTGGTAAATTATTCTGTTGCTCTGTCTCTTTTGGTGTATTATTTATTTCCTTCTTACCTTCACATCCAATTACACTAAGAGCCACTATTGATACTATTACTATTGCTGTAAATTTCTTATTAAATTTCATTTTTTCTCTCCTTTTATTTTATATATTTTTTATTTTATTACCTTTTTCATAAAACTAATATTTATTAAATTTGCTAAACAGTATATTAATTATCTAACAAATTATTTGATGTGTAATTTTATTCTGATTTAAGTGCTACTATTGGTTGTAACTTAGATGCTTTATTTGCAGGAGATATTCTAAACACTACTCCCATAAATACTGCAAATCCAACTGCAGCAAATACTACATTCCATGCTATATAAGGCTCAGCCCCCATTGTTCCTAGTATTGGAAATGATCCAAGTATACCTATTGAAGAACCTAATATTCCACCTATTAAGCTTATTGTAAGAGATTCTACTAAGAACTGTACTAGTATAAAGTTTCTAGGAGACCCTAACGCTTTTCTTATACCTATTTCTTTAGTCCTCTCATTTACAGATACTAACATCATGTTCATTATACCTATACCTGCTACGAATAAAGATACACTTGCTATTGCTCCTACCATTAGGTTCATAATGGCATCCATTGATTTCATTGAATCTATCATTTCTTTATTACTTGATACATAAGAATCGTTTGGTGCCATACCTTTTTTAGTAAAGTGAGCTTTTATTTCATCCATTGTATTTGTAACACTATCATTTGAAGCAGATTGTACATTTAATTTAGATATATCACTTACTCCTAAAACAATTTGTGCTGTTTTATAAGGCATATATATAGTATCATCTTCTGGGCTATTATAAGCTTCATCAATCTTACTTAATACACCTATAACTTTGTATGGTATAGACTTAATATTTATTGTTTTTCCAAGTGCATCTCCTTTAGGGAATAATTCACTGGCAACTTTACTCCCTAATACTATAACTTTAGTTGATTTATCATTGTCAATTGGCATAATAAATCTACCACTCTTGATTTTAGTGTTGTTTAGTTTTGCATAGTTTTCATCCGTTCCAACTATACTTTTTTTACTATCTTTTTTATCATAACTCACAGTTGCTGAATCACTTATTTCTGGAGATATTTCTTTTACATTCGAACTACTTTTCAATACTTTTATATCAAATTCAGTTATTTTTTTATCTCCATATACACTTGTAGTTATTAAATCTAGTGGCTTTGATTCAAAACTTTTATACATACTTTGTTTACTACCTATAGATATTGTAACGAATAGAATTACACTGGCTGTACCAATTGATATACCTAATATAGTAAGAAATGAGCGTAGTTTATTAGCTTTGATTTCTCCTAATGCCATCTTAACTATTTGGAAAATATTCATATACGCCACCCCCTATTCAAAAATTTCACCATCTTTAATTCTTATCAATCTTTTAGCATTTCTTGCTATATCCATGTCATGAGTTATCATAATTATAGTTTTACCTTCTTGGTTTAGACCTTCTAATATCTCAAGTATTTCTTTACTTGTTTTACTATCTAATGCTCCTGTTGGCTCATCAGCTAGAAGTATTTGTGGATTTGTAGCTAGAGCTCTTGCCATTGCTACTCTTTGTTGTTGCCCTCCAGATAATTGATTCGGCCTATTATTTAATTTATCTTGTAGTCCAACCTTTTTCAGACATTCTATAGCTATTTCTCTTCTTTCTTTAGGCGTTTTACCTTGGTATATAAGAGGAAGTTCTATATTTTCTAAAGCTGATAATTTATTTAATAAGTTAAAGCTTTGGAATATAAATCCTATTGTCTTATTTCTTACAGCACTTAACTCATCTTCACTTAGTGATGTTATACTTTTTCCGTCCAGTATGTATTCACCATTATCAGCTAAATCTAAACAACCAATAATATTCATAAAAGTTGATTTACCTGAACCTGATGGACCTATTATAGATACAAATTCACCTTTTTTAATATCTAATGAAACCTTTTTTAATATAGTTATTTTTTCATCGCCTATGATATATGATTTCACTAAGTCCTTAGCTTGTATTACATAATCATTCATATATTATCACCTTTCTATTCTATTGATTTTTCCATTGTTGAACTTAATTCTGCCCCTGAATTTTCAACAGAGCCTTTAAATGACTGTATACTTATACTTTCATTTTCTGAAAGTCCTTTTGTAACTTCTATATATTCTGAATCCGTAATTCCTGTTTCAATGTATTTTTTTTCACTTGTACTTGCAAGAGTAACAAAGTATCCTTTTTCATCTTTTTGAACCGCCATTACAGGAATCTTTATTACATCATTTTTTTCGTTTATTATGATTGTACCTGTTACAGACATACCATCTTTAAGACTTTGTATAGTTAAATTATTTTCTAAAATCCATCCAATAGTTTTGTCACTAGTTTCAACTTTATACCAATTCTCTTTTTTATCTAGTATTGCTACTTCTTCACCTTGTAATAATTTACCAAGACTCTTACTATTAGATGCATTATTCTTTCTAAGAATTGTATCATTGCTAGCTATTTTTACCTTTACATCTTTTTTATCTATTCCTTCTAACTTAACTCCATGTTTTTGTATCCACCCTTGTGTGTTATCTTCTAATCTAACTCTCATCCAGCTTCCTTTTCTTTCTAATATGTGGAATTTATCTCCTTTTTCTATTTTAGCTACTTTTCCATATTCTTTAGATGGTCCTTTTCTTACACTTATTTCTTCGTATTTACTCTCTCCAACTTCAAGTATCAGGTTAGAAACTGCCACAGTTACATTGTATGTCGGACTCTCTCCCTCTTCTGCTTTGTTAGATATTTCAGTTATTGTTCCTTTTATAGTTTCATCTGGAAATGCCTTTGCATTTATCTCAACTATTTGATTTACTTCTAACTGAGATACATCATATTGATTCACTGATACAATTATTTTAATGGCATTTGGATTGTTTCCTTCTGCATCAATTAATGAAACTTTTCCTCCAGCTGATACAACTGATTTTATATTTCCTTTTTCTACTGATAGAGTGTTCATTGTTAAATTCATTTGCTGTTGTTGTTTTGCCTCTGCATTTTTATTAAGCCCTATGTATGCCCCCGATCCTGCTAGAGTTATTGTAATAGCTGCTATAACTATAAGTTTTTTTGGTTTTTTCATGATATTCCTCCTTAAGTATTGTAAAGTACTGTAAATATATAATTACACTTTAATATTTTCCATAATTTATCTTATATTTGTATTTCTCATCACCAATATAACATCTTAATATTTACTTTGATAAATGTTAGGCTTTAGAGCTAATCCTTAACTCTGGTATGAGTGTAACATCTTAATGTTAATCTTATGTTTACATAAACGTAGTTCTTGTATATTTGATTTATCACAAGCTAATCTCTTTGTTTTATTATGGAAATTCTTCCTTTAGTATCATCCATAAATTAATACGCTACAAACTATACATCATATGTTAATTGTATGTTTACTCTTTAGCTATAGCATTGAGTTTCATTTTAATATATTATAAACTTCTTATTATCAAATAAAACGATTATATATAAGGAGAAAAAGTATGAAAATAACAAAAAATCACATAGTAGCACTTTTATTAGTAGCAACAACATCTTTAACTATAGGATGTGAATCAGCAAATAATAACAATAAGAGTAATAAAATAACTCAAGTACCATCTGATACTCAAAGTGTATCTAATTTTACTTTAGAAAAGATGGATAAATTAAATAAAGAAGTCTTACCTCAAGTAGAAAAACTATTTAAAGAAAATGGTATAGAGATTAAGGATAGAGAATTTGATGAAGGTATAGAAAAAAAACCTGGAGATATTTATAAGGCACATATGAATAATTCAAACACTACAATTGGTGATATTTTAATTGCAGAATATATTTCTAAAGCTAATGAAGGATCTTGGAGAGTTACTTTAGCAATAAATACTGATAAAGATACATTTAAAGGTAATAAATTCAAAGTAGAGGATACTTTATTTCATAGTTTATCAAATATTATAGTTAAAAATAATATAGATTACTCTGATTTAAATAATCAAATAAATGAACTTGCATCTAATGAAGATGGAAAGTTAAAATCAGTAAATATCGAAAGTGGAGATTTTAATATTGGTGTATTATTAACTGGTAAATATATTATGTTTGATATTACTTTAATCAACTAAATAAAAATATCTAGGATAACTCTATAAGTAAATTTATATTCTTCTATTATTTCTAGTGGCTTTAATATAAAGTGTGTATTTTTCCAAAAAGTAGTGATGATTAGAACATCAAATATCACTATATAAAGAAAAGTTCACACTTTTTATCTTTAACAAAGTGAAAAAAACTTATTGAAGAATATGATGTTAAAATAACTACAGATGTTCAAGATATGTTGAAAAATTTATTTGCAAGTACAATTCACCAGATGTTAGAAATAGAGCTTGATGAGCATTTAGGTTATGATAGATATAATAATAGAAACACTAAAAACTCTAGAAATTGATATAAAAATAAAAATGTTAAATCAGATTTTGGAGAAATAACTTTAAATATTCCAAGGGCCAGAAATGGAGATTTTGAACCAAAGGTAATTAGAAACTACGAAAATGATATATCAGGAATAGAGAACCAAGTGATTGGAATGTACTCAAAAGGCATGTCTACTTGAAATATATCAAGTCATCTTAAAAATATTTACGGAATTGATATATCCCATTCACTAATAGCTAAAATTACTGATAGAGTTATACCTTTAGCTCATGAATAGCAAAATAGACCACTTGGTATAATTTATCCAATTGTATTTATGGATACTATACATTATAAAGTTAGAAGTGAAGGTAGAATAATAAACAAAGCAACATATATAACTATAGGTATTAACTTAGAATGTATAAAGGAGGTCTTAGGGATATGGATTGGAGAAAATAAAGGTTGAAAGTATTAGCTAAATGTATTTACATATGTTAGAAATAGAGGAGTTAAGGTTATATTAATAGCTTCTGTAATTGGATTTTCTGATACAATTAAAGCAGTATTTTCTGATACTGAAATACAAAGATGTGTTGTGCATCAAATTAGAAACACTTTAAATTATATATCATACAAAAATAGAAAAGAATTTGCAAAATATTTAAAGAAAGTATATGCTGCAATTACAGAAGAAGTAGCGTTAAGTGATCTATCGTTCTTAGAGAAAAAATGGGGTAATCAATATACAAAGCATTAAGAGGTTGGCAAAATAATTGGAATGAACTAGCAACATATTTTAAATATCCTCAAGAGATGAGAACATTGATATATACTACAAATTCAATAGAAAGTTACAATAGATTATTAAGAAAGGTTACTAAATCAAAGTATATTTTTCCTTCAGATGATTCTTTACACAAATCATTATACTTAGCAAATATGGATATTTTTGAAAAATGGACTCAGATAATTAGAAATCGGACTCAGATTTTAACCCATTTAAGTATTTATTTTTAAAAAAGAAATTTAACTCTAAGTTAATAAAGAAATATTTCAAAAAAATCAAGAAATTTTCTTAAATAGATAATAATTTTTCGAAAAATAGAAAAACATGAAAGTAAGGCTATGATTTTTACAACCATAGCCTTATCAATAAATATCTAATTTTCACTTAAAAAATAAATTTTCATTTAAAAAATACACATAAATATTTCCAGACTCTATCTGCTTTTTTAACTATTTACCTTGGATAGCCCTTATGATACATTAATCCATTTTCTAGCATTAATTCTTGAGTTAAGTATATATGACCCTTACAATGCATATCTGATACACCCTCACTTATAAGTTTATATGTTTCAGAAGTATATAAATAATCCAAACTTTTACCTGTATTTTTGGAAAATTGTAATATAATTTTTTTATATAGTGATTGCAACAATGTCTTATTAGCTTCTATAAAACTATACCTTCTCCTCGCATCTAAACTTTAAATTTTTATTTATTATTTATTAATTAACTGTATATTCACTAATTTTTATAATTTATAATACTCTTCTTATCTTAAAACAATTATAATCTAACCTTAATCACACATTATATTATATATAAATATTTTTAACAAACTTAATAATTAAATAACTATATTTCATTAATCATCTTATAAATATTTACAATCTATCCACTATTCTTCTTCAATAAATTCAAACAAATTTTCTACTGTAGTATTAAATACTTTAGCAATATCCATCGCTAACTTTAAAGAAGGATTATATTTTCCATTTTCTAAGTGCACAATAGTCTCACGTCTTACCCCAACTGATTTGGCAAGTTCATTTTGTGTCATAAGGAGCTTTTCTCTATATTCTTTAATTTTTGTTTTCATCAATATTGCCACTTAGTTACATATCCCCCTTTTATCAAAATATATATACAAAATTAATTTAGATAAAGATTGTATAAATAAAACAGCAATAAGAATTATACCTATATCTAAATTTGATATATCCAAAGCTCTTGTATGATTGGCTGAAAAGAAAACAGCTATTACAAACATAGAGTATAGCATTATTTTTGATGCAATCTGATCAACCTTTAATAGCATAAATTTTGATGCCTCATCAACTAAATCATTATATTTCTTATTATACATGAAATCACATGCCCAAAAAGCTAATAAAATTATAAAAGTAACCCAAATACCTTCCCCTTTAAAAATAAACTTTTTTAATAATAAGTCTATAAAAAAATAGGATAGCATTAGTAACTCTGAAACAAGATTTGCTTTAACACCAAGTTCTGATCTAGACATATAAAATCACTCCTTAAAATTTATATATTTATAATACCTTATGTTATAAATATATAACTTTTCCAAATAAATTGCAATAGAATATTGTAAATATTTAGTAATATCTTGATAAATATAACTTATAAAAAATTTCATAATAAACATCAAATAGTTACAAATAATATTATAAAACTACTTATTCACTCATTTTTATGGAGCTGTCTATTTAAAAAACTCTTCTACTATAAAAACATATTCTTTAAAACATTACAATACAGTGCTAGATTAGTTTACTATATCTATTTTATCAATCATATCATTTGCTAACTATTTTCCTAATGAACATGTAATATTGAAATATATAATTATACAACCTAAATGCACCCCCATATCCCCTCAAAAAACATTTTTCTGTGGTTGAGATACGGTTGGTAGATTTCATCACCAAAATAAAAAATACTAGTCAATATTGACTAGTATTTCCAAGTATTTCATTATTCTTTTTTACAAATTGTTGGAGACGAATCGCAGGAATAATACCCACGATTAATTCATTTCATATACAACTCTAAGTTTTTATTAAAAATATACATCACTTTACTATTCTATGATATAACACAACAAAAGAAACTACAATCTATGAGTGGTGGTTTCATATAGTCCTAGTTCTTATAGTGTGTACTCTGTATAGAACTAATTATAAATTTTATTATAGGAGCTATCGTTTCTATTTGTATTGCTATAAGTACTAATTACATATATGATAAAATAAAAAACCACTTATCTATTGGTCGTAGAAAAAGTGGTTTAGAATTTGAATTTAAAATTAAATTCAAGTTCACTAAAAAGTAATCTATACTAGAAACCACTACTCTACCCACTAGATTATAGTTTCTTTTTATTTTATCTATAACTATATTATACTACATTACATTTAAAAACAAACCTTAAACTTCTTTATTACAATTCATTAGTTCGAAAAAATATTTAGAATCATGAGTTTTATAAAGGTTTAACCAAGAACTTAATGCTTCTTCTTTAAAAACATCTAAAACTTTTAAAACTTGTATCGTAAATTCTAATGGTGCAATTCCTGAAGCAGTAATTAAATTTTCATCATTAACTGCAGATTCCATTTTATAATATTTTTCTCCAGAATAACTTGGTATCACCATTTTTAGAAATTCTAAATCATTACTTGTATGATTTCTAAAATCTAGTAAACCCTTTTTAGCTAGCCCTAAAGTAGCACCACAAATAGCTGCAACTATAGACCCTTGTTCAAAAGCTTCTTTAGATTTTTCTAATATTTTCTCATGACCTATAGATGTCCAAGTATTTCCCCCTGGCAAAATTAATAAATCATTACTTTCCATATTAAACTCATCAATTGTAAGCTCAGGTAAAACTTTTAATCCACCCATTGTTATAATAGGATTTTTATTAACTCCTACTGTAAGTACTTTTAATGGTTTTAATCCTTTTTTAAAATATCTTCCTGTATTTAATTCAGCAGTTAAATATCCAACTTCCCAATCTGACATAGTATCAAATACATACATATATACTTTTCTATTTTTCATTTTTTTCTCCTTATATGATTAATTAATATACCTAATTGTAAAATAACTTAACTGACATACTCTGTCAGTCAAGTTATTAAATTTGATAATGATTAATTAATTCGAGTAAATTTTCAACCATTTTATCTCTAAGACTTAATGGTTCAATTATTTGTATCGATTTTCTATAAGGTATAAGTATATTTGGTATATAGGTAAATATTATATCTTCTTGAAGTTTAAATATTACTTTATTTGGAGTCCTTTCTTTCAAATAATATCCTAGAAGCCAATGCTGACATAAGTTGTCCAATGCATTCATCCTTCCTTCTATAACTAATGTTATAAGATTATCTTCATCTTTTGTTTCATCCATAATCCCTTTTATAAAAAATTCACTTGCAGAGAACTCCTTTGGTCTACTAAAAGTATTTGATGTTTCTATGACACTACTAATTCTATCTACCCTAAAACTACGAATCTCATTTCTCATTTGACAAAATGCTACTATGTACCAATTATTATTCCAACGAACAATTCCATATGGATTTATAATCCTACATTTTGATTTTTCTTCACGACCTGTACGATAGTTGATTTCTATAGATAATTCATTTACTATACTATTTTTCAACTTTTTAAGTACAGATTCTATAGATATTTTTCCAGTGGGTTTTATTACTTCAAAACCTATTAAATGTTTTGTTAAAATTTCTTCTTGTTTTTGATTTGAATACATTTTTAACTTTGATGTTGCTTTATCTAATGTGTCATCTAAGAAACATCCCTCTTCTTTAGCAAATATAGCTGCATGAAGTAGAGCAGTTTGCTCTTCTGTATCAAAAAAAAGAGGTGCTTTAATGAAGTTATTTAAAAGGCTATACCCACCATTATGACCTGTATCTGAAATTATAGGTACTCCACTAGCAGATAATGCATCAATGTATCTGTAGACAGTCCTTATATTTATTTCTAGTTTTTCAGATATTTGTTTTGCAGTAACTTTTTTATCTGAGTTTAATATCCATAATATAGACATCATGTTGTCAATTTTAGCCATATAGTTTTACCCCTTCATATATGTTTTATAAGTTAATTATATATGTTATTAGAATAATTTTCACAAAAAAAATATTAGCAAATTGCTAATATTTTTGGTGGCTTTTAATGGTGGAGACGAGGGGAATCTATAAGTGGTTATTTGATTGTTTTGTTGTTTTTTATAATGCTACTTATATAAATACTTATATGTATTTTTTAGATATCTTTTTATAGTTTTTCTTACTCTTCTTTTCTACAATTGGGGTATAGTTGGGGTATTTATTTTTAATTTTCTTTTAAATACTTCTTTTAATTAATATAACATTAGATTTTCAATATTCTATATAATAAATTACTTATATTACCTTTTTCTATAAAAAATAACTGCTAATTATTATTTCACAATTTCATAAGTTTCTTATAATAGATTACAAATAAACCTTGTTTTATTATAGTTATTTTTTCACCAATCACTAAAGTTCATATAACCTAGTATATTCTTTCCTCTAAAATCTCTTCTATTTCTTCTTTTTCAATTCTACGTTTCCAGATTTCAATATTTTCTATAATGTGTTTCTTGTGCTTTAATAATTCTATTCCTGTAAAGTATGTCATCAAGGACTCATAAAATTTAATTCTTTGTTCCATGTAAGGAATCATGCTTCCTGTTCCTCCCCAATGATTTGGTTCAAGCTCTAATCTGTTGAATATATCATAATCTTTATTTAACTGAATAAAATAAATGATGCACTCTCTACGTATATCAGCTCTTAATTCGGAAATCAAACTAAAGATACTAATAATTTTTTCATTTTTACAATTATCAAAAATAATATGTTTTAACCAACTTATTTGATTATTTGCTTTTACTTGCTCTTTTTCTTCACATGCTAAAATACTTGTAAAGAATGATTTTAAGTTCCATTTATATATATCACTAGATTTTTCAAGTTCATAAAAAATATTATCAAATATTTGTTGATAATTACTACTTAGCCAACATGCACTAATTCTATCAATTTTACTATTTCTAAGCTTATTTATATTACCAATAATATATTGTATGTATAGTAATAGCCATGAATCATCATTTTCAATAAAAGCTTTAATAAAGACTCCAGAGTGATCACGATTGAAATCATAATTTATACTTTTGAAATAAATATCTTGCAAAAGCAAGGTATTATCTTTAAAAATATTAATAATTTCAGATGGTTTATAAGCTTTTTCATTAAAAAATAAACATAAATAAATGTGTGCAATAAAAGGACTATATTTAAATTTATCATTTATAATTTTCACAACACTAATATATATATCTGGTTTTAACTCTATATATTTATCTAGAAACCTCAAATTTCTATATGCAGATTCATTGATATTTTTATCATCCTCTTCTTTCAGAAATTCAAATAATTTTTCTATCCACTCTTTACTTACTTCATCTTCAGGAATTGCTTCGAAAAAAGCGTACTTCCATTCATTTTTTCTAGCAAAATCTTTATGATTAATAAGTTTAAGTGTTTTATTTACTCCAATATGCTTAAAAAGCCTTCTTATATTTGATTCAGGATATAGAGATAAATTATAATCACTATTGAAATAACAATTTATAAATGTCAAATATTTACTTTTATTATGCTCTAGTGCTTGGCAAAACAATTCAATTCCATTATTAATACTCCAAGATTCATCTGGTAGTTGTTTAATGATATCATTACATATACAAACAAAATCATTTAAATACTCTTCTTCACACTCTTTAGCATACTCTTCTATAGCTATCTTTCTTTTTTCTTCACACTCTTCATAACTAACTTTACATTCATAATATTTTTCTGATAATAGTGAGTATATAGACCATTCCTTAGCATTAAATATATCTTCGAAGTTATTATTAATTAAAATGTTATAATGACTGTACTTTTTAATAATTTGATCACATACTTTACAAGTCATCAGAACATTAAACTTTCTTACATTTTTAATTATAGACTCAATATATTTCAAATCAAATTCTAAAACCTTTGAATCTATTTCTTCATACCAGCCTTGTGAGTAATTTAAAATAATTTTTAAAATTCTATCTTTGTAAGTATCATGTTTACTTAATTCAATAAGATTAGTCCAAATTATATCTCTGTATTCTTCAGAACCTCTTGTTAACTCTACTGAGATTGTGTATATTGTAAATTTTTTTCCATTTATTTCAGTAGGTGAAAAATTTAAAGATAAAAATTTTTCCGCAACATTAATAAATAAATGTTTCATCAATTCATTATCCTTACAATATTTAGAGAGTATTTGAGCTGTATTTTTCAAGACATAATAATCTGTACTATAAGAATACTTATCTACTCCAAAGTATTCAACTAATAATTTATATATTTCAATAACTTTACTTTGTTTTTTATTACAATATATAAATATAAGTTCAAGTGCTTCTAAAATATAATCACTATTTCTATATTCTCCTAAAGTTAATAAAATTTTATCTGTCAAGCAATCTAAATGCTTATCAAAATTAATTGTTTGTATATCAATATTTTCTATCTCTGTATATTCAATCATTTGTTCAAGATATAATAATGATTCAATTGGTTTAAAGCTCCAGAATGTCATTAAAAATTCAAAGAATAACTCATCGTCTTCTTTTTCATATATATCCCATACCTTATTTACTTCCTCTGATATGTACTTTTCTGTTTCTTCTGAATGAAATATGTTTAATAATATATTAATAATCCTAACTATTCCACCTCTAAAATTTTTGAAACCTATATTTAAAATCTCTGAAAATGGAATTAGTTTTTTTTCAAAAAAGGTATGATAAATCATATAATTAGACAAACATTGATCTGATATACGTGCAACTTTATCATAATATATGTCAATAAATTCCATACCATGTAAAAATTTTAAGTTTTCAATAAATTCAGACTCATCAATATTAAATAAATCAAATATTGGATGTAATTTATCTAAATAATCCAAATTAATAGTATGTAAAATGGCTATTATTCCAGCAGATAGACACATTTTATTGTTAGTTGATATAACACTTGATTGAATATATTTGCTATAATATATTTCATATAATTTAGTTGCATCTCTAATACTATTAATATTTTGATTATCTTTAGCTAATTTACCTGCTAAAAAAGCTATTCTAGGATTGCCTTCTGCAATATTAACTATTTTTTCTAGATATAAATCATTTATTATTTCTAAATTTTCTTTAAGAAATTCTTTTATCTCATCATCTTCCAATTTATTAAGTTCAATTTTTTTTGGTATAACAAATTCTTTTATCTGATTTATGACATATTTTCTAGCATAGTCTCGTACTGTTACAATGATTTTAACATTATATCCATGCTTTACCTTGTTTAAATATTGTAATATATGCTTAAATCCATTAAGTTCATTCGCATCATCTACAAATAGCAAATAATTACCTGGGACTGGAATATATGATGTTAAATCTTCATATATTGGCAAATCATTACTACGAATACATAGTATTCTATACGTATTTTCTGCTGAGAACCTATTCATTCCCTCTAATACAAACCTTGTCTTACCTACTCCAGCTTTTCCAAATACTACAACAACTCTATTAAGCTTAATTTCTTCTACAAGTTCTTTAATTTCACTTTCACGAAATTGAAAGTTTGTTGATAATGGAGCTATCATTTCATTAGAATCATACCTTCTAATAAACTCATCAATACTTGATATCTGATTTGTATCAATACTTATACCTAAAAAATCTTTAGCTAGTATCGGAAAATATTGATAAACATCATTAGCAATTCTATCAATCCCATATAAACTAAGTAATATACCACATTCCTCACATATCTTATATAATTCTTTATCTTTACCTGCATCTAATGTTGAAGATGTGTGACAACATATTATCTCACTTATATCAATTCTATCAATTCCTGTCTTCTTTTTATCAAGACATTTGACGATATCTTCTTCTATTTTAGAATTAATACCTGCTTGTTGTGTTGTATAAGCAACAAATATATACTTTCCAGATTTCAACTTGCTTTTAAAATATGTGTCTGGATTTCCTGTTGTTGTTTTCATTGTTCCTGATTTCATACCGAGTTCAAAAATTCCATCATATCCAATACGTGATAGGTACTGATCACAAAACTCTTGAAATGCTCCTCCTTCTAATTGATTTATTTTATCTTTAATACTAGTTAGTTTAGACATAATTATCACCCTTTCAAATATTACTTTTACTCAAAATATATTTTCAAGTTAAGCATTTAAATAAATTGAGAGATTAATCATCTTGTAATTTACAGTTACTTTGATTTTTAATTTTATTCAAAAGTACTTATATAGCTAATCTATTATAAGAATTTATTTTATTTTTTTTTCATAATTTATTAGTTCAAAATCAACAATTAATTCTTAAATCATATATTATACACTTACTTAAATATAGTTATATTTGATAAACCTTAAGTCTATATATCTATAGTATAGTTTTTGTTTACACTTTTTACTTCTTCAATAAAAGTTGATTTTGTTCCACTAATTTTGTATAAATATATATTGCCCTTTGGATTTACATAAGTAGGATTAAATAAAACTAAATTTTTACCACTACTATTGCGTGTGCTTCTAAAAATAATTCCATTATACCTTTTATTTTGGATATAATTTGCAAATACATGGAATGGAGCATATTCGTATTCTTTTTCTTTAGCATTATCAGTTTCAACTAACTCAAATATATAATCTGATATAAGCTTCAAATAAATATAGATTAAATACTTATTAATCTTCTTTTTAATTATTTCTTTATTCTTCAAGTTTGAAGATATATAATATATTTTGGATATTATTTCATCATACTTATAACTATCAGCAATAGTTAAATCTAATACCTTTAATTTTGTATATTCACTTGGAACAATAAATTCCATAATAGATACATAATTATTATTATTCTTTAATTTATATGCTCCTAATTCTTTTATACATGTTTCTTTTACATTCTCAAAATTATTTTTACAGCCATTATCTTTTAACTCAACACCTAAATATATAAATACTCTATCTTTTGGATTAAATCTGTTTATAGAGACATATTTTTTATTTGGAATAAATCTAGAATAATTATTACATTTCTCACCTACTCCTCTTAGTAAAATTTTTATGTTTCCCAATTTAACATCTATCTCTTTTCCCCTATACTTGAACATATCATCAAAATTCCTGTAGAAATCTAAGCATAAAATTTTACTCAAATCATCATATTTTATTTTGTCAATAGATAATTTTTCTTTCGCATCATTCCACTTTTTCTTTACATTATTTCCAATATATTCTGATTTTTTACTTAAAAGCAATCTTTCATGCAATGTACATTCCAATTCCATATCTTTAAATCCCCCTAGTTTGTACTTTCTAATTCTACACTTTGCATTCTATTTATAAAAATAAATTCAGTGATATAATAAATTTTATATAATAGTATATCTTAAATATTTTAAAATTTCTTAAAATTATTATATCATACCTTGATATTGTCAAATAATCAAAATGCATTTTTAAAAACTTATAATTCATACTTAAATTGTGCATACCTCAAATACACAATTTGTAAAAAATTATTATATTTTACAAACACCTTTTTCTAATAAATTTTTTATTCAATTTTTATATAGCTAAAGTACAATCTAGAATTTTATCACAAAAACAAAAAATACTAGCCATTTAAGACTAGTATTTTTAGTGTTTATATCCAAATATTTATATAACAGTTAAATTATATACTCTTCTTCAGTTATTGCAACTTCCTCAGTGACATATATTTTTTCTATTTTATTGAGATAATCTACTATACTTAATCCAATAGCCTTTCCTAGCTTAACAGGAACTGCATTTCCTATCTGCTTGTACACCTGGCTAACTGACCCTGTAAACTCCCATTCATCAGGAAAACTTTGAATTCTAGCATATTCTCTAGTTGTGAATGGTCTAGTCTCATCTGGATGACACCTTTCAGTTTGCTTTTGTGCAGGACTACATGTTAAAGTTAGACATGGTTCATCCCAACTTATTCGCCTTGCCATACCTCTTTTTCCTCCACCACTATAATAGCTTTTTCCCATATAATCCTTTGCCACCTCATCTGGTAAATCTATCCAACATCCACCTGGTGGTACTAAATCTAACACTTTTTTCTTCTTCTCAGGATATCTAGCTCCTTCAGATTTTGGAACATCTTTAAGTGCATCTCTTAATGTAACAATATATTCTAAAGGCTTAGGGAACTTAAAATCTACATATGACAAGTCTTTTCTTGTTCCTATTATAATAACTCTTTCTCTCTTTTGTGCAACTCCATAGTTCACAGCCTTTAATATCTCATACTTTACATTGTATCCAATCTCACTAAATACATCTATCATAGTCTTTAATGTTTTTCCATCATCATGAGATACAAGACCTCTAACATTCTCTGCTAAAAACACCTTCGGCTTTAACTCTTCTAGAATTTTAGCATAGGAATAAAACAATGTCCCTCTTACATCCTCTAACCCTAGCTTCTTACCAGCATAGCTAAATGCTTGGCATGGATAACCACCTGATAGCAAATCTATCTCTATATTATTATCAATATAATTCTTTATTCCATTTTCTGCTATTTTAACAATGTCACCCTGTATAACATTCCAGTCTGGTCTATTTAATTTTAATGTATCACAAGCATATTTATCCCATTCTACTAATCCAACCTCTTTAAAACCAGCTTTTTCAAGACCTAATGCTAATCCTCCTGCTCCTGCAAATAATTCAACACATGTATATGCTCTTTTAGCTAGTACATTACTTATATCTATATGTTTATTACTTTTATTTCTCTCTTTAGGATTTAATTCATATTCACTGAGTTCTTTATATGTACAATCTCTATGCTCTATATAATCTTCATTACTGCTACAAATATTTGTAAATTTCAGTTGCTTTTCATTTACATCTTCCAAACACATAATTTCATCGAATCCAATATCTAACACTTCACATAATTTTTCTACATTGCTTTTTATAGGTGTAAATTTTTCTGATAATATTGCAGATAACTGATTCTTAGTTATGCCCATATTTAATGCCAGTTGATTCTGACTTCTTATATTTTTCTCTTTCATAATTTTTCTCACTCTATTTTTATCAATAGTTATTTTTTTCATTTAGTTCACCTCTTATAGATAATATACCCTTAAATAGTTAATAAAATACATTAACTATTTAAGGATATATTATCATAATTCTAATTTTTATGTAAGTAGTTATAAAAACTTAAAATAAAATATCTGTAAACAACCTAATATTACCTCATAATTTTACACATTATGGAATATATTGTATAATGACATTAATACTTTTTAGGGGGATTATTTTATGACTGAATTAGAAAAACAAGAAATACTAGATAAAGCCAAAGATTTTTTCACCAATACTTTGGTTGCTAATCATAAAAAGAATACTATTAAGTTAAATTTAAAGGCATTTAATATAAATCCTTTTTTAGTTAAATACTTAGCTAGTTTCTTAACAGGATCAAATAAACCTGAGGATATTGCTAAAGCATTGATTTATCCAAGAGTTTTAGGTACTTCAATTAATACTTCCTTTGGAACTAATTTACAAAAATTCTGTATTACCACTTTAGATGGTTTTGCCTCTACAACTTCTGGCATTGATATAGAGTTTATTGATTGTATTGATGGTAGAAGGAAATTCTGTCAAATTAAAGCTGGACCAAACACTATTAATAAAGATGATGTTAAAACCATAATTGACCACTTTAGCTCAGTTAAAAGACTTGCTAGAACAAATGGACTTTCATTATCTTATAATGACTTAATTGTTGGTGTTTTTTATGGAACAGAAAATGAGCTTAATGCTCACTATAAAAGAATTAATGAAGAGTATCCAGTAGTTGTTGGTCAAGATTTTTGGTATAGGCTTACTGGTGATGAAAATTTTTATTTTGATTTAATAGATACAATTGCTCAATCTGCTTTAGAAGAGGATTGTACTGTTTTACTTAATGATACAATATCCAATCTAGCTGATGAAATTTCTAAAGATAAATCTTTATTCAATCAAAAGTAATATAAAAATGATTAAATAGCATAATTTACATTTTTAGATATTTAAAAATAACATTCACCAAACAAAATTATTAAGTGAAATGAAATGTATCTTATAAAAGCTGAGCTATAAGTAAATCTTTGTAAACACAAATTTACTTATAGCTTTTTTATGTTCAAAAAACACAAATTATATACTATTTAATATATTATAAACTTTTATTTGTTATACCCTCTACTAAATTTCTAACATCTCTTATATAAATTAACTATTTAATAATTCAATCATAAATCTAGCTCCTGCCTTAAAACCAAGTTTATAACCAAGCTCTCTTTCAATCTCTATAACTGAATTAAACAAATCATTTAACTCTATTAATACATCCATTTTCTTTTCTTCTGATAAATTTTTTTCTAGTAATTTATTAACTTTCTTAATTTCTTTACATCTATCATTATAATACTCATCTTTTTCTAGTACTTTCCTATACATGTGTTCATTTATCCAATAATCAAAATATATTTCTATAATTTCATCATACATTTTAGTACCTCCTTGACTTTCATCAGGTACTTAATATATACTTAAATTGCTAGGTTAGTGTACATTAAGTACCTAATTTATAAAGGTAGTTGTTATATTTATATGGCAACTACCTTTTTCTAATAAGTGTTTAAATCTAAACTCAATATATTTTAATCTATATTACATCTAATTAAGTTTTATATATTTACCATTCAAAACTCCTTGAAACATAATTTATCTATTACTCAATAAATCATGCTTCTTTTTTATATCTCTTGTATCTTCTTACATTCTTCAAAGGAAAACAAATTTCCTATATACCAATATGGTCTAAATCCTGATTCACCATCTCTATTTTTAGCAACAATAATCTCACTTAAATTAGCACCAAAACCTTTTTCTCTTCGTCTCAACTTTCTTATATCTTCAATTCCCATTGTCTTACAATAATTAAGAGCTTCTTTTTCTGTAGGTCTATGAATATATATAACTGAATTAGAATCCATATATATCTGCTTTGAGCTTCTCATTACTCTATCCCCTTTAGGTCTTTCATCCTTCAATTCATCATTTAATTGAGCAAGCTGAATAACTGGTATATTAAAATCTAAAGTAATCTTTTTTATTTGCCTTGATAAGTCAGCAAATTTAGCTTCTCCTACTTCTTTACCTTCATAATCCAAAATTTGCAAATAATCAATTATGACTAAGCTAGGCTTAATACTCTTTATTTCTCTCTTTATCCCTGATATTGTATTTACAGAGTCATTTATATAAAGATTATTTTCCTGATTTATTATGCTTAAAGCTTGTATATATTTAACTATTTCTTCATCATTTAGATTTCTATTTTTCATCTTTACAACTGATATTCCAGTTAGTGATGCTATATTTCTAAATAGAATCTGTATATCGCTCATTTCTCCACTTATAAAAAGTACTTTCTTACCTTGAAATATTACATTTCTAAGTATTTGTAACGCCAATGCTGTTTTACCTCTTCCACTTTTAGCTGCTATTGTAGTTAGTTCACCCCCATATAAACCTCCTATAGTATCATCTAAGAACTTTATTCCAGTCTTAATACCTTCATTTATTTCATCATTTATATATTCAAAGGCTCTCTCTGATATGGCTGTTATACTTGAATCCTTTTTTATTAATTTCTGATTAGCTTTATTTATATCATTTTCTAACTGATATATAAGGGTATTATCATCTATTTCGCCAAGACTGAATTTATTGAATTTATCAATTATATTTCTATTTTTGTATTTTTCAATAACTATACTTACATAGCTCATGAAATTTGATACTGTTGGAACTATTGTTGACAAACTAGTGATATAGCTTATACCTCCAATATTATTCAAATGACCTTTTCTCTTTAATTCTTCTGTAAGAGTTATTATATCTATTACTTCATTTCTCTTATTTATTTCTTTTATAGCCTTAAATATGTATTTATGTTCCTCATGATAAAACATGTCTTCATTTAACATTTGCTCTAACTCTTCTACTATTGTTGAGTCTAATAAAATGCTTCCTAATATTGATTGCTCTGCTTCTGTATTTTTAATTAAGTTGTTTGAATTGTTTATAATATAACCTCCCTACCACTTTAATTGTGAGTCATCTGGATTATATACCTTTTCATCTTTATTTAGGTCAGTTTCCTTGCTATGATAATTTCCTTCTAGTATCTTAGTAAAATTACTTGAATTCATTATCCAATCAAAGTTTGCTTTCCATCCTGTATTATTGTTTCCATTCAGAAAACTTGTTTTACTAACTATATTTATAACCTCTAATACAGTTTCTTTATCATATTCTCTTATTATTGAATTTATTCTCCTCTTTCTTGTGTCTGTTAGTTTCTTTACCTTTGAAAGTTCAATACAAGTTGAGTTAAATTTGCTTATAATTTCACTATATATAATATTATTCTCATTCTTTATATTCTTGATTGTTGTTGATTGATTGTTAATCGTCTGTTGATTAGGTTGTTGATTTTCTGTGTTATCTTGGTAAAGCTCCCAGTTTTCAATAGTTATGACTATATATTTGTTTGTTGTTTCGTATGTTAGAAAACCAGCATTTTTAAAAAACAACAAACAACTTCTAACCATTTGATAACTAACTCCTTTACCACATCTTTCAGCTATTTTGCTATATGAAGAAATAAATTGTCCAGACTTTATTTTTATCTTTTTATTATCTATAAAAACATGATTTTCTTTATGACTAGCCATAAGTAATAGAGTTATTAATATTACTTTTCTTTCTGGTTTAATATCTTTCCAAATTGATTTATCCAACAACTCCCTGTAAAGCTTTATCCACCCTTTATTGCTCAATTGCAAACACCTACTTTAAGACTATAACTTGATACCATTTGCATTTTCAATAAACCAATCATCCAATTTGTTTTTTATTATGTATACTCGATTATTTATCCATATACAAGGGAAACCTTTATTTTTAGAGTGACATAACTGCCTAAATTTTGATTCTCCTATAGGATAAAGCTTAGATGCTTCTTTACATGTTATAAGTTCAGCTTTATTTCTTTTCGCATTTTCAATAATTTTATATCCTTGCTTTTTTTCTTGTGCTTCTTCTTCATTCTTTACAATAATGTTTAAAGTAGCTTGTAATGTCTTTAAAACTTCTAAATTATTATTCTCTTTCATATTTTACTCCTCCTTACTAAAAAATAATTCTTCTACTGTTGTATCTAAAGCTCTAGATAGTTTAATCATCAAATCATTGCTTGGATTATTAGCCTTACCTGTTTCCAAGTTTGACAAATAATATCTTGATATACCAACTCTATCTGCCAGTTCTTGTTGCTTTAAACCTTTTTTAATCCTAAATATTTTTAAATTGATTCCCATACTTTTTCCTCCTTTTTTCTAGTTTACATTCGTAAACTTTACATTTTAATTATAATGTCGACATATGTGTGCTGTCAATGAGAATATATTATTTTTCTGTTCTCATTTGTGTACTTTTGGGATATACTTTATACGAGGTGATAATATTGCAAATTGGAAAAAACTTAAAAAAGATAAGAAAACAAAAAGAACTAACACAGATTCAACTTGCTGAAATTAGTGGCATCTCAAGAAATGCTCTAATAAATTATGAAAATGATAAAAGAATACCTAGTATAGATACCTTATCAAAACTCGCTAAAGCTTTGAAAATTGAAAAGACTATCTTTTATTTTGATATTGAAAATGAAGTAATGACTAATGAAGATGTTTTATACTTTTTACAGTCTTTATTCCCAGAAGAATACTATTCTTTTGATGAATTTTTAAATGCTATTTCAAATCTTATGGAAGATGATGATATTAGGATTACCTCAAGTTTATTGCTAGGTGCTTGGTCTGATAAAGACCAATATTATAAACTTGGTGAAAAATTAGAACTAAATGAAAATCAAGTTTATAATTGGATACTTTCAGATTGTGTATCTAATACTGAATTAGATTTTTCATTACATCCTGATGATATAAAAGAAATTATTAAAAATGATGTTCTTATAAAACAATCAATTGATGAATTATTAGATATTGGTCTATCAGAAGAAAATATAGAAGCAATCTATGATTACTTTAGTGAGGCAACAGATAATGGGAGTAACATTCGACTAAAAAAGTTAATATCTCAAAAAGAAAATATGACTATTAAAAATAATGATTACTTTAAATTATTACAAGAAAATAATGAATTAAAGGAAAAAAATAAAAAGCTTGAAAATACACTTAAAGAAATAAAAAAACTACTAACTAAAATATAAAATAATATCAATACTATCTAAAGCAATGATAAAAAACTACAAATGGAGTTACAATTATTAATAAAGCATATATGCTAAAATACACATATAAATACCCTACTAATTTATTTTATGGAGATAAAAAATATACTCTAACATACATTAAAAGAATTATGAGTAAGTTAGTATATGATATAGATAATCTAGAAAATAACTCCTTTATATGTGTAAAAGTACAATCATTGTTTGATGATATATTTAAGGTGGAATTATGATAAATAATACAATCGGAGAAAAGATTAAACAATATAGGAAATCGATAAATATGTCAAGGAATGAGCTAGCCAACAAGATTGGTTGTTCAGTTCATGCTATAGCTAAATATGAGCAAAATCAAAGAATACCTAGTCTAGATATGATAAGAAAAATATCTACTGCTTTATCAATTGCCATAAATAAACTCATTGTTGAAGAAAATGATTTAGATACTTTAACAAATAATAATATTAATTTAAAAGTATTTGATAAAGAGTTGGATTTAGTAGTTCACATATTAGAAAATTATGGTTATGATATAAAAACAGACTATAAAAAAAAGTTTGAAATTACAGATAATGCAGATACAATAAAACCAATTAGCTTAAGCTTCTCTGACTTCAAAGACTTCTCCAAAAATCTAAATTGGGTGATAAATGGTCTTGTTGAAAATTTTATACAAGAAAACTCTAATGGTCTTATTGAAGATGAGGATGAAGAATATTAGTATTGCACATTTTCAAAATATGGGTTTACCTATTAACTTTTATACATTCATAGTTAATAAATAAAAATTAGATATGAAAGGAGCTAAAATCATGAATAAATCATATATACCAAAATACACACATAAATTCCCTACGAATCTACCTCATGGAGATAAAAAGTATACTTTAACATACATTAGAAGAATGATAAGTGAATTTGTATATGATATGGGTAACCTAGAAAATAACCCCTTCACATTCCCAGAAGTACAAACATTACTTGATGGTATAACAGTAGGTGGACATAAATTAAGTGACCAAAATCAAATACTAAATATAAAATCATCATGGGATTATATAATAAAATTAAGTAACAAAGAAAACTTATCTTTAAATAAAGATACAATTTGCTCTATACATAAAATAGTTGCAAAAGATGAAGCTCTAATTGTTGGAGATTTTAGAAACGGTAACATAGGTATAGCTGGTACTACTCAATATGAGTGCATAGAAGCCACTCTATTAAATAATTTATTTATAAGTGACATAAGTATCATAAATAAAATAACTAACCCCTTAGAAAAGGCTATAATAATAAATTTATGGTTGTCCTATTGTCAATTCTTCTATGATGGTAACAAAAGAACTGCTCGACTTACCTCAAACCTAATACTTATAAGTAATGATATAGGAGTTCTATCAATACCAGCCAAACATAAACAAGAATACAACACATTAATGCTAAACTTCTATGAAACACTAGAAGCTGATGAAGTTATAAAATTCTTATTAGAGAAATGTATTACATTTTTTGATGGATATAACTATAAATCATATAAGGAGCTGTTTACAAATGGCAACTAAAAGAGCTAATGGTGAAGGCTCTATCGGAAAATATAAAGATGGTTGGCGTTCTCGTATAATGATTGGTTATAATGAAGATGGTAAACCACTAAGAAAAGAATTTTATGGTAAAACTCAAAAGGAAGTTAAAGATAAACTAGATGCTTATAAAAAACAATATTATTTAAGCTCTGATATTTCAGATGATAAAATAACTTTAGAACATTGGTTTTACAATTGGTTGTTTGAATATAGAATAAAAGATTTAAAACCCAAGTCATTTGAAAGATATGAAAGCATCTATCGTAATTATATTAAAGATACTGATTTAGGTAATGTTAAGTTAAAGGACTTAAGAGTATCTCACATACAAAAATATTACAATAGATTGCTTGATTCCAATAAAAGTATACCTACTATAAGGCAAATAAACACTAAACTTAAAACCTGCTTATCAGAAGCTGAAAAACAATGTCTTATACAACGTAATTATTGCACTATGGTAAATATACCAGTTGAGAAAAAAGAAAATAAGCTTGAAATATTGACTCTTGAACAACAAAAGAGTTTTATAAAAGCTATAGAGGGTCATAAATTAGAGGTATTATTTTTACTTGCTCTTGGTACTGGACTTAGATTAGGAGAATTATTAGGACTTAAATGGTTTGATATTGATTTTAAGAGTTCTAATTTAACAGTTAAAAGAACTCTTCAAAGAACATATCTTATAGATAAAAATGGAAATAGAGAGCTTAAAGTATTAGAACAAGAGCCAAAGACATCAAATTCTTACAGAACTGTGCCTATTCCAAAGGATGTCTTAAACAAATTGAAAGAACATAAAGTAAATCAAAATACAGATATATTAAAGGCTGGAGAATTATATAGAAATGATAATTATGTATTTTGCAATGAATTAGGCATCCCTATAGATGATAAAAGACCTTTAAGGAATTTAAAGTCTATATTAAATAGCTTAAATATAGAGCCTATAAAGTTTCATGGTCTTAGAAAAACTTATGCAACTAGACTTTTTGAGAATGATGTTCCTCCTAAAACTGTACAAGTTTTAATGGGTCATTATGATATATCAATAACTTTAAATATATATACTCAAGTTATGGAAGATAAGAAAGTTGAAGCTGTAGAAAAGTTGGATAAAATATTTTCATTGTAAAAATCAAATACATAAAAATATTATGATTTCATATAGTTAATTACAAAATCAAAATAAGGATACAAATTAATTTAATATTAATAAATGAGGTGATAAAATTGATTGAATGCATTCCTTATCCAGGATATAGAGACCGTGATGGTTATGGTCAAATTAATTCAAATAAAGAAGGTACTTTAAGAGCTGCAAGAATAGTACTAGAAGAGAGGCTACAAAGGCCAATTAGAAATGGATACCAGGCACATCATACTTGTTACAATCGATGTTGTGTTAATCCAAATCATATAGAAGAACGTAAAGTATCTGAAAATATTCTTGATAAATATTTCAATGATAGACCAGAAATTGATGAGATAGTTTTAACTAAAGAATCAGTATATTTAACAAAATATTTATTAAATAATATGAATAACTCTGAATTTAATTATTCAATAGAAGAAATAGCTAAATTTTTATCTATCCCATTAGAGCTATTACTCTATATTAAAAAAGGTAGTGTATGGAATTATATTTATTTAACTAATGCAGAAAAAGTAGAGGCATTACATAAACTTGAAATTTTTTTCCCTAATGAAGTCTGTATTGAAGCAAATTGGGGAAGTGAAAAATACTGTCCTGTAGTCCATAAAAATAACAAACAAATAAAAGCAAGTAGGTACTCTTATGACACTTATACTAATAATTCAAGTAGTGGCAAATATATTCTACACAATTGTGATAATCCATTATGCATTAGAGCAAGTCACTTAAGAACTGGCGACCAAAAAGATAATATGAATGATAAAGTTCAACGTAGAAGAACTAACCGAGATTATCATTTGTATAATCAAGAAATCATAAAAAAGATTGTACAACTAAGAGATATGGAAAATTACTCATTTAGTAAAATTGGTAGGAAAATTGCTATTTTGGTGAAAAGAGATAAACCTTATGACCATAAAACAATAATAAGTATTTATAAAAATTACAAACATACTCGTCGAGAAGAACTTAAAGAAAAACCTCCTACACAAAGAGAGTTACTAAATAAACATATAGATACTCTCATTGACCTTAAACATAATTATAATTATTCATTAAGACAAATATCACATAAATTAGGTTCTAATTTAATAGGAAAACCATTTGATTTAAACGTGATTGGGAAAGTATATAAAGAACATATATCAAAACAAAATTTAATACCTCCAAAAAGTTCTATAAAATTACTAGAAGAAAATATTACTGAAATATTATCTATGTTAGATTGTAACATTAGTCTTAGAGAAATAGCTAATATATTAACTAAAAAATTGAATCCTAACAAACCTTTTTATCATAATCAAATTACTAAAGTTGTAAATAAATATAAAAAATAACATTTTAACCACTATTTTTAGAAAAGACTTGTGAAATAGTGGTTTAATTAAACATATCTACAGTTCTTTTAATTTTATAAAAATAAATATTAAATAATTAAATTGATTTTATATCAATTCTAAAAAACAACTATCTACATACACCTTTTACCTCTTCTCTTAAATCATTCTGCTCTATTAATCATCTGCATTTTTATACTAATCACATAAAACCTCTTATCAAAATTTAAAGAACCTCTTTAGAATATAGAATTAGGAGTTTTCTCGATATAATAATGACTATGATATACAATTATCATAACACTTCCTTTTTATTTAAGTAGTTCTATCAAATCTTCTACTATGTAACTTTTACTTTAAAATGTAATGATTCATAACAAGGTATTATATAATTATCTGAAATATCAGTATTATGTTTAAGTATTTTATAAACTTCTTATGAGTTCATATTTTAAGGTTTCTAATAAATCACTTATAAAATATATACTAAATTTCTATCCACTCTAATGTGATGATAAGTAAAGTTTTTCATATAATTAAATGCACCCCAATATACCCTCAAAAAAACCTCTTTTTCTGTGGTTGGGGTACGGTTGGTGGATTTTATCACCAAAATAAAAAATACTAGTCAATAAAGACTAGTATTTCCAAGTATTTCATCATTCTTTTTTCAAAATTGGTGGAGACGAGGGGAGTCGAACCCCTGTCCGCAAATCTTTTCCTCGCTGCATCTACATGTGTAGCCAACTTTACTAATATCTCACCTTACATAACGCCAAGTGGCAGGCTCTATGCTTAGCCAGTCCCAATTAATCTACCCTAAGTCGAGACACCCTCAAAGTAGTTCCCTGCATAATGACGTCCAGTCTTAGCCGGCAGGAGGGCTAAGAGGGACGAGCAGCAACTAGGCTGCTATCGCGAAATTATCGTCTGCGTTTATTTTAAAGTTCCCCAGTTTTTACGTGACCCAGAGTAACACGACACGCAGCCTCAAGTTCCAAACCCACGTCGAAACCTTTACGCCCCCTTGAGTAGTTTATAGTCCATTAGACTCTTCGCAAACTTTATCACCATTCTTATTAAATTTTTAATGTATATATAATATAATACTTTTAAGAATAAAAATCAATGTTATGTTCTAGATAATAAAGAATTTTATTCTAAAAAATACAATTTTAACTAGTTTAATATTTCCCTGTCATTTCTCTTTCTATACGTCTTTGGGCATCTTTCTTAGCCATATCTTGACGCTTGTCATATAACTTCTTACCTTTTGCTAAAGCAATCTCTACTTTAACTTTACCATTTTTTAAATATAAACTAAGTGGTATAAGTGAATACCCCTTTATAGTAGTTGCTCCAATAAGTTTTCTTATCTCATGCTTGTGAAGCAATAACTTTCTCACTCTTAGAGGGTCAACATTAAATATATTTCCTTGCTCATATGGACTTATATGAACTTGTTTTAAAAATACTTCACTGTTATCTACAGATGCAAATCCATCACTTAGGTTGACTTTACCCTGTCTTATTGATTTTACTTCTGTTCCTTTTAATTCAATTCCACACTCATAGGTTTCCTCTATAAAATATTCATGTCTTGCTCTTTTGTTTGTTGCCAATATTTTTTTACCAGCCATATAAATCTCACCTTCTTTGCTAGAAATTTCTTTAATATATACTAAAAATTTACTAATTATTTTATATCTATAAATCTTTTGACTACCCTGTATGATAACATATTCAAGTACTTTAGTCAATATGACAACTCATACATTAAACTAATTAAGCAATATATATTAAATAATATAACAACATATTGTAAGAAATTGCATCTACTCTATTTAATGCAAAGTCAAAATAAATTACTAAAAATAATCTATCAAACTCAAAACAAAAATTTTAATACTCCAATACCTATTTTTCACTTTTCACTTTTCACTTTTCACTTTTCACTTTTCACTTTTCACTTTTAAATAATTTTAACACTCTCACAAAATATAATACCCACAAATTATAAATACTACTCAAAATACATACTCAAACAATATACTTCAATTATAAATATTCTTAAAATTTCTTAATATCTATGTAAAACTTTGATGATAAAGTAGCTAATTTTTCAAAAAAAATGTAATATATAGTTATATCTTATAATATTTTAGAGATAAATTTTAATATAGTAGGGAGAAATTTGTATGGATTTAAGCAAAAAAGTAAAAATTTTAGAAAATACATCAGATGGTAGAAGTGAATTTGAAATATTAGAATTTGAAAAACTTGAAGGTGCTTCTAGCCCAATGATGGCAATGGGATTATATTTTGCTAGAGAAGCTGGCTTGAAGGCTAGACAAATTAAGATAAAATTAAATAATTCATCAATAAAAACAGAAGCTGGTGCACTGTACTATTATAAAGGAAAGATATCTTCTGAAACTAAAATTGGTGGTGTTGGAGGTCTTTTCAAAAAAGGAATATCAGGAGCACTTACTAATGAGTCAATGATGAAACCTACATATAAGGGTACTGGCGAAGTTTACTTAGAGCCTTCTTTTAGACATTATTTATTTATGAGCCTTGATAATGATTCTATAATCGTCGATAAAGGTCTATTCTATTGTTGCTCTGACACTATAGAAGTAAAGGCATTTACGCAAAAGAACTTCTCTTCTGCTTTACTTGGCGGTGAAGGTTTCTTCCAAATAGAGTTAAGTGGTACTGGTGTAGTTGTTCTAGAATGTGTTGTGCCTCAAAGTGAAATTGTAGAATATGAATTGAGCAATGGAGAAGAATTAAAAGTAGATGGTAACTTTGCAATAGCCAGAACATCTGGAGTTAATTTTTCTGTTACAAAGTCAGATAAATCTTTAATTGGTTCTGCTTTAAATGGTGAAGGTTTCTTAAATACATTTACTGGAAATGGTACAGTTTGGTTAGCTCCTACTCAAGTAATGTACGAAAAACTAAGCTTTGGAGCCATGCCTACTAATGATAATATGAATAATAAGGTTTCTAGGCAAAAATAGAAATTTTATGAAAATTTTATAAAACCATTCATGTAAAGTTAATATAAAATATACTTTTGACATCTTTAGATAAAATTTAGTAAATAGATATATTTTATAATATAAAGACATCAGTGTAAATATAAAAAAGCTGTAGGTAAATTTGTTTCTACACAAATCTACTTACAGCCTCAAATCTACTAATAGCCTCTTTTATAAATATAAATTCATATTTAAAAATATATTCTTTTTATCTGATGCTCTAATTCAAATCTTATCTGCGTTAAATCATTCAATTATCAATAAATCCAATTAAATAAAATTATTGATAGCATATATTATAAATCTAATAACTTTTATTATAGTTCTGATTATTAACCTAAAAATGCCTATTATTACTCTATTTGATTTACCTACAATAAACAATTTTAATCTAACTAACCAATCTTTCTCTTTATTGGCTTTATCAAAAGAGATACAACTATAAGCACAATACTTCCACATATCAACCAATACTTTTCATCAAAGCTACCTCGACTCATAGACATTATAAAGAAATTTCCAACATACTTATCTTTAGTCATCATATTTAAAATTAAATATCCTATAGATACCATATATCCTATAATAGTATTGTTAAATAAATTAGAAAATAACATACCTAAACTTCCTATAAACATAGCTGATGCAAAACTCCCCACAATATATTTAAATATAGGAAAATTGCCTCCAAGATGTTTTAACATCAGTACAAATCCAGCAATTAACACAAGTATACTTATAATTGACATTATTATTCTTATTAATTGTATAACTACTTGAGATACTGATTTTGATGATACTATCTCATCAATTTCCTTTGATTGTTCTAAGTAAAATATAGGAACTATCATTATTATTCCTACTATTATAACATAGTTTTCAAGACATATAGCTGCTGAAACACTATCTAAATTTGCTACCCCTTGTATAAATGGAATCAAACATAACATACCAATTGAACATATTAGATTAATTAGAGTGCTTAATTTGAAGTTTTCTTTTATTAAAACTAAATAATTTTGAAAACTTTGAACCAACATTAAGATTCCCCCTTCTTTTTTGTTCATATAAAAATGTAGTTATCAAGACAATTATTAATGCTCCCAATCCTATTAAAAGTCTATTACTCATAATAGTATTAAAGTTTTCTGCTATAATAGTTCCATTTAGTACATTATTATGTCTTATCATTAGTCCCATTGATGGATAATCTCCTTCAAGACCTATAGAGTTTATACTGTAAAACCACCAAATTAATTGAACAATAATTGCTACTGGTGTGTCTGTTAAAACAGTCAGACTCACTCCTACAGCTGTAACTATCATAAGAGTTGGCAATAACCACCACAGTGTATATTTTATAAATGCTAAATTATCAACAGAAATTCCTTCATCTTTAGCAAATGAAATTAAAGGAAGTAATTCTTTTATACCTAAAATTAAAACTGGCAACATCATCATAAATACAAGAGCAAAATATCTTGATAAAATTATTTTAGATGTTGATGCTTGTTTTGAATAGACAATTTCGCTCATTCTTGAACGTCTATCTTTCATTGACATAAAAACTGCTACAAATACTGGAAATATACTTAAAATTATACCAATATAGTCACAAAAAATTCTTGCATAACCATTAGTTACTTTATCTTTTTGTATTGTATAGTTATAATTTTGCATAGCTTCTTCATAAGTAATTGGAACTATACCAAATCTTTGTAATTTATCAATGGCATACGCAGACCCACCACCTAAAATTTCATCTATGCTTTGCATTATTTCTTCAAATCTTTCAAATGATAATTTAGAAGAATTTATTTCTATATTTTCTCCACTTTCCCAAATTGAGTTTACTTTGTCAATACTGTTACCAGTTATCTCCTCAATATACTTCTCTATAGTTTGGGTCTTACTTTCATTTAATTTTATATGCTTAATAATTCCCATTGGATATGTTGTATATGAATTTTCTTGATATTCTCTAATTAAACTTATAGTTGCACTTGGAATTACTTTATCAGACTTCAAAGATTCTTTTTGACCATATGGATATTGATTGTGTTTTAAGTAGTATTCATCAATGTTTTCTACTCTTTGAGGAGCAACTAATGGATTCCCTTCATTAGGAATATTTTTGCTTACATCTTCTGAAACTGAGCTTCCAAGTTGTGAAATATAGAAAACTACTAATACTACAATAAAAACATAATAGACTGTACTTTTTAATATGTTTTTACACTCTTTTATAAATAGATTCATATCTTATTTCCTCCCATCATAAGCATATAGCCATCTTCGATAGTTGGATTACATTCTACTGCTGTTTCAAAAGGTTTTTCTTCTGATATGATTCTAAGTGTAGCTTTTCCACCTTGAGTCAACATACCTATAACTACAAATCTATTTTTTATATTTTCTATGTCCTTTTTATCTACTTCAACACTATATACTTTTCCATAAGCAAGTTTTGTTAATGCCTCAGTTGTTCCATTATATATAACTTTTCCATTATCTAATATAGCTATATTTTCACAGGTTGCTTCTATGTCTCCTACAATATGTGTTGATAATATAACTATTCTATCATTGGCAATCTCACATAATAAATTTCTAAATCGTATACGCTCTTCTGGGTCAAGTCCTGCCGTTGGTTCATCTACGATTAAAACTTTAGGATTGTGAATCAGCGCTTGGGCAATTCCAAGTCTTCTATTCATACCTCCAGACAAAGATTTTACTTTTACTCTTTGATGATTAGTTAAATTTACTTTACTTAATAACTTATTGATAATTTTTCTTCTTTTTCCTGATGGTATATTTGATAAAACAGCTAGATAATCCATTGCTTCATACACTGTCATATTTGGATACATTGAAAAATCTTGAGGAAGGTAACCAACCATATCTCTAATTTCTTTCGTTTTTTCTATAGGAATTCCACACATATCTATTGAGCCATCAGTTTTTGACAATAAAGTAGCTAGAATTCGCATAAATGTTGTTTTTCCTGCTCCATTTCTTCCCAAAAGCCCAAACATTCCACTATCAATTTCAATGTTTACATTTTCAAGAGCCAATTTTGAACCAAACCTCTTACTGAGATTAGACACTGATATTTTCATTTCCATATATAAGTACACCCCCATAAATCATTTTATAGTATTTTATTTTTATTAATTTTTTATTATATTTCCATAATAAATTCTAAAACTTAAGATATTATTTAGAAATTTCTAAATTTTTTCTAAAGATTCTAATTTCTCTTAATAAATAAAATAAATACGCTTATATACTAATGACTTCTGTACTATAGTGATTTAAAAATAATTGAAGTGTCTAAAGATAATATTACTATTTAAAAAGTTCTTTTAAAATTACTATAATTGGATTACATTCTACTGCTGTTTCAATATGTACGTTTATAAAGGCATCATTTACTCATATCTAACTTTATTAAAATTTACAACTTTATAGTAAACAACTTTATAAAACTTACAATCTTATGATAAATAGCTTTATAATAATCATTACATTATACAAAATATTACAGCTTGTCCCTCATTAGAAGCTACTTGCATAAATTTTTTAAGTTCGATTAAATTAGCCCATACATATTCAAAAAATTCATCCTCATCTTCATCATCCATAACAGGATAAATTTCATTTTCTAGCATTTCACTGACACTAAATTTTTTTCTAAATTCTTGTTCTTCCAAATTGTTCATTGCCTCTGATAGTTTTTTTACATCATCGGGTGTAATCAGCATAGGATAAAATTCTCCTTCAATTTCCATAAATGTGTTTCCACTCAACACTAATTTACTAAAAATATTAGCATCATCTCCACCAAAAGGACAACCAGTTAGAGTAAACTGAATTGCATGCCATGCTTTATCAATATTAATACTGCTATCTTCCTGCACATCTTCAAACATAAAATCCTCTAAGTTATCTGTTGATTGTTGTAATTTCAAAATATTTTCTTCACTTATTCTAAAGTAACTTCCTATCATGCCCATAATTACTTACCTCCTAAGTAGTATTTTTATAATTTTAACTCATAACAAAAGGTATTGACAAGAAAATTCACTAAAAAAAATGTCATTACATCTTAAAAATCAAAGTATACATGAGGTAATATTTCTGATGTTGAACCAAAGAATTTTATTACGCACACACATGCACTAATATTGCATAAATTAGTTCTATCTTTTTAGTAAAATACATGTGTTATCGTGTCAAAATTATATAAAATAAAAAATAAGTGTATCTCAATTTCTAAATGATACACTTATTTCCTATAAAAATCTATTTTTTTAATATATATTTTTGCTAAATGCTAAATATGGTCTAAACATCTACTTTTTATCAAATATTCTACATTTAGTCATACCATAAACACTACAAATTTTCATGTCTACTTTTAAATATTTCTGTATTTTCCTATTTTAAGATATTAATTTTTTCCTGTTTACTCTTATTTTCAAATATTAAACCTTATTCTTTATATTTTGTTTATTCTTCAATCTTTTCAACTATCTCAAAGTCAATTTCTTTAAAGTCTACATTTACACCTTCAACTTTTATCTTAACAAGGTCACCTATTTTATATGACTTCTTGGTTCTCTCACCTAACACACTATAAGAACTTTCATCATAGATATAATAGTCATCATTCATATTTGCAAGTCTTATCAATCCTTCTATAGTATTATCTAGCTCAACAAATATTCCAAATGAAGTTACACTAGATACAACACCTTCAAACTCTTGACCAACTTTATCCTTCATATAAAGAGCCTTATAGAAGTCATGTACATCTCTTTCAGCCAATTCTGCTTTTCTCTCTTTTTCAGATGATTGAACAGATGCATAATCTACTATAGTAGTAAGTTGCTCTTGTCTCTTTCCATTTATCTTATTATTTAAAGACTCTTTTATTATTCTATGAATTTGAAGGTCAGGATATCTTCTTATTGGTGAAGTAAAGTGACAATAGAATTTAGCAGCTAACCCAAAATGTCCACTACATTCTGGTGAATACTTAGCCTGTTTTAAAGAACGAAGCATTATGGTACTGATTGCTCCCTCTTCTGTTTTGCCTTTTATCTTCTCTATTATTCCTTGTAATGCCTTTGGATGTACTTCTTCTTTATCACCTTTTATCGTATATCCAAATGTAGATATAAATTTACTCAATTCTTCCATTTTTTCTAAAGATGGTGTTTCATGTATTCTATACACAAATGGTATACCCATCCAATAAAAATGTTCAGCAATTGTTTCATTACTTATAAGCATAAACTCTTCTATTATTTTATTAGAAATTCTTCTTTCATATGGTTTTATATCTGCAACTTCTCCATTTCCATTTAGAATTATCTTTGCTTCTGGGAAGTTAAAGTCTATAGCCCCTCTTTTTTCTCTTCTTGACATAAGAATTCTAGCCAAAATTTCAGAATTTTTAAAATCATCTACAACATGTTCAAAAGTCTTTTTAAGCTTTTCATCATCTTTTTCTAATATATCGGATACTTCTGTATAAGTCATTCTAGCCTTTGAATTTATTATAGATTCACATATTTCATGCTTAACTACATTTCCCTTATGGTCTATTTCCATAAATATAGAAAGAGTTAATTTGTCTTCAAATGGATTTAAACTACATACTCCATTAGAAAGAGTCTTTGGCAACATTGGAATTACTTTATCTACTAAATACACAGATGTAGCCCTTTTTAAAGCTTCTTTATCTAATTTATTTTTTTCTCTTACATAATGTGTAACATCAGCTATATGAACCCCTAATTTAAAGTTTCCATTAGATAATACCTCTATTGATATAGCATCATCTAAATCTTTTGCGTCATCTCCGTCTATAGTAAATATATTTAAATCTCTTAAATCTCTTCTTCTTTTTACCTCTTCTTCTGGAATTTCAACAGCAACAGCTTCTGCTTCTTGCAATACCTTTTTAGGAAATTCTTCTGGAAGACCATGTTCTCTTATTATAGAGTCTATTTCTACTCCTCTTTCACCTTTTTGACCCAGTATTTCTATAATCTTTCCTTCTGGTTTTCTATCTTCTTGTGGCCATACTGTAATTTCACAAACTACCTTATCATTATCTACTGCACCACTAAAATATCTTTTAGGTATATATACATCCTTAGTAAATTTCTTATTGTCTGGTGTTACAAATCCAAAAGTTTTACTTGATTGAAAAGTACCTACTATTTTAGTTATTTCTCTCTTTATAATTTTTACGATTCTTCCTTCTGCTCTTTTTTCTTCAGTTGCAGGTACAACTATCTCTGCCATAACTCTATCATTATGCATAGCTCCATTTATATTGTCACTTGAGATAAATAAATCTTGTGTGTATTCAACATCAGATTCTACAAATCCAAAACCTTTTTTATGTGATGTAAATTTACCAACAAAATATCCCATTTGATTTGATGATACTATTTTATTTTTCTTAGTAAAACATATATATCCATCTTCCTCTAATTCTTCTAAAAAATTATAGAACATTGGCATTTCTGATGAATGTATATCAAAAATTTCTGCTAATTCTTCCTTTTTTAGAGGATTATATGCACTTTCGTTTATTAATCCTAACAAACTCTCTTTAAGTCCTGGTATCATTTTTTCCTCCTATTTTACTTTCTTGTTATATTATTTTTTTAGTTTTCTATTATATTACCCTTTGTATATCTTCTATATTACCTTTCATATATCTTCACACACCGTTTTTTATATTCTTTTATTATTGTTTCAAGTTAAATCAATTATTATATGTTTTTTATATTTAATTGAAATTATCTTAATAAATCTTTAAAAAAGTTATGATAATTCTCTAATAATAGTTTAAGTTATCATAAGCACAATTGTAATTTACTTAAAATATCATTATTACAGCTACTTTATCACCTAATTATACACCATCATATAGAATTGGTAAAATATTCATTCCATCTAAGTATTACTATATAATAATTTATTCTATTAGTATACTCAAATTAAGTTAAATTTATATAACTCAATTAATTTTTTAAATATAACTTTTTATAATATAAAACTTATAATAAAAGTAAATTTATATGTTAAATTAGGTTGATTTTTTATTGTTTTTTATTTATTCTAATATTAAAGGCTTGCAAACGTTTTTTGACAAGTCTTTATTTTATATAAATTAAATAAATTTTTTTATTATAAATAATATATTAAATTTAAACTAATCTACTTATTGGAGGAGATAAACTTGGAAGAAGTAATTGCAAAAATTATTACCATAGAAAATGGTTTTAAAGAAATCGAAAATATTGCTAAAAAAATTGTGAAAAATAATGACTCAAAGAAGTGTTATTATCTATCAATTTACTTATATAGATCAGAATACTATCAAGTAAGAGAATTAGCAGTGTTTATATTAGGCTTTATATCAATAGATATTTCTGAAGCCTTATTATTTTTAAAAAACAATGTGAGTAAAGATGAAAACTGGAGAGTACAAGAAATATTAGCTAAATCATTTGATTATTATTGTAGTGAAGTTGGATATGATAAATCACTTCCTGTGATAAAAGAGTGGTTAAGTTCTGACAACCCAAATATAAAGAGAGCTGTAACAGAAGGACTTAGAGTTTGGACTATCCGAGACTATTTTAAGACCAACCCCACTGTAGCTATATCATTGCTTTCTAGTTTAAAAGATGAGGACAGTGAATACTTAAGAAAATCTGTTGGAAATGCTCTCAGAGACATAAGTAAAAAACATCCAGATTTAGTAAAAAACGAATTAAACTCATGGGATGTTTCAAATAAAAAAGTTGAACTTGTATATAAACTTGCTTCAAAACGTATTTTGGCAAAATAAATTGGAGGTGACTATACTTGAAGCTTCGTGAAAAATATACATGTCCATTAGAACTAACACATGATATGATAAAAGGTAAATGGAAGTCTATTATATTATGGAGATTACGTATAGGTCCAACTTCTCTATCAAAACTAGAAAAAGAGATTAATGGAATCAACCAAAAAATGTTGCTTGAACAACTTAAAGAATTGATTGAATTTGGTCTGGTTGATAAAAAAACCTATGAAGGATATCCACTTAAAGTTGAATATTCACTTACACCTATTCGTGGAAAGCAGATGTTAGATGCTTTGGCTATAATGCAAGATATAGGAATTAATTTCATGCTAGAGAATGGTAAAGTAAGTAATTTACCATTATTTACAACTGGTATATAATAAACTTACAGAAAATTTTTATTAATTTATTATATATTTAGGAGGCAAATTATTATGAAAGTAACTAGTACAGGTATAGTAAACGGTGTTATAGAAGATAAATATGGAAAAAGAGGAAATCAATTTAATAAAGGTGGTATGCCTACATATTCATTACCTCTAAAATTTGAAGATGCTCCAGAGCATACAGTGTCCTTTGCTGTATTTTTAGAGGACAAAGATTCAGTTCCTGTATGTGGATTTGCATGGATACATTGGCTAGCTGCAAATATAACAAAAGATGAATTAAAGGAAAATGAAAGCATAACAGCTACTGATTTTATTCAAGGGACTACTAGTTGGCATAGTAAATTAGGTGATATTGGTAGATTAGAAGCTAGTGTTTATGGTGGTATGGCTCCTCCAGATAGACCACATGTTTATGAAATACATGTGTTTGCCCTTGATACTACTCTTAATCTTGAAAAGGGATTTTATATGAATGAGTTTTTTGAAGCCATGGATGGGCATATTTTAGATAGATTTACACTTAAAGGGAGTTATTCTAATTAATTAGATTTACTATAGCTAATCATTAATTTGTTACACTTAATTAATGATTAGCTTAATTGCTATTAAATTATTTTTCTATTTTAATTAATTGTTGATTCAATGGATTCGAATTATTTTTTATATTTTATTTAACTATTAAATCAATTAATTTCAGGTTATTTCTTATATTTAACTAATTATTATTTTATGCCTTATTAAAAGAAGATATCAACACATTTAATAAATCTATATAAAATTTCGAGGAGTTATTATGATAAAAAAAATAGACCATGTGGTCATTACTACTAATAATATAGAAAACTGCATAAATTTTTATAAAAAGCTTGGTTTTACATTAAAGATGGCAAATGAAAGATATGAACTTTACTCTGGAGATTTCAAAATAAATGTCCATTTAAAAGGTCATGAACTTTCACCTCACAGCAAAAACGTACAAACAGGTAGTGCTGATTTGTGTTTTGAGATAAATACTAATATTGACATGATAAAAACAAACTTAGAACAAAATGGGATTAAAATTGAGCAAGGAATTGTAGAACGCACAGGAGCCTTTGGTAAAATGAAGTCTATTTACTTAAGAGACCCTGATGGAAATTTAATCGAATTGTCAAGTTATGGAGAATAAACTTTGGAAAATTTAATTCTATCTATAAATGTCGTTCTTCCTTTGTTTCTCACAATGTCACTTGGGTATGCTCTGAAAAAATTAAGTTTATTTGATGAACATACTTTAAATAAAATGAATAATGTTTGTTTCAAATCTTTCCTGCCATTACTATTATTTTTTAATATATACAATACGGATTTAAATGGTTCTCTTAACCTCAAGCTTATGGCTGTAGCTATTATAAGTATTTTTTCAATCTTTTTACTCTTAGTTTTTATTATACCTAAAATTGAAAAAGATAATAAAACAAGAGGTGCATTAATACAAGGTATCTTTCGCAGTAATTTTGTTATATTTGGTATACCTGTAACAATCTCACTATTTGGTGATAAAAATATTGGGGTTACATCTTTATTAATTGCAGTTATTGTTCCTATGTTCAATGTATTATCAGTCATAATACTTGAGATTTTTAGAGGTGGTAAAATAAATATAAAGCACATGATTAAAGGTGTTTTAACAAATCCTCTCATAATAGCTTCTGTAATAGGATTGATAATGCTTATTTTAAATATTAAAATCCCTGAATTTTTACATAAAACCATTGGTGATATTTCCAAAATTGCTACTCCCCTATCACTTATAATTCTAGGTGGGTCTTTCAGCTTTTCTGCTATAAAAGGACATATAAGACCAATTATACTGGGGGTGTGCGGAAAACTTATTCTTATACCTGCTATATTTTTACCAATTAGCATTTTTCTTGGATTTAGAAATGTAGAATTAGCTTCACTTATGATAATGTTATCTGCTCCAACTGCTATTTCTTCATTTACAATGGCCCAACAGATGAATTCTGATAGTGAACTTGCTGGACAAATTGTAGTATTTACCTCTGCATTTTCCATAATCACAGTATTTATAATAATATTTATCTTAAAACAGAATAATCTTATTTAGTAATATCCTATAGTATAATTTGGTATAATAAGAAATATATACTTGTATTGTAAGAAACACATATTGATAGCATAGTAAATATGTATTGATATTGTAATAAATATATACAGAAAATAAGTACTACTCATAACTCAAAAAAATATAAAAAAGGTGGACTATAATAAATATAGTTCACCTTTTATATTGAAATTTATATTCTCTATTGAAACTTGCATTCTTTACTGAAACTCATAAAATTTCAAGCTTTTTTTAAAAATAGCATATAGCTTATTACTTATAAAAATTATATTGGCATATCCTCTTTTTTTATATTATTTTTTAGCTTTATCAGTTGATAATTCACCTACAGTTGTATACTTAACATCCCCCTCTTTAGGATTTCCTACTTGTACTGGCAGATTAGGTTGTGTTTGCCATTGCCACCATCCACCATCAAATAAAGTGATGTTTTTCCATCCATTTTCATAGCACATTAACCAAGGAATAGTTGCTCTCCATCCAGTTCCACAATAAAATGCTGTATTTGTATCTTTTGTCACATCAATATCTCTAAAATAACCTAATACTTTATCAAAATCTACATAGCTTCCATCTTCATTCATATAATCTTGCATACTGCTTGCATCAGTACCTGCACGCCCCCATACAGCACCCTTTGGCTCTCCAGCTTTATTAATATAATTGTAACCACTTGTTTTTCCAGAGAACTCTTCTAAGCTTCTTATACTTACTAGTCTAAAGTTAGGGTCATTTTTTAATTTATTTTCTACATCTTTTATATCCATTACATATTCTGGATGAGCTGGAACTTTTACACCAAACTCTTTTTGAGATTTTGGCTCTACTGCTCCTTTTTCTACATCATATTTTGCATTTTTCCATGCTTCAATACTCCCATCCATAACTTTAACATTTTTAACACCAGCCCAAAGACAAATGAATGCTATTCTATCTACTCCTGAATCAGAACCATATAGTATAACAGTTGTATCTGATGTAATACCATTGCTAAGTAATACTTTTTCAACTACATCTGCTGGTTTGATATTATAATTATCAAAATCTTTTACTCCTTCATCATTATCATATTCTAAAGAGTCTGTATCAATATGAATAGCTCCTGGTATATGCTGTTTCAAGTAGCCTTCATTTTGTTCAGTTGCTCCCCATGAGCCTTCTGCAATAACATAATTTTTAGACTCTGGTTGATTTCCATCAATAACACTTTTTACCCACTTAGGTGATACAAATACTTTTGTTGTATCAACTGGGTCAGCTGTAACCTTTTCCGCATTAGCATCTTTATTACTTGCTTCATTTGAATTGTTGTTTGAACACCCAACTAATAAAGTCGCAATCATAGCTATACATAATATTAAACTTAATAACCTTTTTTTCACGTTTTTCCCTCCATCTTATCTAGTTTTCATCTAAAAAGTATATCATATAGCTTTTTTCTATTCAATAATTCTACAGCTTATACATAATGTTGGCTATACAAAATATCTATACTTCATCTTACTTTTTATACAAAATTTCTATACAGCATTCTATTTATATCTTACTATTAAATTATATTGATTTATATTATAATATTTTAGTAGTAAACATTATAATATAAATCAATATAATATTTTTAGTTTGTCTATAATTTAATATAATAAGGAGAAATACTAATGAAGAAAACACTCTATAGTATTACAATACTATTTCAAATTGCTTTTCTAATAGGATGTAAGGTTTTTGAAAAATATGCAAATACAAGAATGGGAATGCATAGGTGGGTAACATACACTAACAGAAACTTTGAAAGAGATTATCCTATTGAATCACTTAAAATAGCTCTAATAGCTATTCTTATCGTTTTTACTATAATTGCAATTATACTGCTAATTCAAAACACTATTTTAAAAAAGAACTATAATTTATTTGGTAAATTAATGGGTCTTTTAACAATAATAATCAACACTCTTTTATTAAAGTTTATATTAACAAATACACAATATACTAACAGTTCCTACTTTTTTTTAATAATGATGCTTAGTATGGTATCTATTTTGCAAATTATCAAGTTGATTGTGCATACTAGAATGATTAAAAATTAGATATATCAAAAGCTAGATATTAAAAACTATATAACAAAAATAGATATATCAAAAATTTATTTTATAAATATCTGACTCAATTCATAAAATAAAAACTGGACCAATAATATAAAATCATTAGTCCAGCTTTTACTTTACGTACTTTTTTATGTTGACGTACTTTTATTAAAAACTAAATTTAATTTTTAAATGTAACCAAAATGCACTAATTAAATAATGGCCAGTTATTCAACAATACCACTACTTCTTAACTATAAGTAGTGCCAATGCATTTATAAAAAATAATACTGCTGTTATCTTTGTAACTCTAGCAAGAAATGCTTGTTTTCCTTTTGGTTTAAAGTAAGCTTGACTTCCTTCTCCACCAAACTCTGAAGGTAAAGCATTCTTAGAATCTTGAGGCATTATGCTAATTACTAGTAAAATCCCTAGTACTACTTGCACACCCATTAAAATGTTGCCCATTCTTGCCCCTCCTATCTTTCTATTACTTAAATTTCATTACTCTTTAGTGTATCACAATAATATAGTCATTTCAAGACTATTATGTTATAAATCACAAACAAAACTGATATCAAAAGCCATCAAAATATATCTATAGTTTTTAATTATAGCAATTATTTCAAAGCTTTTATTTATTTTCCTAATAAAAATGGCTTACATATAAAAAGGGATAAGTGCTTTGAAAAATCAATTAACACTTATCCCATTTATCTCTTATAAGATAAACTTAAAATCTTTTATACTATCTTTTTAATCCTTAAAAACTATTTTTTTAAGTTATAGAAAGATTTTAATCCACAGTATCTAGCTTGCTCTCCAACCATTTCTTCTATTCTTAATAATTGGTTGTATTTAGCAACTCTATCAGTTCTTGATGGAGCACCAGTTTTTATTTGTCCAGCATTTACTGCAACAGCTAAATCTGCTATAGTAGAATCTTCAGTTTCTCCTGATCTATGAGATATAACAGCAGTGTACCCTGCTCTCTTAGCCATTTCTATTGCATCTAGAGTTTCAGTTATTGTACCTATTTGGTTAACTTTAACTAATATAGAGTTAGCTACTCCATTTTCAATTCCTTTTTCTAATCTTTCTGTATTAGTAACAAATAAGTCATCTCCAACTAATTGTAATTTGTTTCCTAATTTTTCAGTTAATAATTTCCATCCATCCCAATCTTCTTCATCTAAACCATCTTCTATAGTTATTATTGGGAAGTTGTTTGACCAATCTTCATATAAAGCAACCATTTCAGCAGCAGTTAATTCTTTTCCTTCTCCAGCTAAAACGTATTTTTTAGTTTCTTTGTTGTACATTTCTGTAGCAGCAACATCAAGTCCTAACATAACATCTTCTCCTGGCTTATATCCAGCTTTTGTTATAGCTTCAACTATTAATTCTAAAGCTTCTCTGTTTGAACCTAAGTTTGGAGCGAATCCACCTTCGTCACCTACACCACAAGCTAATCCTTTTTCTCCTAAAACTTTCTTTAATGAATGGAATACTTCTGCTCCCATTCTTAAACCTTCTTTAAAGCAACAAGCTCCTACTGGTAATATCATGAACTCTTGAACATCAACGTTATTATCAGCATGTTCTCCACCATTTAATATGTTCATCATTGGAACAGGTAATTGCTTAGCATTTACTCCACCTAAGTATTGGAATAATGGTAAACCTATTTCATCAGCAGCTGCTCTAGCTACTGCCATTGAAACACCTAATATAGCATTAGCTCCTAATTTACCTTTGTTTGGAGTTCCATCTAATTCTATCATCATTGCATCTATAGCTGGTTGGTCAAATGCATCCATTCCTTCGATTTCTGGTGCTATTATTTCATTTACGTTAGCAACAGCTGTTTCTACACCTTTTCCTAAGTATCTTCCTTTGTCTCCATCTCTTAATTCAACAGCTTCAAAAGCTCCTGTAGATGCACCTGATGGAACTATTGCTCTTCCCATTGCTCCATCTTCTAATACTACTTCAACTTCTACAGTTGGATTTCCTCTTGAGTCTAATACTTCTCTAGCATATACTAATTCAATAACTGACATTTGTATATCTCCCTTCGATTTTTCTATTAGTTAAATTTTCATTTACTGTAAACATCCGTCTACTAGTTTTAATCTACTTATTATATTATAGTACAGAAAGTTATTTTTGAAAATTAGATACAAATTTATTTGATGGGTAAATTTGTAAAAGTTTCTATTTTTATTTTATTTTTTATAATTTTTAACTTATCTATTAGCCAAAATCAATCTTCAATACATAAATATACAGATAAACTTAAAACATGAAACACAAAATTTACAACTAATGATTCTAATAATTTTTGATTTTATAATATATATTAATTATTATTTTTTACATCATTTTATTTAAACTTTATAAAATTCACTTAGACTGAAATACTTTTAAGTTTACTTTATTGTAAGTTACTATTCTACTTATCAATTCAATTTATAAACTTATTAATTCAATTTCTAGCACCTAATTTTGCATATTCAAACTCTTTAGCAAAAATTTCAAATGGCACTAGATTAATAGATAATACTTATTAAGCTTAACTATTTTGAAATAAGTGAATGACCAGTCATTTCTTCTGGTTTTTCTAACTTCATCATATCTAAAACAGTTGGCGCTATATCAGATAATCTTCCTGCGTCTAATAATTTTGCACCTTCAAATTCTTGTCCAACAACCACAAATGGTACTGGATTAATAGAGTGGGCTGTTACAGTCTTTCCTGTTTGTGGGTCTAACATGTATTCAGCATTTCCGTGGTCAGCAGTTATTATTGCGCTTCCACCTAGCTCTATTATTTTATCTACTAATTTTCCTACACAAGTATCTACAGTCTCAACAGCCTTTATAGCTGCTTCAATATTTCCTGTATGACCTACCATGTCAGGGTTTGCAAAGTTTAAAACTATAAAGTCAAACTTATCTTCTCCTAGTTTTTCTAAAGCTTTGTCTGTTAATTCATATGCAGACATCTCTGGTTGTAAGTCGTAAGTTGCAACCTTTGGAGAAGGTATTAATAATCTCTCTTCACCTTTGTTTGGCTCTTCTACTCCACCATTGAAGAAGAAAGTAACATGCGCATATTTTTCAGTTTCAGCAGCTCTTAATTGAGTTTTTCCATTTTTCGCAAGATATTCACCCAGAGTATTAGTTAAAGATTGTGGTCCAAATGCTATATGCACTTCTTTTATAGTTATATCGTACTCTGTTAAACATACAAAGAAGTTTTTAATTTCTTCTCTTTTAAATCCATCAAACTCTTCACTTACTAAAGCTCTTGTTATTTGTCTTGCTCTATCTGGTCTGAAATTGAAGAATATAATTGAATCATTTTCTTTTATACTTCCAACTGCTTTATCATCTTTAACAATAACTGTTGGCATTATAAATTCATCATTTTTTCCATTATCATAAGAGTTTTGAATAGCTTCTTCAATAGAAGTTGCTTTTTCGCCAATACCTCTAGCCATGGCATTGTATGCAAGCTCTACTCTTTCCCATCTCTTATCTCTATCCATTGCATAGTATCTACCAGAAACTGTAGCAAATTCACCTACTCCAATTTCATTCATACTAGCTTGTACTTCCTTAGCATATTCCAATGCGCTTTGAGGGTCAGTATCTCTACCATCAGTAAATGCATGAACATATACTTTTTCTACACCTTTATCTTTTGCCATTTTGATTATAGCTTTAAGATGGTCTATATGTGAATGTACTCCACCATCAGACAAAAGACCCATTACATGAAGAGAATGTTCTTTTGCATTGTCCATAGCTTCACATAAAACTTTATTATTAAAAAAATCACCATCTTTTATAGATTTTGTTATTCTAGTTAAATCTTGATATACAATTCTACCTGCACCTATATTAGTATGGCCAACTTCTGAATTTCCCATTTGACCATCAGGTAGACCAACATCAAGACCACTAGCATTTATTAATGTGTTTGGATATTCTTTCATTATTCTGTCTAAATTAGGAGTTTTGGACTCAGCAATTGCATTTCCCTTAACTTCCTTATTATATCCAAATCCGTCCATAATAATTAAAGCAACTGGTTTTTTCATCATTTCACTCCTTAGAAATTAACAAGGTCTAAATAGTCATTAGCAGCTAAACTAGCTCCACCTACTAAAGCTCCATCTATATCACTTTGACCCATTATTTCAGCTACATTTGAAGGTTTAACACTTCCACCGTATTGTATTCTAACTTCATTAGCTAATTCTCCATATAATCCTTTTATAACTTCTCTTATATAAGATATAACATCATTAGCATCTTCAGCAGTTGCAGTTTTACCAGTTCCAATAGCCCAAATTGGCTCATATGCAACAACTACTTTTGCTAAATCATCTTTAAGAACATTTTCTAAAGCTTTTTCAACTTGAACTTTACAAACATCTTTAGTTTTTCCAGCTTCTCTTTGCTCTAAAGTTTCACCAACACATAGTATTGGGTCTATTTCTACTTCTAAAGCTTTTAAAACTTTTTTGTTTACAGTTTCATCAGTTTCATTGAAATACTGTCTTCTTTCTGAATGTCCTATTATAACATAGTCCATATCTATTTCTTTTAACATAAGAGGTGAAACTTCTCCTGTAAATGCTCCTTTTTCTTCAAAGTGCATGTTTTGAGCACCTATCTTTATATTTGTACCCTTAGTAGCTTCTTTTAAATCCTTCAATAAAGTAAATGGTGCACATATAACAGCTTCTGCCTTATCAGCATTAACTTTTCCTTTAACTTCATTTACAAATTCTAAAGCTTCCTTTATTGTTTTATGCATTTTCCAGTTTCCTGCAATTATAGGTTTTCTCATTTTACAATCTCCTCTATATAGTAGTTTATTTATTATCTAATGCTGCAATACCTGGTAATTCTTTACCTTCTAAAAATTCTAGTGATGCTCCTCCACCTGTTGATACGTGAGTCATCTTATCACCAAATCCTAATTGATTAACTGCTGCTGCACTATCACCACCACCAATTACAGTAGTTGCGTCAGTTAATTCTGCCATAGCTTTGGCTACTGATAGTGTTCCATTTGCAAAGTTTTCAAATTCAAATACTCCCATTGGTCCGTTCCATACTACAGTTTTTGATTCTTTTATGGCTTTTACAAAGTTTGCTATAGTCTTAGGTCCCATATCTAGTCCCATATAATCTTCTTTTACATTAGCATCTTCTGTTACTATTGGAGTTGCATCTGGTGCAAAGTGGTCTGCCATAACAACATCTACTGGCAATAATAAGTTAACGCCTTTTGCCTTAGCTTTTTCCATCATTTCTTTTGCATATTCTACTTTATCTATTTCAAGTAAAGATGTTCCTACTTCATAACCTTGAGCTTTTAAGAATGTATAAGCCATTCCTCCACCTATTATTAGATTATCAACTTTTTCTAATAGTTCATTTATAACAGCTAATTTATCAGAAACTTTAGCTCCCCCAAGTATAGCTGTAAATGGTCTTACAGGATTGGCAACAGCTTCTCCTAAGAATTTTAATTCTTTTTGAATTAAGTATCCGCAAACTCTCTCTTGTAAAAATTCTCCTGCTCCAACTGTTGAACAATGCGCTCTATGAGCAGTTCCAAATGCATCATTTACAAATATTTCAGCAAGTGAAGCTAATTCTTTAGAGTAGTTTTCTTCATTTTTAGTTTCTTCTTTTCTATATCTAGTATTTTCTAATAACACTACATCTCCGTTTTCCATTTTTTCAGTAGCTTTTTTTGCATTTTCTCCTACTACATTATCATCTGCTGCAAATACAACTTCTTTACCTAACATTTCAGATAATCTCTTTGCAACTGGTGCTAAAGATAATTCTGGTTTAGCTTCTCCCTTTGGTTTTCCTAAATGAGAACATAATATAACTTTTGCTCCTTTAGAAATTAAATATTGAATTGTTGGTAAAGCTCCGTTTAATCTATTTTCATCAGTAATTACACCATCTTGTAATGGTACATTAAAGTCACATCTCACTAATACTTTTTTCCCGCACACATCAATATCTTCTATAGTTTTTTTGTTTAGCATTGACATAAATATCTCTCCTTTTAATAAAGTAATTTTTTATTGCCAAGTATAATATAGTACATACTTTTACCCTATTAAATATATCATATTATCATATTTTTATATATAGTATGTAACATTATTTAGGTGTATTTTATATATTTTTTCTTAAAAAAAGTCCAGAGTCCGTAGTGTTAAACTACAAACTCGGACTTTGTCAATCTACTTTTCTATTTTCTAAAAGCTGACTATTTTGCTAATTGTGCAAAGTATCCTAAAGTTCTTATTAATTGAGAAGTATAAGACATTTCATTATCATACCAAGAAACAACTTTAACTAATTGTTTTCCATCTACTTCCATAACTTTTGTTTGAGTAGCGTCAAATAATGAACCGTAGCTTATTCCGATTATATCAGAAGATACTAACATTTCTTCAGTGTATCCGAAAGATTCGTTTGAAGCTTCTTTCATAGCTGCATTTATTTCTTCAACTGTAACATTTTTTCCTAATGTACAAACTAATTCAGTTATTGAACCAGTTACAACTGGTACTCTTTGTGCTGCTCCATCTAATTTTCCTTTTAATGCAGGTATTACTAGACCGATTGCTTTTGCAGCTCCTGTAGTGTTTGGAACTATGTTTCCAGCAGCAGCTCTAGCTCTTCTTAAATCACCTTTTGGATGAGGACCATCTAAAGTATTTTGGTCATTAGTATATGCATGTATAGTAGTCATTAATCCTTTTTCTATACCATATTTATCATTTAATACTTTAGCCATTGGAGCTAAACAGTTAGTTGTACAAGAAGCTCCTGATATAACTGTTTCAGAACCATCTAATATGTCACTGTTTGTGTTGAATACTATTGTTTTTAAATCTCCAGTTGCTGGTGCAGATATAACAACTTTTTTAGCTCCTGCTTGTATATGAGCTTCTGCTTTATCTTTAGAAGTAAAGAATCCTGTACATTCTAATACTATATCTACTCCTAATTCAGCCCATGGTAGGTCAGCAGGATTTCTTTCTGCTGTTACTTTTATTTCTTTTCCGTTTACTATAAAAGCACCTTCTTTAACTTCTATTTCACCGTTAAATCTTCCTTGAGCTGTATCATATTTAAATAAATGAGCTAACATTTTAGCATCTGTTAAGTCGTTTATTGCAACAACTTCAAACTTACCTTGTTGCTCCATCATTTTTCTTAATGCTAATCTTCCTATTCTTCCAAATCCATTTATAGCTACTTTAACCATTTTCGCTACCTCCTATAAAGTAAATGTATGTTGTCTAGCTCTGTGCTAGTTTTCGACTTTTATAATAATGACAATATCTTATAAGCACTTTCTTCATCTGTTACAAGAACCATGTTTTTATGCATATTTGATATAGCTAATAAGGCTTCTACTTTTTCTGTTCCTGCAAAGATTGCAATAGTTTCTTTTACTTCTTTAACTGTCTCTAAATCAATTCCAACAGTATTTAATTTATAAACTATTTCTCCATCTTTGTTGAAATAATATCCAAATGCTTCTCCAACTGCATTTTTAGATAATATCTCGTTAACTTTATCTTCTGGAAGTTTTCTTCTCTTTGCCATGACATCTGCTCTACCTATGCTGAAAACTAAAATGTCTGTTCTTTTAATATACTCCAAAGTTGTCTTAATCTCTGGCACTTGGCTAAGAGTTTTCATTGCACTCTCGTCCAATTCATCTGGTATATGTAAAAGTTTGCAATTAGAGTGTAATTTCTTACTTACTGAAGCAACTATACTATTAGACTGCATCTCTACATCAGTTCCCATACTTCCTCTAGCTGGCACTATTGTAGAGTTTGGATATCTCTTATCAGTTTTAATAACATTTGAAAACTCTAACATAGTGCTTCCCCCTGTTATTGAAACTATATCTCCATCTTTTAAAATACCTAAGAAATACTCGCATCCATATCTAGTTACATCTTTTAATAAGCTTCCATTTTCATCACAGCTTCCAGGAACTAGTATTACCTTTTTTATTCCAAGCTTTTCTCTGACCCTATCTTGTAACTTAGACAATCCCATGATGTCACTCATGATGTCTTTAAGTTTATCTAATAAATCAGAACCTTCTTTAGTGATAGTCATTCCAGATACAGCAACATCTATAAGTCCTTGTTCTTTTAAAAACTCTGTTTCTGACCTAATTATTCTTTCACTAATTTCTAATACATTTGATAAAGTTCTTCTACCTATTGGTTCACTTAAAGATATTTGTCTTAAAATAGAGTATCTTCTTTCCATAAGTTCAATTGCCTGTGGAATTAGTTTCTTTTGAATTTCTAATAAGTTCTTCATAACATACTCCTTATTGCTTTCCTTTAGGGACTTTTTTTGTCCCTAGTGTTTATTTAAGTCCCACAAGATAATTTTATTTTATAGGATTTGCGTATAGATTTCAATAGTTTTTCAAAAACTTTTTTATTTTTTTGTTTTATAGCAATTTCTCCACCATTTTCAAAGTACAGTATTTTTTATTTTTTATATAATATTTTTTCCATATATTTTTTGGTTTTTATTCTAATATTTTTGACTCAATCTTGTATGTTCTACTCTGCTAGATTCTATATGTCTTTGTTTTTATACTTTATGTTTTTATTTTTATGCTCTTAAAATTAACAATAACAGTTTATTTATCTCTGTATTTTTTTGACTCTAGTTATCGTTCTAATTCCTGATTTTTCCTAATATTTAATTTTATTTCTAATACTTTTCTTTCCAATACTTAAATTCATTTGTATAATGCTCATTTGTATTTTAATTAGCATTTCCCCTCATTTTACTGATACTTCTTTCTCTTTTCACTAATATTCTTTTCTCTTACTTGAAGACAAAATTCCTAATTCTTCACGATACTTGGCAACTGTTCTTCTTGCAACATTGATTCCTTTTTCTTTTAATAGCTTAGATATATGGTCATCACTTAAAGGTTTCTTTTTATTTTCGTCTTTTATTGTTTCCTTTATAATTTTTTTTATGCTTGTACTAGATGCCATTTCATGATTTTCAGTTTCAATAGCACTACTGAAAAAGTACCTAAATTCATATACTCCAAAAGGTGTCAGCATATATTTCCCATTTACACCTCTACTTATAGTAGATTCATGAAAATCTAATTTTTCTGCTATGTCTTTCATTTTTAAGGGCTTTATATATTTTGTTCCTTTTCTCAAAAACTCATCTTGAGCTTTTACTATTTCTTCTGCAATTTTAAGTACTGTAGTCTTTCTACTTTCTATATTTTTCATAAGCCCTGTTGCCGAATTTAGTCTTTCTTTTATAAATTCTTTTGCACTTTCGTCAGACTGTGAATTTTTTAGTATGTCTTTATAATAACTGTTTATTTTTATTTGATAGGAGTCTTTTTCATTTAAATACACAATAAATTCATCATCAATTTTTTCAACTGTTACATCTGGTTGTATATATACACTTTTTTCTACTGAACAGGTTCTTCCTGGCTTAGGGTCTAATGTTTTAATTATATTTATTAGTTCAACGCATTTTTGTAGTGACATATTGTACTTCTTGCTTATCTCTTTATATTTATTATTTGCAATTAAATTTAAGTCTTTTGTAACGATTTCCTCTAAAATTTCATTATATATTCCTAAGCTTGCCATTTGAATCATCAGACATTCTGAAAGACTTCTTGCACCTACTCCACTAGGTTCCAACTGCTGAACACTAATCAAGCATTTTTCAAAAAGTTCTTCATCTATCTTTAAAGTATCAACAATTACTTTTTCCTCAGTTCTCAAATATCCGTCCTCATCTAAGCTATCAATTATATACTCACAGACTTCCATTTGTTTATCTGTTAGCTTATATAAGCTTATCTGAAACTTCAAATCCTCATATAAATTTGACGAATATTTAACTAAATTTTCTAGATTAACTTCATTGTCAGGGTTATAACTTATTTCTGTTCTATCTAAACGTCTTGATTTTTCCATATCTTTTATATATTCTTCCCAATTTATCTCCCCACTTTTCTCAACTTCGACTAATGGGTTATTCTCTGCTTCCCTTTTAATCTCTTCTTCTAACTCCAACTTACTCATATTTAATATTGATAATGATTGCTTAAGTTGTGTAGTCATGATTAGCTTCTGAGACTGAGTTAACTCTAGACTATTATTAAAATTCATTTTGCTCACCTCTCAATTTTATTAAACTTATTTTATAAAAGAAAAACCCTCCTGTATATGTATATTCTATCATTTAAAATATACCTTATGCAAAAGGGTTTTTTTTATTTACAATTTAATTGATTTTTTTTATTTAATATTTATTTTTTTGTTATTTTTTTTTACTATATGGCGTATTTTGAAGTGGTAGTTCAGTTCTAAACTCTTTATCAAATACATAATAGGCATTTTGCACTGCTGGTGCAGTGGGAACTGTACAAATCTCTCCTACTCCTTTTGCACCATATGCCAATAAATCTTTGTTTTTTTCAACTATTACGGCTTGTATTTCTGGTATATCTGTAGATTTAAATAAGCCTAATGTACCAAATTTAGCTGTAGGTACAGAGTTTACTACTGGGTAATCTTCTGTTAAGGCATATCCAAGACCCATAACAACTCCACCTTCTATTTGCCCCTCTAAACTGATTGGGTTTATAGCTCTTCCTACGTCATGTGCTGCTACTACTTTTTCTAATTTTCCATTTTCATCTAGCATTACAACTTGTGTTGCATATCCATAAGCTACATGGCTTACTGGATTTTCTTTATCAGAACCCATTTTGTCTGTAACACTTGCATATTCTCCGTAAAATTCTTCTCCCTCTAAATCAGATAATGCTTTTCCAGTTGCTAAAGCTTCTTTTAATTTAATTGATGCAACCTTAGTAGCCTCCCCTGTAAATACTGTCTGTCTTGAAGCTGTAGTATTACCAGAATCTGGTGTCAAGTGAGTATCTGGAACTTCATGTACTATGTTTTCAGGTAGTAAATTTGCAGTTTCACAAACTACTTGAGTCATAACCGTACCAAGACCTTGACCTATACAAGAGGCACTTGTTCTTATATGAACTTTACCATCTTTTACTACCAGTCTACATCTTCCCACATCAGGTATTCCAACTCCTACACCACTATTTTTCATTGCACAAGCTATACCTGCACGTGGGTGTTTTTCATACTCTTCTTTTACAGCTTCTAATGTTTCTGCCATTGCTGTTCCTTCATCTGCAAATTGACCATTTGGTAAAACTTGACCAGGTCTTATTGCATTTTTATATCTTATTTCCCAAGGTGATATTCCAGCCATTTCAGCAAGTAAATTTAGATTACATTCTGTAGCAAAACAACTTTGTGTAACTCCAAAACCTCTAAATGCTCCTCCAGGAGGATTATTAGTATATACTGCTGTTCCAGTTATATCAATATCCTGATAATTGTATGGTCCTGCTGCATGAGTACATAATCTTTGCAATACTGGTCCTCCAAGAGATGCATAAGCACCTGTATCAGATATTATAGTTGCTTTCATACCTGTTAGATATCCATTTTCATCACATGCTGTTGTAAATTCCATTTCTGTAGCATGTCTTTTTGGATGAACAATTATACTTTCTTTTCTAGTAAGCTGTACTTTTACAAATCTCTTTGTGTGGTATGCAAGTAAGGCTGCATGGTGTTGAACACTCATATCTTCTTTTCCACCAAATCCGCCTCCTACCATCTTATTTATCACTCTTACTTTTTCATGTGGTAATCCTAACATATCTGCACATTCATGTTGAGTAGCAAACACACCTTGGTCTGTTGAGTAAATTATTACTCCATCTTCTTCATAAGGACCTGCTACTGCACATTCAGGTTCTAAAAATGCATGTTCTGTTGCAGGTGTAGTGTATTTTTTAGTTACAACGTATTTTGAGTTCCTTATTTTTTCTTCAGCATTTCCTCTTACTAAATGTTCCTTAACAAGTACATTACCTGTTTCATGTATATTTGGAGCATCTTCTTTAAGAGCCTCTGCTGTAGTACTTAAAGGTGTCAATTCTTCATAATCTATCTTAACTAGTTTTTTCGCTTCTTCTAATGCTTCTCTAGTTTCTGCTGCTACTAAAACTATTCCATCTCCTAAGTATCTAGTTATTTCACCTTCTGGAATTAAAGTATCCCAATCTTTCTTTAAGTGACCTACTTTTATAGTTCCTGGAATATCTTTAGCTGTAAGAACTGCAACAACTCCTGGGTAAGCTTTTGCTTCTTCTATATCTATCTTTTTAACTAATGCTCTTGGATATTTAGCTCTAACTGCTGAACCATAAATCATACCTTCTAATCTTATATCATCTACATATTCAGAGTATCCAAGTGTTTTGCCTACTGCATCAACTCTATGAAGACTTTCACCAACTAGACCTTTGCAGTTTACTTTTGGCACATCTATATCTTCTCTAAATATCTTTGCTGCCAAACTCACAGCTTTAATTATTTTTACATAACCTGTACATCTACATATATTACCTTTTAAAGCTTTTTTTATGTCATCTTCAGTAGGATTATTATTAACGTCTATAAGCGCTTTTGAACTAATTACCATACCTGGGATGCAAAATCCACATTGAACAGCTCCTTGGCTGGCAAAAGAATATGCAAAAACATCTCTTTCTCTTTCTGATAATCCTTCTATAGTTGTTATATTTTTCCCAGCTAATTTATCAGTTTTAAATACACATGCTTTAGTTGCTTTACCATCTATTATGACCATACAAGTTCCGCAAGCACCTTCTGAACATCCATTTTTAACTGAAGTTATATTCATATCTTCTCTAAGGAAGTCTAAAAGTTTTTTGCCTTCTTTTGCAACAACTTTCTCTCCATTTAATATAAATTCTACCATTCTCTAGCCCCCTCTGTTAGACGCCTTTTTATATATCTCCCACTTGGAGTATTACAAATTAATTCTCCCTCTCTAACAACTTCTTTTCCTCTTAAATAAACATGTTCTATTTGACAATTTACTTCATAACCTTCATAAGGCGTATAATCTACATTTTGTAATTGTTTTTTTGCTTCTATTTTAGATTTTTTATTTGGATTTAAAACTAATATATCTGCATCACTACCTATTTCTATAGTTCCTTTTTCAGGATACATTCCAAATAATTTGGCGGCATTAGTCGATGTTACTTCTACCATCTTGTTGATAGATATTTTATTTTTACAGACTCCATATGTGTATAAAAGACTCATCCTATGTTCCACCCCTGGCGAACCATTAGGAATTTTACTGAAATCGTTTATTCCAAGTTCCTTTTGCCCCCTATAATTAAAAGAACAGTGGTCTGTACCTATAGTATCTATTTGATTATTTAAAATAGCATTCCATAAAATTTCATTATTTTCTTTATCCCTTAAAGGTGGTGACATTACATATTTAGCACTTTCAAATCCTTCTAAATCATATAATTCATCACTTAATAGAAGGTATTGAGGACAAGTTTCAACTATCACATCTACTCCTCTTTGTTTAGCTTTTAGAACTTCTTCCAAAGATTCTTTACAACTTAGGTGAACAACGTACACCTTAGAATTTGCCACTTCTGCTATCTTCATCAGTCTTGAAGTTGCTTCTGCTTCTAATATAGCTGGTCTAGTTAATTGATGATATTTTGGAGATAGATTATTTTCTGCTTTTGCTTTATCCACAAGTTCACATATTATATCCCCATTTTCACAATGGAATCCAATAATTCCTCCTACCTCTTCTGCTTTTCTCAAAGCTTCAAAGATGACACCATCATCAACTTGAAGGCTTCCTTTATATGCCATATACAATTTAAATGAAGATACTCCCTCTTTCACCATGTCTTCCATTTCATTACAAACTGAAGCATTCCAATCTGTTATAGCCATGTGAAAACCATAGTCTGAATAAGATTTATCTCTAGCTTTTTCATGCCATTCATCTAATCCTTCTTTTAAAGAACAACCTCTAGATTGTGTAGCAAAATCTAAGATAGTAGTAGTACCTCCAGCTATTGCAGCTTTTGTTCCTGTTTCAAAATTATCTGCTGTCTTAGTAGTTCCTGTATCTAAATCAAAGTGAGTGTGTGTATCTATACCTCCTGGTATAATATAAGAATCACTAACATCAACTACTTCATCATTTTCTTTTGATATATCAACACCTATATCAACTATTTTCTCATTTTCTATTCTTACATCTGCACAGTAAGTTTTTTCACTTGTTACTACTTTCCCACCTTTTAAAACAATTCCCATATAGACTCCACCTTACTTATAACGTATCAATTTATTTTATCTGAAGAAATTAACTTAAAGTAATTTGATTAGAGCACTTATACACAGTAAATTAATATTTAATTAAAATGATATTTAATTAAACTAATGTTTAGTTAAATCAACGTCATAAGATTATTAACTTCACGTTGTATTATTAATGTATAAACTTGCTTATCTAATATATTTTATTATCTTAATATATTTATTACTCTAAGTTAATTACTAAAATTCTATATAATTATTATTCATTAACAGCTTCTACTTGATTGTAGCAAATACTTAAAGCACCTTTTGGACATCTAGTTACACATAATCCACAACCAAAGCACTTATCCACATCTATATTTAATTTATCTGTCACTTCTAAAGCTTCATATACACAGCTTGTTACACATTGTTTACATTTGATACACTTATTATCATCTACAACTGGAGCCACTGCATGAGTTCTAAATCCTCTAGCTGCCATTTTCTTATGAGTTAATCCTTTGATTTCATTAACATCAGCATATCCATTTTCATCTAAGAAATCATTTAATTCTTTAGCAATTTTTCCATATATAGAAGGCCCTTTAAGGATTGCTTCTGTACATACTTGAACAGCACTTGCTCCTGCCATCATCATTTCAGCTACATCTTTTCCACAAGTTATTCCACCAACACCTATAATTGGTATATTTACAACTTGAGAAGCTTCATATATACATCTTATTGCTAATGGTCTTATAGGAGCTCCTGATAACCATCCATATCCTGCTTTACTTCCCATTATAGGGTATCCTGTGTTTACATCTATTGCCATACATGGTCCAAATGAGTTTATCATTACAAGTCCATCTGCTCCTGCTTCTTCAACAGCTTTTGCAATAGTTTGAATATCAGTATGAGGACTCATTTTCATAAATACTGGTACATCTAAAACAGCTTTTGCAGCTTTTAAAGCATTTACTATTGGAGCAACATCTGTGCCTACATAATGAGTTGATAATTCAACTGCATCTGCGTAAGGTTTTACTAAAGGTGCAACCTCAGCTATTTGTTCTGCTGAATATCCCATACTTACTATTACTGGAAGACCTGCTGCCTTTACTTTTTTGTATTCTTCTTCTATCCATTGTTCTTTTGGAAGCTCTGACCATAATTCTGTATTTAAGAAACCACTGTTAGTTTTTGCCATACATGGTCTTGGTACATCTGCTGGTAATACAGATATAGTTTTTGTACATATAGCTCCTGCTCCACCTTTTGCTGCCTCTTGACAGAGATCACCATCTTTTGCTCCAGGACCTGCCGCTGTCATAACTGGATTTAAGAATTCCATTCCATATAAATTAACTTTTAAATTAGCCATATTATTATCTCTCCCTTAATTAAATATATTTTTTAATATTTAGCTTAGATACTCTTTTGTCTATGTTGCTTTTCATTTATTTCTTCTTATTTTGCTTCTTCAGTCTTAGGAGTTTTTTCCTTTTTTGAACCTAATTCATTGAAGAAGATATTCAAAAGTACTGCTGATAAACTTCCTGTTGTTATTCCACTGTGGAATATCGTTTGCACCCAAGTTGGAAAATTATGATAGAAATCAGGATTTGTCAGTGGTATCATAGATAACCCAACACTAACTGCTACTATCACTCCATTTTTAGTTCCATCAAATTTTACTTTACTTAGAGTTTTTACTCCTCCAACCATTACCATTCCAAACATTGCAAATCCTACTCCACCAAGAACAGGCTTAGGTATTGCTCCTATTATTGCTGCAAACTTTGGTAAGAAACCAAGTACTAGCAATATTACCCCTGCATAAACTGCAATAAATCTTGATTTTATACCTGTAAGTCCAACAATTCCTGTATTTTGACCAAATGGAGTTATTGGAAATGAATTGAATATTCCAGATAAAGCTGTAGATATTCCATCTCCAAATAGACCTCTTTTAATATTTTTACCAGTTACCTCTTTGTCTACCATTTCGTGAATAGCTATCATATTACCAACTGATTCTGTCATAAGTACTAACATAATTAAGCATAATGATAATATTGCAGATGGTTCAAATCTAGGCATTCCAAATTTTAAAGGTACATTTAAGTTAAGCCAACCAACTCCACTTACTGCACTAAAATCAGCCATTCCAACTGCCATAGAAAGTAATGTACCAAGTACTATACCTACCAATATCGCTGTACTATTCCAAATTCCTTTTAAGAACTTAAATGAAAGTAAAGTTATCGCCAATACTGCTAAAGCTAATGCTAATGAGTTTGGTTCAACCGCTTCCAATTTGTTGTCAGTTATCCACTTTATCCCAACTGGGAATAGTGAAATACCTATTACCATAACAACTGTTCCAGTAACTACACTAGGGAAGAATCTTATTAGTTTTTCAAATACTGGAGCAAGTAATATACAAAATAGTCCAGCTACTATTACAGAGCCAAATACTGTCTGTATTGCAACTTGAGAATCACTATATGATGAGGCTATTGCTGTCATACCTGCCACAGCGGCAAAACTAGTTCCTTCAATTACTGGTATTTTAGCGCCTACAATATTTCCTATACCAACACTTTGTATGAGTGTTCCTATACCTGCCATAAACAAGCAAGCATTTATTAAAAAAACAATACTAGCATGATCTAGTCGTGCAGCACTTCCTATCATCATAGGAACTGCTACCGCTCCTGCACACATTGCTAAAACGTGCTGTAGTGAAAATACCCAGGATTTGGATACAGGTAACCTTTCATCTACTGGAGCTATTTTAGGGCTTTCATTTTGAGACATGTTGGGTCTCCCTTCTATATTTAGTTTAATATTCTATTCCATATATTTTTTATCTATATACTTCATTTAAATTCTACTTTTGTCTAAGTTTTATTTTTAACACTTATATTCTTGTCTCTTACTTGTATGTCATTATCAATTATTTAGATTCTATTCCATAGGTTCTGACTTAGTTCTCTACTCTTAGCTAGAATACTTTCTTCATCAATGTTTACCAATTTTCTGTCTTTCATAAGTACTTTTCCATTTATAATAGTTGTATCCACGCTTCTTCCACTCATTCCAAATATGATGTGTCCCCCTATTGTGTTTTCTGTCAATGGAGTATGTGGTGTATAATCAACTACTATGACATCCGCATAAGCACCTTTTTTAAGTATGCCTAGGTCATTTTTATAATAAGCCTTTGCTATTTTTTTATTGTTATCAAATAACATTGTTTGTGATTCTCCAAATCCAACTCTTGGGTCACTTAAGTGGTGTTTATGAATTATATTAGCAACCTTTAACGATTCAAACATATCACTAGTGTATCCGTCAGTTCCTAGACCTACTGTAACACCTCTTTTTAGTAATTCTATTGCAGGAGAACATCCAACTGCATTTCCCATATTAGATTCTGGATTATGAACTACAAATGTATTTGTTTTATTTAAAAGATTGATTTCATCTGTACTTATATATATACAATGAACTGCTATAGTCTTTTCTTTTAGAACACCAAAATCATTAAATCTTTCTAAAACTCTTTTTCCATATTTATCTACATTATATTGTAAGTCTGCTAATCCTTCAGCAACATGTACATGATAACCTGTATCAAGACCAGCCATTTCTGAGGCACACTTATTTAATGTATCATCAGACAATGTAAATGCAGCATGAAGACCAAACATTCCCTTTATCATGTCTGTATCATCTTTTTGAGCATATTTTATGAAATTTACATTTTCATTGATACCTTGTTGTATTGTATCTCCACCATCTCTATCAGATACCTCATAACAAAGGCATGTTCTTATTCCCAAATCTTTTGCAACATCTGATATTGTAAATAAACTACCTTCAATTGCATTTGGACTTGCATGATGGTCATAAACTGTTGTGACACCATTTTTTATACATTCTATATAAGTTGCATATGCACTGTATTTTGTATCTTCTAGTGTAAGTTGTTTATCAAGTCTCCACCATAAATTGTTTAATATTTCTAAAAAATTTTCAGATGGTTTTCCTGGAACTGCCATACCTCTAGCAAATGAACTGTATATATGCATATGTGAATTTATTAGACCAGGCATGATTATCTTCTTGCCTGCATCTATAAATTCATGTCCTGGATATTTCGCTTTCATTTCCTCAGTAGTACCTATATCTTCAATCAGATTGTCATTTATTACAACACATCCATCTTCCATATAGGGATTTAAAGAATCTTGGCTTATTAGCCTCCCATTCCCCACTAAAATCATAAATTTATTCCTCCTTAAAGCTAAGATTTAATTTTTAAGTACTTTTCCTGCTTTAATTTTATTGTATTTTCCTTCTTCAACAACACAATTTCCATTTATAATTACATAATCTATACCTGTAGGATATTGCATAGAATTGATAAAATCATCACATCCACTAACAGTATCCTTGTCAAATATAACTAAGTCTGCAAAATATCCTTCTTTTAGTTCACCTCTATCTTTTATACTAAAGCTTACTGCTGCTTTTTTAGTCATTTTATAAACAGCTTCTTCAACTGTTAGTACATTTAATTCTCTAACATATCTTCCTAGTATTTTAGGGAAAGAACCATATGCTCTTGGATGTGGCTTACCTGCTAAAAGACCATCTGTACACACATTTTGTTCGTCTCTTTTCATAAAACCTATTATATGTTCTTCCAAGCCATAGAAATCTACCATTCCAACTGCATTTTCTTCTTCTTTCAATAAATCAAACGTTGCATCTAACGGGTCTTTACCTCTCATCTTTCCAATTTCTAGTAGGCTCTTACCAATTGTATCTTGATTTTTTTCTGTCTTTACACTTGTTACAAAGATTTGGTCTATTCCAGCAAATTCTATAAAGTTATCCCAACCTTCGATTCCATTTGCTATATCTTTTTTCATTTTTGCTCTTTCGTTTTCATCACTTAATCTTTCTATTAATTTATCAGTTCCTCCTGAATGTGCCCATGGAGGTAAAACTACTCCAAGCATTGTACTTCCAGCTGCATAAGGATATTGGTCAAATGATACTCTTATACCTTCTTTTTCTGCTTTTTCTAAAAGTTCTATAACTTGAGGTATATACTTCCAATTTGATTTACCACAAACCTTAAAGTGTGAGAAGTGAACTTTTACTCCTGATTGCTTTCCAATTTCTATAATTTCTTCCATTGATGTTAAAATTGTATCTGCTTCACTTCTTTGATGAACCACAAATACTCCATCGTATTTTGCTACTACTTTACACATCTCTATAATTTCTTCTGTCAATGAATACGCACAAGGTATATATATAAGTCCAGTTGATAATCCTATAGCTCCTGCCTTTAATTCTCTTTCTGTGATTTCACACATCTTTTGAATTTCCTCTTTAGTGGCAGGTCTATCTTCAAGCCCCATTGCTTCCATTCTTACATTTCCATGAGGTACTAAATAGGTTTCATTTAACCCTACTCCATTTTCATCCATCATTTTTAAATAGTTTTCTGTTGTTTCATATTTCCAATCAATTTCATCACTTTCACCATCTAGGCCTGCTAAATTTTTTCTCCAAGAAGATATATGCTCTTGAGGTAGAGGGGCCATAGATATTCCATCTTGGCCCAACACTTCTGTTGTAATTCCCTGTCTAATCTTTACCTCATTATATGGATTAACCAAAATCACTAGGTCTGAATGGCTATGAGTATCTATGAAACCTGGACATATAACTCTACCTTTTGCATCTATAACTTTGTCAGCTTCTTCGTTTAAATCCTGTGATATTTTTAATATTTTTTCGTTTTCTATTAAAATATCCCCTTCATATGCTGGTGTTTTATTTCCATCTACTATAAGCCCATGTTTTATTAAAGTTCTCACAAAACCATCTCCTAATTATTTTTTATAAACTGATTTTAATATTCCATAATATCCTTCTGCACCTTTGAATAATTGGTCTAACTCTATATGTTCATCTATTGTATGAGCAAGATTTTCTTTAGAAGGACCAAATCCTATAGTTCTTATCCCAGCCTCACCTGCATAATGGCTTCCATTTGTACAGAATGAATATTGAGTTATTTCTGAATCTATTCCAGCTTCTTTTAATCCTTTGTATGCTGCTTGAACAAATTCATCATCTTCATCATATAACCAACCTGGGAAGAATCTTTCACTTTCTATAGTATTTCCTGTATAACAGTCAGCTTTTTCAGATGCATAAGAAACTTTTGCATTTAATTCTGAGTCTTCTTTCATCATTTCATCTAATAATGCTTGTATTGGAGCTAGTACTCCTTCTCTTGTTTCTCCAACTAATAATCTTCTATCAAAAGTAGCTTTACAATAATCTGGCACCACTGATGCACCTGGATATGGAGAAGATTTTATATCTGTTAAAACTAATATTCCATCACCTAAAACTGGATGAGTTGGAGGTACTAATTGTTGTATTCTTTGAATTACATTAGCCATTTTATAAACTGCATTTATACCTTTTTCTGGGTTAGCAGAGTGAGCTGGTTTACCAAAAGTTTCTACAACTATTTCTCCTCTACCTCTTTGACCAATCTTTAAGTTTAGTTCTGAAGATTCTCCGATTACAACATAATCAGGTTTAACAGCTTTACTTATTTCTCTAGCTGAAACTCCTTCAAATATTTCTTCATGAACAACTCCTGCTACATATAATTCACCTTCGAAGTCTTTATTAGTATCTTCTGCAAAGTATGAAACAGCCGCCATCATAGCACTTACTTGACCCTTCATATCAGAAGTTCCTCTACCATATATTTTTCCGTCTACTATTCTTGCTTCAAAAGGAGGAACACTCCACTTACTTGCATCTGGAACTGGAACTGTATCTATATGCCCATCAAATAATATTTTTTTCCCTGGTTTGTTTCCTTTTATGCATCCTATTATATTTCCATATCTATCTCTTGACCAGCTGTCAAAACCTAGCATAGCAAAATTTTCTTCAATTGCCTTTACTACATTTTCTTCTTGACCTGAATAACTAGCATTTCTTATTAAATCTTGGCATACTTCAGTTAATTGTTTTTTTCTTATTTCATTTAACATTTTGATATTCCCCCATATAATTTTTAATTTATTGATGTTTCACTTTATTTATTGTTATTTTACTTATTTACTTATTAATATTTCACTTATTAAACTTTTATTTATTTTTTATTTTAAATTTTTTATTTACTTTGGTATTCTCCATTCCAAACTATATCTTTATATTTGTCTGGGTCAGTGTCTCCTTCTGTACTTATTAATAATACTTTAGAGTTTTCATCTAATTTCAAAGCCTCTCTTAAATCTTTTAAATCTTCACTTTCAAGTATTGAAACTAATGCTCCAGTTGTAACTGCTCCAGATTCTCCAGAGATTACTTTTTCATCTCCTCTTAGAGGATTTCCTAAAACTCTCATACCTTTAGCAGAAACCCAGTCTGGTGCTGAAACGAATGCTGATGAATAATTTTTTAATACTTCAAATCCTATAGTATTTGGTTCTCCACAAGCAAGACCTGCCATTATAGTTGGCATATCTCCACCTACAAATCTTGGTTTTCCATCTCCTGCTTCTGCTGATTTATAGTAACAATCTGCCTCATCAGCTTCTACTACTACTGTTATTGGGCATTCGTCATATATTGAAGCAACATATCCTTGAACTGCACCAGCAAGCGAACCAACTCCTGCTTGCACAAATACATGCGTTGGTCTATCTACTCCATATTCTTTTAATTGTTCTATAGCTTCTTTAGCCATAGTTCCATATCCTTGCATTATCCATGCTGGTATTTCTTCATATCCATCCCATGCTGTATCTTGAACCATTACTCCATGGTCATCAGCTTCTGCATAATCATTAGCTAATCTTACTGCATCATCATAATTTAAGTCTGTTATACTAGCATCTGCACCTTCTCCCTTGATTTTATTTAATCTAAATTCAGAAGAACCTTTTGGCATTAATACAACAGATTTTTGACCTAATTTATTAGCTGTCCAAGCAACTCCTCTACCATGATTTCCATCTGTAGCTGTAAAGAAAGTTATTTCTCCTAACTGGTCTTTTATTTCTTTTGAAGTTAATTTTTCATATCCTAACTCTGATATATCTTTATTTAATCTTTGAGCTAAGTATTTACCCATAGAGTAAGAACCACCCAAAACTTTAAATGCATTTAATCCAAATCTATAAGATTCATCTTTAACATATATTCCGCTAACTCCTAATAATTTTGCTAAGTTATCTAATTTAACTAAAGGAGTTTTTTCATATTGTGGAAAACTCTCATGAAATGCTTTAGCTTTTGCAATTTCTTCGTCCTTTAAAAATTCAATTCCTTTTTCTTTTTCCTCTGCTTTAGGTAAGTTATTTAATTTCCATTTTATTTCTCTCATTTATTTTATATTCCCCTTTCAAATTTTTCGATGTCATTATTAATTTTTTATCTTTGTGTCTTTATATAAAGCAATTACTGTGCCAATATTATTTATTCTAAAAACATTTTTTTTATGTTGGAATTACATACTTTTTTCAAATTTATTTAAACGTTGTAAAATCTGAGTGTGAAAAATAAGATTTATAAAAGAAAAAATTCTCATATTGGGAAATTTTTATCAATACGAGAATTATCATTTCGAGAAACCGTTTCTTTGTTTTTATTTTCCTTTATTATGCTTTTACTTTTCTATATGTCTGTTATTTTGGCTTGTATATTACTATTTTTACCTTCTATATTTATATTGTTATAACCTTCTATATTTTATGTTTTTATTTTAGCTTTCTATAATACTGTTATTTTTATGTTTTACATATTTGCACTTTATAAGCTCAAACTTTTATTTTCTATTATTTATACTGACTCAATATCTTACAAGCTTATAATTTTATTTTTCTATAGTATTATTACTATATTAGTCTCTTCTAGTGACACTTCTATTATAGAGGCTTTATTTTTATTGACCTACAAATCACATTACCATACATTTAAAACTATTTTCTATGTTTAATTTATTGTTGTTCCTCTTCTAGTTTTCTGTATAATGTAGCTAAACCTATCCCTAAATCTTTTGCTATTTTCTTTTTTGTCTTTGTATCTCTTCCATATTTATTTAACAACTTATGTATGTAAGTTAACTCCAATTCTTTAATTGAAAGTATTTTTTCTTGGTTTTCTACTATTCCCCCGACTATATCATCTTCAAACTTTGTTACCTTATTATTACTCTTAAAACTATTTCCTTCAATATTATAATAGTTCAAAATATCTAATGGAAGCATATCTTTATAGATTATTCCATCTTCTCCAACTAAATTCATCATATATTCAACTGCATTTTCTAATTCTCTTATATTTCCCGGCCAATTATAATTAACCAACATATTCATTACATTTTTTTCTATTTGATTCAATTTTATATCTAATTCTAAAGAATACTTGGAAACAAATTTCATCATTATAGTTTCAATATCATCTTTTCTTTCCCTAAGAGGTGGCAAATTTATAGGAATTACGTTTAACCTATAGTACAAATCATCTCTAAACTTACCTTCATTCACCAACTTAAGTAAGTTTTTATTCGTTGCAGCAATTACTCTTATATCTAAATCTATAAGTTTATTTGAGCCAATTCTTGCAAATTTTCTTTCCTGCAAAACTCTAAGTAACTTTGCTTGTAAAGGCATAGATAGGTCTCCCATTTCGTCAAGAAATATGACACCTTCATTTGCAAGTTCAAACTTACCAACCTTACCTCCACTACTAGCCCCACTAAATGCACCTTTTATATAGCCAAATAACTCACTTTCAAGAAGGTTTTCTGGAATAGCAGCACAGTTTATAGCAATAAATGGCTTATTCCATCTACTTCCTTCAGCATGTATAGCTCTAGCAATTAGCTCTTTCCCTGTACCACTTTCACCAGTTATAAGAACTGTTGAATTTGACTTTGCTAATTTCTTAGTTCTCTCTTTAACTTTCACCATTGATTCTGAGTTCCCAATTATAGACTCTATATCACTATTTCCCCATCCACTATTGACTTTCCCATGTCCTTTATGGTTTATATATGTCTTATCAAATATAATTATCTTGTCATATTGATTTATATATGGATATACAGGAATTATTTTGGCATTTATATTATAAATTTTGTTATCAATATCAATTTCTAGTAATTCATGTCCATTTGAAGAAGATTCAACAGATACTATTTTTACTGTATTTTCTATTATATCTTTTCCAATATCTAATTTTTTCAAAGCAATATTGTTTATATAAGATATTTTGCTATTTATATCTAATATAACAACACCTTTTTCAACATTTTCAATTATTTCTATCATCATGTTCATTTTTCTACTGCTACTTTTTGACACTTCATGTTCTTCTATCTTCATAGAAATTAAATCGCATATATGATTGACAAACTTCAAATAATTATCTATTTTTGCACTTATTTCTACTTTTTTAGTTTTATCTGTACTAATAGCACCAATTACTCCTATAGTACGATTATTATATTTTATTGGAACTGCTATTATTACTTTATTTAGGCATTTCATGTAATGGGAACATTCTATACAAAGCTGATTATCACATATATCTAATACGACTAATTCCTGACCTGTCTGTATAACTTTATCATAAAGAAAACCTTCAGTAACAACGCTTTCATTTATTTTTGATTTATACAGACCTGTGCCACTAATTCTTATTAATCTATCATCAACTATTTCAATATCTACATCTAACACGCTAGCTACTGTTTCAGTGTATTTTATCATTTCCTGTTGAAATTCCTTTAATTTACTTACCATAGTTTCCCCCATTAGAATTTAATTTACTAAATTATCAGTTTAACTATATTTTAACATATAGTTAATTTTTAAAATATATATAAAACATTACTTATTTATATATTTACATTGAAATACATAATAATAATTATAAAAAGATTGTTTTATATTAGGATTACTTTAATTATAATACACAAATAATAAAATAAAAAAAGCTTTCCTCCTATAACAAATATATTTTTGGCACAAAAATATATGTTATATAAGAAAAGCTCAATAGTTAAATATTTAGATAGATTTTTATATAGACTTTTTTAATATAAACTTTTTAATTGTAGACTTTTTTTATTAGTTTTTAATTTTCATTAGTTTTGTCATTGGTTTTATTATTATAATACTGCCATTGCTTCAATTTCTAAAACTGCATCTTTTGGTAATTGAGCAACTTGTACACATGATCTTGCTGGTGGATTTTCTTTAAAATATGTAGCGTACACTTCGTTAATATCATTAAAATCTTTTAAATCTTTTACGAAAACTGTAGTTTTAAATACTTTATCCATAGTTGTACCAGCTTGTTCTAGTATTGCTTTTACATTGTCTAAAGAAGCTTTTGTTGCTTCTTTTGGGTCAGATACTAACTCGCCTGTCTTCATGTCTATTGGAAGTTGACCTGATGTAGAAACTATATTTCCAACTTGTATTGCTTGAGAATATGGTCCAATTGCTCCTGGAGCTTTCTCTGTAGCTATTACTACTTTTGACATGATTTCACCTCCTATTATTAAGTTATATTTACAGGAAAATAAAATTTCCTAAACACCAATATTAATATGAACCTCTAGACAAGAAATCAAGTCCAAAGTTTCAAATAATCAATACTCAGATTATTATATTTATTTGTGTTCATGTTAATATTTATTAAAGCAATTAGCATGCCAATTTCTTTTTATTCATAAAACTTTATAGAACCACTTAAAACACCTAAATTGAAACCTTTCCATAAAAAATAATCCGAAAATAGTTTTTTTATAGTACTAATTTTTTTCTCATATCTGGAATTTTACCAACTTGAGAATTCCTGTTTTGAGAATTTGCGAATTTTATTTAAATAGTTCTAAAGTTTTAAGTTATTATGCTATCATGTATGAAAGAACTATGGTTGACAATCCTACTGCTACAAATAGCAACACTTTAATCCAGACCTTATTTACTTTTGTTATCATAGAACCTATTGAAAATATAATAGCCAAGTATAATAGTAACCAAAAAATTATCATTCCACTACTGCTGCTGAAAACTTACAAAACTATTTTTTAATGACCCCATTTATTTTATAAGATATACGTTTATTTTATAAAATATAAGTAAAGTATAAAATTATTTCAGCAACTTTCTCCCTTCTTATTTTTTAAATCTTTTATAGGATTGTATCATGTTTGAGTGAATTTTCATACTATTAAGTCTTTACCTCTACAAAACAATACCTCTCATTTCATGCCTAATAATGTAAGATTACAGCTATTTTATTGATTTTGATAACTTGATTGACTATACTATTATTAGTTTTTATTTGTATATAAAGCTACTATTTATATGCAAAATTTTTATTTATATAGGGGGTTTTTAATTATGAACAAAAGTCCATTAACAGCAGAAACAACAGAAGAAATGCTAAAAGTACTAAGTGTGAAAGATTATAATATTGCTTATGATTTTCATAAGCTTGGTCAATTACTAGGTTGCAAGATTGAACCACGAACAGGAGCTCGTTCTTATCGTATATTATATTCAACTAAAAAACCAAAGCGTAGTCTATTTACTATTGAATGTAATGAGAAAAAATGGAGAGTTAAAGCAAACCTTTATAATCTAAATACATATAGAGATACTGTGGAGGAATGTTCTAAAACTATTAAAGATAGTATTACAAAAACTCGTACTTGTAAAAAATGTAATCCAAAATGTATTGGGGGTTCTTCATTTGAATTAGATGGCAAGTCCTATTTAACTTGTGTAGGAAGTGGACATTATTTTGCTAATATGGAAGAAATAGATTGGAAAAATCTAAAAAAGTTAATTAGTAAAGAGAATAATATTATGCAGAAATCTGTTTAATATGCTACTAAAACACACATAAATTTAGATATCAAATAAATGATAAAAATGTGCATAGATTTGTATGTATATCAAAATTCTGTGCATATAAAAAAACTGTGGATACCAAAAGGCTGTGGATAAATTTACTTTTCTGTAAATCTAATTATAGCCTTTATGTATTGCTTTTACTATATAATCATTAAAGTTATTTTGTAATCTTAAATTTCCTCCTACATGTACTGCTTCTATTATATAATCATAAGCATCTATGTTACATTTCAATATCGACTTTATCATATAATAAGTTTTAGATGCATAAGCTTAATGAGTTATTTGAAAATGATATTACTTTATCCGCAACAGAATAACATATATTAAAATATATTTATAGTAAAGATAATTATTCTATGACATTAGAAAACTATATCAAAAAGAATAAAAGTAGATACTTAAAGGCTTGAATAAAGGAAATCGAATTAGTTGACCAGTTAATGAAAGTGTTTAAGAACCTTGAAAAGATAGAAATTTTGTCTAGAAAAAATGATGTATATAAAGTTAATGTTTTTTATAGTCTGATTTGTCTCTGTCAATGTGACAATACTCATATTAGAAAAGCCTCTAGTTATGAAATTTGTTGCTCCTATTAATGGTTTTTTATCTTCTTCACTTTCACTTAATTCTGGAACATCTCCCCCATAATAAGAATTTCCTTGAAGTGTTATATGCTATCATTAAAATTCATCTTATCAGTAGTTGATTTGTTTATAACCATTTATATTTTATATATAATTTATTTATATTTATTTTATAAATTATTTAATTTATAAAATTAGTATTTATATTTATGATATAATAATAAAATATGAAGACTGATGCTATGGATGAAAAAACTAATTATCTAGTTTACCAATTATATACAACAAAAAGCTGTAGGTAAATTTGTTTTACACAAATCTACTTACAGCCTCTAAATGCTAGAACACTTTTAGTCTACTATTTATTTTGTCTAGATTATTCTGAACTCACTCTATCAATAAAATTTAGTAAATCTGATACTCTTAAAAATCTCCCTTCACTACACTGACTTGCCCATTTCATAGGCATGATTCATTGCTACACTTTCTTTGATATCACCTACATGCCAAGCTCCTACGCCATACACTATACCTTTTTCCTTAGCACCATTTAGACATGACGTAAATCCTCTGAATCCTTCTAATGTTCTTTCCATAGCCTGCTCACTATTGTCGGCTGCGGCAACGATGAAATAAAACTCTTTTCCAGAAATTTCAGTGTATCTCGAACAAGTTCTATCAATCATAGTTTTCATCTGTGCATTCATAGTATAAAAATAAACTGGAGTTGCCAAAACAATCACATCTGCTTTAATCATTTTTTCAAGAATTTCTTCCATGTCATCTTTTTGTGAACAGTTTCCACCTTTCTCGTAACAGACTCCACATCCTATACAATATTTAACATCCTTATCTTTTAAAAATATTTTCTCTACTTGGTTTTTAGATTCTAATGCCCCTTGCATAAATTGGTCACATAATAAATCAGAATTACCACCTTTTCTAGGGCTTGCAGACAATACAAGTACACTTTTATTCATAAGACAATACCTCCGTTCTTTGACTCTCACTATTATTTTTTAATGTTTTTTCTTTTTCAATAACTTTATCCTCGTATCCATCAATTTTACTATTTAATCGTTCTAAAGTTTTCTGCATATCTTCAATTCTTCTAGAAAGCTGATTTCGTTGTTCTATTAAAAGTTCTTTTCTCGCTTTGATAGTTTTGTTCCCTTGTTGAAACATAGTTACATATTCAATCAATGTCTCAATGGAAAGTCCTGCACTTCTCATACATTTGATGAAATTAACCCACTCACAATCTTTTTCTGTAAAAGACCTAATTCCACTTTTATTTCTATTTACAGGTGGTATTAAACCAATTCGTTCATAATATCGTAAAGTATCTGCTGAAAGTTCGTATTTTCTACTTACTTCTGAAATTGTCATACAAATCCTCCTCCTTTCTTGATACTGTATAATTTAAAATCGGATTAAATAGTTTAACTGATATTTCATTAACTTCGACTTTTCTATATAACATTAATTATTTTACTGATATTTCATTAACTTCAACTTTTCTATATAACATTAATTATTTCACTTATACTTAATTAACTTCAAGTTCTTTATGTATCATTAATTATTTTATAGTAGCAATTATTTTTCAAATATTTCTGCTACATTCTTTAAAGATTCTACAATTTTTATATGTTGTGGACAATTTTTTTCACACTGTTTACATCCAATACAATCTGATGCTTTTCCATAAGTTTTAATGTAGTTATTATAATAAACCATTTGTGTTGAAAATCCAGTATTAAGAGCTTGCTTTTCTGCATTGTATAAAGCAAAATAGTTTGGAATAGCGATATTTTTTGGACATCCTTCTACGCAATACTGGCAAGCAGTACATGGAACTGCAATTGCTTCATTTATAATTTCCACCGCTTCATTTATAACATCATATTCTTCCTGTACAAATGGTTCAAAATTTTGCATATAACCTGTGTTGTCTAATAGTTGTTCCATATTTGACATTCCACTTAAAACCATCATGACATTATCTTTACTTGCTGCAAAACGAATTGCCCATGATGGCACTGACATATCTGGATTATAATCGTTAAATAATTTTTCGGCTCTTTCTGGTATTTTTGCTAGTGTACCACCTTTTACTGGTTCCATAACTATAACAGGTTTATTGTGTTTCTTTGCTACTTCATAACACTTTCTAGATTGTATGCTTTCATTATCCCAATCTAAATAATTAATTTGTAACTGCACAAAATCTACTTCTGGATGCTCATTCAATACTTTGTCTAATAGTTCTGCACTATCATGAAAAGAAAAACCAATATTTTTTATTTTTCCTTCTTTTTTCTTTTCTTCAATAAACTTGAAACTGTCAATTTTTTTAGCTATTTCATAATGTGATACACCAATGTTATGTAAAAGATAATAATCAAAATAATCTACACCACATTTTTCTAACTGTTCATTAAAAATAGGCTCCTGCTCTTCTTTTGTTTTTAAAGCCATTAGTGGTAGTTTTGTAGCTACTGTAAAACTTTCTCTTTTATGTCTCTTTACTAGAGATTCTCTAAGTGCTATTTCACTTTTACCCATATGGTATACATATGCTGTATCAAAATATGTGAATCCTCTCTCTAAAAAAGTATCAACCATATTATTTAAGTAATCCATATCAATACTTGTAGCATCATTTTCGTCTTTTATTGGTAAACGCATTAACCCAAACCCTAATTTTTTTTGTTCCATTGTCCTGCTTCCCCCTTTATGTATTCTCTACTTTAATTTATGTTTTTAAATATTTATAAATTTTCTATAATTATACTTTACTACTTAGAGTTAACTTCAAGTCAATAGTTTTTTTATTTTTTAATTAAATACTATAAAAATTTATCAAGAAATTCCACCTAAAGTAGAATATTTCCTAACAGATTTAGGAATAAACTTTGTCCCTGTTTTAGAACACATGAAATAATGGGGAAAAACCTATTTATCAAATGATAAAAATAATCCATCCTGATTTACATATATTCAATATCGAAAACATTTTCCCAAAGATTTATGATACAATGTTAAATAGTAAAATAAAAGCTTTATATTGAATACTCTTATCTGTTAATTTTAAAATGTTACATTTAATAGTAACTTGATTTTAAGATTATATTTTACTAGTTCATACTAAATAATAAAATATAAGGATTGTGAGGTAAAAAATATGAATAAGAAAAACTTAGCTATATTAGTGGCAGGTATGATGTTTTTTTCTAGCTCTTCAGTAATCTTTGCAAACAACGTAACAAAGCAAGAAAGATTAATAGGTAAAACAAGATATGAAACGGCTGTAGAAGTGAGTAAATTAGGATGGGTTCAATCAAAAGTAGCAATTATAGTCAATGGCAACTCTATTCAAAGTGCACTTTGTGCAAATCCTTTTGCTAAATTAAAAAATGCTCCTATACTATTAGTAAATGATAATAGTATAGAAAGTTCAACTAAAACTGAACTTAAAAGACTTGGCGTAGATAATGTATATATAGTGGACAGTGGAAATAGTATATCTAATAAAGTAGAAAATGAAATAAAATCACTCAACATAAAGGTAAATAAAATAGTAGGAAATAATATCTATGAAATGTCTACAAATTTACTTAAAGAAATAGATAAAATAAAAAAAGTGGAAAATGTAGCAGTTGTAAATGGATTAAAGGGGTTATCTGATGCTGTTAGCATAGCTTCTCCATCAGCAATACATAATATGCCTATAATACTAGTATCAGAGGAAAACAGCAATAATAGCAGTATAAATTTCTTAAACAATAGGTCTATAAAAAAATCTTATATAGTTGGTGGAAATAAGATTTTATCAGACAATACAGTAAAAAAATATCCGAATAAAGAAAGAATCAGTGGTTCAGATAGAAACAATACCAATGCCAAAATTATTGAACAATTTTACAAAACCAAAAGTATAAAAAATGTGTTTGTTACTAAAGATGGTATGAACAAGGAAAATGCACTAGTAGACGCATTATCAATAGGAGTATTGGCAGCCAAAGAAAATTCTCCTGTAATAATATCTAATGGCACTCTTGTAAACAGCCAAAAAGATTTTATTAACAATAAAGACATAAAAGAAGTAACACAAGTTGGCGGAGGTGATAACCAAAAAGCATTTGAGGATATCTTAAAGCTAAAAAATGTCGATATAAGAAATAAAACTAAAAAAATATCTTTAATTGAAGCTAAGGAAATATTAAAAAAAGCTGTTCCAGAAAGTAATGTTTTAGTTTGTTACTACGACCAAGATGATAATAAATACGACAGTAAGGTTATAAAGGATAATATTGTATATGAAGTAGAAATAGATGCCTACTCTGGTAAAATAATAGAAATTGAAAAAGATGATGATATAAATAATAATTTAGGTGTCAAAAATATATCTTTAGATAAAGCTAAATCTATAATACTAGATGCCATTCCTAATAGTAATTTAATATACTGTAAATATGATGCTGACGATAATGAATATGAGGCTAAAGTTGTAAAAGATAATAAAACATATGAAATAGAGATAAATGCATTTGATGGAAGAATTATAGATATTGATATGGACGATGATTATGATGATAATGATTATGATGACTTTGATAATAATCACAATAATAGTGATTCTAATAACAATAACTCTATAATTAGCATTGAAAAAGCTAAGTCAATAATGCTAAACAAAGTACCTGGTGGTAAAATAGTAAAATTTCAATATGATAAAGATGATAAAGAATATGAAGGCGAAATAATAAAGGGAAATAATGAATATGATATAACAATCAGTGCAATCACTGGAAAAATATTAGAATATGAAGTTGATACAGTATAGTATATAACTCTAATGATACAGTTTATAAAAATTTTCTTATTTATTACTGTAATTTAAATTTTATATTACTGGAATTTTAAAAATTCCAGTAATATTTTTTATTATTAATAACACTAATAACCCTATTTTCTATACATATAATATATCTGAACATAAACTATATCTAAATTTTAGATTTTTCATAATATCTATTCTAGTATATCTCTTATCCACTTATATCTCTTATCCACTATAATCACTTTTTATTTAAGTAAGTCTTGAATTCATGACCAAATAGAATCTCTGGCTTTATATCCACTAGCGTAGGAGTCTCCTTCCAGCTCTTCACTCTTGATTCTATAACTTTATAAAAATCTTCTAAGCTATGGCCTTCTTTTCTTCTTTCAGCTATAAGTTTATTATCTGTTTCTGAATCAAACCTAAAACTTTCCCCTGACTCTTTATTTAACTTTTTTATAATATTTTCATAAATACTTTCTATATAACAGTATTCCTCTTCCACATAAGTATTTTTCTTGGAGTTCTTTTTTAATAACTCTTTTTTTAAATTTTTTTTTAATAATTCTTTTTTCTTTGTTACATCTTCTGTTTCATCTACAGTATGAAGTTCTGGGTCATAACCCCATTGTCTATACTCTTTATCTACATAGCTATACATATTGGTATCACTGGCCTTATCTTTGTCATACTTATATTCATGTTTTGATACCTTTTGGCTACTATTATTTGTTTCATTAATATTTTCTAATATATCTTCAAAAAAACTTCTACGTTTCTTTATTACACCTGTATCATTACTTTCAGAGCATATATAACTATATACAGAGCAACAATTTCCCTTCACTCCTCGACTTATTAGTCTCAATATTCCTAAATCTATAAATTCATTTACAAGCCTACTTATTGTAGATATTGATAAATCAAGGTCAGATGCAGCCTTTCTTACAGTCATCATAAACTGTCCCCTTGGTAAAGTTCCCCTTAATCTTTGTATGTTTTCTTTTCTCATTATATAGTGATTAAACCTTATTTTGTTTACATCACTTCGCTCGTTAAAATATAATACTGCTGAATTTAATTGATAAAAACCATTGTTCATATTCTTATTCCCCCAATTAAAATAAATAGTTGTTTGTAAGTATTTTTGTATTTCTTAATAATTTATTAGATGATTATATTTTATTAAAAATCATTCTTCTATATTTTTCATTTTAAAGTTTTAAAGGCTCTATGTTAATAGATGAGATTTAACTTTTTTATTTAAACAATAAATTTAATAATTTTTTTAATATAAATATTTTATTATTTAGTAAACATTTTCTTAAAATTGATATATTGTTCTTAGTATCAAAGTTTACAACCCTACTAGATATTAAGTTTTTGTCCATGTTATAGTCTCTAACTTTATATAAATGTATAATCAAATATACAATCTAAAAATATATCACTATGTTATACTAAGTGTTACAAAGTAAGATAGAAATTCTCTTATAATATAAATTGTTGTTATATATAAGAAAAACTCCTAATAAAAAATCTATTTAACATTTTTTTACTTTAAATTTCACATACTCAACGCTTTATTTACTATAAATAAGGGTATTTAAAATATATATTTTTACAATAAGGAGGTATACTTATGACCGATTCCCAAATTAAAAAAGAATACTTACGTCGTATTTGCAAAGTACAAGACTACATAGAAGAGCATTTGTATGATTCTCTTTCTCTTGAAGAGCTTTCTAATATAGCAGGTTTTTCAAAGTTTCATTTTCATAGAATTTTCAAAGCGATAGAAAAAGAAACATTGTCACAGTATGTAAATAGGTTAAAACTAGAAGGAGCCACTTCTTTTCTTATTCATCGTACTGATATGACAGTTACTGATATTGCACATTATTTCGGTTTTACTGATTCCGCAGTTTTTTCGCGAGCCTTCAAAAATTATTATAAGATAAGCCCTATAAAATATAGAAACAATTATAGCAAGAATTGCAAAGAACCATATAAAATTTCTCAGTATAATAGACACATATCAAAACTTAAATCTAAAAATAAGAGAGAGGTTAAGGGAGAAATTGAAATCTTAGAACTTGATAATGTAAATACAGCTTATATTAGATACACTGGGTCATATGGAAATTTGGCCAGTCACTTTCCAAAGATTGTAGAAAAACTCTTTGATTATGCAAATGAGCAGAATCTAATTGAACTTGAAAAGACAAAGATATTAGCTATTTATCATGATAATCCTCAATTTACACAAGAACATCATTTGAGGACTAGTATTTGTATGACAATTCCAGATAATATTGTTGTCAAAGAAAATAGCGACCTTGGCAATATTACAATACCTTCTGGGAAATATCTGGTGGGACATTTTAGTATTTTTCAAGATGAATATAGTGATGCTTGGGATTTTATGTATAATGAATGGCTATCAAATGATGAGCATAAACTACGTAATTCTTTTCCTTTTGAAGTATATCTTAATGACCCAAATAGTCACCCACAAAATAAACATATAGTTGATATATATTTACCTATAGAGCCTTTTTAATACTATGATTTCGCTTAACCTCTTCTTATATTAATGATTAAAACATACTAATTTTATAGTTTGATAAAATTAATAAAATGAGGTGAATTAATGAAAGAAATAAAAATCAAAGGTGCAAAAATACATAACCTAAAAAATATAAATATCTCTATCCCCAAAAATAAGCTTGTAGTTGCAACAGGTGTTAGTGGTTCAGGTAAATCCAGTCTTATGTTCGATATTGTATTTGAGGAAGGGCGTAAACAGTACTTACAGTCCTTAGGCATACTTTCAGGCATTGATAATGAGAATAAATTTGACAATATTCAAGGATTAGCTCCTACTATAGCTGTTAAACAAAATATCATCCGTCAGAGTAATCCTCGTTCAACAGTAGGTACTAGAACCAATATTATTAGTATGCTTACACTATTATATGCAGGAGAAGGACAAGTAATATGTTCTGCGTGTAACACTCCTGTAGACAACAATCTTATTTGTAATAATTGTGGTAATAAAGAAGAACGCTTAAGACCAAGTTATTTCTCATATACCTCTTCAGATGGAATGTGTATGAAATGTTCTGGACGTGGAGCATACTTTGAGATTAATATTGAAAAACTTATCTTGGATAAGCGCACTACCCTAAAAAAAGTTTTGGATAGAGCCCAAATCACACCAGGATATTTGAGAGTGTTATCTAAAAAATTCAAAGATTACTTAGATATACCATTCTTACAATTGCCTGAGGAAGTACAAAACGAGGTACTATATGGTCACTATGAAAATGGAAAACAAAGTTCTTCTTTAGCAAAAGTACTTCATGGTCGTCACCAAAGAGGTGAAGACTTAAATGGTATTTATAGCATGACTACTTGTTCTGAGTGCCATGGTTTTAAAATTGGTGAAGAAGCACGCCAAGTTTTATTAAATGGAAAGCATATTGGTGAACTTGGAAAGATGAGCATTTTAGAAGTTCATGAATTCCTAAAGTCATTATTGAATCAAGACAAACTAACTATTCTAGGTAAAAATTTAATAGCTGATATTTTAATTAAGACAAATAATCTAATAAAGGCACGACTAGGTCATCTGTCCTTATACAGAGAGATGTCAACTTTAAGTGGTGGAGAAATACAAAGGCTATTTTTAAATTCTCACCTTGATTCAGAGATGGACTCATTAATTTACGTACTTGACGAACCAACTGCGGGATTACATGAATCCGAAAAAATCGACATTCTAAAATCCATTAAAGATTTAAAAGATTTAGGTAACACTGTCATTGTAGTTGAACACGACAAAAATACAATTAATATGGCAGAACATATTATTGATATAGGGCCAAAAGCTGGTATTGAAGGTGGACAATTAATATATCAAGGAGATTTAGAAGGTCTACTTAAGTCAAATGAATCAATTACTGGACAATATATCTCAGGAAAATACTCCATGCCTACTAGAACATCATCTAAAAATATTACGGACATTGAAAAAATGCATTGTATAGTTGTTCAAAATGCAAGTACAAATAATCTTAAAAACATTACTGCATCATTACCTTTAGGTGCTATGGTTGGAATAGCTGGAAAATCTGGTAGTGGAAAAAGTTCCCTTATATCAGATACATTACTCCCTCTTCTTAGAAGTTACTTCAACAATCAAGCAAGTAATAATAAAACCACTATTAAAGAAAATGAAGTAAGTAATGAGGATGATTATACAATTGTAGAAACTATTGCTGATAAATTAAGTGGTACACAATATATCTCTGGATATTCAGAAATATCTCAAACTCCTATTGGTAGAAATATGAACTCAACTCCTGCCTCTTATATTGGGATATGGGATAAGATACGTGTTTTATTTGCAGGTCAACCAGAATCAATAAAACAAAATTTCACTGCTGGGCATTTTTCATTCAATTCAAAAGGTGCTTGTCCTAAGTGTAGTGGTAGTGGATATGAAAAAATCTGGTTGGGAAATAATTTAAGTATGGACAGTATATGTAATGAGTGTCATGGAAAAAGATTTAATGATGAATCCCTATCCATTAAATATAAGAATAAAAATATCTATGATGTCTTAAATATGAGTGTATCTGAAGCTGTTGTTTTTTTTGAAGATACTCCAAATATTGTTTCACACTTAAAAGTACTAGAACAAATTGGTATGGGTTATATAAAACTAGGTCAACCTACCCCTACTTTAAGTGGTGGAGAATCTCAAAGAATCAAGCTTGCAAAAGAGATTGGTAAAAAACGAAAAGGCAATATCCTCTATGTGTTGGATGAACCCACTACTGGTCTAAGTCTGTATGATACTGCTAAACTAATTCAATTGTTGGATGAATTAATCGAAAATGGAAATTCTGTAATTGTTGTTGAACATGATATAGAAGTTCTAAATACTTGTGACTGGATTATTGAACTTGGTCCAGAAGGAGGAGACAAAGGCGGATATATCATTGCAGAGGGTTCTCCTCAACAACTAAAAGAAAACTCAAAGTCTATAACAGGGAGGTATTTATAATGGATAAAGGTTACTGCTTAGATTTGAAATTTGAAAATATAGACCCTTCAAGTGTTGGAATGGATTCAAAAAAACTTTCACAGCTTGAACCTTTAATAATCTCACAATATAGCAATATAAACGCAATAATCATAGCGAGAAGAGGAAATATCGTCTTTGAAAAATATTATAATGGTTATAATGCTGACGATACTTTTCATGTTGCATCTGTCACAAAAAGTATCATATCAGCCCTAATTGGTATCGCAATAGACAAGGGTTATATAAAGGATGTTGAGCAAAAAGTTGTTGATTTTTTTCCTGAATATAATTGTAGCCCTGCTGATATATACAAAAAAGCAGTAACTATACGCCACTTGCTTACGATGACTGCACCATACCCTTTTAAAAATACAACTGAATCATTAGAGAGACTTTCTAAACAACGAGATTGGGTAAAATATGCCCTAAATCAACTTGGTCAAAACAAAAACATTGGAACTTTCAAATATTCTTCAGCTGGAGTTCACCTACTTTCAGCTATTATTACAAATACTACAGGAAAGTGTGCTCGTGAGTTTGCTAATGAACATCTATTCAAACCTATTGGTATGAGAGAAATACCCGATTATGATATAGAAAATTTTGATTTTGAAGATTTATTTGGAAAAAATCTTAAAGGTTGGGCAAAAGACAGGCAAGGTAATACTGCTGGTGGCTGGGGACTTACATTGAGTGCCAGAGATATGTTACGATTTGGTTCTCTGTATTTAAATGATGGTATTTGGAATAATAAATGTATTATATCTAAATCATGGATTGAAGAATCAACCAAAATGAATTCCAATGAGTATGGTTATCTATGGTGGCTATGTGAAGAAGATGGAACTCTTTGGTATTCAGCAATGGGAGCTGGAGGAAATGCCATCTGTTGTATACCAAAGTACGATTTGGTTATAGCAATACCATCTAAGATAGTTTTTAAACCTCGTGATAGATGGCAGCTTATTAAAAAACATATACTTACTTCTATAATAGAATAGTTGTATATGGAATGATTATAACAACCCTCCACTATAACACCAGACTTTCGTTTAGTGATATTATTGTTGATGCTATATACACACAAGAGGAGTTGAATATAAATGAATACCTACACAACATCAGAAATAGCAGATTTGATTGGTATACATCCTAATACAGTACGTTTATATGAAGAACTTGAACTAATACCTAAACCTAAGCGTAATCCTAATGGCTATCGTATTTTTAACGATTTTCATATAGAGCAATTTAAATTTGCTCGTACAGCCTTAAAAATTGAAGTTACACAAAGAGGATTGAGAAAAAATGCAATTGAGATTGTCAGAACATCAGCAAATAAAGATTTTGACAAAGCTATTTCTCTTGTTAGTCATTACTTACAACAATTAGAAATAGAAAAATCAAATGCTGAGGAAGCAATCAATATTGTTAAAGAAATTTTAAATGGAAACACACAAGAGACAGACAAGTTATTTTTAACTAGAAAAGAAACCTCAGAACACTTAAAGGTTACAATAGATACTTTAAGAAATTGGGAAATGAACGGGTTATTAAAAGTAAAAAGAAAGCAAAATGGTTATCGTGTATATACTGATGAAGATATAAAGCGCCTTAAAATTATTAATTCGTTACGCTCTGCAAACTATTCTCTTTCAGCTATTTTAAGAATGTTAAATGCTTTGTCTTGTAATCCCAATGCTAATATTAAAAATATTATTGATACTCCAAAAGACGATGATGAAATTATCTCAGTATGTGACAAATTGATAACCTCATTGAAAGAGGCGGAATACAACGCAAAATCAATGAAATCTCATCTTCAAAGCATGAAAGAACAATTTTCTTAACCCTCCACTCTAACTCCATACTTTGATTTGTGTGTTATTCTTAAGAGCAAGAAAAATTAAACACACAAATCAAAGGAGGAATAGAATGGAAAACAAAAATACTCATTTTACATGGAAGCAAAAAATCCTTACCTTTTTAGTGAGCCAATATATTTCCCTATTTGGTTCATCACTTGTACAGATGGCAATGATATGGTATATCACACTTCAAACGTCATCAGGCATATGGGTAACAATCTTAACTGTATGCTCCTTCATACCACAAATGCTAATATCTTTTTTTGCAGGTGTATGGGCAGATTACTATAATCGAAAAATACTCATCATTGTATCTGATACTATAATCGCTGCTTCTACACTAATACTACTTATGCTTATGATGTCAGGAATTAAAGGAGAAAATGAATTAATCGCAATTGCTGTTGTATCTATTATTCGTTCTTTAGGAAGTGGTGTACAGACACCTGCTGTAAATGCACTGATTCCTCAACTTGTGCCAGAGGAACACTTAATGCGTTTTAATGGTATGAATGGCAGTCTTCAATCTATAGTTCAATTTATAGTTCCTATTGTATCCGCAGCAATTCTTGGTCTAGGAAATAAAATATCTCAAGTACTTTTAATTGATATTATTACTGCAATTATTGCTATTGTATTACTCTGCTTCATTAAAATACCTAAACATAATATAATAAAACAAACTGAAAAAGTATCATTTTTAACAGACATGATATCTGGAATAAAATACTCTTTTTCGGATAAATTTATTAGAAAAGTAGTTTTTACTTATGGCGCTTTCATTTTTCTTTGCGTACCATCAGGCTTTCTTATAGGATTATTGATTGAGCGTACATTTGGTAAGGGGTATATTTATCTATCTATTATTGAAATGATTGGCTTTTCAGGTATGGTTCTAGGTGGATTAGTTATAGGAATATTTGGTGGCTTTAAAAATCGAAATAAGACATTTTTCTTGGCAATGTTATCTTATGCTATCTTTTCTATTATTTTGGGGTCTGTTACACAATCTTGGCAATTTTTCATATTCATGTTTTTTACCAGTTTTTCAATCCCAATTATTCAAGCAACAGCTATGACCATGTTGCAAGAACATGTAGTACCAGAAATGCAAGGTCGTGTATTGGGCTTACCTACTATTATATATACTGGTCTTATACCTCTTGGGATGATACTCTTTGGACCACTTGCTGATATGGTATCTATTAATTTCTTGATTATTGTTTCAGGTGTAATAATTGCATTTTTTGCTTTATCTATTCCTTATTCAGGACAATTTTATAAGCAAGGCATCTTTAAATCAAAAGAAATTAAATAATATGCTAAAGAAACTAAGTAATATACTAAAAAAATTAAGTAATACACTAAATAAACTAGGTAATATACTAGATAAATTTTAATTGTTCTATTTTGATTTTTATACATAATACACTAAGATAGTTTTAATCACTACGATAGTTTTAATTAACCTAGTTCAAATTTTATAGACCTCCGTTTCATTTACATATTCATTTTCATCAAGAATTAAATGAAACGGAGAAAAGCTATATGCCAATAAGGCTATTATTATTTTGATTCCTTTTTAGCATGACACTCAGAACATTCAGAGTCATGTAAAGAAATAATGCCACCACAATAAATACAAGTCCATTTTTTTAATTCTGCTTCCATCAAAGTAGTTATTCCAGACTCTTTAGCTAAAATATTATTTTTTATAAGGCTCTCTTCGTATCTTTTATTGTAACTTTTTTCCAAGTTTTTGACCAATTTGCATGGAAATTTTTCACACTCAAAACAGTATGTAATCTTTTCTATCTTTGTACACTCTTTTATATTACACTTTCTGCAATGTTCTGGTTTCCCCAAGTCACCTGCATAACATCCCTGACAAGGTTTCTTTGAATAACAATGTTTATAACAGACTTTACAGTTCATCCCACAGGGAGCAAACATAATATTTTCAATCTTATTGGGCATTTTCATAATACATTATTCCTTTCTATAATATTCTTAATTATTGAGTCTTCTTAATTCTTTAACTACTCTACTTTAACTACATTTAAGTCTTACATCTTCCCCACTATACCATGTTGAAAATAAAATATTTCTCCTATTCTTGATAAAAAGCTTCTCTATACTCCTAAATCTGTGATTATTGAAATCATGAAGTTTTTGAACAATCTTTTTATAAAAAATCATTTTAATGAGATACTCTCATACATCATAACATTTTATAATCATCAGCCCCATACTCATAGCCTTTTAATTTATCTTCTTCTTCACCTTTAGCTGTCAACATAATAATAGGTATATTAGTCATTTCACGTGAAACTCTACATACTGAGAATCCATCTAAATATGGCATCATAATATCCAATATCATTAAATCTATATCATTATTCTTCACTATTGTAAGTGCTTCTACTCCATCATCAGCAGTTACGCAAGTATATCCTCCTTTTTGCATATATTCTACAATGATATCTTGCATTCTTTTTTCATCTTCTACTACTAATATTTTAGCCATTATTATTTTATCATCTCAGTTTTTTAACTTTATTTTAGTTTATATTAATTTATTTTATAACTATTTTTTAGAAAATAATATGTTTATAAAAATAACCTACCAATTTATAAAAATAGCCTGCCAACTTTGATTCATGTTGGCAGGCTAAGAATTTATAAAATACTTATTATATTATTTTAATACTAGTTTATTTTTTTGATTAAAATATATTCTAAAGCAAATCTCTTCAATTAATGCATAAATTGCACTTGTTATAAAATATAGACCTAGGGCTACTGGAGTTCTAACAGTTATTATAAGACTCGTTATAGTAGTCATTATAATCGTTTGTTTATTAAATGTTCTTTGAGAACTCACCTTAAAATATGGTATATAATTTATTAAATTTGGAGCTAGCATAGTTAATGTGTATATACAAGGTAGTATAAATAAATTATCAGCTGTATTTAAATTAGCAATCCAAGGAATTATAACTGTCGTAAATCCCTTTGGCATGTTTAAGCATACATGATACAGTGCATATATTACTGGCATTTGTAGTAAAATTGTGGAACACCCAATCATACTCTTCATACTTTCCACAGAGTGCATCTGTAGTTGCTTTTCAAGTTCTTTAGCATTATCCTTATATTTTTCTTTTATATGTTCCATCTTTTCTGCCAATTCTTGTTGTTTTTTCATAGAAAATCTTTGTTTTAATGACAATGGCATTAGCATCAACTTTACTATTAAAGTTATAAGTACTATTGCAATCCCAAAATCTCCTGTAAAACTAAATAATATATTTAATACCTCTTGTAGTATATTTGAAATGAAATCCATTCTATTCTCTCCTTTTATTTTAAATTCTTGAACTGTAATAGAATCATTTCAAATTAAAATATACTATAATACCTCCAAATATCATATTTTTGAAAAACAATATAATGCTTAGGCAATCTTTTTTCAGAATATGTAAATCTATTTATAAATATGTTTTTCCTTAAAACATATTTAATTTTATGATATAAGAGGTCTTTACAAAAGTAAATTATGCATCCAAGGATAGATACTAATAATGTCATATAAATTAGTATATATAACAGATTATCCATATCAAATCTCATTACATCACCTCATAAGTATTTATTTTTGTTTTTATGTTTATGTTTATATTTATGTTTATGTTTATGTTTATGTTTATGTTTATGTTTATGTTTATGTTTATGTTTAAATAATTATAGTATGTTAATCCCTTAATGTCAATATTTTTATACACTATCTATGCTATCCATCCACACCTAAAAGAGTGAGCTTTCTGCACTAGGTTGTAAATATACAAGTACTAATACCTTGATAAAGCTACATTAAATTTTCAGTGTTATTTTTACCAGAATTCTCATGTTCTACTTCTAAAGACAATGACTTTTTTCTAAATTAATGATAAAATAATTAAAACAATTCTTCTATATGTGAATATGTTTTTTGTAAACATAACGTAAATATATTTTATATAAATAGATTTTATCTAAATATATTTTTAAAACTAATATAATCTTTTAAATAAAAACCTTACTTGGAAAAATTAACAAAAATAAATGGAGGTTACTATAATGATAAGCAATTCTATATCGAAAAGACGTAGCATTAGAAAATATAAAAATCAAAATATTTCACATGAAACTATAGAAAAAATAATTGAAGCTGGAATAGATGCACCTTCATCTAAAAATAGACAACCATGGAAATTTATTGTTGTCACTGAAAAAGAAAAAGAATCTATGCTTAGAGCGATGAGCAAAGGTATTCAAAATGAAATTGATAACAATGGACTTCTTCCAGAAAGTCGTCAACATATTGCAGGAGCAAATTATACTGTTGAAATTATGAAACAAGCTCCCATAACAATTTTTATTTTAAACAAGTTGGGAAAGTCACCTTTAGAAAACTTATCTGCTGAAGAACGTTTTTATGAGATGGCAAACATACAATCAATTGGAGCTGCAATTCAAAATATGTCTCTTACAGCTGTAGAATTAGGTTTAGGTAGTCTTTGGATTTGTGATGTGTACTTTGCATATCGTGAATTATGTGAGTGGTTAGATACAGATAGTCAATTGGTTGCAGCAATATCGTTAGGTTATCCTGATGAACAACCAGCAAAAAGACCTAGATTAAAGTTAAATGATGTAACTAAATGGAGATAAATAACTATTTATAATTAAAATATGGTAAGTAAATTCAATAAAAACAATTTACTTACCATAAAAAATAATTTGATTACTATGCTGTTAGAACTATTGAAGATTATCTTATACCTCTACAATCTCCTTATGATTACTCACTACTTTATTTTGCTTTATAGTCAATGATTTCATTTCATGAACTGCAAAATATATACATACCATTGCAGCAGCGGCATCCGCTATTGGCCCCGCATACATTACTCCATCAATACCCATAAACATTGGTAAAATCACTATTAATGGAATTAAAAACAGAATCTGACGAGTCAAAGAAGTAAAAAGTCCCAGTACTGATTTTCCAATTGATGTAAAGAAAGTTGATGATACTATTTGAACACCATTTATAAATGTTAAGAACAAGAAAGTTCTAAAATAATGTTCTGCAAATATAAAGTAAGTTTCATTCCCATTACCAAATATAGATGTAATTTGTCGTGGGAAGAATTGGAAGCATAAGAATGCAATAACAGATATAACAGTTGCACTTCCTACTGCTAACTTATATGCTTCTTTTACACGATTATATTTTTCAGCTCCATAATTGTATCCTATAATTGGTTGCATCCCTTGTGATATACCAATAATTATAGATATAAAAATCATATTTACTTTAATAATGATACCAACACAAGCAAGTGGAATTTCACTTCCATAAACTGACCTAGCTCCGTAATATGCCAACGTATTATTCATAACTATTTGTGTTACAGTCATTGCTAATTGGTTAAAACATGAACTTGAACCTAGCGCAAATATATGTTTATAAATTATACTTTCTAATTTAAAACTTTTCTTATGTAGTTTAATATGTTGAAAATTCATTACATAATAAACACTAAAGCCAAAAGATATAAGTTGACCAATAACAGTAGCTAAAGCAGACCCAGCAATTCCCATATCAAGCACAAATATGAATAGTGGATTTAAAATTGTGTTAATAACTGCTCCTACCAACATACAAAACATAGAAGCTTTTGGTTTTCCATCAGCAAGTATCAACTTACTCATTCCAGTAGACATTATAAGAAATGGCAATCCAATTGATGTAATCTTTGTGTATGTGTGTGCATAAGGTAATATTTCTGATGTGGAACCAAAGAATTTCAATAGTGGTGTTAAAAATATTGATACTATTATAAACAAACTTATTCCAAAGATAGCCATTAGACAAATAGAATTTCCCGCTGATTTTGTAGCTTTTTCTGAATTTTTAGCACCTAATTCTAATGAGCACTTAGATGCTCCACCAATACCTAATAATAAAGCAATTGCAGTACATATTGTTGTTAGTGGAAAGCTAACATTTGTAGCAGCATTACCTAACACTCCAACACCTTGCCCGATAAAAATTTGGTCAACTATGTTATATAACGCACTTACTAACATTGCTATAATGCTAGGTATTGCATACTTAGTCAATAATTTTGAAACTTTCTCATACTCCAATGGTTCTTTATATTTTTCTTCCATCTTCCTTCGCCTCCAATTTTGCTTCTTCATTCATATCAATAGCTATAAAAGCAGTCTTTTTTAACATTGACATGAACAACTCTTGCTCTTCTTTTTTAAATGAACTTAACAATTCCTCTACATATCCATTCGTTATTTTTATTATTTCATCATAACATGCCAAAGATTTTTCTGTAGGATACAGATGCCATGTTCTTTTATCTTTAACACTTGGTTCTCTAGTGATAAACCCTTCTTTTTCTAGGTTTGCCAAAGCTCTTGTTATATTACTAGGATTTACAAGAATTCTTTTAAATATAGTATCCTGTGTAATACCTGGATTACTACATATGTGTAATACATAAAAATATTGGCTATTATTAATTCCAATATCAGCCAATTTCCTATCAATATAGTTTGCGTTATATCTATTTATAATGGAAACCCATTTTAATAGCTCTCTCATGTTCTCTCCTTAATATTGTTATTTATATTTTTGTTGCGAGCGCAACAATCTATTTGCTCATGCAATTATTTTACTGCTAAATTTACACTTTGTCAATAGTTCCTAATTCTTAATTCCTTTTAAGCTGTCATGTCAATGTGACATAATATAGTAAATTAGACAAGATGCAAATCCACAGAATTAAAATTAAATGACAACAAGTAAAATCAAGCCATAACTTCTCTATTTCGTTATAATGAATGTAGGGTAATTGAAACGAGGTGAATAGTTAAATGTATGAGTGGCAACAACAAATTCAGATAATCATTGACGAGATTGACAAATGTATTAAAAATTACAACGGCGAAGTCTTAACGTTACGCTTTCTTTCTCGCAAATTAGGATATTCTGAATTTTATACAACGAAAAAATTCAAAGAAATATCGGGTATGCAGTTTAGAGATTACTTGCGGAATAGAAAATTAGCCTTTGCATTAAAAGAGGTTAGGGACAGTGATAAGAGTCTATTGGACATTGCTTTTGATTATGGATTTTCATCACATGAAGCTTTTACCAGAGCTTTCAAAAGAACTTATGGTGTAACACCAAGTGAATATCGAAAAAATCCTAAGCCAGTCGTTCTTCGTACAAAAATAACCCCTTTTGACCGCTACTTTTTAGGATTAGGAGAAATAGGAATGATTAAATCAACAGATGGTGTCAAGATTTATTTTGCAACCATACCTGCACATAAATTTTTGTACATTAAAAACAATGAGAGTAACGGGTATTGGGATTTTTGGAGAAAACAAAACCTTATTCCAGGACAGGACCACGAAACAATTTGTGGTTTGCTCGACAGCATCAAGGGTAAATTGGATGATGATGGTGGAAGCGAAGCTAACTGTGGAAGTGGTCAGATTATGGCTTATATAAACAGTCCAGATGGCAGGCTCTGCGATTGGGGTATTCTCCGTACAGAGTGTTGGGGCGTACGACTTCCTTTTGATTATAGAGGGGAACTTCCGCCACAAATGCTTATGATTGATATTCCTGAAGCCGAGTATATCATCTTTGAACATGGTCCATTTAATTATGAACAGGAAAATTGTAGTGTTGAAGAAAAGATTGAAATGGCTATGGCAACTTTTGATTACATTGGTAAGGGTTACTGTCCTGATATTACCCCTGGAAGAATCATGTACTTTTATTATAACCCAGACCAGTATTTTAAGTACATTAGACCTGTGAAAAAGATGTACGCCTATCCACTGTAAAATCCAAACTAAGTAGATAAGACGTACTCGATAAAATAAAATTTAAGGAGGAAAATTAAAAATGACTAAGTCTATTTGCGGAGTTGATTGTAGGAAATGCGAATTGAGTAACACTTGTAATGGATGTGCTGAAACGAAAGGTCATCCTTTTGGTTCAGAGTGCTTGGTTGCATTATGTTTGAAAGAAGGTAAAGATGCTCTATACAAATTCAAAAAGAATTTGATTGCAGCATTTAATGCACTTAATATACAAGATATGGAAGAAGTCACAGAACTTAATGCACTGAAAGGCTCTTTCATTAACATTGAATATACCTTGCCAAAAGGGCAGCTTGTAAAGTTTTGGGACGATAATAAAATTTACTTTGGAAATCAGCTTAGCAAAAAAGACAGTGACAGATATTATGGAATTATTGCTGATGAAAAATATCTCATGGTATCTGAGTATAGCGTTTATGATTCTGATGCTGAAATTGTAGTATTTAAGCGTTGGGTGTAAATGCAAATTGAAAGTTGAAGCAAAGATTATTTATAATAGATGGAGGTTCTTTAAGTTGGAAAAATATATTGCTCTTTTTCGTGTCATAAACATTAGTGGTAAAAACAAAGTGTCAATGCCATTATTAAAGGCGGCATTTGAAGGTATGGGATTTTTGAATGTTAGCACCTATATCAATAGCGGAAATGTTCTTTTTCCAGTGAAAGCAACGATAAAAGTGAATGCCAGCACTACAAAAAAATTATTTTTGTTATCTAGCAAGTAAATCTATTATGGGCATAACATGGAGTTCCCAAATTTCAGTTTATCTTTATCATTGACTGACTAGAAAATTTGAAATTGACTAGAAGGTTATAACTGGATGGAAGTAGTTAAATTTGCAAAAAAACAGCTATACGAAAGCATCTGGAGCTATGACAATACCATAAAAGGTTAATAATCTAACGTCGTCATTTGTACAAAACTAAGAAAAAAATAGAGCCTGACTCAGACAATCCACAATATATTGGCTGTTTGGGGTGTTGGCTATAAATTCAGCGAATAAAAACCGCAGATTGTATATAATTCACTAATTAGTGAATTATATACAATCTGCGGTTTTGTGCACTATTCAAATAATTTATATGCTTTTAATCATATTATCATATCAAAGTTCTTATGTAAGTGGTAAATTCAACTCTTAAAACTTAAGATATTGATAATAAACCTAGTGTTTAAGCGATAATCTGTATTTCTGTTTAAAACTTAATTGAAAAACATATTGACAGTCTACCCATTATTTGTAATAATCAATATATTAAAACGATATATAACTAAACAATATATACATAAACGATATTAGGAGGCACTATGTTAGAATACATTATTTTAGGATTTCTGATGGAAAAAGAATTAAGTGGATATGATTTAAAACAAAAGATGTCACAAAGTACTTCATACTTTTTTGATGCTAGTTTTGGTAGTATTTATCCTGCACTTAAAAGATTAGAAGAAAAAGATTATATCTACTATCGCGAAGTTATAGATGGGGGTAAATTAAAAAAACTATATTCCATAACTGATATAGGGAAATCATACTTTCTCGAGTGGTTAGAAAAACCAATTAAATTTTCTAAGACAAAGCATAACCACCTTGTTAACATATTTTTTTATGAGTACTTACCTAAGGAAATAATTGAAACAAACTTAAAAATGTTGATAGCTGAAATTGAATTACTTTTAAATAAATTAGATGCACAAAAAACTGAGGTAGAACAAAATTGTTGTATTGACCAATACACATGTATGTATTTCACAATGATTTATGGCGTTGACTATTATAGTTTTGTAATTAATTGGTGTAATGATTTATTAAAAAAATTGTAGGATAGAATTACAAAAGTCAACCTACATAATATAAAGGGGTAAAACTTATGAGACTTTTAATACATGATTTAACTGAAAAAGATTTAGATAATTTATTACCTAAACTTGATAACAATATAAAAATACTTTCAAACACTGAAGAAATCCACAAGTGTATTGGTTGTTTTGGTTGTTGGATTAAAACACCTACTACATGTGTCATAAAAGACTATTACAGAAATATGGGTAAATTGATAGCTGATTCTGATGAACTTATTATAATAAGTAGATGTTGTTACGGTGGATTTAGCCCATTTGTCAAAAATATACTTGATAGAAGTATAAACTATCTCCTTCCATACTTCGTAATGAAGAATAATGAAATGCATCATAAGAATAGATATGAAAAACAGATAAATTTAAATGCTTTATTCTATGGGGATTGTATTACAGATACTGAAAAAGACACTGCTACTAATCTAGTACGTGCAAATGCTGTAAATCTCAATATGAAGGAACATTCTGTTTCATTTTTTAAAAATCCACAAGATGTAAGAGGTGAATCTTTATGAATATAGTAATGATAAATGGAAGCCCAAAAGTAAAAGAAAATAATTCACAATACTTTTTATCTGAAGTAGAAAAACTTATACAAAAGGATAATGACATTCTCACATTTAAAATAGACAATGTATCTAAATATCCTAAAGCTATTGAAGCCATACTTACTTGTGATAGGTTAATAATTGCATTTCCTCTTTATGTAGATGGCATTCCTTCTCATTTAATTCGTTTTTTAGAGGAATGTGAAGAAACTAAATAAAAAATCTATTCCAGTATATGCAATAGTTAACTGTGGATTCTATGAAGGGAAACAAACTCATTTAGCAATTCAAATGATAGAAAATTGGTGTAAAAGGGTTAACTTTACATGGGTTCAAGGAATAGGAATTGGTGGAGGAGAAATGCTAGGTTCATTACAATCTACTCCTTTAGGTAAAGGTCCCAAAAAAAGCTTAGGAACTTCATTAGGAGAACTATCAAAGAATATACTTAGTAACAACATAGATAGTAACACTTCTAGTAAAGATAATATTTTTATATCACCTAACTTTCCTAGATTTCTATTTAAATCTATGTCTAATTATCATTGGACTCCTCAAGGTAAATCAAATGGACTGACTAAAAGTGATATATTAAGAAAATAAAAAATTAATATTAAAATAAATTTTACATAAGATATAAGTATTTTATTTGTCTTTAAAATTATGCATACAAATCTATACAAATCATGTAAAGCTTAAAATACTATATTAAAAACAACTTCTAAAAAGGGGCTGTCTCAAAATAGGGATAAGTCTCTTTTTCATTGTTTAAATAATGAAAATATATTTGATTTCATACAAAAAAAGAGTGCCTCATGAACCAAAAAGCTCATTTTGAGACATCCTCTTTCTATTGTGCATATAAAAAAATATTTTTTTATGCTACATTTAATTATTATTTAGCTTGGATTATATTTAACCATTATTCAGTTTCTATTATATTTAATTATTATTCAGCTTCCCTAATTCTTTCAACAATACTATCCTTAGAAACATTATGATAAACTATTAAAGGCACTATAGACGTTATCAAAAATACTATTAATATACTTATTATAAGCGCCCCTAATGGATAAGCATACACAGAATATCTTAATTTCATAATATTAAACCCTAAAAATGTTGCGATACTTCCAAAAGTAAGATTTACAATAGTTATTATCACCCCATAATAAAAACCTTCAAGCATTATCATTCTTTGAAGCTGTTTTCTTGTCATTCCTACTGCCTCAATCATTGCAAACTCTTGTTTACGAGACATTATATTTGTTATCATAGTATTTATAAAGTTTAGCACTCCAATCAATCCTATTATAAATACCGCACTCATACCTACAATCTTTATAACCTTTTGACTCTCTCTTGCCTCTTCTATATAGATATTTTTTGAATAAACTTTTGTATATGGATTATTGTATTTCTTATTCAAATTATTTATTTTATTTTCAACAGACTTCACATCACCATTTATATCAATTACCAGATTTTCTATATATGGCTTTATAACCATATTTTTAAAGTCATTTTCATTAATGTACATCCCCATATTAAAATTTTGTGCACCATCAAAAACTGCCATGACTTTAAACTCTTTATCTATATATCCTTTCCCTATAGTATCTCCTTTTAAATATCTAAACTTAATTTTATCTCCTGCTTTTATTTTACTTCCTTCATGTCCAGTAATTACTACATATCCACCTTCATCAAATTTTTTCTCATCTATAGAACCTGACAGTATTTTAGAATTCTTTTGAGAATATATAATATTGTTTTTTGATAGTTTACTTAATAATCTACCTGAAGATAATCCAACTGTATCTGAGGCTAAAAAACCATTATTTTCTGCAATTTCTTTTGGGTCTCTGCCCTGAAGAAATTGCTTTTTATATTCTTCATCTACTTTTTGAGTCAATATCTCATCTTTTAAATCTCCTTCATAAACTATATAACTTAAATCCTTATACACCTTACTTACATTACTCACTCCATCAAGATTCTTAATATCTTTTATAAGATTTTCGTCAATTGGAGCAACTTCGTTATCTTCAGATTTAGCAGTGTCTGCAAGTCCATGACGTATTTCTATATCCCCTAACATCATACCTTCAGCAGCTCTTTCTGGATTAGAGCTACTTATAATTGCAGATACAGTCAAAAATATTATACAACTTAGTGACATAGAAACTAAAACTAAAATAGCTTTGCGTCTATTTCTAAACACATTTGCAAATGCCATCTTATGAATTTTAGAACCACTTTTCCCTCTTTTAGACTTACGTTTAATCTTATTACTTTTATCACTATATCTTACAGCATCTATAGGAGATACAGAACTTACAATCTTAGCAGGTTTTTTGCATGACAATCTAACAGTTACATATGAAAATACAACGGCAAATACAAATATTAACGGATTAAAATATTCAAATGCAGTTTTATTTAATCCATCCATAAACTTACCAACTAGAGGAACAAACACTATTCCTATTAAAAATCCCAATAATAAACCTATTGGTATAGCTATTATACATAATCTATTAGCTTGTTTAATAATCAATTTTTTTAATTGATATGGAGATGTTCCTATTGTTTTTAATAATCCATAATATTTTATATCTTTAACAACTGAAATATAAAAAATATTATAAATTAATAAATATCCACTTAAAAGTATAAGCATTACAATTAAGATTATTGGTAATACATTTTTAACAACTTCTTTGAAAGTAGTTGCTTGTTTACTTAAATATATAGGATTTATAGTTGATTTTCCTGAATAAGGTTGGATTTTCTCAGTTAGTTTATCAAATTTAGACTGCAAATCTTTATCATTAAAAAAATTAAAGGATACACTTGTAGGAGCTACTTCATTTGTTTTTTTGTAATTATCATAGAAAGCTTCACTCGTAAATACATCATGAAGAGGTATTGCTGTAGCTGTTTTGTATTCAAAATATCCAACTAGTTTAAATTTGAACGTTTCTTTTTCATTAGTTAGTACCCCATCTTTAGTTTTTGGAATTATTAATTTTACTTCAGCACCTATTTTATGAGGTACATCTAACATATCTAATATCTTTGTAGGCATGACTATTTCATCATTATTTTTTGGTAAACTCCCTTCAATCATCTCTACATTTGCAGCATTTTCAAGACTTTTTTTATCATAAACGGTTAAATTCACTGTCTGAGTTGAAAACTCTGGATTTTTTAAACTTGCTATGTTTTTTACTATTCCAATACTGTTTTTGTCTACTGAACTATCTTTTTTTATAATTTCAATTTGCCTATTACTTAAAGCTTGAAATTGAACATAGTTCTTTGTCCCATATTCCATAGCTTTGTAACTATTAAAAGCGTCCAACATACTATATCCCACTGTAAACAATGATGTAAACAAAACTGTTGTCAATACTATTGCAAGCACTGAAACTATATTTCTCATTTTATTTGTTTTGAAACTTCTATTACTTAACTTTTTTATAATTTCCTTATTGTTATTTTGTAACATTGTTCTCACCTCTATTTACAACTTTTCCATCCTCAATCCTTATAATTCTATCAGCCATTTGAGCAATTTGTTCATTATGAGTTATCATAATTATAGTTTGGCTAAACTTATTACTAGTAACTTTTAAAAGTCCTAGCACATCTTGTTCTGTTTTGCTATCTAAATTACCTGTTGGTTCATCAGCTAGTATTATTGATGGTTTTGTTGCTAAAGCTCTTGCAATAGCTACTCTCTGTTGCTGTCCTCCTGATAGATTATTTGGTAGGTCATCCACTTTTTGACTTAATCCTAAAACTTCTATTATCTCATCTATATATTTAGTGTCTATTTTACATCCATCAAGTTCTATAGGTAATACTATATTTTCATAAACATTTAGTATTGGAACTAAATTATAATTTTGAAATATAAAGCCTACATTACGTCTTCTAAATATTGTAAGTTCTTCATCATCCATAGCAAATATATCATTATTATCAACAATTACTTTTCCATCACTTGCTCTATCAAGTCCCCCTATCATATGTAACAAGGTACTTTTTCCACTACCTGAAGTCCCAACTATAGCTACAAACTCCCCTCTATTTATACTTATATTTATTCCATCTAAAGCTTTTACTATATTTTCACCTTTTCCATAATATTTTTTTAAATTATTAGTCTCCAGTATTTTCATAATCAAATCTCCCTCTTACTTTATTTTATATATTTTTTAATTGTATATTAAACTTTCACGCTTATTGATTCCTTACTTAGATATTATCATGTAAGCCCCTATCCAATCCTCACAGTGCTGTTATATTTTAGATATGAATTATAACAATTTTGAGATATTTTGTGATATTTATTGAAGTGAAACTAAAAATAGTGCATATAATGTTATCTAATAAACACTATATACACTACTTCTAAGAATTTTTGATTTTATTTTCAAGTTATATATTATAAGCATCAATTTTAAATAAATGCTAAGTCTAATTTTTCATATAAATATTAAATGTAGTTCCAATATTTTTTTGAGAATCTACTTTTATATATCCATTCTGTTTATTTATAATTTCTCTTGCTAAGTACAATCCAACTCCAATACCTTCTATATTCCCAACTTCTCTACTTCTATAGAACCTTTTAAATATATTGTTTATTTCACTCTCATCTATACCCATTCCATTGTCACTTATGATAATTTTAGTGAATATATCCATTTTATCAGTCTTTATACTTATCTTTCCTTCCTCATTGGTATACTTTACTGCATTTTCTATAATATTAAATAAAGCTTCACTAGTCCACTTTTTATCGTGACAAACTTCAATTTTATCATCTAAATCAATTTCTAGTAATATATTTTTTTCTTCTAATTTTAAAAAGACTCCACTTAATGCACTTGCAATAGTATCACTTATTCTGCTTTTAGTCGTATTCAAAGATATAATACCAGTTTCTAACCTAGAAATTTTTATAAGTGCTTTTCCCAGCCAGTCCAATTTATTTACCTGACTTTGCATGTTTTCTAAAAACAATACTTGATTCTTTCTATCTAACTCTTTTTGTATTAGAGTCTCATTATACATAGATATATTAGCTATTGGTATTTTTATTTGATGCGATATATCTGATATTAAAGTTTTTATATTTTCTTTCTCCTCTGAATACTTGCTGTTTTTAACTTCCATAACCTCTATCATATATTTAATTTTATTTTGAACTTTTGCAGTTAAAGTATCTTTATTTAAATCAAAATGCATATTTTTATTACCCGATATAAATTCATCTATGTTATATATGATATTACTACTAAATTCAACTATGTCTTTTCTTATTTTATATACAAAAAATAACGATATAAAAAACATAGTAAATATAAAAATTAAAATTATACAATTAATATTTACAATAAATTCAGCTAAGTCAGGATGCACATATAAAATTTTGTTAGTTTGCATTCTTATTATTATTAAGGATAGACATGATACTATGAAATATATAATAGAAATGTTCTTGTAATAGCTCTTATTTAAACTTTTATTATTTTTCATCTTGTTCACCAACCCACATATACCCTATTCCATAAATAGTTCTTATGTACTTATGCTTTGATGTTTTCTGGTCTATTCTCTTTCTCAATCTATTTATATTTACAGTCAATGCATGTTCTTCCATATACTCACTATCATTGTCCCATATTGCATCTATCAATGCTTGTCTTGTAACTATTTCATTTTTATGTTGCACCAATTTCTTTAGAATTCTATATTCTATAGGTGAAAGGATTATATTTTCGCTATTTCTAGTTACAATCATATTATCAAAATTAAATTCAAATTCTCCCTCAAATAAGACCTCTTCTTGTATTTCAACATTACATCTTCTAAGCAGTGCTTTTATTCTTTGTATCAATATGTTTATACTAAATGGCTTTGTTATGTAATCATCTGCTCCTATCTTAAATCCATTTACAATATCAGATTCCATATCACATGCTGTCAAAAACAGAATACCTACTTTTGAGCTAGCTCTTATTTCCTTGCACAAGTCAAATCCATTTCCATCAGGAAGATTTACATCTAATATCATTAAATCTATTTTTTCTTTCTCAAATTTCTCTTTAGCTTCTTTTAGACTATATGTTGGTACAACTCGAAATCCATCACTTTGTAAGTTAAAACATATACCATTATTAAGCATAATATCATCTTCTACAACCATTATAGTTTCCATTTTATTTCCTCCATATTTTTTATACACATTAAATCATTGAGTTTCCTATTTTATTATACTAATTTTATTTTCTAAAAAACTATTATTCTCTTAAGTTTTCATTAATTCAAAATAAAAAGAGCGTATATTTAGTAATTTTAACTAATATACACTCTTCATTTTTTATAAGTTTATAAATATTCTATTTTAGTTTACCATAGTCTTCATCAGATACAGGCTCCAACCATTCATTGAAGGCTCCCTCTGCTGGTACTTCTACAGCTAGATGCTGAAACCAACTATCTGGTGCAGCTCCATGCCAGTGTTTTACATCTGGTGGTATATTAACTACATCACCTGCATGCAATTCCTGAGCTGGTTTTCCAAACTCTTGATAATATCCTCTACCTCCAGTTACAAGTAAAATCTGTCCACCCTTATGATGTATGTGCCATGAATTGATTGTAGAAGGAGCAAAAGTCACATTACCAATTCCCACACCCTTAGTAGTAAGCATATTTAAATAACATTCTCCTGTAAAATACTGTGCAAATGCTTTGTTTTCTTCCCCAATAGGGAAAACTGCTCCTGTACCTAAATCTCTTTCTCTATCCATATTTAATACCTCCTATGCCTTGCTTAACTATTCTTACATTTTTAGTATACGACTTAAAGTTAACTCAAGGTCAATAGCTTTTCAGTATTATCATAATTTAATTTTTGGATTAACTTTATTCTTTTAAGTCATCATAACTTGTTATAGATTTTTTTACATTCAGTAATTGGTCTACAAATTGATTCGCAGGAGCATTTAAAATATTTTCAGGAGTATCATATTGTTGAATGACTCCATGATTCAATACTAAAGTTTTTGTACCCAAAATCAAGGCCTCATAAATATCATGTGTAATAAAGATAATCGTAATTCCTGTTTTTTTATGAATTTCTTTTATCTCTTTTTGTAACTGTTTTCGTGTAATTTCATCAACAGCTCCAAAAGGTTCATCCATCAATAAGATTTCTGGTGAAGAAGCTAAAGCACGTGCAATCCCTACACGCTGTTGCTGACCACCTGATAATTCAGATGGGTATCTTGTTTTCATATCATTTGGTAATCCCACGATTTGCATCCATTTGTCTACAGCATTTTTTATCTCTAACTTATTTTTTCGATTAAGGAGATTTGGCACATATGAAATATTTTCTTCAACAGTCATATGAGGAAAAAGAACACTTCCCTGCACACAATAGCCTATTTTTCTTCTTAATTTAATTAAGTCCTCATTTTTAATGTCTGTTTTATTAATTAAAATATCTCCTCCATCTGGCAAAATAAGACCATTAATCATTTTTAGAAGTGTTGTTTTTCCACTTCCAGATGACCCAATAACAGTTAAAAATTCTCCTTTTTCTATATCTAAATTTAGATTATTTATGATTGTTTTATCATTATATTGTTTTTCAATATTTTTAAATTGTATAATAGGTGTCATTATATTTCCTCCAATTATAAAAGTCCCTTTTTGTTCAAAAACTCACGTGCAACTTCTCTAGGCTCTAAATTATTATTTTCTACATCGTAATTCAATTTAGCCATCTCTTTATCAGTTAAAATATTTTTAACCATCTGAAATACTTTTGAAAGTTCTGGATGTTCCTCTAACACCTCTGAACGAATAACATTTCCACATTGATAAGATGGATAAAAGCTTTTATCATCATTTAAAACTACAACATCTGAAACACTATACTGACCATCAGTTGTAAATATAGGCATTACATCAATTTTTCCCTCATTGATTGCCTGATATTTAAGTCCAATATCTAAATCAACTGTGTTTTTAAAGTGTAAGTCATAGGTATTACATAGTGGAGTATAGCCATCTTCTCTTTCATAAAAATCATACTCTGCACCAAATATCAATTTAGAAGATATATCTCTCAAATCTGAGATATTCTTTAATTTATATTTATCTGCAATTTCTTTTCTGACTGCCAACGCATAACTATTAGAAAAACCATACATCCCAGTCCACTGCATTTTAAGTTTAGTTTTATATTCAGATTGTAATTTTTCAAACATATTTTCAGTGTATAATTCATTTTTCTTCAGTACCATATTCCATCCTGTCCCTGTATACTCTGGATAAATATCAAATTCTCCATTCTCCATAGCTGGCTGAATATTGGATGTTCCTCCGCCTACACCTTGTGTAATTTCTACTTTTAAATCTGTATTTTTTTCAATTAAAATATCCAACATTTCACCAAGAATATATTGTTCAGTCATTGGTTTTGTAGCAATATGAATAGTTTGAGTCTTTGCAGAGTTAAAAAAATAAGATGTAAAGATAGTTGTTATGAGGATAAGACTTCCTAGAATGGCAAATACTTTTTTCCTATTTTTCTTTTTTCTTTTTCTTTGTAAAAATCTTTCTACTAATCCTAGAATAAAATCAAATAACAAAGCCAATAGAGCAATAAGAATGCTTCCAGTGACTGTCATTACTGTGTTGTTTGTTGTGATTCCTCTATATATAGCTACCCCCAGACCACCAGCACCTATAAATGAAGCGATACCAGTCAATGCAATTGTCATAATAACCATGTTTCTAATCCCAGACATAATAACAGGTAAGGCTAGTGGAAGTTTTATTTTATATAGTATCTGAAAGTCTGTACTTCCCATACCTTTCGCTGCTTCAAGTATATTTTTATCTACGTTAGTAATTCCAGTATATGTATTTCTAACCATAGGTAATAATGCATATATAGTAAGAGCAATAACAGCTGTAGTATTTCCAATTCCAGATAATGGTATCAAAAAACCTAACATAGAAATAGATGGTATAGTGTATAGAAAATTGATAGTCCCCAAGATGGGCTTAGAAGACTTGTGAAATTCACTTACAATGATACCAATTATACCACCTAAAACAATTGCAATTATTATAGAAATAATAGAAATTGTCAAATGTTCGATGGATAGTTTTATAAAAAAATCACTTCTTTCAGATAATAGCGTTAGCATATCGTTTAGCATTACTTACACTCCTTTTATGAGTTTTACTTAATAAGATTCAAATTATAAAATTATAGTTTAGTTATAGACTGCATCTTACTACACTAAGTAAATTATTCCATAAATTACATGTTAAGGTCATAATACAAAACTTTCAAGTAGACACTAAAAAGTAACTAATAGAAAATCCTACCTTGTCAATCTTCATGAAAATAATAAAAAATGTCAGAACCGTTAAAAACTTGCTATTTAAACGGATTTCTGACACTATATTTAATTAAATTTGAATATTTATCATATTATTTATTATTGTTAAACTTAACTATCATATTATATACCCATTATATTTACTCATATATCATCTATATTTATTGTATTTTATTTATTATACTATATATTTTGCTGTTAGCGATATTTTATTGTTAGACAATTGTTTTGGAGTTCCTTCAAAGATTACTTTCCCACCTTTTGTCCCTCCCTCAGGACCCATATCAATAATCCAATCTGCTCTTTTAATTATATCTATATTATGTTCAATTATGATAACTGTATTTCCATTATCTACAATCTCTTCAATTATACTTATAAAATTTTCAATGTCAGCCATATGAAGACCTGTTGTCGGCTCATCTAATATATACACTGAACTTTCCTTATTTAATTCATTAGCAAGCTTTAATCTTTGACACTCTCCTCCAGATAATGTATCCAGAGTTTGCCCTAAAGTAAGGTATCCGATTCCCATTTTTTCAATGCACTGTAATTTCTTTTTAATCTGTTTTAGACTAAAAAATTCAATCGCATCTGAAACTGACATTTCAAGAATTTCTATTATATTTTGCCCTTGAAATCTATATTCTAAAACTTCTTTTTTAAATTTTTTTCCTTCACAAATATTGCAAGTACTTTTTATACTTTCCATAAATGCAAGGTTTGTTTATACTGTTCCAGAGCCTTTACAATTATCACAAGCTCCTTCTGAATTTGAGCTAAACAAAGACGCTTTAACACCATTTACTTTTGCAAAACTGTTTCTTATATCGTTCATAATTCCACTATATGTTGCTAAGCTTGACCTAGAATTAGCTGATACAGGGCTTTGGTCTATTAATACAGCATCTGTATTTTGCTTTAAAAATTCATGTTTAATTAATGTACTCTTACCAGCTCCTGCTACTCCTGTCACTAAAGTTAATACACCTTTAGGTATCTTTATAGATATATTTTTTAAATTGTTTTTATTACAATCTTTAACCTCTAAATATCCTCTATGTTCTCTTACATTTTCCTTAATAGAAAGAGCTTTATTTAAGGCATTTCCTGTCAATGTCCCACTTAAAAGCAACTTTTCATAACTTCCTTCATATACAACTTTACCCCCATACCTACCAGCTTTTGGACCTACATCTACAATGTGGTCTGCAATTTTAATAACATCTGGGTCATGCTCAACAACTATAATTGTATTTCCTTTATCACGTAATTTTCTTAGAAGATTATTTAATTTATAAACATCTCTTGGATGAAGACCTATACTTGGCTCATCAAAAATATACATCAAATCTACAAGGTTACTATTTAAATATTTTACCATCTTTACACGCTGAGATTCTCCACCTGATAGTGATGATGTTTCTCTATCTAAAGTTAAGTACCCTAGACCTATATCTATGATGTTATTTAGTTTTTCTAGTATTCCTTTAAGTAGAGGTTGTGCTTCTGGCTCATTTATATCTTTAATAACCTTAACTAATTCATCAAGTTGCATACTTGTCAAGTCTGCAATATTGTAGCCATTAATTAAAGATTTATATACGCTTTCATGAAGTCTTCTTCCATTGCAAACAGGACACTTGTCTTCTATAAGGAGTTTACTCAATTTTTTCTTAGTAGTCTCAGAAATTTCTCCTTCTTTACTTAGATATAGACGATTAAACTTAACCATTAAGCCTTCATATGTCATATTTATTTTTCCAGTTTCTTCTACTATAATCTTTTCTGGCTCACCATATAAAAATTTTTTCAGCTCTTTCTCTGAATAATCACATATTTTCTTATCAATATTAAAGTATCCTGATTCGGCAAATATATTCCAGTGCCAAGAACCCACTCCGAAACCTGAAAGCAAAATAGCACCCTCATTTAGCGATTTATTCATATCAAGAATATGCTTCATGTTAGGTATTAGTTTTTTCCCAAGCCCATGACAATCTGGACACATACCATTAACATCATTAAAGGAAAACATGTTAGCATTACCTATATGCTTGCTTCCAAATCTAGAATATAAAGCCCTTAAAAAGGAATTTACATCTGTGATAGTACCTAAGGTTGACCTTGAATTACCTCCAAGTCTACTTTGGTCTATAATAATCGGTGTTGATAAATTTTCTATACAATCAGCTTTAACTTCTCCATACTTAGGTAAAAAACTTCTTACAAAAGTACTAAATCTCTCATTTAATTGACGTTGTGATTCTTTTGCAATTGTTTCAAAAACAATAGATGATTTTCCAGAACCAGATACACCTGTAAATATAGTTATTTTTCTTTTTGGTATTTTTAATGAAATATTATCTAGATTATTTTCCTTACATCCTTTTAAAACTATAAATTCATTACCCATACTTTAACCTCCTAAATTGTTTTTATAGCAAATTATAGCACGTGACCTATCCCTTGGTTGTATACTGTAGGGTTTAAAATTTCATATAAAAAGTCTATATAAACTTATTAAGAGCATAAAAAAAGTACCTCAAAATGATTTTTAAAATCATAACTGAGATACTAAACCTTGTCTAATCATAATATATTCTTATTATCCTCAAATACTTTTTTATCATTAGTAAATAATATTTTTAAGATACCTTTATGTAAATTACTTTAATCTTCACTTAACACAGACGTAAGTTCAGGGTCATTTAAAAGGTTTTCAAAATAGCTATGTGCTGAGATATACCCTATACCATACATTTTTCGTTTTGAATTTACAACCTTATATTCATAACACGCACTTTTGACCTTACTATAATCATTAAAATTAGTTGCTTTATAAATAGCTCTTTCATTTCTTGGTATGTACCTTACATATTTTGGTTTTATAAAATACAAGTCATCTTTTATCTTACGTTCACGTTTAAGCTTCTTTAAAACTGCCCCATTTTTTCTATGCATTATATGGTCATCGTACTTATAATGATGAGCTATATGAGTGACATCACCCTTAAATTTATGTTCAAAATCTAATATTGTCTTTTCCATTAACTTATAATGTGTCCCCTCTTTTTTATCTATATCAGCAAGTATAATTATATTTTGTTGTTTTACTCCAAGCTCTTTTAGTGCTGACTTAAATTCATTGTTCCTAAGCTCTTCCTTTTGCTTCCTAGTTAAATTTCTAAATTTAGTATTAGCTCTAAAAACGTTCACTCCAGAGCCATCTGATACCAACACAACATATACATTATCAGTTCCACATTGTTTTATTGCATTAACAATAGCACTTCCTCCCCATAAGACTTCATCATCTTGATGCTGTGGGTAAAATACAGCATTAGATTTAAATTTTCTGCTATTGCTCTGTGGAATAGGTGTCTCGAGTTTACCATTAAGGTTAATAGCCATTATAAATATCATAAACAGTATTAATATACTTATGACTATGTGCTTTTTTTTGTTTTCCATTCTTAAAATTTTCTCCTTTTTATCAATTCAAATATCTTGTAAATTTTTGTTGTAAATAGGTTAAAATACACAAATTATTTTACAATAATTTGTAGCTTTATACAATCTTTGACACAAGGCACAATAAACTAAAAAAGCTCTCCAATCGCAATATTACAAATACTGCAATTAGAAAGCCCTTTAATTCTTAAAATTTATTAAGTTTATCTTTCTCAACATATCTTAGATTTCTTTCTTAACATCTTTAACATATAATTCTTATTTTTAATGAATTATATTTAAATTTCTATATTAATACTGATATTTTAATATTCCACATTCATTTTATTCTACATTTCCTTTAAAATTTCAATCAACTCTTCTTCACTATACATATATTTCTCGTTACAGAACTGACATCCAACTTCTGCCTGTTTATCTTCTTCTATTATTTGAGCCAAAGATTTTTTCCCTATTGCCACTAAAGCAGTTTTCACTCTTTCCTTTGAGCACTCACACTCAAATCCAACTTCACAAGTATCAAGTACTTTAGGCTCTAAACCATCTAAAACTCTATTTAATATATCTTCTGGTAAGTTTCCTTCCTTTAACATATTAGTTATTGAAGGTAATTTAGCTACATTTTCTTCTAATTTTGCGATAGTTTCTTCTTCTGCATCTGGCATTAATTGAACTATAAAGCCTCCAGCAAACTCAACTTCATCCTCTTTTGTAAGAACACCTAAAGCCACCACTGATGGAGTTTGTTCTGACACTGCAAAGTAATAAGTAAAGTCTTCTGCAATTTCTCCACTTACTAATGGATAAGTTCCATTATATGGCTCTCTAAGACCTAAGTCTTTAATAACTTTTACAACACCTTCTGTCCCCACTGCTGCTGCAACATTCAACTTTCCATTTGGATAATCTTCAACTTCTACATGAGGATTTCCTACATAGCCTTTTACTATCCCCTTAGAATTTGCTGTTGCGATGATAGTTCCAATTGGTCCACCACCTTTTATTATTACAGTCAATTTATCACTGTCATTTTTCATCATCAATCCCATTATAGATGTTGCTGTTAATGTTCTACCAAGTGCTGCTGTTGCTACTTTTGTAGTTTCATGTAATCTTCTAGCTTCTTCTACTGTATTTCTAGTAGTTGCAACAAATGCTCTAACTTGACCATTTCCTGATGTCGCTCTTAGTACATAATCTTTCATCTGTATTCCTCCACATTTTGTTAATCATACTATTTTTCTATATTATTATTTTTTTCTATATTACTACTTTAAATTACTTTAATTTTTAATACAGAAAACTTTACCTTTTTTATTTTTACCAATAATATTTTATATCTTCATCAATAATATTTTATATCAATAACACTTCTTTTTGTACACAACAATAAAAGCTTTATTTTTTACATACAAAGAATATCCTTTGACTTTCTTCATTAGGTTTTTCAAATGTAAAATCTCCATAAAATTTTATATCCCTAAATCCAGATTTTTTAAGCATATCAACTATTTCATCCTCAGTATATGCCCTTTGTTGATGTACTTCTTCAAATCTTTCAAACTTTCCATATTCATCTTTAATAAAAAATGTCAGTTCCATTTCAATCAAATTTTCTTCATCATCAAAGTAATTTTGCCACATATAAGCTATATCTTCTCGGTTTTCTCCATACATATTATTTCCTAATATATTGGCTAATTTATAAAATGAACTTATATCAAATATAAAGATTCCATCTTTCTTTAATAATTCATATGTTTTTGAAAATACATTTTCTAAATCATCATCATAAGTTATATAATTAAATCCATCACAAGCACAAAGTACACAATCCAAATCGGATATATCAAAGTCCAGCTCTGATATATCTTGTTGAAGTAAAACTAACTCTACGCCTTCTTTTTCTGCCTTTTCTCTTGCTACACTAAGCATTTCATCAGATATATCAATTCCAGCTATATCATAGCTCTTTTTAGTTAATGGAATTGTGAGATTACCTGTACCACATGCTAATTCCAATATATTTTTTACTTTTACACCTTCATTAGCTATTATATCTTCTATATATTTAACCCATCCATCATAATCAACTTCATTCATAAGTTCATCATATACAAACGCAAAATCACTATATTGACTCATCCTTTTTATTCTGCCCCTCCACAATCTTTCTCAGCCTCTTTTTGCGTGATGTAAGCATACCTCCAATTCTTCCAGCTTCTTTAGCTGTAAGTCCTGCCCACCCACGTTCTCCAACTTTGTCCATAAGACCTAGTTCAGAGGCTATCTCATATTTCATTATATCATCATTTGTCAATATTTTAGTATTCTTGCCATTAGTTATCTTCTTTTCTCTTTTCATATTTTCTTTCAAAAAAATCACCCCTTCTTATTTGTATTTTTGTCAATTAAAAGAAATTTATACAAATAAGTAAGGGGTATTTATCAATTCATATGTTTTTAAATGTAAGTATTTTAAATTTATGACTTTTTAAAATTATTCTTTCTAAGTATGTGTTATTTATAATTTTAATATATGTTATTTACAGTCTTACCAAAAAAATTGACCTTTTTATATAAGCTATCTACAACTTATTCATTACAAAACTGAATATATTTTAATCTATTGCTTTTTTATATTTTAATAGTTTTGCATAGACATTTAGTGCATTCACACATATTTTTTCATCAAAGTTAAAGTTTATATTATGAAGTCCATTTACAAATCCTTTTTTTTCATTTCTTGAACCCAACATAAAGAACAGTCCTGGAACTTCTTTTTGATAATAAGAGAAATCTTCTGATATCATAAGTGGGTCTAATTCTATAGCCGTATCCTTTCCAACAGCTTCTACAAACTCTTTATACAAGTCCTTATCATTTTTAACAGCTATATAATCATCCATAATATTTATATTTACCTTACAGTTATAAGACAATTCAAAGCCTCTAGCAAGTTCTTTAACTCTAAGTTTCATTCTCTCATACACTTCTGGATTAAAACATCTAATAGTGCCTTCCATCTTTATATTTTCAGCTATTATATTTCTTCTAGCCCCTCCTTCAATTCTACCTATAGTCAACACTGCATTGTCTATTGGACTTATATTTCTTGATACTATAGTTTGAAGTGAACTTATAAAGTTTGAAGCTATCACTATACCATCAATTCCATTTTGTGGCATAGCTCCATGTCCACTTTTAGATACTATTTCTATATCAATATCTCCTATTTGAGCCATGAAGTATCCTTCTCTTGTACCTACATAACCTTCTGGTAATTCTGGGTATATATGAAGCCCATATATCTCATCCACATTGTATTTTCTAAGCACACCTGCATCTATCAATGCTTTTGCTCCACCTGGTCCTTCTTCTGCTGGTTGGAATATAAATACAACATTATCATTTAAATCTTCTTTATTATCATTTAAATACTCAATTAATCCAAGCAATATAGTAGCATGTCCATCATGGCCACATAAGTGTTTTACACCTTCTTCACTACGAAGACCATCTATATCAGCTCTAAAAGCTATATCTTTTCTTGGCCTTTTGCCTTCTATCACACCTACTATTCCTGTTTCTAAATAAACTTCATATTCAACTCCTATTTTATCAAGATAATCCCTTATATATTTTGAAGTCTTATACTCTTTTCTTCCAATTTCTGCAATAGGATTTAATGCATTCCTATGCTTGTAAAGTTGTTCTTGTAAATACGATGCCTCTCTCATGTAATCTCCTCCAAATTATAATTTATTATAAAAATATTTCTATATCTCTTATAATTAAAATATTATATAATATACTTTCATATTTAAAAATAAAAAACTAAATTGAATATAAAAATATTTTGCATTATTAAATAATTCACCATTAATAATAATTCCCCTGTTTCATAAATCAAAACAGGGGAATTATTATTGAAAAATTTTTAATTTTAGCAAGAGAAGAAGTGTTTAGCAAGTCCACCTTTTGCAGTTTCTTTGTATTTATCCATCATATCGATACCAGTTTCTTTCATTGTTTCAACGACTTGGTCCAAGGAGACAGAATGTGAGCCATCAGTTAATAATGCATACTTAGCTGCATCATAAGCTCTTTGAGCTGCCATTGCATTTCTTTCTATACATGGAATTTGAACATATCCATATACAGGGTCACAAGTCATTCCTAGATGATGTTCAAGTGCTATCTCTGCTGCATATTCAATATGGTCTATAGTACCACCCTTTAAATACGCTACTGCCGCTGCTGCCATCGAACAAGCTGCTCCAACTTCACCTTGACATCCTACTTCTGCACCAGATATTGATGCATTAGTTTTTATTATATTTCCAATTATTCCAGCTACAAGTAATGCTTCAATTATTTTTTCATCATCGTATTTATAAAAATCTTGCATTGCAAAGAATATTCCTGGTATTACCCCAGCAGAACCACAAGTCGGTGCTGTAACTATTATATTACCAGAAGCATTTTGCTCTGAAGCTGCTAGTGCATATGCATATACAAGTGTTGAAAAACTTTTATCTTCTTGATACGCTTTATAAAAATTATTTGCTCTTCTTTTTAATAATAATTTACCTGGTATTACTTCATCTGTGCTTAGTCCATCATCAATAGATTTTCTCATAGCATCTTTTATAGTTTTTATATAGTCTTTTATATCAGATGGTTCACATTCTAACACAAAATCAACTAAAGTTTTATTATTTTCTTTACACCATTTTACTATTTCATCCATAGTGTCTAAGTGATATATACTATTGCTTTTACTGTTTCTTTGACCTTCTTCTGCTATAGTTCCTCCACCAACAGAATATACAGTCCATTCAGCTGTCACATTTCCATCTTTATCTAAAGCTTCAAACTTCATTCCATTTGGATGAAAATCTTTTATTATATCTTCCTCCCAAACGATTTCAACTTTCTTTGGAGCTATAGTTTTTTCAATTATATAATCTGTTAAGTGACCTTTTCCTGTAGCAGCTAAACTACCATATAATATTGCTCTAAAACTTTCTGCATCTGGATTTTCATTTTTAAATCTTTCCGCTGCTCTTTGTGGCCCCATAGTATGAGAACTTGAAGGTCCACTTCCTATTTTAAAAAGTTCCTTTAAAGTATCCATATTATTCCTCCTAAATTTTCTATGTTAATGCTTATTATTTATTTTTACGCACATATTTATTATAACCTAAATATATTAATTATTAGTTATTAAATTCGCATAAAATTTATTTTTTATTTCCATTTTGGTATATTTTATTAAATTAATATGCATATTTTGAGAATAAAACATTTATTTTAAATTTTTTTAATATTAATATAATATAAATATCTTACTTTATACAGTTAAGATATTAACTATACCTATTAAAATTAATTAATTTGTACTATAATTATTATTGTACTTAAAAAATTAAATTTAAATAAAAAAGGAGATTTGATTATATGTTATTTAAAGGTTCTGCTGTTGCTTTAGTTACCCCATTTACGGAGGATAACAATGTCAACTTTGAAAAATTAGGTGAATTAATCGAATACCATATTGAAAATGACACAGATGCACTAGTTGTTTGTGGAACAACAGGTGAAGCTACTACTATGAGTGAATCTGAGATTTTTGCTGTAATAAAATATACAGTTGAAAAAGTCAACAAGAGAATACCAGTTATAGCAGGTACTGGTTCAAACAATACTATGTTGTCTGTTCATATGAGCCAAGAAGCTGAAAAATTGGGAGTGGATGGTCTTTTAATCATAACTCCTTACTATAATAAGACTAATGAAAAAGGTCTTAAACTTCACTTTGAAACAATAGCAAAAAGCGTTAAATTACCAATTATTTTATATAATGTACCAGGAAGAACTAAGGTAAATATAAAGCCATCTGTTGTGGCTGAGCTTGCTAAAATAGATAATATAGTTGCTGTGAAGGAAGCTAGTGGAGATTTAGCTCAGGTTGCAGAAATAGCTAAATTAGTGCCTAAAGACTTCGCTATATACTCCGGTAATGATGATACTATACTACCTCTATTATCATTAGGTGGAAGTGGTGTTATCTCTGTACTTGCTAATATATGCCCTAAAGAAACCCATGATTTAGTAACTAAATTCTTTGAAGGTGACATTGAAGGCTCTAAAAAATTACAACTTGATATGGATACTTTAATTGACGCCTTATTTATAGAAGTAAATCCAGTTCCAGTTAAAACTGCTATGAATATTTTAGGTTTTAATGTTGGAGATTTAAGACTTCCTTTAGCTGAAATGGAAGAAGCTAATCTTAATGTCTTAAAACAAGAATTGACAAATTTTGGATTTAAATTTTAGCAATATTTCTATAAATAAGTTGATTTTTTCTAAAATATGTATTATTATTAGAATAATCAAATTTTAATATCCTATTAACCTAGGGTAGAGGTAGCTGTAAATAAGAGTATCCAATAGGAGCTGGCAAGCGTTAATGATTGGAAAAAGGATTTATAGCCGAAGAAAATATTTCTTGCAATAATATTTTCTGGGATTACACATAAGATGTGTAATACTGTCACTTATTTGTATAGGTGATGAGCTACAGGGTTTACTTTGAGTGATAAACTAGACGTACAAAGTATACCTTTGTACGTTTTTTGTATATAATTAAAGTTGTTAATATAATATTAAAGTTTTTAGACATATAAAAATATTAACATATCTTACTTGTATAGCTAAAATCAAATAATGTTTTAATAATTAAAAATTGGGGTGAATTTAATATGAAAAAAGTAAATGTGGCAATAGTTGGTGCTACTGGAATGGTAGGTAGAACATTTTTAAAAGTATTAGAAGAAAGAAATTTTCCAATAGAAAATCTATTTTTATTCTCTTCTTCTAAATCTGCTGGTTCTAAAGTAATGTTTTGTGGTAAAGAATATATAGTAGAAGAATTAAAAGAAACTTCATTTACTGATAGAGGAATACAAATAGCGTTATTCTCTGCTGGAGGAAGCATTAGTGAAAAATATGCTCCAATAGCTGCATCAAATGGAATCTTGGTAGTAGATAACTCTAGTCAATGGAGAATGAATCCAGATGTTCCTTTGGTTGTTCCTGAGGTAAATCCAGAAGCTATAAAAAAACATAAAGGTATAATAGCTAATCCAAACTGCTCTACTATACAAGCTATGGTTCCTCTTAAACCTCTTGATGACAAATACAAAATTAAGAGAGTTGTTTACTCTACTTACCAAGCTGTATCTGGTTCTGGTGTTAAAGGGGTTGAAGATTTAGAAAAAGGAATGACTGGTAATCCTACTGGATTCTATCCACATCAAATTTCTTATAACTGTCTTCCTCATATAGATTCATTTACTGAAAATGGATATACTAAGGAAGAAATGAAAATGGTAAACGAAACTATGAAAATACTTGATAACTACGACTTAAAAATAACTGCAACTACTGTAAGAGTTCCAGTAAAAAATGGTCATAGTGAATCTATAAACATTGAGTTTAATAATCCATTTGAATTAGAAGACTTAGTAAAAACACTTGAAGAAGCTCCAGGAGTTGTAGTAGTTGATAATCCTGCTAAAAATGAATATCCAACTGCTGTAGAATTTGATGATAGAGATGAAGTGTTTGTTGGAAGAATTAGAAGAGACTTTAGTGTTGATAATGGTGTAAACCTTTGGGTTGTTGCTGACAATATAAGAAAAGGTGCTGCAACTAATGCAATCCAAATAGCTGAAATGGCTATATCATATGATTTAGTATAGTATACAAATTTGTATAAATATATGATTTTGTAAAATATTAATAATAAGTAAAGATAAGCATTAGAAGTAACTGTAATATAAAACACAAAACTAAAAAAGAGGGGATTGATTTTTTATGATATTTAAAGGTTCTGCTGTTGCTCTAGTTACTCCATTTACAAAGGATAGCAAAGTTGATTTTGACAAATTAGGTGAATTAGTTGAATACCAAATCGCTAACGGTACTGATGCTATAGTAGCTTGTGGTACTACTGGCGAAGCTAATACTATGACTGATGAAGAACAACTTGCTACTATTAAGTATGTTGTTGAAAAAGTTAATAAAAGAGTTCCTGTTATCGCAGGAAGTGGTTCTAATGATACTATGCACTCAGTTAATTTAAGTCAAGAAGCTGAAAAATTAGGAGTAGATGCTCTATTAATAATAACTCCTTATTACAATAAAGCCAATAAAGCTGGACTTAAACGTCATTTTGAAACAATCGCTAACAGTGTTAAACTTCCAATTATACTTTACAATGTACCTGGAAGAACTTGTGTTAATATAAGCCCTAGTCTCATAGTTGAACTTGCTAAGATAGATAATATAGTTGCTGTAAAGGAAGCTAGTGGGGACTTAGGACAAGTTGCAGAAATAGCTAGCTTAGTTCCAGACGACTTTGCTATCTACTCTGGTAATGATGATACTATACTTCCTTTATTGTCTTTAGGAGGTCAAGGAGTTATATCAGTACTTGCTAATGTTTGCCCTCAAGAAACACACGATTTAGTAGCTAAATTCTTTGAAGGCGATATAGAAGGTTCTAGAAAATTACAACTTGGTATGGATGCTTTAATCGCTGCTTTATTTATAGAAGTAAATCCTATACCAGTTAAGACTGCAATGAATTTATTAGGATTCAATGTTGGAGATTTAAGACTTCCTCTAGCAGAAATGGACCCAGCAAACTTAGAGGTATTAAAGAAAGAATTAGTTAACTTTGGACTAAAAGTTAATGCATAGTACAAATTAATGCATGATAAAAGACTAAGTTTGGTCAAAAGTTAGCCCTTAATCATAGGAGGAAATTATGTTAAAAGTTATAGCAACTGGTTATGATGGAAAAATGGGCAAGATTTTAGCCGATACTATAAGAGATGATAGTGAACTAGAATTAGTTTGTGTTGCAGCTAGAGGTATGGATAGCTGTGAAGGCAATCTTAAAATTTATGAAGATATGAATGCTATAGTTGAAGAAGCTGATGTAGTTATAGATTTTTCTCATCACTCTAATTTAGATAATATTTTATCTTATGTTTTAAAAACTAAAACTCCTTTAGTAATTGCTACTACTGGATATAATGATGAAGAAATTAATAGAATACATGAAGCGGCTAAAGTTATTCCTGTATTCCAATCATATAATATGTCTCTTGGTGTAAATGTATTAGTGAAATTGGTTAAAGATGCAGCTAAATTATTAGAAGGATTCGATATAGAAATAATAGAAAAACATCACAACAGAAAAGTAGATGCCCCAAGTGGTACAGCTGTTATGATTGCTAACGCTATAAAAGAGGTTTTACCAAACGTTGAAAATAATTATGGTAGATATGGGCGTAGTGCAAAAAGACAACCAAATGAGGTTGGTATCCACGCTATAAGAGGTGGAAATATCGTTGGTGAACATGATGCTCTATTTGCTGGAGATAATGAAGTCCTTACAATAAGTCATCAAGCTCAATCTCGTGGTATTTTTGCAAGTGGTTCTATAGCTGCTGCTAAATACTTGGTTAAACAAAAACCAGGATTTTATAACATGGATAGTATGTTAGGATAGTAAAAATCTATATCACAAGTAAAAAATATAAACAAGTAAAAATATATGATATAACAAATAAATTTACTCAATATTATGCTAAAATAATAATGCTATTAAAAAATAAATAATAGTAAGTATATACTAAAGTTGATAAATTAGTATATCTGAGTATATAATAAAAGAAATATAATGAAATACAAGGAGAATTAACAAATGGTAAATTTAAACGATGCTTATGAAATAGCAAGATATATAAAAGAAGTTAAAAAGAAAACACCTGTTAAAGTATATGTAAATACTAACTCTTTACATTTCCAATCAACTGATAAATTTAAAGTATTTGGAAACAATGGTTCTTATGTATTTGTAGGTGACTATGAAGATATAATGGAAGTATTAGATAAACATGGTAACGATATAATAGATACTCATGTGGAATATGATAGAAGAAATTCTGCTATTCCTCTAAAAAATACTTTAAGTGAACATGCAAGAATCGAACCAGGTGCAATAATAAGAGATATGGTTACTATAGAAAAAAATGCTGTTGTAATGATGGGAGCTGTTATAAATATAGGAGCTGTTATCGGTGAAGGTTCTATGGTAGATATGAATGCTGTTATTGGTGCTAGAGGTACTCTTGGTAAAAATGTTCATTTAGGCGCTGGTGCTGTTGTTGCTGGTGTTTTAGAGCCACCTTCTGCTACTCCTGTTATAGTTGAAGATGATGTTTTAATAGGAGCTAATGCAGTTGTTCTTGAAGGTGTTAGAATCGGTAAAGGTGCTGTTGTTGCAGCTGGTGCTGTTGTAACTACTGATGTAGAAGCTGGTGCTGTTGTTGCTGGTTCTCCTGCTAAAGTTATAAAAATGAAAGACGAAAAAACGGCTGACAAGACTAAACTTATGGAAGACCTTAGAAGCTTAGACTAATTATAAAATAATATTATTGATTAAAAGGTGTCTCTATATGAATTTAATTCATTAGAGACACCCTCTTTTTTATAGCTATTTAATTTATCTTTGTTACATCCCCTTAATTTACTTGCATGCAATTTAAACATTTTTAATTTATTGATTTTCTTACACTCTAATTAAAATATCCTTAATTTACTGATTTTCTTATATACAAGCTAAGCACTCTTGACTTTATTACATATTAATTAAATACTCTTAATTTAATGATATTACTTTTATACTAATAAATTGAGCCACTATTTACTACTGGTTGTGCATCTTTATTACCACAAAGAACAACCAATAAATTGCTCACCATAGCTGCTTTATGTTCCTCATCTAAAGTCACTACATTATTCTCACTTAAATTAGTTAATGCCATCTCTACCATACTTACAGCCCCCTCAACAATCTTTTTACGTGCTGCTATTATAGCTTCTGCTTGTTGGCGTTGTAACATAGCCGCTGCAATCTCTGGTGCATAAGAAAGGTGAGTAATTCTTACTTCACATACTTCAATTCCTGCAATATCTACCCTAGATTGTAATTCTTTTTGTAATTTATCTGCTATCTCTTGACTACTACCACGAAGAGATTTTTCATCACCATCTTCAGACACATCATATGGATAAAGTCTTGAAACATTACGAATAGTTGAATCACATTGAATTGATAAAAAAGTATTATAATTATCAACATTAAATACAGCTTTAGTTGCATCTATAACTTTCCAAATTACAACAACACCTATTATAATAGGATTTCCTAATAAGTCATTAACTTTTTGTTTTTCATTATTAAGAGTCATTGTTTTTAAAGATACTTTCTTTCCTCTTGGATTAGAGGATATATCTACTTTTTCAGTAGATGAAGATTTTGATACATTAATTCCTGATGATGTTGGATTTACTGCTGAACAAAATGGATTTACCCAATAGTATCCTTCTTTTTTTATAGTTCCATAGTAGTTCCCAAATAAAACTAGAACTATAGCTTCTTTTGGGTTAATCATTTTTAGTCCAAAGCACAGTATAAAATCTATCACTATAAATAAAATACTTAAAACTAACATAAACGAACCTATTCCAGTGAATCCATTGTCAAGTTTTATTATTCCAAAAACCATAACACCTATTGAAACTACTAAAAACAAGATAATCATTATCAAAGCTACTACTCCATTAAATGCTTTAGCATCCTTTTCTTGATAAGTTTTTTCTTCATTTAACATAGCCACCTCTCCCATCTTATTATATTAAGTTAAGATACTTCTAATTTAATAATATCACTTTTAATGCTCAAATTGTTGGGTTTAAAATTAATACTCTAAATTTATATATTTTTAAACATGCATCTTTATTAATTTTAATATAATAATATTGATTTTTAAGTAAATTTTATGATATACAAACTTATATTTAATATATGTTAAATATAAATAAAATTTTTTAATATCCAGCAAATTATAAGTTTATTATGACTAATATTATTTTATATAAATTATATTAGTGATAAAATAAACTTATAGAAATATAACAAATTTTTATTAATTTCATAGGAGGATTTTATGTTAAAAGTTATAATTAGCGGTTATAATGGAACAATGGGAAGAGTGTTAGCAGAATGTGTAAAAAAAGATAGTGAATTAGAGTTAGTTTGTGGTGTAGCTAGGTCTGCTGATGAAAATACTTATCATGGTGATACGAAACTTTTTAAGACAATGACTGATGTAACTGAAAAAGCTGATGTTATAATAGATTTCTCACATCATGAAACTTTAGACCCAATCTTATCATACGCACTAAAAAACAATACCCCTGTAGTATTAGCTACTACTGGATATGATGAGGATGAATTAAATAAAATAGAAAAAGCATCAAAAAATATTCCTATATTATTATCCTCAAATACATCTCTAGGTGTAAATATTTTAATAAAATTAGTTAAAGATGCATCAAAAATGTTAGAAGGCTTTGATATTGAAATCATAGAAAAGCATCATAACAGAAAGGAAGATGCTCCTAGTGGTACTGCTAATATGATAGCCAATGCAATTAAAGAGGTCTTACCTGAAAGTGAAAATAGATATGGAAGATATGGTAGAGATTGTAAAAGGAAATCAAATGAAATTGGAATACACTCTATAAGAGGTGGTAATATAATCAGTGACCATGATGTTATATTTGCAGGTGATAATGAAGTTCTTACATTAAGTCACCATTCTCAATCTGATGAAGTCTTTGCAGATGGTTCTATAGTTGCAGCTAAATTTTTAGTTGGTAGAAAGTCTGGGCTTTATAAAATGTCAGATATATTAGGATAATTTTTTTATACATAATAAATCTCAATCTATTTATAAATAGATTGAGATTTTTTAATATACTTTCTAAAAAATTATAACCTCTACATCATTTTCTTTCTTGTTAACAGCACTTTTCAGTTAATATTTTACCTACTGTTATACATTACTATATTTGCTATTTTATATTTTTTCCCCTATGGCAAATTATTGTATTCTATATACTGAGACAAATCCAGCCGCTGAAGTCCCTGATGTAGTTGAATTAAAAGTAAAGCTTAAAGTAACAGCTGCTGCTCTGGCATCGACTAAGAAATCTAACCCTACACTTACATCTGATGATGTAAGTGTATTTACTGCTTTTGCAATAAAGTTACTTTGAGCAGTTCCATTAAAGTTAGTAGTGATTGACATATATCCTGCAAGTGAAAGTGTCGCACGCACACCAAAAGATACATTGTATATACCTCCCACTGCAAGATTTATAGTACTACTTGTTGGTAAAGTTATATTAGTTCCATTTATAAATGATGAGTTAAATGTAACTAATGAGTTATTTGTTAAGGTTGTAGAAGACACTACAAACTGTGCATTATTTGACGCCAACACTCCTGTTGCTCCTGTTGCTCCTGTTGGACCTGTTGCTCCATCTGCTCCTGTTGCTCCTGTATTTCCTGTTGCCCCTGTTGCTCCATTTGCCCCTGTTGCCCCTGTTGGACCTATTGCCCCTGCTGCTCCTGTTGGACCTGTTGCTCCTATTGCCCCTGTTGGACCTACTGCTCCATTTTCTCCTGTTGCTCCTGTTGGACCTGTTGCTCCAGCTACTCCATCTGCTCCTGTTGGGCCTGTTGCTCCCACTGCTCCTGTTGCTCCTGTTTCTCCTGTTGCTCCTGTCGCTCCTGTTGGACCTACTGCTCCATCTGCTCCTGTTGCTCCTGTATTTCCTGTTGGACCTACCTCTCCATCTGCTCCTGTTGGACCTGTTGCTCCTACTGCTCCTGTTGGGCCTACTGCTCCATCTGCTCCTGTCGCTCCTGTATTTCCTGTTGGACCTACCTCTCCATCTGCTCCTGTTGGACCTGTTGCTCCTGTTGGGCCTGCTGCTCCATCTGCTCCTGTTGGGCCTGTTGCCCCATCTACTCCTGTTGGACCTATTGCTCCATCTGGACCTGTTGCTCCTACTGCTCCTGTTGGACCTACCTCTCCATCTGCTCCTGTTGGACCTGTTGCCCCTATTGCCCCTGTTGCTCCTGTTACTCCATCTGCTCCTGTTGCTCCTGTATTTCCTGTTGAGCCTGTTGCTCCTGTTGCTCCTTCTGGACCTGTTGCTCCTGTTACTCCATTTGCTCCTGTTGCTCCTGTGTTTCCTGTTGGGCCTGTTATTCCATTTGCCCCTGTTGCTCCTGTTGCTCCTGTATTTCCTGTTGGGCCTGTTATTCCATTTGCTCCTGTTGCCCCTGTTGCTCCCTTAGGACCTGTCGGACCTGTTGGTCCTGTTGGTCCCGTTGGCCCTACATCTTGATATAAACTTGGACCTAAATTGTCTTTGTAATCATCCATATAATAAATCCTCTCTATTTTAAAATTAGAGCAATATTATACAAGTATCTAACATTGCTCTATATAATTATATGAACAGACAATTTATTATGTGATAATACATCTATTTACTTATATCAACATCTATACTTTGATTTTTAAATTCTATTATATTATTAATTTCTTTACTCCAATCTTCTATTATTGGCGTTATTTTTAGGTTTTTAACATCTTTCTTAATTTCATACTCTAAAGAAGATTCAATATAATTACCCTTAGAGTAACTTAAGTCATAACCTCCTGCTCCACTAAGTAATTCTAAATCTTTTCCTCTTCCATCTTTAAGTGCAAACTCAAGTATCTTTGGTGTATCATCACCTTTATTGAAATTATATTTGTTAGTTTTAAATCCATAAATCACTCTGATTTTCGTAGGAGAGACTCTTACTTCTTTTAAGACTAAATCCACATCAATATTTTTATTTTTTAATTTTACATTTTTATCTACATTATAAACTCTTGTATCTTTGACTATATTTGAACCATTTATACTTGTATTAAATGTCCAATTCCCGCTAAGATAGCCATTTAGGTGTTCACCCTCTACTCCTCCCATATTTCCTATCTCTATCTCTTTTGATGTTTTTATATCTTTATTTAATTCATACTCAACTTTATTTATACTTATATTTATATCATAGTCTTTATTTAAATCCACATTTTTTAGTAAATCAAAATTTTCAATATCGCCTTTTCCATCTCCATCTTTATCCAGATTATCAAGCTTACAAGTCATAACCATATTAGTAGTACCATCTTTATTTTTTTCTGATGTGGAAGGACCTGTTATTGAAACAAAATTCATATCTCCAACCTTTATTTTGATATCATCAATTCCTAAAAATCCTTCTTGTTTCTTTAATCCCAAAGCATCTTTATCAAGTTTGCTATCATCAACACTTATATTTAAAAATAATTCTCCATCGCCAAGCATAATCTCATTTAACTTTATATCTATTCCTTTATCTGTAGCAATATCATCTACAATATTTTTATAAGGTTTAAGTTCTTCAGTATCCTTATTAAAGAAATATTCTATCTGCTTTCCAAGATGTTGCATATATGCTAATGTAGTTTCATTAGTAAATGCAGTTGAACCTAAAATAACCACTGATAATCCTCCTACTAAAGCATATCTCTTAAAATTATTCTTTTTACTATATTGAACCTTAGATTTCATTCTCTTCTTCATTTCATCTTTTTCTTTATTACTTAATACAACATCATCGTATTTTTCTATATCTATATTTGTTTCATTAAATAAATCAAATTTATCTTTCATAAAAATTCTCCTTTTATTCTATATTTTCTATATTTAAATTCTTAATTATCTTATCTCTAAACTTTCTTTTTATTTAAATGCAGCCTCAACTTCTTTCTTCCTCTTGATAATCTATTATGTAAGTTTTCAACGCTGGTTTCATTTTGTATAGCTATATCCTTTAGTGATATATCTTCTAAATAATATCTTCTAAAAATTTCTGCATCTTTATCATTTAATGTGCCTATAAGGTCATTTATTTCCTCTTCAATTTCTCTCATACTCAACTCTTTATCTATATATGGTATTTCTTCATGTTCTATATTTAAATAAGTGTTACTACTTATATACTTTTTCCTATAATTAATCGCTCTGTATTTAGAAATAGAACCTATCCAGTTTTTAAAAGAGTTTTTTTCATTATCAAATTTTTCTATGTTATTCCAAATTGCCAAAAGCACATCATCAATACATTCTTCCTCATAAATTTTAGCATTCATAAGAGTCCTTCTAACTATAGATGCTATAAAATTCCCATACTCATCTATAAGCATTTCCATACCCTTTTCTTTTTTCTTTATTATATTTTTAATTATCAATTTATCCTCCAAGTTAACTCCTCCTTTGTAAAAGCTTCTACAACTACTAATACAATTAAAAATCGTATTTCCTATCAAATTTTTAAAATTTTTTATATTTCCAAACACAGAATTAAAACTTGGATAAAACTATCAAAACAATTTTACTATGTTGGACTTATAGCTTGATATAAATAGAAGATAATTCCAAATCAGACCTAAAAATAAAAAGGTACCTCAATATAATTTATCAAAATCATATCGAGATACCTATAAAATTAAATAATTGCTTATCTATCTTCATCAGTTACATTAAATATATAAGGAACATTCCTATAGTAATCCCCAAAATCAAATCCATATCCTACTACGAATTTGTCTTCTATCTCAAACCCACAATAATCTGGTACTAAATCAACCTTTCTTCTGCTTGGCTTGTCTAAAAGTACACAACATTTTAAACTAGCAGGATTTTTAGCTTTTAGATGCTTTAAAACAAAATCCATAGTTAAGGCAGAGTCAGTAATATCGTCTACAACCAATACATCATATCCTTTTATATCAGTAGTTACATCTGAAACAACCTTAACTGTTCCAGTGCTTTCTTCACTGTTTCCATAACTAGAAGTAGTCATAAAGTTGACTCTAAGAGGTAAGTTTATATTTCTAACTAAATCTGCACAAAATATAAAACTTCCTTTTAATAGAGACACAATCATAAGATTTTTATCTTTGTAGTCCTTCTCTATAATTGCTCCTAATTCTTTTAATTTATCATTAATTTTTTCTTCTGAATACAATACTTCCCATTTTTTTGTTTCTATATCCATAAAAAGACCTCCAATTGTAATAATCCTTCTTAATTTTATAAGAGATTGCTCACTTTTTCAATACTCTTATTCAATATTAGCCAATATTATTGAGTTTTTAAGTATATTCAACAATTATTAACAAGATATTATCTATTTTAAGTAAATCATATATCTCTACTAAATCATATACTATATATTTTAGACAAAAAAGAAAAAACTTGCACTAGCAAGTTTTTCCCATTTATACATAATCATAATTTATTAGAGGGTACTAATTAAATTTATTTATATCAGCTTTACTATATATTGCAATATAAGAAATATTGTAATATATTAATCAACTTTATTCATGTCATTCATTACATTTAATATTATCTCATCTGTTATAGACATACCTTTATCACTTACTCTTCCTAAGTTTTGTATACTTTGCTCAACACTTGAACCAACTATACCATTTAATGGTGGTACAAAACAGTCTTGCTTAGCTATTATAGCACTTTGTATTGCAGCAGATGCAGCAGATGATAATTTTAATGCACAACCAGCTTTTGCTCCGTCGCATATCATTCCACTTAAGTCAGCTATCATATTTTCTATTGCACCTTCTATTTGTTTTTCGCTTCCATCCATAAGCCAAGATATACCAGCAGTTGCTCCAGTAGATGCTGCAACTCCACAGCCACATACAGCAGATAATCTACCTGTATAATTCTTAATATAACCAGTTACTAAATGAGATATAGCTAAAGCTTTTGCTAGTCTTTCATCAGATTGTGGGAATTTTTTGTTGTAAGCAACAATTGGAAGAATTGCTGTTAATCCGTGATTTCCACTACCATTTGAACTCATAACAGGCATTTTTACTCCTGCCATTCTTGCATCTGAAGCTCCAGCAGTTAACATCATTGCATAGTTTATAACATCATTACCTAAAAGACCTTCTTCCATAGACTTTTTGATTCCGTATCCAACACCAATTCCAGTCTTTTGTTTCAATCCATATTCAGCCATTTCTTCATTCATTTTTACTCCATCTAGTAAAAACTCTATATCTTTAAAATCAATGCCTTCTACATTCTTTATTAATTCTTGTATAGTTACAGTATCCATTAAGCTCTCAACTTTTTCTGCTGAAGCATTTGAAACTGATACTTTTGGTTCATTATCCAATAATACTTCTCCATCTTTTTCTAAAAATGTAAAGTTATCATGTTTAGTTCTTATTCTAACTTTAGCATTATGATTTGCTCCTTTTAATGCAACTTCTATAAAAACTTTCTCTCTTGTATCAGCAGGTGTTATTGATAAAGGAGTATTGTCCATATAATCTTCTGCTATTTTAACTTCTTCCTTTGTTAAAGTTTCTAATACACTTAATCCGTTTTCAGAATGTCCTCCTATTATCCCTAGAGCTGCTGCTATTTTTAATCCTAATCTTTCAGTTCCTGGTATACCTACACACATACCATTTTTATAGATACTAGGGCTAACTAACATGTGATTTTCTACTATTTCTTCTCCTAGTAATTCTTTTGCCTTTGCACATGCTAGAGCTAAAGCTACTGGTTCAGTACATCCTACTGCTGGTTTAACCTCTGCTTTTAACATTTCCACTAATTCTTTTCTTATATCTCTCATTATATATAAACCTCCCAATTAAGTTTAATTTTAGTACTTAAATAATTTTATTAAATAATTTCTTATCTATATTTATAGCAAAATACATGCCACATTTTTTATTTTTTTCAATTTTTTCACTTTGATATTGTATATCCATTGAAATAACTGCTTTTAATTATATTTTTTTTTACTCAGATATAGATTTTATATTTTTTTTACTCGCTAAATAGACGACAATTTCGCAAAAAGACAAAAAAAAATCTCAAAATGAGATTCTATATCATTTTGAGACGATTATTATTTTAATAGTTACTATTTTTTAGATTCTCAGGATTTAAGCATCCACTACTCTTTATAGACTATTGTTATTTGTTTACATTTAAATTTTATATCACTTTTTATTGTATTCTTATATTACTTTATATCACTAAGAAATTATATTGTATTTTTCAATTTTTCTATATAATGTGGCTCTTGATATTCCAAGTGCCTTGGCTGTTAATTCTTTATCTCTTTTATAATCTTTGTATTTATTTAAAGCTTTTATTATCTCAATTTTCTCAAGTTCTTCTAATGGAATTATCTTATCACTTCTAACTTCTAATTCTTCTATTGATGTATTTTTAATCTTCTGAGGAATTACATTCATCGTAATTATTGGAGATGAAGACATATTCACACTGTATTCAATAATATTCTGCAATTCTCTTATATTCCCTGGCCACCTATATTCAATCATAGCATCGACAACCCTAGTATCTATATCGATAACATTTTTATCTAGTTTTTTTGAGTATTCTCTAATCATATGCTTTATTATAAGTGGTATATCATCTTTTCTTTCTCTTAAACTTGGAAGCTTTATTGGTATGACATTTAATCTATAATATAAATCTTCTCTAAAAGTTTCATTCTGAACCATTTTTTCTAAATCTTTATTTGTCGCAGCAATAATTCTTACATCTATAAGAACATTAGATTTACTACCAATCTTGTTGAGCTCTTTTTCTTGTAATACCCTCAACAACTTTGACTGTAAATGCAAGCTCATATCTCCTATTTCATCTAAAAATATACTTCCTTTATGGGCTATTTCAAACATACCAAGTTTTCCACCTTTTTTAGCCCCTGTAAAAGCACCTTCTTCATATCCAAATAATTCACTCTCTAATAAATTATCTGGTATCGCTGCACAGTTTACAGCTATAAAAGGATTATCTACCCTATTACTATGGTTGTGTATAGCTCTTGCAAATAGCTCTTTACCTGTTCCACTTTCACCAGTAATAAGTACTGTTGAAGTAGATTTAGAAGCCATTAAGGCTTCTTTTTTTGAATTTCTTATAGCCATACTCTCTCCAATTATATTTTCCAGTTTTATCTTATAATCTTTATTCATCTTATTGTAGTTTTTTATAGCATCTCTTTTATCTATAAAGTCAATAACATATCCTTTTAGTTCATTTTTTAATACTATTTTATTGATGTTATATATCCCTTTTGAATCATATCCGTATCTCCTATAAAAAAAGCTACATGATTTGTCCTTCTTAAAGTTATTTATAGAAGGTTTCTTTATAAAATCTAGCTCAGTGAATATATCTTTCCCAGTTATATTGTCCTTTAGATTGAAAAGTTCTTTAAACTTTGAATTATATTTATCAATCTTACCATCTACATCAATGGACACAACAGCTTTATCCATATTGTTTAATAAAGTCTCTAATTTTTTCTTTTCTAATTCCAGTTCGTACGTTTTAATTTGAGCTTTTAGTTTATTGGATATCAAGTCTGCCATCTTACATAAAAAGTTTATAAGTCCACTTTTATTATTTTCTATAATCTGTGCTTGTTCTTTCGTAAATGCTATAAGACCTATAACACCATGAGACTCTCCATCACATATAATTGGGCAACATACTTCTGCAAACTCCACACAGACATTATTTTTATAACATTCTCTACATATATCACTGCTCTTTGGGTCATCAATTAGTATTGTAATTTGTTCTGTAAGTGACTTTTTAAAAGCTGTATATTTATCTACTTTTTCACCTATTTTATCTACATATATACCTGTACCCGCAATCCTAAATAAGTCTCTATTTACTATAGTTACATCTATATTGAGTACTGAAACTATAGCTTCAGCTATGTTCTGAATATCAGATTTTATATATTCTAAATCTATCATAGTTATCATTCCTTATTTTTTCTTAACATAAGTATTTGTCTTATTTCCTTAAGGATTAAATATATCTTATTTAAAGTAAATTGAATTGACATTAGGATTACAAAGAGCATAACAATTATTATTAACTCATAATTTATTTCCATATCTACATCTCCTTATAACAAAAGACTAGGCTTAACCTAGTCTTTTATATTATATCCATATTTATATTTTAACTCATTTATCTTCTTTTTCCCACATAAATATATTTTAATTTATTTGACTCTTTAATCATACCATCAAAATTTAATCTTGAAAATATATTAAATACTTCATGTGGATAGTGAATCTTTGCTACAGAACCACAAAATTTATGCTTAAGATAGTTTAGTTTAACTTTTAAATTTTTTAAGTTTAAATCTTCTAATATAACCTCTCCATTACCTTTTAAAACTCTTTGTATTTCAGATGAAGCTTTTTCACAATCTGTAATAACATTAAATTGGTCTACTATTATTATCTTGTTGAACTGATTATCATCAAACGGCAAAAACTCTAACTTACCTTTAACTACATTGCAATTTTCATTATATACTAAAGAATAACATACATCTTCATAGTTACTATTCTCTAGTATAGTCACAGAAGTACCAAGACCTCTTAATCTCTTGCCTAGGTTTCCTATATGGCCAACAAGCAATATTTTATCCCCTACATTATACTCAATTGTATCCAAAAAACATTCTAATTCATCAGATGTATATTTAGCTTTAACTGGCTGTCTATTTATCTGATATAATATGCTTTTCACAATGCTTCACCTCTTCATTTTCTCAATTATAAATTATGTACAGATTACATTATAATAAATGGCGAGCAACTATTCAAGAGATATTTCATTAGTATTTTTTTAAACAATCTTTATTTATTTTTAATATATTATTATAGCAAATTTATTAGTTTTTTTAATGAAAAAACAATATATTTTTAATATTTAATCATTATTATTTTCATCTAATTTTTTTATTTTTGATATAGATACTTCATATGCCATTTTTTTCACTACATTATCCTCATCTATTTTTTTCTCATACTCTCTACTTTGAACTCTACCCCAAAGCTGTATTCTATCACCAACTTTTAAGTTTTTTGCAAACTTTGCATTTCTCCCCCAGACTATTGATGGTATATAATCAGATTTATTATAAGGTCTGTTTATAGCTACCAATAAATCAGTTATTTCCCTGCCTAAAGGAGTTTTCCTATACACAGGCTCTTTACATACATACCCATCTAGAAATATGCTGTTTGGGTCTTTATTTTCCTCTTCTATAGCCTTTATTTCTCTAACAAATACTGTAAGCACTAATCTATTTTTATTATTTAAGGTTTTATTATATGATCTCAATTGACCTACAACATTGACTAAATTTTGTTTACTGATATCAATATCTTGAAGAAGTCTCTCTGACACAGTCATAGGAAGTGTATCAAAGGAATCACTTAGTCTGTTTATCTTTATTTTCACATTATAAAATTTCTCTCCAAATATCTCATGACTAAATTCTAGCTTATTGTCTAACTCCCCTCTTAAGTTTACTACGTTATTCTCATCTTTAACAGCTATCATATTTTATCCCTCCACAATTGTTAATTCTTATATTTCTGGTATCAGCTTATATAATAAATATATTTGTGAGTGATGTATTTTATTACAAATCTTTGATTGCTGTTTAAAACTTTTTATTTATTTATAAATTTCATTTAATCTTTTGATTTAAAGTTTATAAAACTATTATGGATTCATACAATATATTATTTATTTTAATCAAAATTAATTATTAAATTACTTCTTATCTACTTTTAAGTCATATATAACTCAAGGCTAATTTATACACATAAGCAATATCAATATTTTAAATTAATCCGAATGATTCAGATAACTATCAAGTCATTATAAACTCAATTTTCTTCAATTATAAGTTATATCCGACTTATTATACTAATATTTTTGTTAATATACATCAATATATTAACTTTTTTTCTTATATCTAGTATTAAATTTAAATATTTAACTTCAGTTTACACCTTAACTTTAAAAAATATAGCTATATTTATACTTAATTTACTAAACTTATATATATATTGTATAATTGGCACACTAATTGCTTTATATAATTATATCTAATAAATAAAAAACTGCCTTAGAACATTAATATTAACGTTCCAAAGCAGTTTATAATTTTTATTGTTAGCTGTAATATTTAATAAATACTAAGCAGTCTTTTTATTTTTATTTGCAGCCATTATCATTGTAGCAGAAGTGTAAGCTATAACTATTATTACTAATGCTTTTAATATATCCATTGGTAAAGTTTTTACTATATATGCTGCTACGAAAACCCCTATTAAACCACAGATAGCTATTATAACTGATGCTTTTTTAGTATATGCATCTTCTTTTATGAATTTCATACTTGCAACTGGCATTAATAATGCACAAGAACCCATAACTATTGGGAACGCAACTTTTGCAGACATTCCTAAGAAGTAAACCATTGCCATACCTGGAGCATATAGTCCTATACCAGCTGTCATTAAAGCACCTAGTATAAAGTTACCTACTACACCTATTACTAACTTAACACCAGTAAGACCTAATTCATTTCCTCCACCTGGTAATACATTAACCCAAGGATGACCTAATAACATTAATATTGCTGTTAATGCTAGAGTCACACCCATAACCATTTGTATCTTTCTTTCGTCCATTTTAGCTATTATTCCTGCACCTATATATGAACCAACTGCTGCTGCTACAACCATAGATACTAGAGTTACACCATCAACTGGTATGATTGATGTAAATATAAATGCTTCAGTAACAACTGGAATAGTATGTGCTACGTTTAACGTACCAGGCATTTTCTTATCTGGTATGTTTAATTTTAAAGCTTTTGACATTGCTATTGTTGGAGCAAATGAGCCTATTCCTAATGTATCAAAAAAATCTGTTATAAATCCTGTTACAGCAACTTTTGGAGTACTTTGTTCTTCTAGTTTCCCCTCTTTGTTTGCTTTAGCTACGTCTTTACCAAATACAACTGCAAAGATTGCTGCGAATACTACGTATAATGCCTTTAAGATTGCTACCATAATCCATCCTCCTGTTTTTTTATTTTTTTATATATTCTGAATCTTATAGCCTAAAAGCTATAGAATAGTAACCAGCAAGAGGTTACTATTCTATTTTAATTTCCCAATTTATTTGTTTCTATTTAAGAATAAATCCATGTTTAAGTGGATCTTCTTCATCTATTACAAAGTGATTAAATCCAGTTATATAAGCAGAACCACTTATTTTAGGTACTACAGCATTGAAATCTGCAACTTTAGTTTCTTCAACTATTTCACCTTTGAATAAAGTTCCTAATATACTTTCATATACGAATTTTTCTCCTACTTTTAATTCACCTTTAGCATGTAAAGTAGCTAATTTAGCACTTGTTCCAGTTCCACATGGAGATCTGTCAACTTGACCTTGACCAAATATAACTACGTTTTTGTAAGTAGCTTCTGGATGAGTTGGCTCATCATATATTTCAACTAAATCTACAGTTTTTATATGAGCTAAAGTTGGATGTTGTATTTCTATTTTTTCGTTTATTATATCTCTAAGTTTCATAGCTAGTTCAGTTAATTTACCAGCATTTTGAGGTTCTATTTTTAAACCTAATTGACTTGCATGTATTATAGCAAAGAAGCTTCCACCAAATGATATATCAAATTTAACTGTTCCAACACCTGGTAAGTCAACTTCAACACCTTCTTTATATAAGAAAGCTGGTACGTTTAAGAATGATACTTCTTTAGCTTTTCCATCTACAACTGTAACGTCCCCTCTTATTATTCCTGCTGGAGCTTCCATAACTACATGAGTTATAGGCTCTACTGCTGGAACTACACCTGTTTCTATAGCTGCTGTCATAGCTCCTATTGTACCATGGCCACACATGTTAAGGTATCCGCCACCGTCCATGAAGATTATTCCAAAGTCAGCATCTGGGCAACAAGGTTGAGTCATTACAGAACCAAACATATCATTATGTCCTCTTGGCTCTAACATTATAGCAGTTCTTAAATAATCTAGATTTTTTTCTAAATATTCTTTTTTCTCAGGCATAGAATTTCCTTTTATGTTAGGTATTCCACCTACAACTATTCTAGTTGCTTCTCCTGCTGTATGAGAGTCTATAGCTTGTATACTTCTGCTAAATTTCATATCAAATTCCCCCTTAGGTTTATTTTGCGTTTTTACGCATTTTTAGTTTTAGAAAAGCTAATGCTTTTTTTACATCAACTTCATCCAAGTGATTGTCTCCAACTACTTCTGTTTCTATGTAGCCTGTTGTCTTTTTATAATCAATTATGGTAGCTTTATCTAAGTACTGATTGGTAACTACTAGACCATCTGCTCCCATAATAGTAAGACCTACTGTAGGTATGTCTGATTTTACAAACTCTGATATAGCATTTGTAAAATCAATATGCTGGTTTCCTGCCATATCTAAGGTTATAATCACTCCATCAGGTCGCAATGCTTCAACCCATCTTCCAAGCCTGGCTGATAAAAAGGATTTCCATTCATTGTGCTCTGATGTACCAACTACAACTACTCCTAGCAAATCTACGTCAGGATCATTGTCTATTAAATCAAGTAATGGGTCTCTAAAAATCTGAAGTGATGTGTTTTTCATTGATGTAGAAATTCCCACAAAACTCATCCCCTTACTTAAATTTTTTATCCATGCTTTCTCATTTTTAATTTTAAAAATGCCAAAGCTTTTTTAGCATCAATCTCATTTGTGTTGTTTTCTCCAACAACTTCTGTCTCAATACCTTCTTTTGATTTATTCATATCAACTATGGTATCCATATATTGATTGCTTACAACAAACTTAGCTTGAGTACCATTAAATGTTACTCCAACTACAGGTATATCTCTTTTTCCTATTTCTTCAAATGTATTAGCATAGTCAACATGTGAGTTTCCCCAACCATCTGAAGAGACTATAGCTCCATCTACTCTCATAGCTTCCAGCCAAGCAGCTGTTCTCTGTCCTACAAAAGTTTTATTTTCATTTCCATCTGGAGTTCCTACTACTATTACTCCAAGTAAATCTACATCTTTATCACTTTCAACTATATCCAAAAGTGGGTCTCTAAAGTGATGAAGAGATGTTTCTTTTGTTGAAGGTCCTATTCCCATAATATCCACCTCTCTTAAGTCATAGCTCTAAGGGCACCATCTCTATATTCATTAGGAGATATAATCATAGGTACATTTCCCATATCTATAATTGATGTTCCTCCTTCAAAACCACTAGGTTCCTTTGAGAATAACTGATTGTCATACATAGCCCCTTGACCTGCTATTTGTTTTACTATGACAACCTTTTTTGCATTTGGTCGAATTTTGTCAAAATATTCACGAACTTGAGTAGCATTTCTTCCGTCTTCCATTTTCAAAGACGTTCTTATTTCTTGTATAAAATCATCACATGCTTTAAATGCTGCAAGTGGAAGTGTTCTTTCAAAAGGTAAACCTCCCTTAAGAGTTACATCCACATGGATTATATAGTCTTCAACTGATGGAGTCCCATATCTCCCAAACACCATTTGTTCACTCAAAATTCCTTCTGAAGAACCAAATTCATGCATTTGATTTCCATCTTCGTCTGCACCAGTTAGCATTACATATACACCAGTTAAAGTATGTGTAATTCCCTCTCCCAATCTGCCTAAAACTTTGGTTGATATTGGTATAATGTCCATAATAGTATTAATTTCCCTGTCATAGTCTCCAGGTTTTATAATATCTACTTTTATATCTGTTATTAAATCTTCTCTTGCTTTTATTTCATCTATACTTGATAAATCAATTGTAAGTACATCTTTCTTTATAGAAGTTTTTGAACCGAAATTAACTTCATTCATATGAAACGGTTTTATAACAAGTCTTCTCATTATTTTTTCTTCCATAATAGCCACCTTTGTTCTTAAAACCCCTCTCCTAATTATGTAGGAGAAGGGTTTTGTATTTTCAAATATAAATTACATTTTAAACGTGAGCTTTATATTCGTATGGTAATGGAACTATCTTACCAGCAGATGGTATAGCAACTAATTGCTCTAATGTATCTCTTAATATATGTGTTTGCATTTCTATGTTATGTGGTTCACCAGCATTAGCACCCATTGGAACTAATGGAGCAACTGCTCTAGGAGTTCCGTTTTGTCTAACTACTGGAGGAAGAGCTGCGATTATTATTGTAGGTATTCCAGCTTCCTCTATTGCTCTCTGCACGATCACGGCAGTTCTATGGCAAGTACCTCAGCCAGCTGTCATGACTACACCGTCTACTCCCTCTTCTTTAAGTTTAGCAGCGATAGCAGGACCAGTTTCTTCAGTGAAGACATGTTGGTTTCCTCCACCACCCATGAATGCATAGTGCATAGGAGCTACTGCTTTTATAAATCCTTCTGCAGCTAATTCATGTAGTCTATCTATAGGGAACATACAGTTTATATCTTTATTTACATCTCCATTATCGTATCCACCATGTGATACCATCATTTCATCAACTGTAGCTGTGTTAGGTACAGCTCTAAAAGTAGTATCTCCTGCTAGATTGAATCTCTTGTCAGATTTTAAGTGAACACCAGCTGCTGTAGCTAAAGCTATAGTCATATCTTTTAATTCTTTAGTTACAGGAGTCCAAACTGGAGGAGGTGTTATTGGAACAAATATTTCAGATTGAAGTCCTTGTACTGTTGTAAGGCTCATATATTTCCTCTCCCTTCTATTTTCAAACGATTAATTATTATTATTTTTCTTCTTCTTGCTTCTTTTTAGCTTGCATTTCTGCTTGCTTTTCTTTTTCTCTCCTAATATTTTCTACATACTCATGATTAGGTTCTGGACTTAATACCTCAGGATAGCTTAGCATGAATCCAACCTCTTGACCTATCTTAAGTTCGTAGTCAGTTATAAGCATTCTATTAGGTATTTTAAATTGTCCAAGTCTACCTTTTAGGTCTATAGTTACTCCACCACCCATGATTTCGACTATAACACCCTCATAAAAAGTCTCTGATGAGATATATTTTAATCTATCCATTATAATTTTACCTCTCTATACTTATTTTAAACTTGGATCTAAATTTATATTGTTATCTAAATCTTAGTTATTATCTAAATTTTAGTTTTCGTCTTTTTCGTATATTTCTCTTCTCTTCTTACTCATTGGTAAAGATTGCTCATTATCTTCTAATACTATTTTTTCTCCTGTAGCTTTTTCTATAGCCTCTATGTTATTTAACTTAACATTTGGATTCCATTTTCTTTCAGGAGCTTTAACTTCTACACCTGCAATAGCATTTTTAAGCATAGCCATGATTCTTATAGCCTCTTCTGGAGCTAATGTATTGTTTGATAATATTTCATTTTCTATACCTTGCTTAGACTTGTTATTGTCTACCATGTGAGTCATGTATTTATTACCAACAACTAGAGCACCTTGAACTGCTGAATAAGTTACACCAACTACTGGTATACCTCTCATACCTATTTGCTCTATGTGAGATGCGAAATCTATATGGTTGTTTCCGAAACCTTCAGTAGTTACTACAGCTCCATCAACTTCCATAGCTTCAACTAACATACCTAATCTCTTAGATACATAGAATTTCTCAGCATTTACTTGTGGAGAACCAACAAATACAACACCTACTAAATCTATTTCTTCATCTTGCATAGCTCTTATTACTAATGGCTCTCTCCAGTAATGTCTTGACATTTCTTTTGATGCAGGTCCTATACAAGTTAATGCATGGATACCACCATCTAATACTTCAAGTGGAGATAATACAACTGGCATGTTTCCTAAGTCAACGTTTGGTTGAGCTCCTAATGTACCAACTGGTTCAACTGGTAATATTAAGTTATCATGCATTGCACCTTGTCCCATTATTTCTTTTATAACAACAACTTTCTTTTTACCTTCTCTTCTATATTGCTCGATTACTTCTTCATCTACTACTAAAGAGTTGTCAACTTTCTTTAAAGCTTCTCTTATCTCTTGAGTTATATAATCAAAAGCACGGTGAGCAGCTAAAGGTCCTGGTCTTTCCATGTTAGTTCCAGCTTTTATTGTTACTTGACCTTTGATGAATATTTCACCTTTGTCAGCAGCACCTGGTCTACCCCACATTATAGTAGTGTTTAATTCACCTTCTGAAGAACCGAATTCACCTATTTGAACTCCATCTTCATCTGTACCAGTTAATACCATTATAGCTCCATCTATAACTCTTGTTATACCTGAACCTAATTCGCCTTCTTCTTTAGTAGCGATTGGTTGTATATCTAATACAGCCTCACTGTAAGTTTCATACTTATCAGGAGTTATTATTTCTAATTTAACATCAACAACTAATTCTTGAGTGTCATTAGCTTCCTTACATATTTCTGCTGCATTTCTGATGTATAAAGTAGTTCCTTCTATTTTAGTTTCATCAGCAAATTCAACTTTGTCTATTTTAAAGTGTTTTTTAGTTAAGCTTCTTAATAATTTCTTTTCTTCAGCTTTTGGAGCTACTTCTGCTACTGCACCTGCTACTGGAGCAGCAACGTTTGCTACTGGAGCAACAACTCCCGCTTGACCAGCTACTGATAAAGGTATTTCTAAGCTTATATCTTTACCTTCACCTATGTGTATTTTAACTGTTTCACCTAAAACTCCTGTGCTTACTGGCACTACTGCTTCTAAAGCTGCTGGAGCTTCTTCTACTACTGCTTCTTCTACTACTTCTTTAGCTTCTCCTGCTTTGTATCCTTCTACATTTTCTGTAGTCATTGGAGATAGAGCATCTAAAGTTTCTTTTAACTTAGCTCCTAGTACTTGACCTATAGTTAATCCATTTTCTGGTATTGTTAATAATCCAGAATCCTCTAAGTCTGCAAATATTGCTGGATCTTCTAAGTTTTCTGGTGCTATTATTGTTCCCGCTTCAAATCTACAACAACATACTGCTGGGTCATTTGCATGGGCTTGAGCTGTTTCTAAAGTTATTGACATAGTATAAAATACCTCCTTACATTATTTTCTTATTTATTATTTTAAATCTCGATTCCTCAACAGGTAACCCCTTAACTGAGGAATCAAGTAAATTAAAACCGGCTTTAATAGTTATATTTCAACTATTATTTTTGTGGTACTACTCCCATTTGAGCAGCTATTTTCAAAGGTATTTCTAAGTTTATATCTTTACCTTCTTTTATGTGTATTTTTATTACTTGACCTGTTGTAGCTTGAACTGTAGCACCTTGAGCTGGCGTTACTTGAACTACTGGAGCTTCTACTTCTTTAGCAGATTCTTCAGCATCTGTTTTTGCTACTTTATATCCTTCTACATTATCTGTAGTCATTGGAGATAATGCATCTAAAGTTTTTGTTAATTTAGCTCCTAATACTTGACCAACTGTTAAATGATTTTCTGGAATAACTAATAATCCTGAATCTTCTAAATCTCCAAATATTGCTGGGTCTTCTAAGTTTTCTGGTGCTATTATTGTTCCTTCTTCAAATCTACAGCAGCATACTGCTGGATCATTTGCATGGGCTTGAGCTGTTTCTAAAGTTATTGACATAATAAAATGCCTCCTTCATTTGATTTTTAATTTATATTGATGCCCTAACACTCTTAATAATTAACATATTTACTGTTCCCTACTAACAGCCCTAAGTGTTAAAACTTTTCAACTTACATAAATCGTCATAATTAATACTATTTTTTTCTCATTTGAAGTCACTTTATATATAAGCAATTCCTATGCCAACTTATTAACAAAAAGATATTTTCTATAATACAACCTTCCTCTATCGCTATTTTTAGCCAAATATTATATAACTATTTATTTACAACACCCTGTTTTTTATGTTTGGAAACATTTTCTCAAAACAAAAAAAGTGTCAATTAATCAACACTTTTTTATTTTTTTTAACACAGTCACATATATCATACTACTCCAAACATTGATTTTGCTTGGTTTCAAATTAAAGATTATTATTTTGTCAAAATTTAGTCATGTGTCATATTTTAGACACATCTATTTTATACTGATCTATCTTATAATATAACGTAGTTCTTGGTATGTTTAATATTTTAGCAGCTTTAGCTTTATTTCCATTAGACATTTTAAGTGCCTTTGTTATATTTTTTACTTCAATCTTTTGAGTAGCTTTCGTCAAATCTAGAGGATATTCTTCTTCCTCTGTATTGTTATTTCTAGAATCCATCATATAGCTTGGTACATCATCTACTTCTATTCTAGGATTTTGGGATAGGACAACAATATTTTCAATTGTGTTTTTTAATTCCCTTATATTCCCTTTCCATCTATAATTTTGAAATATATCAATTACATCTTTACTTATTGTAAGAACAGGCTTATTGTTTTGTTTGCATATTTCTTCCAAGAAACTATGCACTAATAATCCTATATCTTCTTTTCTCTCTCTAAGAGGTGGTATTTTTATTTCTACAACATTTAATCTATAATATAAATCTTCTCTAAATTTTTCTGCTTTTACCATTTTTTCTAAATCTTTATTAGTAGCTGATATTATTCTAGGATTTATTTTTATTGTAGTATCTCCACCAACTCGTCTTATTTCTTTTTCTTGCAATACTCTAAGCAATTTAGCTTGCATACTAAGAGGTAAATCTGCGATTTCATCCAAAAATACTGTTCCATCCTTCGCAAGTTCAAATATACCTATTCTACCTTTTTTACTTGCTCCAGTGAATGCACCTGATTCATAACCAAAAAATTCGCTCTCAAATAATTCATTTGGTATAGCACTACAGTTAACAGGTATAAATTGACCTTTTCTCTCACTATAATCATGAATAGCTCTAGCAAATACTTCTTTACCTGTACCACTTTCGCCCCAAATGAATATACTACTGTTGGTTCTAGCTACTTGTTTTGCAATCGCTTTCGATTTTTCCAATTTATAACTTTTACCTAAAATCTTGTCAAAGCTACCTTTAGATAAATTTTTTACTTCATCTTTTAAATATTTTAATGTATCATTTACTTTTTCAAGTTCAAGAGCTAATATCTTAGCTTCTGTAACGTCTACTTCAGTACATACAACACCAATGAATTCTTCTTTATAAAATATAGGATTTGCATGAACTAATGCATACATGTTTTCTTTTTTGTCAGTAAAATATAAATCACTCATACCGACTTTACTATTTAGTACTTTTTCTGAAATAGTATTTTCCAAAAACTCGTTCATCGGTCGACCCACTATGTCTTCAGACTTTATATCATACCTTTCTTCCATAAAATTATTCCATAAAATTACAACACCTTCATTATTTATAGCACAAATTCCTTCTTTAATCTGACCTATAATGTATTTTAAAGTTAATCCATAATCTTCTAAATGCATGTATAAATAATCTCTAATATGCTCTTGTTTCAAGACACCAATGATTTTATTATCTCTAAGCACAGGAAGAATACCTATATTTTTTAATATCATTATATCTCTACACTCATCTAAGGTTAAGCCTTCACTGACATATATAACATCTTTTTTCATTATAAGTTTTACTGGTTGGCCTTCATATTTTTTATGCATCTCATAAAGATTATGTATATCAGTCATAGATATAATTCCTTTTAATTCACTAGATGAATCTATTACCATTAGAGTTTTTGTATTACTTCTTATCATTTCTTTTATTGCACTTTCTATTTTTGTGTCTTCGTCTATAGTTGTAAATTTTGTATCCATTACTTCTTCTACTTTTTTTACTTCTGGTATCGAAAACATAAAGTCCCCCCTTTATAGTAGTACCTCATCAAAACTTATTTATATATATTTATTCTAGCATATTATAATAATAATTTATTGAATAATTAATATTAAAATTTCTTAAGAGATTAATATCTAAATTTGTATAATCACTAAAATTGACTTTTAATTCATACAAATAAAATCAAATGAATTATATACTTAGTACATTACTTTTTCAATACTATTTTCACCTTCAAACCATTTTTCTATTCATAAAACAGTTAGTGTACACTTTAAAATAAGTTATACTTACGCAAAAAAAATGTCTCAAAACGATTTTTAAATCAATTTGAGACAATGTATTTTTAAACTTAATAAGTAATAATCTAGATTAATTTTTTGCTCTTTTACAATGATACCCTAATCCACAAATTGCAATTATGCCAATAAATACATATGACATTATTTGAGTTTCGTCACCTGTTTTTGGTGATTTTACCACAGTATCATCTGTTGGTGGTACTGGTGGATTTATTACAGTATCATCTGTTGGTGGTACTGATGTATCTACCACAGTATCACCTGATGGTGGTACTGGTGGATTTACCACAGTATCATCTGTTGGTGGCACTGGTGGGTTTATCACAGTATCATCTGTTGGTGGTACTGGTGGGTTTATCACAGTATCATCTGCTGGTGGCACTGGTGGATTTATCACTGTGTCATCTGTTGGTGGTGATGGCTTATGTCCATTTGAGTCTCCTCCTCCTGATGGTGGTACTGGTGGATTTACAGTATCATCTGTTGGTGGCACTGGTGGATTTACATCTGAACCTCCATCTGTTGGTAAACCTATATTAAAGTTAACTTCTTCACCATTCTTTTGTTCTATTGTATAACTCAATAAATTTTGCTTACTAGCTGGTAATAAAGATGAATGGTCTTTCTCTCCAAAATCAAAAACTGACTTATAATATTGAATAGCTTTAGGGAAAATATAATCATAAGATACTGCAGAGATATTAGCCTTTGAATCTGGCTTTTCAACACTTTTAAGTTTAAATTTATGTTGTGTTGAAACTTCTACTTCACCTGTACCTATTATATTGCCCTCTTCGTCATAGGCAGTTACTCCATTTGGCAATCTTAACTTAACTACACCACTATAACCCACTAAAGCTATAGCTTCTGTTTCATAAGTTCCATCTTCATTTTTATCAAATTTAATATCAGTTGAACCATTGCTTAGGCTAGGTTTTCCTGTATCATCTGGTTTTAGTTGTTTATGACCTGCATCTAACAATGCTTCTAAATAAGCTTTTATATTTATTGCTTGTTCTTTACCTTTTTGATATTCAACTTTTTCTTCTTCAGTCTTTGCACTTTCTATAAGTATATCATAAAAGTTCATACTTCCTTGATATTGTTTAAGTTTTGCTTGTTCATCCACTTGTCCAAGCATAATCCATATTGCACTTTGAGTTGCTGAATAAACTGCACCTTCATTTTCTTCTCCACCTAAATTGAACTGTTGTTTATATCCAAATCCATCAAATTCAGAACCTGCATAGATTATAGATTTAATTGCATCTTCATTTTTATTTTCTTGACCATTAAAATCTTCTGCTGGTAAATATGGACTCTTACCATCACTGGTTGGAGCTTTTAGATGATTATTATAACAAAATGCAGTTTGTTCGCCATCTTCTCCATCTATTATATATTTGTTATCTTTAGTACTTGCGCCTATAAGACCCTCTACTATATAATCAAAAGTTAACGTCTTTGTAATATCATCAAATCTTATATCATAATAAGGTCTATTTGAACCATCTTCTTTTAGTAAACATGTATTTTTTACTTTTGCTTTTTTATCATACCATAGATGTAAATTTTGATCTTTTGAAGTAAGTACTTGTCTAATTTCTGATTGTTCATCTGTTTTTACAGATTCTTCATCTTCCCAGAAATTATATACAATTTTAGTTATCTGAGATAAAGTCATATCAAGAATTTTCTCAATATTTTGCTTTAAGTTCATTTCTTCTACTACTAGTTCTTCTTCTGGAGTTTGTTCTCCCTCTGGAGTTTGCCCCTCTGATGGTTGCTCTCCCTCTGGAGTTTGCCCCTCTGATGGTTGTTCTCCCTCTGGAGTTTGCCCCTCTGATGGTTGCTCTCCCTCTGGAGTTTGTCCCTCTGATGGTTGTTCCCCTTCTGGAGTTTGTCCCTCTGATGGTTGTTCTCCTTCTGGAGTTTGTCCCTCTGATGGTTGTTCTCCCTCTGGAGTTTGTCCCTCTGATGGTTGTTCTCCTTCTGGAGTTTGTCCCTCTGATGGTTGTTCTCCCTCTGGAGTTTGTCCCTCTGATGGCTTCTCACCATCAAGAACTACATCTTTGCCCTTCATTTCAGCAGCGTAAGATACTATTGGCGTAAATGTAGCAAATACCATACTAAAAGCGATAGCTAAACTAATTATGCTTGATTTTTTAATTTTTACTTTCAAAATTCTCCTGATACTAAAAATATATATTGTATCTATCTAATATAATTCAAAATATTATATTCTTGTATAGATTTGATTCCACAATACATCTTTAGCGTGTTCAATTAGGGTCGTTAATCCTAACCAGTTCTCTAATGAACTTCTTAATATTTCTATTAAGCACAGACTATATCATTACCTAATAATTAGGTACTCCCCATTTCCCCACACTTGTAGGTACGAGATTCCTCTCTAGTCGTTGAAGTTTCTTCTTTTCGAAGCTTACCTGCTGATTATCCATTTTTAAGGCACTTAGGATTTAACCTTATGCTATCTAACTAATTTTTTCTACTTTCGTAACCATCAAGTATCTATCAAATAGACACTCTATCACATCTATCCTTATTTCATGATTATGTTGTGGTTTAGTTAGCTTTAGGAACTTCCAGCAATTAAAGGAGTTTTGGGCAGATGTTCTGCCACTCTACACTCTTTATGAATGTAGGGAGCTATTTCAAAAATATATTTTATATTTATTTATATTTACTATGATTTATGTACTTTATTATATCTGTTTATATATTTTTGATAATTAAAAGTTACTCCTATTTATATTTATAGCAGGTTGCACTACTAACTCCATATATCCCTTAAGTGCCCAAATTTAAGATATACTTCAAAGTTTCTATAAATAGGTTTTTGTAATTTTTATTTTTTTAATATTTTGTTCAATGCTTTAACTCTTTAAGTGCACTTTTTATGAATGTATTAAAATACAAACTAATATTTCAAAATAATTTTTCTAATATAAGACAAAAATAAGACAAAAATTCGTTTCTATACTAAAAAAGATACCATGGAGTATCTTTAAATAACACAAAAACTTTTACTCTATTGGATAGTTAACTAAATTTAATTTATATATGTCAACACAAATCACATACTTGAGCTTTACTATTTTTGTCTGATATAATTTTAATAGCTATTGTCATTATTATACAATATAGATTAATTTTTGTCTATTTTTTCCATTTCATTTATATATTTTATAAATTTAACTTATATATTACATAAAAAAACATCCTCAGAAGTAATTTTTAAGACTCACTTCTAAAGATGTTTTTATTATATGATTTTACATTAATTAATATATGATTTTACATTAATTAATTATTTTATTTTTAATCTTACGTCACCTTTTATTCTTCTTATTAATGGGTGATTAACTGTTCTCATTACATGGTCAGTTATATGATATACACCTAATTTTAATTTTGGTGCAGAACCCATTACTGTATTACTACAGTCAGTACAGTTACCTATTAATATAACTTCTGCTCCAGCTTTTTTAAATTCTATACATTTTTGAGCTTGTCCTGGACAGTGTCCTGGATTTTCACATTTTAATGCACCTTTTATTTCTTGAGCTTGTTTACATTTTTGAACTGATACTATATCAGTAACGCCCATTTTAGCTGCTATATCTCTCATTCTTTCTTCGTTAGGTCCACATGCACAGACTAAAAGACCCATTTTTCTTTTTTCATTAACAAATGGCATAGTAACTATTATACCACCACTAGTTTTAGTTATTGGAGTATCTAAAGTAGTAGCTTTTCCTGTGAAAGGTCCTCCTAGGATTATTTCACCATATTCACCTTTTATTCCACCAGCTCTTTCAATTAATTCTCCAACAGTAGTTCCGATTGGCACATCTTCAAATACTATAGATTCTTTTCCACTGTTTAATTGACCAACTACAGTTATATTTTTAGATATAACTGGTCTTTTTTGCTCAACAGCTTCTACTATTCTAGTTAATGTTTCCACGTTTATTACTACTGCATTAGCTTCTGAAGGTAATTGAGTTGGCTCAAGTAATTTTCCTAGAACATCTCTTACTATAGCTCTCTCTTCTCCCATTGGGTACATATCAACTAGTTCAGCAACTTCTATATTGTCTCCTGGTTTTATTACTTTTTTGAATGCTGCTATTGCTTCTGGATGTTTGCTTTTTATTGCTAGCATACCTTTTCCAGCATTAGTAACTTCCATAGCATATTTTATACCTTTGTAAACTATTTCTGGATTTTCTTCTATTTCTTTTATGTTATGAGCTAGTAAAGGTTCACATTCAGCTGCATTTGCTAATATTGTTCCACCTTTTAAATCTATGTTTAATTTTATATGAGTAGGGAATCCTGCTCCACCCATTCCTACAACTCCAGCTTCTTTAATTAAGTCAAGTATACTTTCTCCTTTTAATGGTTCAAAAGTATCATCTTGTGCTTCATCAGCTTCAATTACTATAGCTTGGTCATTTATTTCACTTATTTTTCCACTAACACTGGCATAAATATTTGCTCCTAATCCAGCTGGTTCTGCGATTAGAGTTCCTTTTTTTACTACATCTCCAACACTTACTACTGGCTTATCTGGACCACCAACGTGTTGTTTTAATAAAATAGAATATAGTTTGTTCAACTAGTACGCCCCCTTAAATATATTAATTTTTTTTATAAGCTGTTCAAATAATATTAATCTTGTTTTTCTATTACAAGACTTTAACATATTGTTTATTTCTATAGAACATATCGCTTATTATCAAAGCAATTTCTATGCCAACTTTTAAACAAAGTTATACCCTTTGAAAATACTATCTTACAGCGTTTATAATTCAATTTAATCATTTAAACCCAATAAAAAAAGTCAATTATTAGACGTTTTTTTTACTGATTTAATCTATAATTATTGATATTACATACATACATAAAAAAGTGTCAAAAAACAGACACCGTCTTTTTATCGACACTTTTCTAACATATACTATATAATTTCCCACAACACTGCTAAAAATATACATTTATTAATTATTAATTTTTTAGTTTTTGTACTCCATTAGAATCAACTATGTAATTGTCTTTATATAATAAATCAGATATTTTTACTAAGCTATATCCATCTTTTTTAAGTCTATTTATTATGGTGTCCAAATAGTTATCTACATCATTTATATTAGCATGAAATAAAACTATTGAACCAGGCTGAGCTTCTTTTATTACTTTTTCAATTACATGATTTGGGCCAAGCTCTTTCCAATCTATCGAATCTACATCCCACTTAATTACTTTATAACCTAAATCCCCACAAATGTCCATAGCTTTATTGTTTACGTCTCCAAAAGGTGGTCTAAATAGATTAGTCTTTTTACCTGTTATGCTAAATATTTTTTCCGATGTAGTTTCTATTTCTTCTTTTATATCCTCTTTTGATATCTCTTTTAAATTAGCATGTGTATTTGAATGATTTCCAATCTCATGTCCTTTTTCATCTATAGCTTTAACAATTTCTTTGTTATCATCCACCCAACTACCAACTAGAAAAAAAGTAGCTTTTATGTTATGTTTATCCAAAATTTTAAGAATATCATCCATGTTATCAGTTCCCCAAGCAACATCAAAACTCAGAGCTATCTTTTTCTCATTTGTATCAACTCTATATATAGGCATTTTTGAGTTATCAGATTTAGAGCACACATATTTTATTCCATAAACAAGAGCAAATATTAGTACCAATAATAATGAAAAAAATAAAACACTATATATTAAAGCTTTAGTTCTCTTAACTTCTCTTTTCATACTGTTCCCCCTTTTAAATAAATTCTTCTATATTTAAAATTTATTTTTTTTTAGCTCAAAAAAGTACTGTAATATTTAATTTATAGGACAACAAATAAAAAAATAAACTCTATATTAGGCCAATTAAATCCTTTAAAATACTACTTTTTTTAATTTTTTTATATTTTTTACATTTTTACCTTTATTTTTCTGTATATATTATTTTTATTTTGGAGAAATTAGTATTAACATCACATAAATAAAAGTGTTGTTAGACATCATAAACTAATTATTTAAGGAGGAAATTTACTATGTCAAATTCAAACAGAACAGTAGTGCCAGAAGCAAAAGCAGCTTTAAATCAAATGAAATTAGAAATAGCTAACGAAATAGGTTTATCTAACTATGAAAACATAGACAAAGGTAACTTAACAGCTAGAGAAAATGGATATGTTGGTGGATACATGACTAAGAAATTAGTTGAAATGGCTGAAAGACAAATGGCTGGAAAATAGATAGTAAATTTTGACACCTGGGTATCAACAGGGCTGCCGATTGGTAGCCCTGTTTTCTTGTCTTCATTTATAAAATTAATTTTATCTAATTTGTTAAAGATTAATGATACTATACAAATTATTCTTTTAATTTTGTATAAATTAGTTTAATATATTATATATAGAAATAGTTTGACGGAGGATGATATTTATGTTTGAAAACTCATCTGAAGAATTAGCTTATCACAAACTTTTAATTTTGTATATATTGGAAAAAATTAAAATGGATTTAACTAATTCTCAAATAACTCAAGTAGTATTAGAGACTGAAATGATGAATTACTTTTCATTACAACAGCTTTTATCTCAGCTTATGGAATCTAAGTTTTTGACTACATATAAAGACTCTGACAGAGAATATTATGCTCTTACTCAAAGAGGTGTAGAAAGTCTAGAATACTTTTTTAATCGAATACCTACTAGTGTTACTGAAAAAATAGACAAGTATATAGATTCTAATAAAGAAAATTTACTAGCAGATACTCAAGTAAAATCTAGCTTCGTAAAACAAAGTGATAATGAATTTATTGTCAATCTTAGAGTCATAGAAAATCAATCTAACTTAATAGATTTAAATCTAAATGTTTCATCAGAGAAACAAGCAAAACTTATTTGTAACAATTGGAAAAACAATGCATCTTATATGTATGCTGAAGTTATCGACTTACTTATAAGAGACATACATTAAGGCCTACAAACAAACTATAGTTGTAGGCTCTTTTCCTACCTTGATTACTTTTATTAATTTATTATTTGCAGTTTCATATACTTTAACTGAGTTTTCTTGAGTATCTGATACAAATAATAACTTTTCATCTTTAGATATTTCTAATCCCTGAGGAATTCCATCTATTTCAATATTTCCAATATATTTACTTGTTGTATAATCCAAAATTCTTACATTATTATAACCCAAGTCAGCAACATAAACTTTTTTCCCACTATAATTAAACCTTATTTCTACTGGCAATAAGAATTCATATAATACCTTTTTTATATCCATACTTACTTCATCAACTATTACAAGCTTTCCATCAAGTGTTGATATATACATTTCTTTCTTTTGTTTATCAAGTGCTATATGCCATGCTCTAAAGTCCATATTGATTTTCTTTTGTATACTTTTATTTATTGTGTCTATACATACTATCGAATTTATACATGGTACATATAACTTTTTACTCTCTCTGTCAAAATCAAATCCATGTGGCATATTATCAACACCAATGATTCCTATTGGATTTAATGTATTTTTATCCAACACATATATGCTATTTGAATCTTCATTTGCTACAAATAGCTCATTATCACTAAGCATAACTTGACTAAGACTTCCTCCTATAGAAACAGTATCAATTATTTTATCATTACTTAAGTCTAAAACATATAGTATTCCATTGCTCGAACTAGGTATGTATATCAAATTTTTTTCCTTTTCTATGCAAAAATGATGTGGATATATATTATCCTCTAATACTATTTCTTTTTCTAGTTCAAGTGTAGAATAATCAACTATACTAATGCTCTTTGATAGGTAGTTAGAAATATAGATTTTCACATAACCCCTCCTCTCTACAATACATATACTACAATAATATATTATTTTATTAGCTTGTATTATGCTTTATAGTTGCATTATTATACATATATTTGGTATTATTATTGATGTTGACACAATGAAATAATAATTAATGGAGGTCTTTTTTATGAAGGTTACTTTTAACCCAAGTGGTGTTTGTTGTAGAGAGATGTTTTTTGAAGTTGATGAAAATAATGTGATTGTTGATGCTGAGTTTATAGGCGGATGTAATGGAAATTTATTAGGGCTTAAGAGTTTAATAATTGGTCAAAATGCTCTTGAAATTGCTGATAAATTAAATGGTATTGATTGTGGAGGTAAGGGTACTTCTTGCCCAGACCAATTATCTAAAGCTATTCGTCAATCTATATAGATATTACTAATATATAGTGATACGCTAATCTAAAAACTGATTTCATTAAAAAAGGAGTTGTCTATTATTTTAGCCAACTCCTCTTTATATATCTTTTATTTATATCCATATATTTATATCTATGTATTTATTTTATAAGATTATAATTTCTTTACCAAAGTTCTAACTGTGCCTATCATATATAAAGAACCTGCACTTATTATAATATCATCTTTGTTTGATGTTTCCAATGTATAATTAACTGCATCTTCTATTTCATGCTTTGATGTTACATCACTTACATATTTTAATATTTTTTCTTTTAATATATCTGAATTTATAGCTCTTGGATTATTAGGAGTTGTTGTCACTACTTTGCTAAATTTAGGCATTAGTATGTCCAAGACACCATCAATATCTTTATCTTCCAACATGCCTATTAATAAAGTTAGTTTTTTGTCTTTAAAATGTTTATCAAGTGCTTTTGCTAAAGATTTTGCTCCATCTTCGTTATGTGCTCCATCTATTATAAATATTGGACTTTCTTTTATCTTTTCTATTCTTCCTGGCCATTTAGTAGTTATAAGACCTTTTCTTATAGATTCTTCACTTATATTATCTAATTTTTTTATATCTTTTAGATATTTTAGTACACTCATTGCCAATATAGAATTATTTATTTGATGTTCACCTATCAACATTATTTCAAGATTCTTATAAGTTTCTCCCATTATATTACAGTCATATATTTGAGAGTTTATGTTTGATTTTTTTATATTTATATCATCAAAATTAACTTCTATGTATTTTGCATTTTTTTCTTTGCAAACTGACTTTATAACATCCTTTGCTTCATCAGTCTGGTCATATACAAGTACTATTCCATTTTCCTTTATTATACCAGCTTTTTCATATGCTATTTTTTCTATTGTATCTCCAAGTATTCCTGTATGGTCTAAACTTATAGATGTTATTACACTTACAAGTGATTTTGTTATTATATTTGTAGCATCATATCTTCCACCTAATCCAACTTCTAAAGCTACAAAATCTACTTTCTGCTCGGAATAGTAATAAAATGCCATTGCAGTAACCACTTCAAATTCAGTTGGATATGCATAACCTTGACTTACCATGACTTCTATCTTTTCTTTTATTAAACCAATTATTCTAGCAACATCTTCTTGTGGTATATTCTCTCCATTTACTCTTATACGCTCAGTAAAAGTTTCTAGATATGGAGATGTGTATAAGCCGACCTTATATCCACTTTCTCTTAATATATTAGAAATAAAAGAACACACTGAACCTTTTCCATTAGTTCCAGCTACATGTATTATATTTAAAGTTTCTTGTGGATTTTCCAACAGTTCTAATAATTTTCCAATATTCTCTAACCCTAATCTTATACCAAACTTATTGGTTTGTGATATATATTCTAATGCTTCTTCATATTTCATTATCTAATTCCCCCTGTATTGGCATTTTATTTTATGTTATCTAATTATAGTATATTTTTAACTTTTAATCTACTGACAAAGAATACATATAATCTAACACCTTCTACATTAAATTTAGTTAATAAATTTTTATTTATTTTTTGTATTTTTATATCTTTCTACTAATTCAGTTAATATATATATTGAAACTAAGTCATATTTTGATATATCCATATAATTAAATTTCAAATCAAATCTTTTCTCTAATTTTTCTAATAGATTAAAACAATTATCATAAACTAATCCTATCTCTTTATTAAAAAGACTACATTGAAATAATTTTTCATTCTCAGCTTCAGTATTTAAACACTCTCTAATAACATCCGCAACTTCCATAAGCAGAGCATTTTCCTTATCATATAAATCCACTTTAAAATCTGGAATCCTACTATACTTATCTAAATCACGACTACTCCAACAATTTTTGGTTGCTAGAGACTCAAGTTTTTTATTTAACGCAGATACTGTTATGTTTGGTTCTTCTGACAATATTTTAGCTATTTTCCCAGTAAATTTTGCAGCTACATAACTATTACATTTTGGTGGCAATCTGAAAGAATTATTTATATCACAACTTATATATGAATTACTATCCATAACACATTGAACATCATATTTTTTATTGTACCAAAAAGAATTCTCTATATCTAAAGTAGAAGCCCTTACACCTATAACATTGTTAAACATAGCTGGATAACTCAAGTCAAAGTTATTGGCTAAGGAACATACTATTATCTTTCCTTTTCTAAACAATTCATAGCAAACTTCAAATAAACCTTTAACACTTTCTACACCTATAACTGATAAACTTAAGTTAATCAGTCTTATATTAGTATCCAAAAGGTATTTTAATGCCTCTTCAAGAACCTTTATATTTGCAATACTATCTTTACCTAAAACTTTTATCACAAATAGTTCTACATCTTCATACTCCTTTTTTATTATTGATGCACAAGCAGTTCCATGACCATCCTCATCATCAAATTTGTCTGATATAAAGATATAGTCATGCATACATTCAAAAGCAATTCCTCCAACTAAGTTATCTTTTAAGTAATCATGTTCTTTATCTATTCCTGTATCTAATACTGCAACCTTAACTTTATTATTCATATCACATATATTCTCCATTACTAAAAGTTTTTAATATATCTACATTAATAGTTCATCTTAAACTTTAATTTATGTGGCACAATTTATCTTTTAAATGCTATATTTGTTGCTAAAAACGTAAAATAAGTACACTATATACTTAATTCATCTTAATTATATCAATTATTGTCATTAAATTGTTAAATATTACGATAAAATTTTTAGATTTATATCACATTTTAGAATTATTTGTAAAAAGGGGACTGTCTTTTTTATTAGACAATCCCCTTGTATATTTTATTATTTATTATTCACAATTAATTATATTTCATATTTTGTAATTTAAATGTTATATATCTTAATTCTATTTATCTAGGGGAATAATTATCTTTATATGTTGTACAACCCATTTAAGCACTATTCTAAAAATTAATATCCGTAAGTAATATTAAAAAACTATATTTTGTTAGTATCTAAAAAATCCAATCAAATAAAATTTCTCTTGCATGTTAAATAATACCATATATCTATACATTATATCATATTTCAATAAATAAATTGCATAAAAGGAAATCTTTTAATAGAATTAAACTATTTATAAAATCATTACCATAAGTTCTACAGACTATAAGTGAATTTTTGATACTTACAGGCTACCATCTTAATCATTGATATAACTAGCTAAAATAGCTATAATAAAATGAAACAATTATTTATAGAATTTTATAAATATTCATTATTTTTAAGGGGTGATTGTATTTGAAAAAAGACATGTCAAAAAGAGAAATCTTAAAGGAAAGCTTTCTAGCATCAATCCCAATATTTCTAGGATATATTCCCTTAGGACTTATTTGTGGTATTATGCTTCAAAAATCAGGTCTACCAGCCTTCTATATATTGTTTATGTCATTTATAGTATTTGCTGGTAGCTCACAATTTGTAGCTGCTTCTATGCTCGCTTCAAACGGAAGTATTACTTCAATAATTTTAACTACATTTATATTGAATCTTCGCAACTTCCTAATGAGCTCTAACTTACATATGCACATAAAAAATAAGAACATGAAATTTTTAATGTATTTTTGTCATGGTGTTACAGATGAAACATTTGCTATAAACTTAGAAAAATATACTTATGGAAATTGGACTGATACACATGCTTTATACTTAAATAACCTTTGTATAATAGTATGGGCTGTAAGTTGCTTCGTGGGTGCATTTCTTGGAGAGATTGTTCATATAAGCGATTCTGTTGCTGGCTTTCTGCTGACAGCTATGTTCATTACTCTAATAGTTAATCAAATTAAAAATAAAATATATGTACTTGTTTCTATACTTTCTATATTATTATCAGTAGTTTTATATACTTTCTTTAAGAATAGTTTAGTTATTATAATAGCATCTATTTTATCTGCTTTATTTGGTTTTTATATTCAAAAATTAACACATAGAAAGGAAGGCAACTATGAATAATAACTACATAATTATAGTTATCTTAGGCATGGCAATTGTTACTTATATTCCAAGAATTTTACCTATGATAATATTCTCAAAAAATGATATGCCTGAATCTATTAAAGATATCATGAAATTTATACCTATTGCTATACTTAGTTCACTAATAGCAAAAGATATTTTCTTTAATGGAGATAATCTATACCTTTCATTTACTAATCCTAAGATTATTTCAAGCATAATAGTACTATTAGTAGCTTATAAATTTAAATCTATTGCAGTATCAATAGCTGTAGGTGCAATATCCATATTTTTATTTGGAATTATATTATAATACTATATACAACATATGATATAGTACAAAATATAAAATATACTATATTGAGGTTAATATTTAAAAATTAAATTAATGCAGATTATAATTGGGATACCTTACATATAAAACAATATTGATAACTACTAAATTACCACTTTACATAATAGAAACTGTCTTAATATAGAAAATTTCTTCTACATTAAGACAGCTTTGAATCAATAGCTTTGTGATGACATTAAATATTTTTTACTATATTTCTTTACCTTTTTCAAAATTAATACATTATATCACATAACAAGCTTGTTAAAGTTGCTTTTAAATCTTTAAGTCTGTACTTACTAATAGGTATAAATTTTTCATTAATAGTAATCATATTGTCTCCAATATCTTCTATTCTTCTCAAGTTAACAATGAAACTTGTATGACATCTAAAAAAGCCATTTTCACACAATAACTTTTCCGCTTGTTTCATACTCATATTAGCTTTATAATCTCTACCTGATGTATGTACAACTAAATCTCTCTTTACAGTTTCAACATACAAAATAGAATCTATCAGTATTCTGTTAAATCCTTTTTTATTGTACAAAACTATATAACGCTCCTTCTTTCTTTGAAGGTTGTCAATACAAAGATTTACACCCATTGCGAAATTACTATACTCTATAGGTTTTACTAAATACCTATAAGCACGAACTTCATAACCTTGTGGGGCATACTCTGAAAAAGCTGTCGTAAATATAATCTCTACCTTTTCATCAAATTTTCTTATTTTTTTAGCCACCTCGATTCCATTAATATCTTTCATTTGGATATCCAAAAATATAATGTCAATTTTTTCTGGGTATTTGGAGAGTAAATCTTCTCCACAGGAAAATTCCAATATTTGATAATTTAGACACCTTTCAGACAACAGTTTTTCTGCAAACTCTTTTAGTATGCTTCTTTGTATTTTCTCGTCATCACATATAACTACCCTAAACATAATATCACCTCCAAATCTAAAATATCATTTAGTTTACTTTATTTCAATTTACAAACTGTATCTAACTAGCTTTATATTTAAATTTTGATATAAATTTAAATTGTCGATTAAATTACTCATAACAATTATTTTTGATATATAAACTTATTTTTTGACATATTTATCTTTTTTTTTAACTATACAACATAAAAAATATAGGAAAACAAACGCAACATGTATTTATTATCCTATATTAAATATTATAATATATCAATTTTTTATTGATTATAAAGTTCAAAAATATAAAATTAATACAGTCATAATAAGATAAAAATATCACATATCTCTAAAAAATTATAACATCATATTTATCTACATAGAAAGAAAAACATACAAAGAATACATATTTAGTACTCTTTGTATGTTTTTATCCCACACATTTATTTTACTTTAGTTTTTAAATTTGCTAATCTTTCCTCAACAGATTTAATCATTTCTTCAAATTTTTCTTTTTTAGCTTTTTCTTCTTCTATTAAGCTTTCAGGAGCTTTTGCTAAGAATCCTTGATTTGCAAGTTTTCCATTAACTCTCTTTATCTCTCCCTCTAACTTTTTCATTTCTTTAGATAGCCTTTCAATTTCTTTTTCAAAGTCAACTAATTCATTAAGAGGTATGAATATTTCAACACCATCAATAACTACACCAACTGCATCTTCTGGTACATTTGATTTGTCTTTTGCTATCTCAACAGTTGAAGCAGATGCTAAAGTTATAAAATAATCCTTACCAAGTTCAATAGTTTCTATCTTATCTTCACTTGGTACTATTATTAATTTAGCCTTCTTAGAAGGTGGTACATTCATTTCTGCTCTCACATTTCTTATACTTCTTATACCTTCCATTAATAAACTCATCATTTCTTCTTCATCAACCATATTATCTTCTTCATTATATTTTGGCCATTCAGATACTATTATACAACCTTCAACAGTAGGAAGATGAGTGTATATTTCCTCTGTTATAAATGGCATATATGGATGTAGTAATTTTAATATTTTTTCAAGTACATAAGTTAATGTATATAAAGCAGCAGACTTAGCATCTGTATCGTCTCCATATAATCTAGGTTTTACCATTTCAATATACCAGTCACAGTATTCTGACCAAGTAAAATCATATATCTTTTGTAATGCTATCCCTAAATCAAATTTATCCATATTATTAGTAGCTTCTTTTACAATATTATTGGCTCTTGATATTATCCATTTGTCAGCTAGAGTTAAATTATCTTTTACATTTTCTCTATTTATATTCTTAATTATCTCCTCATCAATATTCATAAATACAAATCTTGATGCATTCCACAATTTATTAGCAAAGTTTCTAGCAAATTCTACTCTTTCCATATAGAATCTCATATCATTTCCTGGGGAATTTCCAGTTGTTAATGTAAATCTTAGTGCATCAGCTCCATATTGCTCGATTATTTCTAATGGGTCGATACCATTTCCTAAAGATTTACTCATTTTTCTACCTTGAGAGTCTCTTACTAAGCCATGAACTAGTACATGGTCAAATGGCTTTTCATTCATACAGAACATACCTGCAAATGCCATTCTAACTACCCAGAAGAATATTATATCGTATCCTGTAACAAGTACACTTGTTGGATAATAATAATCTAATGCATCTGTCTTATTTGGCCATCCTAGGGTAGAGAAAGGCCATAATGCAGAACTAAACCAAGTATCTAGTGCGTCTTCATCTTGTTTAAAATGAGTGCTTTCACATTTAGGACATTTATCTGGCATCTTTTTAGCAACTACTATTTCTCCACACTCTTGACAATAGTAAGCTGGTATTTGATGACCCCACCATAATTGTCTTGATATACACCAATCTCTTATATTTTCTAACCATTGTAAATAAGTTTTATCAAATTTATCTGGAACAAATTCTAATTCTCCTTTTTTAAGAATATCTATAGCTGGTTTTGCAAGTTCTTCCATCTTAACAAACCATTGCTCTGATAATCTAGGCTCAATTACTGTATGGCATCTATAACAAGTTCCTACATTGTGATTATGCTCTTTTATCTTGATTAGATACCCTTGTTCTTTTAAGTCTGCTATGATGGCTTTTCTACACTCAAATCTATCCATACCTTCATATTTTCCACAAACTTCGTTCATAGTTCCATCTTCATTCATTGTATTTAATTGCTCAAGATTATGTCTTAAACCTACTTCAAAATCGTTAGGGTCATGAGCTGGAGTCATCTTAACAGCACCAGTTCCAAACTCTAAATCTACATAGCTATCTGCAACTATTGGAAGTTCTCTTCCTACTAATGGAAGTATTGCTGTTTTTCCTATTAAGTGTTTGTATCTATCATCGTCTGGATTCACAGCTATACCAGTATCCCCTATCATTGTTTCAGGTCTAGTAGTAGCTATTTCCAAGAAGTCTTCACTATCTTTTAATGGATATTTTATATGATAAAAGTTTCCATCCTGCTCTTCATGCTCAACTTCTGCATCTGATAAAGTAGTTTTACAGTCTGGACACCAGTTTATTATTCTATTCCCTCTATATATATGTCCTTTTTCATATAGGTTTACAAAGAACTCTATAACTGCTTCATTACAACCTTCATCCATAGTAAATCTTTCTTTATCCCAATCACAAGAATCTCCTAATTGTTTAAGCTGATTAACTATTTTTCCTCCAAATTCGTCTCTCCATGCCCAAGCTCTCTTCAAAAATTCTTCTCTTCCTATTTCGTATTTAGTCTTACCTTCTTCTTTTTTTATTCTTTCAACAACTTTAACTTCAGTTGCTATAGAAGCATGGTCAGTTCCTGGAAGCCAAAAAGCTTCATATCCATCCATACGTTTCCATCTAATAAGTATATCTTGAAGAGTATGGTCAAGAGCATGTCCCATGTGCAATTGACCTGTTATATTTGGAGGCGGCATCATTATTGTAAATGGTTTTTTATCTGGGTTTGGTTTAGATTTAAAATACCCTTCATCCATCCATTTTTTATATAGCCTAGCCTCAAAATCTTTAGGATTATAAGTTTTTGATAAGTTCGTATTTTCCATTGTATTGCCTCCTATATTTTTATAAATAAATTTTTTAAATATTTTTGGGAATAAAAAAGAGCCTTTCATCCTCTTTTAAAAGGACGAAAAGCTCGCGTTACCACCTTAATTCCAAAGATTAAAAATTCATCAACACATAATTAAATTAATAGTTAATGACAATCTTAATAACTTTGACTCTCAAAGAATTTAACGATTCTAACCGTCTAAACTTACTAATAGTTCAGTTTAGAAACTCCAAAGCTACATTCAGCAAACCTTATACTTAGAAAATCTTACAGCCAGTGAATTTTCCTCTCTTTTAGTAGTATTTACTTACTCCTCTTCTTCTTAGTCTTTAATATTATATATTATTATATACAAATATTATTCTCTTTGTCAATTATTTTTATTTTATTTTTTCTGAATTTTCCCAATTATCATTTTTTATATTCTATGCTAATTATTATAATCTATACTATTTTTTTAAATTATTTTGTTTTACATAGTCAATAATTATTCTATTACTTTATTGACATTTTTACTACTATTTTATTAATTTTATGTTAGTTTCACTTTATATGTTATTTTCCTATATGACATTTTAACTATAATATTTTAAATGTAATTAAGTTATGTATTATATTTTATAAATGCTTTATTTTATATTTTTTAAAGTTCACTATAGGTTTTCTTGCCAGAAGTTTTTAGGCATAACATTCTCTGTAATTGGCAATATAGTATATCCTCTCTCTTTTAAAATTCTTATCATATTATTTAAAGCATTTACACTTTGTTCTTTTTCATGAATTAATACTACTAATTCATCTCTTTTTCTTCCATAATATAAAATATTACTAACTATTTGACTTGTGGACGATTTCCAGTCTTGTGTATCTAAATTCCAATCCCAAATTAGGTAATTATTTGCCATAAGCTTATCGTATGAACCTTCTGGCATATATGGCTTACTTCCATATGGTAGTCTTATTAACTTTGAGCTTTGACCAGTTATATCCTGTAGCGTTTTATTACATGTGTCAAATTCTCCAACTGTTACTTCTGGACTCTTATACAACTTATGTATATCATGACTTACACTATGAAATCCTATCGAATTTTGTTCTTCTAAGACTCTCTTCACCTCTTCTTTGTGGTTTTTCATATTTTGATTAAGCATGAAAAATGTCGCTTTGACATCATTTTCTTTTAAAATATCGAGCAACGCATTTGTATATTTTGATGGTCCATCATCTATTGTTATGTATGCAACTTTTTCAGATGTAGCTCCTGGTCCTTTCCTCTCTTCTTGAGATGTTTTATATATAATTTCTCCTAAAGTGTTATTTTGAGAAAGTAATTCTAATGTAGTTTTATCTTTTGTATTGAGATTTTCAACTGGAACATTGTTAATTTTTTCTTCTAATAATGTCCCAGTTAAAATTAAAACAGCTACAAGAAATACACGTATAATTACATGAAAAACAGTTTTATTATCTTTAATTTTCATCCCCCATATCTCCCTTTTTATAAAAACATAAACTCAAACTAAAAAAATTATTTTTTATATTTATTGTCCTTCTTATTACTTTTTATGTCTCTGCTAAATATTTTCTTTACTTGTTCTTCTTCTTTTTCTCCCAATGATTCTACTCTCTTTATTCCCATAGAAGTTAAAAATTGTAGAACATTTAAATTATCAAATGGTGTTTCCATATTTGTACTTTCACTGTATTCATCAACATTCTTAGTACCTTCTTCTACACTTAAAATACGCTTAGGACCTCCCACACAACCTCCTACGCAGCCCATTCCTTCTATGAAAGTAGCCTCTATCTCTTTATTTAAAACTTTCTTCAGACCATCCATACATTCTTTTGTTCCTTCAAATGCTTTTTCTTTAAACTTTATGTTTTTATCAATTCTTCTAACTGATAATTTGACTGCTTTACTTACACCCCCTGTTCTAGCATAAACTCTACCTGAAAGAGATGCTTCTACTCTATTACTTTCATCCATTACTGCTGGATTTAGTTCTAATGCATCAAATATTTCCTGTAATTCTTTAAACGTAAGTACAAAATCAACTGCATCCTTTATATCTTCCAACATTGCTTCTTTCTTCTTTGCCATACAAGGGCCTATAAATACAACTTTAGCCTCTGGATTTAAAATCTTTACAGCTCTACCACAAGCAATCATAGGTGACACAGATGGTGATACCTTATCTAATATTTGAGGAAAACTATTTTGTATTAAGCTAACCCAAATAGGGCAACAGCAACTAGTTATAAAGCATCCTTCTTCGTCCTTTTTCATATGCTCATAATAGTCATATGCTTCTTTTGCAGTAAGCATATCTGCTGCTAAAGCAACTTCTATCATATCTTCAAATCCTATCTTTTTTAATGCAGTTCTTAACTTACCAGGACTTACATCTTTTCCAAATTGACCTACAAAAGCTGGTGCGACTATTGCATATACGGGACTCTTTATATCTTTTAATAGCTTTATCATTGGTATGAATTCAATCTTATCTGATATCGCACCTAATTTACATCTTGACACACAATCACCACAGGCACTACATGTATCTTCCTCATTACAATTAATATGCTTATTTCTTATATTGCATGACTCATCTTCTTTATTATTTTCATCACAATATTTACAAGCATCTGATATTATAGATATTATTGGTCTTTTTACTTCATCCAAATTTACAGCTTCGTGCAATGCATCTTTTAGGTTTTTATCTGTATCTCCTGTTACATCCAATCCCATAGTTACCCTGATTAAATTCACCATAGTATCTTTGTCAAATTGATTATCAAAATGACTATCTAAATTTTCGTTTAACTCTTCACTTAAAATTTTTTCAGGCAAGTTTTCAATATCTTCTGTATCCTCATTCCATACTGCCTTTACAAGTTCTCCAAAAAGCTTCATTTTGTATCTTTCTAATATTTTAGAATTATCATTTATAGTATTCATAAAAAATAGTACCTCCGTAAATTAAACTTATATATGTTTAATATTTACAAAGATACTATTTTTTATTTATTATTTATTGACTATTATTGATATGACTTATTTAATTTTTTCAATAATTCTATTTCAAGCATTATTTTCATTAAATGATAGTTAAACACTGGACTTTTTTCTTCATCTACATTCCAATCCAGTTCATCCACACCATATGTTTTCTTAAGGTATTTATATGTATGCTCTTTTAAATAGAGTTTATTTTCTAGTAACTCTATAGATTGCATGTGAAAGTGGATTTCTCTACATATCCTTAAGGCATTTTCTATTTTTTCTATATTGGTTTCACTTAAACTATAGTCTAGCTCGTCGATAAGTTTTGAATATATTTCTTCCAATTTTTCTACTTCTTCTTCAAATTTTTCTACATCTAGATTTTCTTTTCTAAGTATTTTTTCTTCAATAAGCAACATTGAAAGTTCTTCTATTTTTTTAAACTCATCTATAACACTATTTAGGTAGTTTGGTCTAGCAACATAATAATTAACGAGTACACCAAATAAAACTCCTACAGATGTATCTAATACCCTGTGTAAAGAATAGTATACGGGGTCATTGTTTCCTACACCTAGATGTATGGCTAGAAAAGTGACACAGGCAACAACTACTGACTTTATTTTAAACAGATTACATAGATATATTGAACACATTACACCAAGACCACATAAAAATGGGTCTCCTGCTTTGGTGATAGCAAATAAAAATCCTATTATACCACCCAAAATAGTACCTTCTACTCTATTGATTCCTGTCTTTAAAGAACCTTTCACTGTGTCCTGAACAGAAATTATACATGCTACTAGAGAATAAAACATATTCTCAACTAAATAATTACCAAGAAGCATACATAAAGTTACACTAATTCCTGTCTTTATAGTCCTCATACCCATCTTTTGAAGTTTCAAATTTCCACCTCCTAAAAGCACCTTATATAAAATACGCATCCTCATATTTAATATGTTCCTAGTATATCACAATTTTTTAAATTTACCCATTAATCGCATTTTTTTAACAATTGCTTTTTAATTTAGACAATAAAAAAACTGCTATAAAGCAGTTTTTTATCCTATCTCTACCATTTTACCTTCAATTGCAAAGATTATTTTTTCACATACATTTGTTATATGGTCTCCAATTCGTTCAAGGTATCTTCCTATAAGTAAAAGTTTTACACCTTGATCTATTGTATTTGAATTTTCATGCATTATTTTTAAACAATCAATTTGTACTTGCTCATATAAATCATCTACAATGTCATCTTTACTTCCAACATTATAAGCTATACTTGCATCAAATGATATTAAAGCCTCTCTAGTTTGAGACATCATATTCTTACATTCCTTTGCCATTTTAGGTATATCTATCAACTCTTTTATATAAGCTTCTCCACCTATTTTCAACATTTCTCTAGCTATATTTGCTGCATAATCTCCAATTCGTTCTAATTCTATTGATATGTTTCCCAAAGAATAAATAAATCTTAAGTCTCTCGCCATTGGCTGTTTTAGCACTATTAATTCTATACTTTTATCTCTTATTTCTTCTCTCAATTTATTTATTTCTTCATCATCATCCACTACTTTTCTTGCACCTTCTAAATCTTTTTCTATCATACAAGTTACAGACTTTTCTATTGCCTCTTCACATTTTTCCATCATAAGTACTGTCTGCTCTTTTAAAGTATCAATACTTATATCTAAACTATTATTGACCATTGTCTAACTCCTTTATAGTTATATATTTTAACCGAATCTACCTGTTATATAGTCTTCTGTTCTTTTATCCACAGGAGTAGTAAACATAGTTTTTGTATCACTAAATTCTATAACCTCTCCATTTAGGAAAAAAGCTGTTTCATCTGATATACGAGCAGCTTGTTGCATATTATGTGTAACTATGACTATTGTATAGTCCTTTTTCAAATCTTCTATAAGTTCTTCTACTTTTAATGTTGAAATTGGGTCTAAAGCAGATGTAGGTTCATCCATAAGTATAACTTCTGGTCTCATAGCAATTGCTCTCGCTATACATATACGTTGTTGTTGTCCTCCAGATAATCCTAATGCAGATGATTTAAGCCTATCTTTAACTTCCTCCCAAATAGCTGCTCCCTTCAAACTTTCTTCTACTATCTTGTCTAGTTGCTTTTTATCTCTTAACCCATGCGTACGAGGTCCATATGCAACATTATCATATATACTCATAGGAAATGGATTGGGTTTTTGAAATACCATTCCTACTTTTGTACGAAGGTTTATAACATCATCTGAAGTATAGATATCTTCTCCATCAACGGAAATAGTCCCTGTAATTGTTACATTTTCTATTAGGTCATTCATTCTATTTAATGTTCTTATAAAAGTAGATTTTCCACATCCAGATGGACCTATTAAGGCAGTAACTTTATTTTCTTTTATATCCATATTTATTTTATTTAGAGCTTGTTTGTCACCATAAAATAAATCCAAATCTTTTACACTCATTTTTATTTTATTGATTAATTCCATCATTCACACCTCTTAAATTTAATAATTAGCCTTATTTAACTTCTTAGCAACAAATCTTGCTAACATATTTAATACTAATACAATTACTATTAAAACAATACCTATACTAGCTGCTGTTGCTATGTCTCCACTCTCTTTAGTTAGTAAGTATGAGTGTACAGTTAGTGTTCTTGCACTATCAAATATTCCTCCTGGCATCTTAGCTACAGTACCTGCTGTAAGTAGTATAGCAGCTGATTCTCCAATTATACGACCAACTGACAATATTACTCCTGACAAAATTCCTGGTACTGCACTTGGAAGTACTACTTTATATAAAGTTTGAAATTTAGTAGCTCCTAATGCTAGAGATGATTCCCTATATGATTGAGGAACTGTCTTTAAAGCTTCTTCTGTTGTACGAATTATTACTGGTAATATTATTATTGCAACTGTAAGTGACCCTGCAACTATTGAATATCCCATTTTTAAGGTAACTACAAAGAAAATTCCTCCAAATAATCCATAAACTATAGATGGTATTCCTGACAAACTTTCAGTGGCAAACCTTATAGCTGTAACTGCTTTTCCTTTTTTAGCATATTCTTGTAAATATATAGCTGCTAAGATTCCTATTGGTGTTGCTACAATTATAGAAACCAATACAGTATATAATGTTGTAATTATCATTGGGAATATACCACCATCACCTGATGCTGAATAATTACTAAATAAGAAGTTAAAATTCATATTTCCGATTCCCTTTATAAATATAAATCCTACTATAACTACTAGTGATACTATTGTAAATAATGCTGATAGATATACTAATAATTTCAATATATTCTCTCTGAACTTTCTCATCTTAATTTACCGCCTTATTTGAAAGTTTATTTAAAACTAAGTTTAAAATTAATATAAATGTAAACAATACTACTCCAGTTGCAAATAACATTTCTTGATGTGTCCCAAATGCATATCCCATTTCAAGTGCTATATTAGTTGTAAGTGGTCTTACACTATCTGTTATAGAAGTTGGCATAACTGGTGAATTTCCTGCAACAAGTATTACTGCCATTGTCTCTCCTAAAGCTCTTCCTACGCCTAGTACTACTGCTGCTAATACTCCAGACTTTGCAGCTGGTAATACAACTTTAAATATTGTTTCTATTTTTGATGCACCAAGTGCTAATGAACCCTCTTTATATGCTTTTGGTACTGCTCTTATAGCTGTTTCTGATACAGATATTATTGTTGGAAGCATCATTACTGCTAATACTATTATTATTGCTAATAAACTCTGTCCTTTTGGAAGATTAAATATACTTTGTATCATTGGAACTATTACTGCAAGGCCAAACACCCCATATAGTACTGAAGGTATACCTGCCAGAAGTTCAACTGCTGGTGACATTATTTTTGCTAATCTTTTAGGTGCTACTTCTGCTATAAATATAGATGTTAATATTCCAATTGGTACTCCTATTATAAGTGCACCAATTGTAGCAACTATTGATGCTGCTATCATAGATGATATTCCAAACTTATTAGCTGAAGGAACCCAATCCGCACCTGTTAAAAAATCTATAAATGAGTATCCCTCAAATATAAAAGGTCTTAACCCTTTATAAAATACAAATCCTATTATCAAAAGTAAACTTGCGACTGCTACTAAAGCACTTAATAGAAATATATTTTTTGCTACTTTTTCGACTATATATTTAGTCTTATTTCCATTATTGTCATTTTTTTCTAAACCTACTAACCTAGATTTTACTATCATAATATCCTCCCATTAAAATATACCTATTTATTTTCGTTCTGTATTTAAAATTTAAATTTTTATAAGTTCGTCATTATTAAATTTTCTATATTTTTATTCTACTTTTTTTAAGTTAAATCTATATTAGGTTTAAGTTAAACAAGTGTAAAATTATATTCACTTTTTTAACATTAATTTTACTTTTTGGACTATATTTGACATTTACTTTACAATTTAACTATATTTGGCAACAATAAAATAGCAGATATAAGTAATAATACGTACTACACGTAATTTATTATTTATATCTGCTATTAAAATTTGTTAACTAGATTTAACCTTTTATAATCTATATATTTATTATTCCTTATTAAAGTAATACCCTGCTCCTCTTATTGTTATGATTTTTTGAGGATTTTTGTAATCTTTCTCTATTTTCTTTCTCAGTCCGTTCACTGCAACTACTACACTATAATTATCCTCTAGATAATCATTTAACCATACATGTTCATATATCTCTTTGGTAGTTAATGTCTTTTCTGGATTCTCTATAAAATAGTTCAACAACTTATTTTCTGTTGGAGTTAATTTTATTATTTTATCTTCTAATTTTATTACTCCACTTGTTCTATTGTATTCTTCTAATCTTGTATTGCTTTCATTGTTATTTATATATGAATTTACTCTTCTTAAAATTGCTTTTACCTTTGCATATAGTATTTCCAAATTTAAAGGTTTGATTAAATAATCATCACCACCAGAATTTAAAGCATTTAAAATACTTTGGTCTTCATTTATATAAGTCATATAAACAATCGGACACGTAGTTACATTTCTAATCTTTTTACATAAAGTCCATCCATCACCATCAGTTAAGATTATTTCTAAAAATATCAAATCGTATTTATTGCTAAATATTTTTCCAATAGCTTCTTCACAGTTATACGCCAAATCTACATTTATTCCTTTTTGCTCCAAGAAATTTTTTAATTCCTGGCAATTATTCTTGTCTCCATCTATTATTAATATCTTAGTTTGCATTATAATCACTCCTAAATATCATTATTCTTTTATATTAAATAACTATTTATTATAAAAAACATAAACTTAATTTTATTGTAAAAACAGTTCCTTTTCCCAACTCTGAATCTACAAAAATCTCTCCATCATGCTCTCTTATAATGGATTTAACAATATATAATCCTAACCCTTGACCTTTTGAAGTACTATTGTCCCTTTCTGTAAAGAATCGGTCAAATATCTTTGGTATATTTTCTGCTGGTATACCTTTACCATTATCAGAAATTTTAATAATTGCAAATCCATCTTCTTTATTCACTGACAAAATTATTTTCCCATCAAATGAAGTAAAGCTCAAAGCATTATAAATTAAATTTTCAAATGCTCTAGCCAATCTTTCTTTATTTACTTTTGCATATATTTTTTTATCTAATATATAAACTTCAAAATTTACACCACATGCTTGTGTATCTGGTAAATTATTTTCATATACCTCTTTAATAAAATCATTCAGACATATTTTTTCACTAAGACCAATTTTTTTATCTTGTAATGTAAATTCTTGTAAACTACGTACTCTATTTTGAACTTCATTTGATTTTTGGTTTATTGCATAAAGATAGGTTCTTGTCTCCTCATCTACATGAATATTCCCCACCTTTATTAAATCTATAAATGCCTGTATAGCTGAAACAGGTGCCTTTAAATCATGTGCTACATCTGCCAAGAATTTTTTACGTTCATTTAATAGTGTTGTAAGTTCATTAGTTCTTACTTCAACTTCATGCTCAAGATTTTGTGTGAGTTTTTCATTTTCTTTTATTATTATTCTATTTCTATTTATCATCATAATAGAAAATAAAATAACTATTAAAAAACCACAGTATTCTGTTTGCCATCCTGTAAATATAGGTTCAAACCTATTACTAGTCACTACATCAAATAATATACTGACACCAAACACTATGTTTGCTGAAACTAAAATATAGGAGCTTAATTGCTCAAAGTATGTTTTTTTATAAATTGAAACTATTGAAGACATCAATATATAAATAAATACAACATATTTATATATGTCTATTAATTTTCCATAGATATTAACAAAGTATATATCATATGGAAGAAGAATAACTGGTATCACAATGGATATGATACACATAGTAATTCCTAATGGTAAAATTAAAAATCTATATACTTTATTTCTTTCAATTTTGGATATATTTCCATTTATACAAATAATACATAAAACTGCTATAAAGTATGATGAATCTTCAACTGCATATGTAAAGTTCACTAAAGGAAGCCCCATTAAATGTATAAAAGGATATGACACGTGTATAGCAAAAAAAATACACATACATCCAAAGTATAAATATAGCTTGCTTTGTTTTGAAAGTACCCAAACAGCTAGAGAAAATATAGCTATTGCAATAGTTGTAAAACAAATAACACTATAAAAAACTAATCTATAAAATATCATATTACTTACATCTTTTGTTTTTCCTAATGCAGGTGGATAATACAAACCGCTATAATAATGTGAGAAATTGGACACATTGATTATAATTTCTGTATCTTTCTTTGCAACAAAACTTACTACTGTGTTTTTAATTTTAGGTCTATATCTTTCTGTACCTATATCTCCTAACTTAGAGACTATTTCACCATTTATCCAAACTTCACTTGAACAAAAGATTTCTGGAAGTTCTAGGCTTAGTACTTTGTCTTTACCTTCATTTTTTATCCTCATGCGATAAGTTGCATTTCCATATGGCGATTGTTTTTCTTTTCTCATGGAAAAATCTGGATATTGTCCTATGAAAATGTATTCTGGTTTTATATGTTTCTCTCTAAAATCTTTTGGCTTAAATATCTTATGGTTATAAAATTCCCAATCATCTATTAGAAAAACAAGTTTATTTTTAGAAAAAGTATCCTCATCTATAATTAAAATTCCATTACTTGCTCTAATAGACTTATATGTATATTTATTATCATATTTATAAAGAAAATTTAATCCTATTATTGCCAACAGAGAGACTATCAATACAATGAGAGTTCCTTTTAGTACATTAGACTTTTTCATTGCATTAACCACATCTCTTTCTTTTGTAGTAATATTAAATGATAAAATAAGAACTATTTATTGCTTAGATTATCTTGCTTATGGTACAAACTTATATCCTTTACCCCACACGGTTTGAATATATTGATGCTCTCTGCTTAAAGAATTAATTTTTTTCCTCATCTGTGCAATATGAACTTGTACAGTATGTTGATCTCCAACATCAGGCATTTTCCAAACTTGATTATATATCTCTATTTTTGAAAATACTTGTTCTTTATTTTCAGCTAAAAATAATAGTATTTCAAACTCCATGGTGGTTAAGTCAATACCCTTTTCATCAAAGGTTACTTTTCTTGAATTTACATTTATTACTAGGGATGAAAACTTTAACACATTAGGAACTGATGTAATGTTTTTATATTGCCTCATCCGAGCATAGATTCTAAGTTCAAGTTCTTTTAAGCTATATGGCTTTGTTATATAATCATCTCCTCCAGATAAAAAACCTTGCACTCTTTCCTCTTCATGTTCGTAATTAGATAAAAATATTATAGGTATGTTAACCTTTTCTTTTATAGCATTACATATTTTATATCCATCTGAATCTGGTAGTGCAATATCTAGTATTATACAGTCTAAAACTATACTTTCTACTATCTTCATTGCACGTTTAGCAGTCTCTGCTGTGTATACGTTAAAACCTATGTTAGAAAAATAAATTTGATTTATGTTTAAAATATCAACATCATCATCTACAACTAATAAGTTATACATTACACCACTCCATTCAAAAATATTTTAATCATAATCTAAAGTTATAAGTATTACAAATTATAATGTTTTACCTCTTATCTAACTAATATTATTATTTTATAATATCTTTACAAACTAGACTATAAAACTTAAGTATTTTTGAATAATTCTTGAACATTGTCTTAAATATTAAGCATTCATTATTAAATACTAATCAAAGTCTCCGATTGTTGGAAAAATGGAACTTAAAATCATTATATCTCATATATATACGATATTTATAGAAACTTGTCCATTAGCCAGTTTGAGTATTGATTTATACGATTTATATGGTTATAATATAAAATAAATTGTATTATTTTGGTAAGTACATTGTTATAAAAAAATTATATTATGTATTTTAATTGATTATAAAATTATTATATCTTCGTTATAATTGCATTATATTTTTTAAAAAATTTCCCTTTTCCAACAAAGGGCTACTTTGGCTAAATATAGCCATTTATATATATAAGTAAAGTTATTAAAGCTTATAATTTTCAAATTTCATATCAACTATGTTAAATTTAAAACAAAAAAAAGGCTATGTAATATAAAATTATATTCATAGCCGGTTGCACCACTAACTCCATATACCTCTAGATGCCCAATAATAAGATATACTTCTCAGTTTCTAAAATATTTTCATTAAACTTGTTTAAATTGTTCTGATAAATTTCATTTCTATTCTAACATTGTAATATTATCTTGTCAATATTTACATATTTTTTAAATATAATGTACTAACTATATATATTTTTTATTTAAAAATGTTTATATTTCTATCATCAATAATAGACAATACCCTGCAAGTTATAGTAGCATTTTTATAAGCTGACTTTGCAGGGTATCATATATTTTTTTATGTTAAGTTTTTATCTTAATAATTAGCTTTATCTTATTGATTAACTTTAATGAATCCTTTTTCTGAAACAAGTGCTTGTCCTTCATCACTCAATATATAGTCTATCAAAGCCTTACCTTTTTCTGATAATTTATCTTCTTTATTAACTAATATAAATGGTCTTGATATTGGATATTTATTAGCTATTACATTGGCATCAGTTGCATCAACATCATTTACTTTTAAACTATTTACTTTCTCATCAACATATCCAAATGATATATATCCTATAGCATTTTTATTTCCTTCAACTGTAGTTTTTATATTTCCTGAACCATCACTTATTTGTGCATCTTTAGTCAATTCTTCTGACTTGAATCCTACAATTTCTTGGAATCCATCTCTAGTTCCTGAACCTTCTTCTCTTGATACTATTACTATTGGTTCATCATTTCCGTTAACTTCTTTCCAGTTAGTTATCTTTCCTGTGTATATACCTTTTATTTGGTCCATTGTAAGATTTTTTACTGGGTTGTCTTTATTAGTTATTAATGCTATACCATCTATTGCTATCTTAGTTTCCTTTAATCCAGCACTTTTTTCTTCATCTTTTAAATCTCTTGAACTCATACCTATTTCAGACGTTCCTTCTATTGCATTTTTTATACCTCCAGAAGAACCAATTTGTTGTACTTCTACACTAACACCTTGATTTTTTTCCTGAAACTTCTCTCCAATAGTTTCCATAAGAGGCCCTATTGAAGTTGAACCTGAAACAGAAACTTTATTTGAATCTCCTGAACCTCCAGAGTCAGAACCACATCCTACTGCTAAGACTCCAACCAACATTGTACTAGCTAAAAGAACTCCTATTTTCTTTTTGAACATTTTACTTACCCCCGCTTATATTTTAATTTTTTTGTTTTCATATTTGCTATATTTTAATAATACATATTTTTTGTTAAGTGAATATTAGAGCGAGGTTAAGTAAATGTAAATATTGTTAAATACATGTAAAAATCTAATTTTATATAGTATATTTAAAATTAGATTAATTTTTTTAAGTGTTTTCCAATCAACACTAGTATAATACATCATATAATATTCTTATAATTTTTTATCTAAGCTATTAATTTATCATATTTTATAATTCTTTTTCTAATTTATTAACCAAACTAGCAAACACATTTAAAGCTTCTTCTATAGATTGTTTTTTCGTCATATCTACACCAGCAGATTTCAATTGTTCTAAAGGATACTCTGACCCTCCACTTTTTAAGAAGTTTATATATCTATCTACAGCTTTACTACCTTCTGAAAGTATCTGTTGACTTAATGCACTTGCAGCAGAAAATCCTGTAGCATACTTATACACATAGAAATTTGAATAAAAATGTGGAATTCTTGCCCACTCTATCCCTATTTGCTCATCTACTATTGCAGATTTTCCATAATACTTCTCATTTAATTTATAGTATATATCAGTAAATTCATCAGCAGTAAGTGGCTCTCCACTTTCTACTCTTTCATGTACAATTTTTTCAAATTCAGCAAACATAGTTTGTCTATAAACAGTAGTCCTAAATTGCTCTAAATAATAATTTAATAGATATATAGTTTCATCTTTAGACTTAGAATTTTCTAATAAATAATTTATAAGAAGTAATTCATTTAATGTAGATGCAACTTCTGCAACAAATATTTTATAATCTGAATATAAAAATGGCTGACTTGTTCTCGAATAATGGCTATGGACAGAATGACCTAATTCATGAATTAATGTAAATAGAGAGTTAAGGTCATTTTTATAACTCATTAATATATAAGGATGTGAATCATAGCTTCCCCAAGAGTAAGCTCCTCCTTTTTTACCTTCATTATCATATACATCAATCCAACCTTCTTCAAATGCATTTTTTATAACTTTTAAGTATTCTTCTCCTAAAGGCTTAAGTGCCTTTAATATAATGCTCTGTGCTTTTTCATAAGGTATATCCATATCAAATTTATCAGTTAGAGGAACATATAAGTCATACATGTGTATTTCATTTAATCCCAAGAACTTCTTTTTAAGTTCAACATACTTATTCAAAGTAGGAATACTTTCATCTATTGCTGATATAAGATTATTATAAACCTCTAAGCTTACATCATCTGAAAATAGCGATGCTTCTATTGCTGAATTATATTTTCTAGTTTTTGCATAAAATATCTCTGACTTTATTCCACCATAAAGTGTTGAAGCAAATGTGTTTTTATATTTTCCATAAGTAGAAAATTCTCCTTCAAAAGCTTCTTTTCTAACTCTTCCATTTTTACTTTTTATAAATAGAGAATAGTTTGAATGAGAAAGTTTAACCTTATTACCTTTTTCATCCTCTATCTCAGGAAATTCCATATCTGCATATGCTAACATATCATATACATTTTCTGGAACTGTTGATAATTCAGATGTAGCTGCAAGTATCTCTTCTTCTTTTTCACTCAAAGTATGAGGCTTATCTCTCAATATATCTTTTATATATTTTGTATAAAATGATAACTTCTCATCCTTCAAATATTCATTTAATCTGTCTTCTTCTATGGACAGTATTTCTGGAACTATATAAGAAGTAGCCACTCCTAAATCAGTTGATAACATTTCTGTCTTAGTGGCTCTTCCTTGATTATCATTGATTCTAGTATCTTCATGTTGTTTCATATGAGTATATACATATAGATTTTGGATGATTCTAGATGCATTTTCAGAGATACTTAATACTTTGTATAAATTTTCCTTACTCTCAGAAAATTTACCTTTGTATTCTTTTACTTCTTGAATAAGATTTTTTACTTTACTTATGTCTTTTTCAATATCTTCTTTAGTAGAGTACATCTTATCTATTTTCCATTTGTATTTTTCTTCTATCGTACTTCTATCAGTTCCCATATTATACACCTCTATTTTAATTCATTTTTATATTTTATTTACTTTACAAAATATATTGTATATATTTTAGTCCAAATAATCTACATTTATTACTCCTTCTATCATATTTATTTCTTTCATAATATCATGTAAGTGTATTCTCTTATCATAAGATATAAAAAAGTTTACTTTCCAATATTCTTCACTACGACATTCTATTTCCATATTCCTTACAATAAGTTGATTTTTTTCAAATTTATCATATAAAAAAGGTATTGAATCTAAATTATTTATTTTTAATATCAATACATTTTTTTCTTGACTAAATAGAAACGTATTTAGTATCCTAAGCACAAATAATGCTATCATTACAAACAACCATCCTAAAATTGCTAGCTCATAATAACCATAACCAACCGCTATACCAATACATGCAGTTGCCCACATCCCAGCGGCTGTAGTAAGCCCCTTCACTCCACCTTTGTTCTTTAGAATTGCTCCTGCACCTAAAAAACCAATTCCAGACAACACTTGAGCAGGCATTCTTGCTGGGTCAGCATTTGTATATAAACTATAGTCAGACAATAACTGGATTGAAGTTATTGAAGTAATACAAGAACCTATTGCTATTAATATATGTGTTCTAAATCCTGCAAATTGCCTTATCTTTTCTCTCTCTAGTCCTATTATTCCTCCTATAACTAATGCTAATAATAATCTTATTGCTATCTCCTTAGTTCCTATATCGCCCATAATATAAAACCTCCTGACCCAATTATAATTTATATCATATAAATAACTTCTACATCATATCATACAGATAATTTCTATATCAGAAATAACATCTTATACCTTAATATTATTATTAGTATATGATAAATAGTAATATCTGTTAATTTTTAATACAAAAAAACCCACAACTGTGGGCTATTTGCTTAAGTACATGTATTTATTTATTAATATATCTATTTTCTTACTTGATTCTACGAGCTCTTCTTGAAATATTTCTGGATATTCTATGTATGTATTTATCTCTTCCCTAACTGCTTCAATTTCATTTTTTAACGCTTCTAATTCATTGTTCGCCATAATAATCACCACTATTACAAATTTGTATATTTTTATATACATTTTATCAAACAATATTATATTTTGTCAATATTATGTCAATAAAACTTACTATAAAAATGCTTTAATTTGGGCACCGTATACCTAGATACTAATCCTACAAACATACCCGTTACTAATGATGCCATTAACATAAATGGCAAGTATCCTATAGCAAGTATATTTTCTATTATTAAACTTGCAACTATTAATTGACCTATATTATGCCCTATTGCCCCTAAAATACTTATTCCTATCATTGATAATCCCTTTATTTTACTTGCTAAATACATAAATAAAAGGCTCAAATAAGCTCCTCCTATGCTAAATAAAAGATAAGATAGAGGACCTGCAAATATTGATGACAAAATTACCCTGATAGTAACAATTATAACAGTATCTCTGACACCTAACAACATTAATGAAATTAAAGTTATAATATTACTCAAACCCAATTTTGCTCCTGGAAATATAATTATAAGAGGGTTTGGTATATATGCCTCTAGTACATATAAGGCTAAACTGTATCCTATCATAAGACCTAAAAATGTCATTTTTCTAGTTTTCATTAAGTTAATTCCTCCAAATTTTATATATCATATTACATTATAATACAAAATATATAAAAACACCTAATTTAGACTAAAATATTCTATAATATATTTAAAGTAAATATCATCAATTTGAACTTGTAATTCCCCCTATAATCCTTGACTTTTTGTATCATACTTGTTACAATTTTAATGATAATGAATTTCATTAGGAGGTGTTAATAATGACTGTTTACGATTTGAAAATAGGAGAAAAAGGACTTATTAATAATATAGATGGAGATATTAAATTATCTAAAAGATTACTTGCACTTGGATGTATAAATAGTACTGAAATAGAAGTTAAAAAAGTTGCTCCATTTGGAGACCCAATTATAATTAGATTTAGAGGATTTGACTTAGCTATTAGAAAATCTGATGCTAAAAATATTTCTTTACAATAATAGAGGAGGAGCTACCTGTGATTAATGTAGCATTATTAGGAAACCCAAATGTTGGTAAGACTACTGTTTTTAACTTGCTTACAGGCTCAAATCAGTATGTTGGTAACTGGCCTGGTGTTACTATTGAGAAAAAAGAAGGATTTATTGGGAAAGAAATAAAGGTTGTAGATTTACCTGGTATATATGCAATGGATACTTTCTCAAATGAAGAAAAGGTTTCTAAGTCATATTTAGAAAATGAAGATGTTGATGTAATAGTGAATGTAGTAGATGCTTCTAACTTATCAAGAAATCTCTACTTAACAACTCAACTTATGCAATTTAATAAACCTATCGTTATACTGCTTAACATGTTAGATATTGCAGAATCTAAGGGTGTTAATATAGATGATAAAAAATTAAGTGAAGAACTTGGAGTAATTGTTGTTCCAATCATCGCAAAAAAGAAAGATGGCGTAGAAAAAATAGAATCAGAAATTAAAGATGCTACTAAAAAATCATTTAAATATCGAACAGACTTTGGAAGCGAAACAGAAACGTATAAGAAGTTAGAATCTATCTTATCAAGATGTACAAAGACTACATATACACACAAAAAATCTATCAGTGATAAAATAGACAATATAGTTTTAAATCCTATATTAGCCTATCCAATATTTATTGGTGTATTGTTTCTTTTATTTAAGTTCACCTTTGATTGGGTTGGAGGCCCACTTCAAGAGGGCTTTGCAGGCCTTATAGAAGCTTATATCTCTACACCCGTTAGTGATATGTTAGCTAACTCTAGCCCATGGTTTAAATCACTTATTGTTGATGGAATAATTGGAGGTGTTGGTGGTACTTTACCATTCTTCCCTTTAATATTTACATTATTCTTTGGTATATCTCTATTTGAAGATAGTGGATATATGTCAAGAACAGCATTTTTGATGGATAAAGTTATGAGAAAGGTTGGTCTATCTGGTAAAGCTTTTATACCCATAGTTATGGGTATGGGATGTTCTTCTCCTGCTATAATGGCAACTAGAACACTAGAAAGTGAAAAAGACAGAAGAGTTACAGCTCTTATTGCACCACTTATGACTTGTGGAGCAAAGCTACCTATATATGCATTATTTGTAGCTATATTTTTCCCACACCATGCTGCTTTAGTAACTACATCATTATACTTGGTCGGTATCATTATGGCAATTGTGGTTGCACTAGTTTTAAATAAAACAGCTTTTAAGACAGAGGCTGAACCATTTATATTAGAGTTACCAGAATATAGAATACCTACTATAGACGCACTTATTAAAAATACTTGGAATAAATCAAAAGGGTTTTTAATAAGAGTAGTTACTGTAATGTTTGCAATGTCAGTTGTTATTTGGGGACTTTCTTCATTTAATGTATTTGGATTTACAGAAGATATAAATGTAAGCTTTTTAGCTACTATAGGTCATATTATATCTCCTATATTTAAACCTCTTGGTTTTGATGACTGGAGAACTTCAGTTGCTATCTTAAGTGGTCTTGGAGCAAAAGAAATCGTGGTAAACTCTTTGAATATACTATATGGTAATTTGACTGTTGTATTACCAACAATATTTAATGGTGTTACTGCATATACATTCTTAATATTTACAGCTCTATATACTCCATGTATAGCTGCTCTTGCAACTATGAAAAAAGAATATGGAAATAAAATGATGTTTACATCATTTGCATATCAGTTTATATTAGCATGGATAATGGCTTTTATAGTTAAAAGTATTGGCGGAGTATTATTTATGGGAAATTCAATAATGGAAGCTTTAATCGGCGGAATAATCATAGTTCTTGCATTTTTAATTTTGTTTAATAAATTTAAATCTACCAAAAATGGAAATAGCTGTAGTGGATGTTCTGGTTGTTCTGGATGTCCAAGTACTAATTCTTGCTCAGGTGAGGAAAACAGTAATAAAAAAAGTAGTACACACTAATATGTAAATATTTTAATTTAAAAATAAATTTAAAGAGCTATCTTTCAAAAATAGTTCTTACAAAAATCTTATTATAACAATATAGAAGCTATCACACAAACAAATGTAAATTGTTGTGTAATAGCTTCTTTTTTACTTATTTAGTCTCTTATTTACTTATTTAGTCTCTTATTACCTAACTTCATGTTCAACTCCCTATGTTTCTACAAATCAATCTTCTTTTGTTTTTACCTCATATGTTTCTTCACCATCATATAATTCTTTGAATAATTTTGCAGTTTTTTTACCTGCTTTTGCATAAGCTTTTCCAACTTCAACACCAGTTTCATGGTATGCTTTCCCAATTTTTTTAGAAGAAGATACTATATTTTCTATTTCTTTTTTTATACTATTCATATAAAATTCCACCTTTCCAAAAACTTGATTTTTATTTTAGATAGAGTATACTATTATATAATATTATACACAATGTATAAATTATAAATATTTTGTATAGTTCTATACAAATTAAATAAATTTTGTATGAATTTATACATATATCAAAAAATTATTGGAGATAATTAGAAGATGAAAAAAGAAAGAAGAGATATAAGAAAATCAAAAGAAGCAATAAAGCAAGCATTTATTAAACTAAGTATAAATAGTGATATTAGTAAAATTACTGTGAAAGAAGTTTTAGAATTAGCTGATGTAAGTAGAGGAACATTTTATGCACACTTTAAAGATATTTATGATGTTCAAGAACAAATAGAAGAAGAACTATTCAATAAATGTATAAGTCTAATGAAGGAAAGTAATATTTATGATATTGTTGAAAATCCATATCCTCAAATTTTAGAAATTGTTACCTTTTTCCAAGAACATGCAAACACAATTAAAAATTTATCTTGTAATGGTAAAAGTACATCCTTTTTTTATAAATATAAAGAAATACTGAAAAAAGGCATTCAAGAAAGTAGTCATACAATAGAAGATAAAAAAACAGTTGATATTTTGGATGCTTGTATTATAGGAGGAATTATAGATGGCTGTTTAGAAATGATTTCTAAAGAATATAGTGGAAATAATTCAGAAGCAGCAGAAAAAACTGCAAAAATTATTAGTATATTTATTACAAAAGGTATGCATGGGCTGAAAAATAAAATATAAAATAAAAATTCCTATGGTATCATTAAAAAACCATAAGAATTTTTATTAATTATGGTTATAATTATTAATTAATTAGAACCATAAACTTCTTCTTTTGTATAACATTTGCTATCAATTAGTATCTTATCTAAATTTTCTTTTATAACCAAGCGTCCAATAATAAGACTCGCTGATATTGGTTTTTCACTACCATTATCCAAAGTGTCAGTATAGTTAATTCTTTCTCCTCTAGCCACGTAATAGGCTTCATTTATAGCGGTTTATGCTAATACCTTTCCGTCCATATATAGTACTTGATTGTGTTCCTGCAATGATTTGTTTCACTGCTTCTAACTGGGCATCCATATCTGTAGTATCTTTAGGTCTTATAATTAAGACATATATACTACTGTCAATTAGCTCTATGTACACTTCATTTTGTGTTTTTCTATCTTTAATAGAACTAAGACATATATCAATTTCAACACCAAGTTCTTTTGCTAGTTTTTCCATATATCAAAAACCGTTAAAATAATAGATTCTATTGGCTATTTATATAAATATTTTATTTTAAAATAAAATTCATATTATCAAACTAATATTTAAAAAGATTAATACATATCTATATAATCTGTAAAAAATCAATATGAAGATTACTTCTTTTTTATTTAGTAGAATTATAGTTGTTAATACATATAAATAATGTCTCAAAATAAACTACAAAATTCATTTTGAGACATATATTTTTATCTTATTCTTAATTTACTATTTACTCATATCTTTAGATTTATCTATGCAAGCGACAATAGATTTTATAACTGCTGATCTAAATCCTTCTTCTTCTAACACTTTAACTGCTTCTATAGTAGTTCCTGCTGGAGAACAAACCATATCTTTTAATTCTCCTGGATGTTTTCCAGTTTCAAGAACCATCTTAGCTGAGCCCATAACAGCTTGAGATGCAAATTTATAAGCTTGCTGTCTTGGCATACCAGCTAGTACTGCTGCGTCTGCAATAGCTTCTATAAACATAAATACATATGCAGGAGAAGAGCCACTAATACCTGTAACTGTATCCATTAAATATTCTGCTACTATTTCTGCTTCTCCGAATGATTCAAATAGAGCTTTAATCATATTCAATTCTTCATCAGTAACATTTGAATTTTTACAAAGAGCTGACATACCTTCTCCAACAAGTGCTGGAGTATTTGGCATTACTCTTACTATCTTTTTATCTGAACCTATAATACTTTCAAGAGTTTCTATAGTTTTTCCTGCTGCTATTGATACTATTATTTTACTTGCATCTATTAATTCTTTAAGTGGAGCTAAAGCTTTTTCACATATATTAGGCTTAAGTGCTACTATCACTACATCTGAATTTGCAACAGCCACCTTTGAATCAGTTGTAGTATTTATTCCAAATTGTTCTTTTACTTTATCTAAAGCAACTTGACTTAAGTCTGATACAGTTATATCTTCTGCTTTTACTAATCCTGATTTTACTATACCACCTATCATTGCACTTCCCATATTTCCTGAACCAATAAATCCTAAAGTTTTCATATCAAATCTCCTCTTTTTCTATTAGTTTTTATTTTAAAGTAGCTAAATTTATAATATTTTAACTGCTTAAAATTATCTTAGTTATTATAAAATATAATTTTATTATGATTATTATAAATTACTTCTTTATATAGTTTATTAAATATAAATTTAACGATTTTTTCATTAAACTCAACGAGCTAACTTCCCATCCAGAAAGTTAGCTCAGAATTAATCTAAAATTTTTTAAAATGGTATCTGGTAATATATACTATTATACCAGTTACATTTTTATATAGTAAGAAGTTTTATTTACAAACAATCCTAGAATGTTTGCTCAGTTCTACCTATTATTTCATCTTGTAATGTTCTACTTAAATTGTTGAAATGGTCACTATATCCTGCAACTCTAACTATTAAGTCTTTGTAATCTTGAGGATTCTTTTGAGCCTCTAATAATACATTTTTATCAAATACATTGAATTGTATATGATGTCCATCCATATTAAAGTATGCTCTTACTAGATTAGCCATGTTGTCTAATCCTTTTTCACCTTGTACTACTGATGGTGCAAATCTTTGATTTAACAATGTTCCACCAGTTTTTATATGGTCCATCTTAGCACAAGATTTTATAACTGCTGTAGGTCCATTAGTATCTCCACCTTTTTCTGGAGAGATTCCTTCTGAAACTGGCTTTGCACAAAGTCTACCATTTGCACTTGCTCCCATAATTTCTCCAAAGTATACATGGCAAGTAGTTGGCAACATATCTACTCTATATTCTCCACCACAAACAGTTGGTCTACCAGTTACTTCATTGTAATATGCATTAAATATTTCTTCCATTATTCCATCAGCATAATCATCATCATTTCCATACTTAGGAGTTTTATTTGAAACTATATTAAGTATAGCTTCATATCCTTCAAAGTTAGAATCAAGTGCCTTAAGTAATGTATCCATATCAAATTTTTTCTTGTCAAATACATTATATTTTATTGCTGTTAAACTATCTGTTATAGTTCCTATACCAACACCTTGTATATATCTAGTGTTATATCTTGCTCCACCTCTTTGATAGTCTTTACCTTTTGCTATACAATCATCAACTATTGTAGACATAAGTGGGCAAGGCATATGTTTTGCACATATATTTTCTATTACAGCATTTCCTTGTATTTTTATATCAATCATATAATGTAACTGCTTTTTAAATGCGTCAAATAATTCTTCATAAGATTTAAAATCTCTAGGGTCTCCAGTTTCAATACCTATTTGCTTTTTCGCAATTGGGTCATAACCGTTATTTAGTGTTAATTCAAGTATTTTTGGAATATTCATATATCCAGTTAAAACATATGCTTCTTTACCAAAACATCCAGTTTCAACACAACCACTAGTTCCTCCAAGTCTTGCATCTTCTATAGTTTTACCAGCTTCCATAAGCTCTTGAACTATTGCTTCAGTATTATAAAATGCTGGTTGACCCCATCCTTTTCTTGATATTTCACAAGCTCTCTTTAAGAATTTTTGAGGAGTCTTTTTACTTATTTGAACATTTGAACTAGGTTGTATTAATTTCATTTCATCCATAACATCAAGTATTATATAACTAACTTCATTAACACCATCTTGACCATCTGGATTTATTCCACCAGTATTTATATTTGCAAAGTCTGTATATGTGCTACTCTCTTTCAGTGTTATACCAACTTTTGGTGGTGCTGGTTGATTGTTAAATTTAACCCATAAACATTCAAGTAATTCTTGTGCTCTATCTCTATCTAATATTCCATTTTCTACATCTCTTTCATAAAAAGGATTTAGATGTTGGTCTAGTCTTCCTGGAGTAAATGCATCCCATATATTAAGCTCAGTAGTAACCCCTATATGAACAAACCAGTACATTTGTATAGCTTGATGATAAGTTTCTGGTTTATGAGCTGGTACAACATCACAAGTTTCAGCAATTAACAATAAGTCTTTTTTCTTAGCTTCATCAGTTTCTTCTTCTGCCATTTTTCTTGCCTTTTCAGCATATCTCTTTCCTAATATAACCATTGCATCACAAGCTATTGCCATAGCTTCTAAATCAGCTTTTTTATTATATGCATCTAAGTCATTAAGGAAATCTAATTCTTTTAGTCTTGCTTCTATATCTTTCTTTAAATCTAAAAATCCTTTTTTATATATTGTATCTCCACAAACTGTGTGTCCTGGAGCTCTTTGTTCCATAAACTCTGTAAACATACCTGCTTCATATGCTGCTAACCATTCAGGTGTCATAGCATTTATTATCTTATCTCTGGTTTGTCTCTTCTTCCAGAAAGGTATTATTTCCTCTTGATGTATTTTTCTAGATTCTTCAGACACACTAAAATTTATTATGTCTCTATTATGCATTACTTCTAAATCTTCCATTGTATGACAACAAATTTCTGGATATGTTGGTGCTCCATTAGGTGAATCTCCTTTTTCGCCTACTATTAATTCTCCATCATTTATACTAAGAGTTCTGTTTTCAATGTAATGTTTAAATGATAAAGCACGAAGTACAGGAATTTCTACACTTCCTTCATATTTTTTATAAGCTTCTGTCATAAGTACTGCTCTTTCAATAGATATGTGTGGTTCTGCATTAACACTTTCTTCTCTTAATTTTTTAGTTCTTTCAAAAGTTCCTCTTAACATTTTATTACCCCCCAATCTTAGTATTGAAATTACTTGCTTCAAACAGCCTTTTTATTTCTTCTAATTTTTCTTCAGTAGGTCTTTGTAACTCTTCTCCTTCATACTTTTTATAAATTTTATAATACTTATGTTTACCAATGTTATGATATGGAAGAAGACTTACATCTTTTATATTCAAAGGCTTTAAAAACTCTATCATTTTTTTAACCTCTAAATTTTCATCATCTACATTTACTCCTACAATTAATGGTATTCTTATATTTATATTAGCTCCTGATTCACTCAAAAGTTTAACATTTTTAAGTATTAAATCATTTGATTTTCCTGTAAATTTTATATGTTTTTCCTCATCAATAAGTTTAATATCGTATAAGAACAAATCTGCACATTCAGCAACTCTTTCGTAATTTTCTGACTTTGCATATCCACAAGTATCAATTGCCACATGAATTCCCTTTGATTTACACATGTTTATTACTCCACAAATAAAATCCATATCTTGAGCCATTACTTCTCCACCTGATAAAGTTACTCCTCCACCTGATTCTTCATAGAAAATTCTATCTTTTTCTATCTCTTTAACCAGTTCTTTAACAGAATACTCTTGACCTACTATTTCTCTAGCATTGTTTATACAATAATCTAAACAAGTTTCACAAAACTCACATTTTTCTTGGTCTAGACATATTTTTGTTTTACCTTTGTAAATTGCTTTGTGAGGACATATATTTATACATGCTTCACATCTTGAACATCTCTCTTCATTATACAAAACTTGTTTTGTATATGTTTGACTTTCTGGATTATGACACCAAACACATTCAAGTGGGCATCCTTTAAAAAAAACTGTACTTCTTATCCCTGGACCATCATGTATACTACATTTTTGTAAATTTATAACTAATGGATTCATAATTTTTTCACCCCTAAAGAATATCCATTCCTTTTTTTTATCTTTATGTAATTCATCTTCATAGGTTATTTCTATGAAAAGCATTTCTACAATTACATAATACTATATTCGTTATTATTTTGTCTATATTTTTTTAGTAATATTAAAAATTTTTATTTTATTATGATATTTATATTGATTTTATAAATTAAATTTAAATATTTATTAATTTTATTTTTATAAGTAAATATAGATAATCTCTATAAACAATATGTTATTTTAATTAATTTAGATATATATACTATAAAAATTAAATAAAAACAGAGACTACACTTTACCATGTAGTCTCTGTTTCTCTAGTAACATTTAGAATTTTACATTTATTGTTACTGCTTTTCCGCCTCTATTTAATGTAATTTTTGTGCTAGCACCTTTTGAGAAAGTATATAACTTTTTATTAAGGTCATTCATACCAGTTATATCTGCATCTCCTACTTTAGTTATAATATCCCCTACTTTTACTCCTGCTTTTTCTGCTGATGAACCAGATATTACTTCTGCAACATATACTCCTTTGTCAGTACTTAATTTTGTACCTGTAGCTGCTTCATAATTTGATACATCTGTCCCTTTTATACCTAAAGTTACTTTTTCATATTTTCCAGTTTTTATTACTTCTTCAACTATACTTTTAGCTGTATTGATTGGTATCGCAAATCCTAACCCTTCTGCTTGAGAAGCTTTTGCTGTATTTATACCAATTACTTGACCTTTTTGATTTAACAATGGCCCTCCACTATTTCCTGCATTTATACTTGCATCAGTTTGTAATAACCCTGTCATATTAGTTTTTTCTGTTTGTATAGTTCTATCTAATCCACTTATTATACCTTGAGTAACTGTCTTTTGGAAGTCTAGTCCAAGTGGGTTACCTATTGCTATTGATATATCTCCAACTTTTACTTTATCACTATCTGCAAATTCAGCTGGTGTTAATCCAGTTTTATCAACTTTAACTATGGCCAAATCAAGTTGTTGGTCAAACCATACCACTTTACCTGATGTTGTTGAACCATCATTAAATAAAACATTAACACTAGTTGCTTGGCCATCTGATATAACATGAGAATTAGTAAGTATATATCCATTTGAATCTACTATAATCCCAGTTCCTACTCCTTGTGTTTCAGTTGGTATTGCAAACATATTACTAGTATCGACGCTAGTTGTCGTAATACCTACAACAGATGGTGTTGCCTTTTCTGCAACTGCTTGGTAAATGTTTTGGCTCTTTCCATCATCATTTACAACTATGGGCGTAGAACTTCCTGTAGATTTACTTCCTAAATTATCTTTAACTAAAATTATTGTTAGCAAACTACTAAGTATTGAACTTATTATAGCGACTAATATTACTAAACTTATACCTTTCTTTCTTCTTGACATCTCATACCACTCCCTATCTAAATATAATATAAATTATCAAAATATATTTTTCCCAATTTTCCATAAAAAAATGAAATCATCTATTTTGAGTAAACTCTCTTTCGATGATTTCATTATATTATTCTAATCTTAATTAAACCTTAACTATCTAAAATTATTTAAGTCTTTTTTCTAATTCTTCTTTTTCTTTTTCATAACCTGGTTTTCCTAGTAAAGCAAACATATTTTTCTTGTATGCTTCTACTCCTGGTTGGTCAAATGGATTAACTCCTAGTAAATATCCACTTATTCCACAAGCTTTTTCAAAGAAATACACTAAATATCCAAAATTATACTCATCTAATTTAGGTATATTTATTACCAAGTTAGGCACTTTTCCATCAGTATGTGCTAATAGAGTACCTTCAAAAGCTTTATGATTTACAAAATCTACAGTTTTGCCTGCTAAATAATTTAAACCATCTAAATCTACTTCTTCTGAATTTATAGTTATATTTCTCTTAGAACTTTCAACATTAAGTACTGTTTCAAATAAAAGTCTTTTTCCATCTTGAATATATTGTCCCATAGAATGTAAGTCTGTTGAAAAATCTACAGAAGCAGGAAATAATCCTTTATTTTCTTTTCCTTCACTTTCTCCATAAAGTTGTTTCCACCACTCACTCATATAATGTAGTTGAGGTTCATAGTTAACCAATAACTCTACATCTTTTCCTTTTCTATGTAAAATTGTTCTAGCTACAGCATATTTATAACTGTCATTATTTTTTAAGTCAGAATTTTGAAATGCTTCACGAGCATCATTTGCACCATTCATTATGGCATCAATATCAAGTCCTGCAGCTGCAATAGGAAGTAATCCAACAGCTGTCAATACAGAAAAACGACCACCTACATCATCTGGTATTACAAAAGTCTCATATCCTTCTTCTGTAGCTAATTGTCTAAGCGCCCCTTTACTTGAATCTGTTGTTGCATATATTCTCTTTCTAGCTTCTTCTTTTCCATATTTTTTTTCTAAATAATTTTTAAATATTCTAAAAGCAAGAGCTGGCTCTGTAGTAGTACCTGATTTAGATATTACATTTACAGAAACATCTTTACCTTCAATTACATCTAGTAAATCCATAATATATGTTGAGCTTATGTTATGACCTACAAAATATACTTCAGGAGCATTTCTTTGCTCTTTTTTAAGCCCATTTCTAAAAGAATGACTTACCATGTCTATCGCAGCTCTTGAACCCAAATAAGAGCCTCCTATACCGATTACTAGAAGAACCTCTGAATCAGATTTTATCTTCTCAGCAGATTTTTTTATTCTAGCAAACTCTTCCTTATCATAATTTTTAGGAAGGTCTATCCATCCTAAAAAAGTATTTCCTAAACCAGTTTTATTATGTAACATATCATGTGCCACATCTACATACGGCTGCATGACATCTATTTCTTTTTGGCAAAAAAATTCCGTAGCTTTACTATAATCAAAATTTATTTTTCCCATTTAAATCCCTCTTTTCAGCATATGCGTTTTACAGAGATTATAACATAAAATCTAGGTGTTTTTTTAAAAAGTTTGCCACAAAATAATGCATATATCCTCAAGCATTATTAGGAAATCGATTCTTCTAAATATTACAACTATTTGTCAATTATAAAATTTTAATTAAATAAATGAATAGTCCAATAGCAAAATGTTATCTTTTTATTTCTCTCATATATATAAAATGTAACTTATTATAAATGTATTTTTCTTAATAATAATCTGTTGATTAAAATAATTAAGAATGTTATGCTAATTGTAATTATTAAAAGGGAAAAGAGGTAATTTAATATGTTTAAGCAAAGATTATTTAAGTTATTATCTAGCACATTGGTACTTAGTATGTTATTTACAGCTACTCCAAATATTGCTTTTGCTGATAATGACACAAAAAACATCTCTGATAAGTATCAAAGCTCTGATATAGAGTTAAATGATTATAGTAAAGGTTCGGAGTCTTACACAAAAACTAGAGCTCTTGCTAAAGAGAAAATTCAAACTTTACTATCTAAATATGGAGCTGTAAGCGCTCAATATGCTCTAATTGATAATGGTAAAATTGAGATTTCTGGAAATGGTGGAGTATACAGCAAACAAGATAATAAAAATTTAACTAAGGATAATATGTACAATATTGCCTCTATCAGTAAAGTATTTACTACTACAGCTGTTATGAAGTTGGTTGAACAGGGAAAAGTAAATTTAGATACTCCTGTTGTAAAATATATACCTGAATTTAAAATGGCTGATGATAGATATAAAGAAATCACTCCAAGAATGTTATTAAATCACTCATCAGGGCTAATGGGAAGTAGTTTTAAAAATGCCCTTTTATTGGGAGACAATGATTCTTATAATCATGATAATTTCTTAGAAGAATTAAAGAAACAAAGATTAAAAGCTAAGCCAGGAGCTTTTTCTGTTTATTGTAATGATGGATTTACTTTAGCTGAAATTTTAGTAGAAAGAGTATCTGGTATGTCATTTACTAATTTTCTTGATAAATACATAAACAATCCACTTAACTTACAAAACACAAAAACTCCAGAAAATAGCTTTGATAGTTCAAAACTTGCAAAAGCCTATGTACCTTATTGGGAAGATGCAGTTCCACAAGATAACCTTAATACTATAGGTGCAGGTGGTTTATATTCAAGTGCAGAAAATCTATGTACATTTGCACAAACATTTATGAAAAAATCAAATGGAATTCTTTCTCCTGCTTCAGTAAAAGCTATGGAAAGTAAAGAATATTTAAATGGTCTATGGCCTGAGGGAGAAGACTCTATCCTTGGATATGGTTTAGGATGGGATTGTGTCAACACTTATCCATTTAATCAATATAATCTAAAAGCACTTACAAAAGGTGGAGATTCTTTATTATTCCATAGTAATCTTACAGTGCTTCCAGATGAAAATATGGCAGTTGCAGTTGTTTCTTCTGGTGGAAGTAGTCAACTTAACGAAGTAATCGGACAAGAAATTTTACTATCTGCATTAAAAGAAAAAGGTAAAATTAAAGAAATAAAACCTGATAAAACATTTAGTAAGCCACAACAAGTCAAAATGCCAAGTTACTTAAAAGAAAATAGTGGACTTTATGCTTCTTCAAATATGCTAAAAGTTGATGTTAATGATAATGGTACTCTAACAGTATCTTCTCCATACATAGAAAATGGACCTGAAGATAAATATGTATACATAGGTCAAGATAGATTCGTATCTGAAAAAGGTAATAGTTGCCTAAAATTTGTAAAAGAAAAAAATAATATCACATATTTAAATATGAGCTCTTATGATGATGTTCCTGGATTAGGTCAGACAGCAAGTTTATACTATGTAGCTCAAAAGGTAGATGACAATAATATATCAAATAGTGTCAAAGAAGCATGGGAAAAAAGAGGTGAAAAAGGTTACTATCTAGTAGATGAAAAATATACTTCTCAATACTATATGTTTGGCTCTGTTAAAGCAATGCTTGGTGTTTCTGATAAAACTCCAGGTTTTTTAGCTAATACTAAAATAATAGATGAGAATAATTCAAATGCTTTTATAGAAATACCTGGTGTAATGGGTCGTGATTTGAGTGATATCAAACTGTATAAAGAAAATGGTACAGAATACCTAAAATTTGCAACACAAACATATGTAAGTGAAGATTCCCTAACTAATTTATCATCAGAAAAATCTTTTACATATCAAATAGATTCAAAAGGGTATGCAAAATGGTACAAAATTGGCGATGATATAGCAAATAAAAAAATAGAAGTTAATCTTCCTCAAAATTCATCTTTTGCAGTTTATGATGATAAAGGAACTCCTGTAAATTACTCTTTAGTGACAAAGAATAATAGAGTTAGATTGCCAAAAGGAGGCGTAATAGCTTTCTTAGGAAGTCCAAATGCCAAATTTGAAGTTACATACCAAGATGAAGTAAATGCAAATGCATTAACAGGAACTGATAGATATGAAACTTCTATTAAGATAAGCCAAGCAGGTTGGGAAAACGCTGAAAATGCCGTTTTAATAAATGATTCTGCAATTGCAGATGCTTTGGCTGCAACACCATTTGCATATAAAAAAGATGCTCCTATATTGTTAACTGGAAGTTCTCAAATAAATGAGAAGACTTTAGCTGAATTAAAGAGATTAAAAGTTAAAAATGTATATGTAATCGGTGGTGAAGCTTCTGTAAACGAAAAATCTTTAGATACTATAAAGTCAGATAATATGTCTGTATCTAGAATTTCAGGAAATGATAGATATGAGACTTCTCTAAATCTTGCTAAAGAATTAAAAGGAATTAGTAATATATCAAAAATATCAGTAGTTAATGGTGAAAAAGGATTAGCAGATGCAGTAAGTATTGGTGCAGCATCAGCTCAAAATGATATGCCTATAATACTTACTAATGAAAATAGTAATATAACTGAAATAAATGATTTATTCAAAGATAAAAAAATAGATAAATCTTATATAATAGGTGGAGAATATACAGTTTCTAAAAATATAGAAAACAAACTTAAAAATCCACAAAGAATATCAGGTAGTACTAGAAATGAAACAAATGCAAAAGTAATAAAAGAGTTCTACAAGGATTCTAATATAAATAACCTATATGTAGCTAAAAATGGAATCAATAAACAAGATGATTTAATAGATGGTTTATCTGTTGGGGTTTTAGCTGGAAAAACTAAATCTCCTGTAATACTAGTAGGAAATTTACTAGACTATAGTCAAAAAGAACTATTTAAAACTATGAGATTTAAATCAGTAACACAAATTGGTGGAAATGGAAATGAAAATTCATTTAAACAAATTAAAGAAATAGCTTAATATTTTGATTATAAAATATACAGTGTTATAAACAAATTGTATCGCCATTAGACATTAAAACAATTATTCTTTATGATGATTCATTAAGAATAATTAGCCTAAATTTTAAAGGAGTTGAACTTAAAATTTGATTAGAAAAAATCAATTTTAAGACAACTCCTTCTTTTTTGTTCATTATCTATTTTAATTCTTATTTTATTTTAAATTACTATTTTTAATCAGTTCCCAATCTCTTAGCTATAACTTGTTGTGCTATATTAACAGCGTGGTCAGATATTCTTTCTAGATTACTTATTACATCTAAATAAATAACTCCATTTTCTATACTACATAAATTATTATTCAATCTATACATATGATTAGCTCTACAAGACTTCTCCATTATATCAACTTGCTCTTCAATTTTTATAACCTTACAGGCTAAATCCACATCATCAGTTCTCATTGACTCTAAAGCATAAGTATAAGCTGAAACAACTTTATTGTACATAATATCAAGTTCAGCTTGTCCTTCTTCAGAGAAAGAAATATTTGAATCTATTGCAACTTGAGATAATTCAGCTATATTTTTAGCATGGTCACCAATTCTTTCTATATCATTAACTGTATTAAATAAGGTGTCTACAACTTCTCTAGAATTATCATCTAAAGGTGCCTTTGAAAGTTTAAGCAAGTAATTTAAGATAGCTTTTTGTAAATCATTTATTAGTTTTTCACGTCTGTATGTCTTATCTATTTTTTCAGTTGAATGTTCTACTAACGCTTCCATAGATGCATTTAAGCTTTCCTTAGCTTTTTCTCCCATACGAAGTGCTTCTTTTATCGTATTGGCAAGAGCTATGGAAGGAGTTTCTATCATTCTATCATCTATATATTTAATAGTCTTAGCTTCATCTTCATCTGCATCACCAGCTTTATCAGGAACAAGCTTAATGGCTAGTTTTATGATAACCTTTGTAAATGGTAGAAGTATTAAGACGGATATAATATTAAACAATGTGTGTGTATTAGCTATTTGTCTTGCAACATTACTTGGGTCCCAACTTGTAACTAAATTTACAATTGGTTTATTCAACAACAATAAGAATATTACTGTTCCCAAAACATTGAAGATTAAATGCATCATAGCTGCTCTTCGTGCATTTTTATTAGCACCAATACTTGATAGCAATGAAGTTACACATGTACCAATATTTTGACCATAAAGAATTGGTAATGCTGCTGCTAGTGGTATTAAACCTTCTGCTGCTAATGCAACCAACATACCCATAGATGCACTTGAACTCTGTATTATTGCTGTAATACCAAATCCTAATAATAGTCCAAGTAGCGGATAATTACCAAATGTAACAAGTAAATCAGTGAACCCTTGATAGTCCTTTAATGGTTCAACTGCCATTTTCATAAAATCCATACCTGTAAATAATATCCCAAAACCTATAAGTATCTCGGCTATATTTTTTATTCTAGGTTTATTTCCAAATAAATAAAGTATAATACCTATACCTAATGCTACTGGAGCCATTCCAGCTAAATCAAAAGATACTAATTGGGCTGTAACAGTAGTACCTATATTAGCACCCATTATAACCCCTATTGCTTGTTTTAAAGTCATTATGCCTGCATTTACGAAACCAACAACCATTACAGTAGTAGCACTTGAACTTTGTATTACTGCTGTAACTCCTGTACCTACTAAAACTCCCATAAATAGATTACTAGTAAGTAATTTTATTATCTTTTTTAATTTTGTCCCAGCAGATTTTTGCAGACCTTCTCCCATAAGGTTCATACCATATAAGAACAGCCCTAATCCACCCATTAGACTTATTATAATATTCAAATTATTTCCTCCTTGTAAAGAGATTACTATATTTAAAAATTTTATAACCTATTGTATTTTATCAAATTATAGGAGTAGTAATGTTAAATTCATGTTAAATATTAAAAAATCATTAAGTTTATGTTAAATTTTTGTGTTATTAGCATATTTTTGTATTATTTTTTCTGAACATTTTATACCATCTACTGCTGCTGTGACTATTCCACCTGCATATCCAGCACCTTCACCACAGGGATATAAATTTTTAATACTTATTGACTCCAAACTGTTTTCATCTCTTACTATTCTTATTGGTGATGATGACCTAGTTTCTACACCAGTTAAGACTGCATCATGCATTGCAAATCCATTTAATTTTTTATCAAGAGATATAAATGCTTCTCTCATAGTTTCTACCACAAAACTAGGCAAACATTCATTGAGATTTGTAAGCTTGTATCCAGGTTTGTATGATGGTTCAACACTTCCTAAATTTTCAGAAGTCTTATTATTAATAAAATCTCCAACAAGTTGAACTGGCGCATTGTAATTTTTACCACCTAATTCAAAAGCTAATTTCTCATATTTTTGCTGAAAATGAACCCCTGCTAGTGGATTATCACTATCAAAATCTTCTGGAAGTACATTTACTAGAAATGCACTATTAGCATTTATTTTATCTCTTGCATGTTCACTCATTCCATTTGTAACTATTTCAAAATCATTTGATGCAGATGCTATGACACTGCCTCCTGGACACATACAAAAAGTATATGCTGTTCTTCCATTTGAGACATGTTCTATAAGTCTATAATCAGCAGCTCCTAGTCGAGGATGATTATAAAATTCCTTATACTGTGCTTTATTTATCAAGTCTTGAGGATGTTCAATTCTAGCTCCTATTGCAAATGGTTTCTGAATTATTTTTACACCTCTTGAATGCAACATCTCATAAGTATCTCTTGCACTATGCCCAACAGCTAATATAACTGCATCTGTATCTATTTTTTCACTATCATTTACAATTACAGATTGTATAGAATTATTTAATACAACTATATCTGTAACTTTTGAATCAAATTTAACTTGTCCACCTAGATTTATTATTTCATTTCTTATATTTTTAACTACACTTTTTAATATATCTGTACCAACATGTGGCTTATGTGAATATAATATTTCATCTGGTGCTCCAAACTGAACTAATTCTTCTAGCACTTTTCTACATCGTATATCTTTTATTCTAGTTGTGAGTTTCCCATCTGAAAAAGTTCCTGCTCCACCTTCTCCAAATTGAACATTTGAATTATTTTTAAACTTTCTAGTCGTCCAAAAATTACTTATGTCCTTAGTTCTACTATCAACATCAAGACCTCTTTCAAGTATAATTGGTTCATAACCCATTTGAGCCAAAATAAGCCCTGCAAATAGACCAGCTGGTCCACTTCCAATTACTAAAGGTCTATTATTCAATTTTTTATGACCCATAGCTACATTTACATATTTTACATCTTTTATTTTTGTTACATCTTTTATTTTTGAGCTTAGTATTTTACTTTCATCTCTAACTTCTACATCTACAGAATAAACAAATTCCATCTTCCCTTTTTTTCTAGCATCTATAGATTCTTTATATATACTATATTTTATTAAGTTTTTTTCTTTTATTCTTAATTTCTTAAGTACAATATCTTTTAATAAAGATATATCTTTATCGATTCCAAGTTTTATATTAGATACCCTTAACATATTGTTTTCCTCTCTTAGATTATAATATAAAAAAGCTAGGGTTACTCCTAGCTTTCTACAAATATAACTTCTATATTCTCTTTTACTAGATTTTCTACCCAAATTTCGTCTAGCACAAATTTCTTTATTTTGTCTACAATAAGTTCTTTACCCAAATCTTTTTTTAGATTTTTTACTAAAACCATTGCTTCAACTGATTTATTCAATCTTTCAACGTATAAAGAATTAACTTTAATTAATATAACCCTTAATTCACATATATATAAATCTTCACTACCTAAAGTGATTTCATCATCGTATTTATATACACTAAATTCATATATGTTTTCATATGGTGTTATATTTTCTATACCAATAAACTCCATTAACTTATCCTCTTTTAGTTATAAGGCCTCTTATAACTTTCATGTTATTAAATACCTTTTCTAAGAAGTTTTCTGCTTCTTCATTATCCAAAAGATTTATTTCAAGATTTTCATTTTCTACAATATTTTTAGATTTGCAGTACTCCTTAGCAACTTCTACTAGTTCATTTTTTCTATCCATAGATAAATCGAACTCTTTATAGTCTATTATTATATATTGTTTAGTATCAGGTGATACACCATTATTATATCCTATTTCTATATGATAAATAACTGCATATATTTCTTCTCCGTCGTATACAGGTACTGCTGGGTTAGATTTTATAAAGTTTGTTGATACAGCAATTGCATTTCCTAAACTAAGACTCATTATTAATACCTCTTTCTACACATTATACATATATTATACTATAGATTCTTTATCTATGACTTAAAGCTTTTTATAATTAATTAAGATATTTTTAAATCTTTGTATCTTTTTCCTAATGTACTAGAGCTTATATCATATTTTTTTGATATTTGCACTTGAGTTATAGGTTGTCCTGCTTCTTTCTTAACATAGTACTCAACAGCAGCTGCCCAACCACTTTCAGCTCCTTTTATATTTTCATGACTTTTCTTATATTCATTCCAGAACTCTATACATGCATCTATATTTTCTTTTTCCACATTTTCTTTAAGAGTATCTAAAACTTTACATTCTACTTCAGCTAATTCACCTTCTAAATTAACTTTTTTACTATCATTTTTATCTCTTTCTCTTTTTAAATATTCGGCTATACTTGGGTCTAAAAGCTGTTGTATATATTTATATAATACATGTGTATGATAAATTAAGAACGTCTTCATATCTTTATATAGGTCTTTATATTGATTAAATAAATTCATAACATCATTTAAAATTATATCTTTAACTTCATTTGATATACTTATAGTTACATCTATTAATATATTAGTTCCTTCAACATCAATTATTCTAGCTATCATACAGCTTCCGATTTTAAAGCTTCTTAGAAGTTTTACATCTTCTGTGTAAAGTTCTTTCCCACTTAAACAATCTCTTAAAACTATTTTTCCTGTAGAAATTTCTTTTACTTCGTAAATGCTTACATAGGATTCAAACAAACTTTTTAATATTGAAATTTCTGATTGACTTAAGTTTGCACCATTCTCTTCAAGAAATCCAACCGTCATGACCTTTTTATTTTCCATTATGTGGTCTTGTATTAAATACGTATTAAAAAATCTTTCGAACTTTTCATTTACAGTATCATTTTGCATTATATAAAACATTTCTTTAGCTTTTTCACATTCATCTTTGAATCTATCCTGTCTTGAATAATCATATAATTTTGAATATAAATCTGTATATTGCTTTTGTGAAAGTTCAGTTTTTCTGCTTGCTCTTTCTGAAACAATATCTTTATTTAAACAACATTTCTTGTATTTTTTGCCACTTCCACAAGGGCATAGCTCATTTCTCCCTAACAATATGACTTCCACTCCCTTATTATTAAATTAAAGTACAATTTGTTATTATACCATTTTTTTATCAATCAATCTATAGTATAAGCAAATATTATCTCAAATTTACTTATATTTTGGTATAATATATTCACTTTAATTAGGATTTCGATAAAATCACTAACAATCCCTCTTACAGAAATGGATTATCGTAAAACTAATTCTTCTATAAAGTTTTATGAACTGATAATAGTTTTTTACTTTATCTATTCTTTTTTGTTATGTGACTCTAATTGTCATTTTACATTCTACAAGATTGTTTTTTTCTTGTTTATATTCGTTTGAAATGTTTTTGGCCTCAAGATTACTTGTTTTTAATTTATTAATTTCTATTTTTTCAATTTTATTATGTAACCTTAAGTTCTTCATTACACCTTCAAGTTTCAACACATTTTCAAGTTCTCCATTAACTTTTACTTCTAAATTAGTTTGTTTTTTACTGTAGTTGTCTAAGCTACTTTCTTGATTGATGTATTCCACATTTACAATATCTCTCAATTCATTTTCTACTAATAATACTATATCTTTATTTGTTTTTTTATCTAAAAATGAGTTATTAAAATTATTTTTTAATTTTGTATTACTATCTAATTCAACATTTTTTACATATCTATCATCTTTGTACCCATTACCTTTAATTTTGTAATTATCTTGTCGTTTTATTTCATTCACTATATTTTGTTTTTCTTTCTTCAAATTAGTTAGGTTCTCTTCTAGAGGTCTGGACATTACATTAACTACTAATACAATAATTAATATTAGCAATATTTTCATCAGATTTTTTTCTCTCTTATTTAATTTCAAAATTAATCACCTGTCTAACTTTTTATTCTAAATTTATAACATTCTCCATCTCTTATAATGCTGTCTATATAGTAATATTTTATGTAATTTATTTTTCTTAAATTATCTAAAATATCTAGATTATCACATACTCCTTCCATCTCCATTTTGTTTTTATCTATAGATATTTTAGTAATGTTATCTGTTCCAACTATTTCATATATTTTTTTAATTTCATCAAGCTTTATTCTAGAAAACTTTTCTTCTGTTTTTTCCAGATTTGGTACGGTATATTTAGATTCATTTATGGGTTTATTGTGACTTATATAATTTTCTAATTCATTTATAGATTTCATATACATAAACATTTTTAATGAAACACATATTAAAATTGATATTATCGTTATTTTATAGATTTTATTATATCGCTTAGTTTCTTTAAATCCATTTAAAAAATTTATTGTTTTATAAGCTTTCATTTAAATAATCATCCCTATACTGCTTATATAAGTTATACTAGTATCTCTTAAGCCCTTATCAAAATTATTTTCCACCCTTACTTTATTTTTTAATCTCAATGGATTTACTTCAGCAATTTTTTCTGTATCTTTAAAATACTCTTCTATAAAACAATTTTCTATACCATAATAATAAACATATTTAAATCTACTTATTAATTTTTTTACTGAGTCATAGGATTTTATTTCTTTTGATAATAGATATGTTTCTTCTATTTTTTTATTTTTTGTTATGTTTATAATAAATTGATTTTTTTTGCATTCTATAAACACTCCATCTTCTATAAAATTATCTATTAAATTTAAACTTATAAGTTTTTGTAGTATATCAAAATTTATGTTTATCGCTTTTGGGTTCATATTTAGACTTTCTGAAATGATTTTAATTACTTTGATAATATTTTTAGGAAAAAGAATTACTTGTATATTTAACTTATCCTTACTAGAGTTTATAATTTTATATTTTATTGAATAGTTATTTATGTTTATTGGAATATATTGTGTTATCTCAAATTCTATCATGTTTAATATGTCTCTTTTTTTCTTAGTATTCAATATCTCAATATTTCTAATAACTATGTCTTGAGTTTGAATATTAAAGTACAAATTTTTGTATGATTTTTTTATATTATTTATTTCATCTTTTACTAATTTTACTACATTTTCTACATATCCAGTTTTTTCAATCTCATCAATATCACTTTTAATATTAAAGCTTACTTCTTTTATAATAGATTTATCTATAAATATTTTTTTATAGTTTTTTCTTAAAAGTACAACCCTTATATAATCGTCATTTATTTCTAAAGTTAAAAATTTTTTAATTATAACCATCTCCTCCTTAGGTGATAATAGCTTTTAAATTTTATAACGCACAGTATATTTGATTTTTACAGAGACTATACAGTATTTATATAGACATATTTTAATTATACAAATACTTAATCTTTTATTTATGCATATATTAACTTTAAATAATCAATACCTATTTAAATCATTTAATTATGTTTTGAATTAAACTTAATATATCTACAATTCATTATAATTTAATACTAAAAATATCTTTACAATTTGACACTAAAAACGCATAAAAATAAATATTATCTTGGATAAAATTGTTTTGAGTTTACATTTACACTTATATCTGTACCATCATCACTTATAACAAGTTCAAACTTACCTGATGTACTTTGAGGAACTGGAACTGTACTTAGATAACCTTTTTCTTTAAGTGATTCTACACTTAGAGATTCCGCTATATTTTCATCATCATTAATAGCCATACTCGCTGCGGTTACTATATTAGCTGCGTTTGTATAATCCGCATTTATCTTAGCACTTTCTTGGACCTTACCATATTTAACTAATGCTATACTAGATATAACGCCTAAAATTGTTACTACTACAATCATCTCAACAAGTGTAAATCCTTTTCGTTTTTTATTTATCAATTAAATTTTCGCTCCTTTTTAAAAGTTTTATTTAGTAAAATTTATTTTTATATTAGAAACTAGTAATTGCATCAAACATTGGAATAACCATTGATAAAACAAAAACTCCAACAATAAATCCCATGAATACAATTATTACAGGCTCTACAAATTTCATTATCTGCTCTATTTTATTATTTAATTCATTTTCATAAAATCTGTTTATTACATCTAGACTCTTATCGAGTTTTCCACTTTCTTCACCTGTATTTGCCATTGAAACAAATAACTTAGGAAATATATTTGCTAGATTCAAAGACTTACCTATACTATTTCCTTTTTTTATATAATTATTAGAAATCTTTAGTCTCTCATAAATGAATTCATTATCTATGACACTTGCTGACATCTCTATTGCATCCACTATTTGTATTCCACTACTAAGCAAAATAGATAATGCCCTTGAAAATCTAGTTGTAGCTATTAATTGATTAACTCCTTTTAAAAAAGGTATTTTGAATTTAAATGAATTAATTAATTTCTTTAGGTTATTATTCATTATAAAAAAATAAATAGTTACTATTGAAATCAATATAAGACTAAGTATTAAATAACCTAGATGATTTGTAACTATTATAGAAATTCCTATTAAAACCTTAGTTATGAAAGGTGGTTCAATTCCATTACTGGCAAAAACCACCTGAAAATTTGGTATCACAAATATAAAGATAAATACTATTGATATTACAGATAATATGATAAGTATTATTGGATAGATTAAAATAGTTATTATTTTTATTTTTAATTTATATTCTTTATCGTAATAATTAGATAAATCGCTCATTATTATATCTAAGTTTCCGCTGGTTTCACCCGCTTTTATCATACTTATAAAAAATTTAGAAAATGTTCCTGTGATTTGAAATGATTCTGCTATGGAATTCCCATTTTGAATATGATTTGATACTGTATTAAACAAACTTTTTACTTTTTTACTAGATTGTCCTTCAATAATTTGAAATATCTTTGTAATTTCACATCCAGATTCTAGTAAAATACCTATCTCTTTGCAAATTACTCTAAGCTCTTTATTGCTAATCTTGTTTAATACTAAATGAATCTTGTCTAAATTATAAAATATACTTTCAGATGATTTCATGTATTATAATTCCTTCCAAATTATATTAATTATAATTAAATAAGCTCGATATTTTCTACTTTAATATGTTAATTTTATTTTATCTAGATACGATTTACAATCGAGACTTTTAATTAAAATCGATTGTATAAAGTTTAGTTGTACTATTAAATTGAATTAAATTATTTCATTTACCACTAAACATTCTTCTAATGTTGTTATTTTTTCATTTATTAGCCTTTGACAGCTATCTTCAAATGTTATCATTCCATTTTTTTGTGCTACTTCTTTAACAATACTAGAATCCTTCATATCCCTTATACATGTTTTTATATCATCATTGATTTCTAGAATTTCATAAATTGCTGTTCTACCAAAATAACCTTTGTCATTGCATTTTTCACAGCCTACAGCTACTTTAGTATTTACATCTCCACTAAAATCATCTTTTATCATAATCTCATGACTACAATGATTACAAACCTTTCTAACTAGTTTTTGAGATATTACACCTATAAGAGATGCATTTAAAAGATATGGTGGGATTTGCATTTCCAATAGTCTAGCTATAGAAGATACTGCATCATTAGTATGCAAAGTGCTTATAACTAAATGGCCTGTTATAGCGGCTCTTACTGCTATCTTAGCTGTTTCTGCATCTCTGATTTCTCCAACCATTATTATATCTGGGTCTTGTCTTAATATAGCTTTAAGACCTACGTCAAAACTCAACCCTACTTTTGAATTTACTTGTATTTGACTTATTCCATCCATCTTGTATTCTACTGGATTTTCTATAGTCATTATATTTTTGTTTATCCCTCTTAAATCATTTAATAAGGAATATACTGTAGTAGTCTTTCCACTCCCTGTAGGCCCTGTTACTAATAATATTCCAGCTCTTTTACTTATTATATGATTTATAGAATTTATCGCTTCTTCTGAAAATCCAAGTTCTGATTTATCTTTTAAAAAAGTATCTCTATTAAGGATTCTCAAAACAATTTTTTCACCATATACAGTTGGGATTGATGAAACTCTAATGTCAATTAAGCTATCATCTAGCTTTATGTCTACTCTTCCATCTTGAGGAAGTCTTTTTTCTGTTATGTCCATTGAAGCTTTTAATTTAACAACTGTAGCTAATGCTGGATAAACATCTATTAAAAATTTTGATATTTCTTTTAACTCTCCATCAACTCTCATTCTAACTATCAAATGCTCTTTAAATGGTTCTATATGTATATCACTTGCGTTCTCTTTTATAGCTTTCTCTATAAGATTTTCAAATAATTTTTTTGCATAATTTTCATCAAGTTCAAAGCTATTGTAATATTTTTCTATCTTCTCACTTATAAGTTCTCTTCTTTCTTTTTTTAATATAATTTCTTTCCCTGTTGCTAGTCTCAAGTCTTGTAGTGCATATATGTCTTCATCTTCTATTTCTACTACTAGATTATCATCTTGAAATTCCACTGGAAATACATTATATTTTTTTGCAAGTTTTTCTGGTATTAACATTGGTAAACTGCTTTCCTCTAATATAATCTTACTCACCCTTTATATACTTTAATTTATTAGGTATTTTTAGTTTTTTCATAGAGATATTTTCTTCAGCTTTTATACTAACTTTCATTGGATAAGTACTTTGTATACTATCTAAATATTTACTACCTTTATCTACGTAACTAGATAGTTTATCTTTATCACCAATACATTTTATTTCATAGGGTTGTGCCACTGGAACTCCATTTATATTTATATGGCTACCTGCAAGTACAACTTCTGAGTACTGATTAATTCTTTGACCATTTATTTCTATGTATTTTCCTCCATTTGCTTTTAATTCATTTATGACTTTCACAAGGATTTTATTGTAGTCTATGCTATTGGCAATGTTTCCTGTTTTTTCATCTATGGCATCTATACTTAATACTATTCCGCTACCATTTACATCTGAATATGAAAGACTCTCCCTAAGACTTTCTATTTTAGAGATTTCATCAGAATTCTTTTGATTTTTCTTCATTGAATTAATTTCTTTATCTAATTTATCTTTCTCTTTTGCCAGTTCTTTTATAGATTTTCTTGTTATTCTTATTTCTTTTCTTATTGACTTATCCTTACTTGTATAAACTGTTTCTTCATTGCTATAATCTCTAAATATGGTTCCAACAAGCATACCTAAAATAGTACTTGCTAGTATTATAAACACATATTGTTTTTTCATACTGTATTACTCCTTACAAATTTATTTTTATATGATAATTTTCTTTAATTAAATATTAAACATTTACATATGCTTATTATATCAGAGTTATATGTTAAAATTCATCTTTAGTATATAATATCATACATTATACTTATGCCCCTACCCTACTAACATCGAATATATGGGTACATTGGATTTTGCTGTAGAAGAAAAAAATAACTTAAGTCGCCTTAAAAATAGTTTTTTCTATTTCCAATTTTTAAATATAATAAAATTAATGCTTTAGAAAATGTAATTGTAAATATAAATCTATTAAAATCTAAAATAGAAAAAGGAAATGAGTTTTTACTAGTTCATTTCCTTTTTATTTATAAATTAAAATATTTCTCCAATATAATTTAATTATAATAAATCTATATGTATACAAAGTATTAATATTTTACATCTCATTTAATTTTCTTTTTAAGTCTTCAACATATTGCATTTGTATTTTTTTTAAGTTCATAAAGAGATAAGATAAAATTTTTATAATAGGATTTTTAACATATATATTTTCTATAAACACTATTTTAGTTTTTTCATTCTCTTCAAAAAATTCACCTTGCCAATTACCATAGAAAAATTTATTTTCCATGTTAAATTTATAAAGCTTATTTTTAGTTTTTTCTGTAACAGTAAATTTTGTACTGTTTCCATCCTTATTGTACTCAATAAAAGTACTTCCATCATCGAATACTTCAATTTTACTTATATCACTTCTCCATTTATAATCACGATTGTCTGTAACTATATTCCAAACTGTTTCCACATCTGCATTAAAATAAGCTGTTATCTCAGATACTCTACATTTTTTCATAAACTCCTCCTATTTTTTATTGGAACCCAAATTTCACTAACATAATCATCTTTATTACTATCTCCTTCAAGGTAAAGTTCAAAATTGAAATCAGCAACTGGTTCATAGCTAGAGCATTGGAAAAACTCACTATATATTTTTACCCATAAGTTTTGAATAGAATTTGGCATGGCACCTGTACACTTAAAAATAGCCCACTTATGAGAAGGTATTTTAAATAAGGTAAATTTATCATTTTTAGGTTTTTCATCTGTCTCAACAGCTGCATAATAATTAAATAATTGTTTGTTTTGTGAAACTGCCATTTCATCTATTCCTAAAATCCCACCTTTTGTAATAGTGTTTTCTTTTACATAAGAAATTAGTTCTCTATACAAACTACTCTTAAACAAGTCTTGCCAAAACCTTGGTATTTGTTTTCTAAATACATCTTCATCTTTCGAAAATTGTTTTTTTAAAGCAATTACTGAAAATTCTCCCTCATCGACAATTTTGTAATCTAAAATATTTCCTCCATCTAAAGATATTTTTAATGTTATCTTGCTAAATGATTTTAGGCTTGAATTTCCTTTTCTAGCAATAGATGGCGTTATTCCATGAAATCTAACAAAGGCTTTAGTAAAGCTTTCTGCTGTTTCGTAACCATATTTAAAAGCTATGTCTATGATTTTACTATTTGAAGTAGTTAATTCAAGCCCAGCTAGTGTTAATCGTCTATTCCTAATATATTCACCAACAGATATACCTACTAATACACTAAACATTCGTTGATAATAAAACACTGACATATTTGTATACCTTGCTAAATATTCATAATCTAACTTTTCTAAAATATTTTCTTCAATATAATCAATAGATTGTTGTAATCCATCTAGCCATTTCATATGTACCCCCATATTTTATAATAAATTTTCTAAATTTTCTTGTCTTTTTGTGCAAAGATTTATCTGTTTAAATTATAGCAAAAAACAGCAAACTGCCATAGCTTCAAAGCCATAGCAGTTTGCTGTTGATTATATATACTAGTTAATATTAATTTTAAACAGACATACTTTATATATTTTCCTCATATTTTGAGATTCTCTTAACTAATTCATCTCTCAATTTTCCTACTTCATCAAATCTCATATTCGGACTATAGTAACTTTCTATAATATCATGTTTTGATTTAGCTCTCTTAAGATTTAAAATTGACCAACAAATTAAGTCATCTAAAACTTTCTCATCAAATTTAATATCTTCTTCGTATTTAAGTAATTTTTCTCTATTTAAAAATTGATTCAAATCAATTGTATCTTCATCTTTAAAAGTACTGCTTATAGTTATTCCTATATCTAAATCAGTTAATAATATAGTTTCAATTTTTTCAGGAATAAGCGGATAGTGATAAACTTCTACATTCAAACCTTTCTCAATTGCTTTTTTGTACACTTTACTCAAAAGTGTAGTTTTCCCAGAGCCTATTTCCCCTGATAAATAATAAACCTTCCCTACATCCTTTAAAATATGTTCTGTATAATCTAAGCATCCTACAGGAGTTATCCCTGAGCCAAATAAATGCTTTTCTTTCTTTAACTTTCCTGTACTATCTACTCCATCAAATAATCTTTTTATGAATTCTTCTGTAACTAAATTTACTTTTCCATAGTCCATACAGTCAGAATATTTTTCCTCGATATCTCTAAAAATTGGCTCTGCTGATTTTAAAAATTTAAATGCTCTTTTAAAAGCATTACTAATATCTTTATCATAGTTTGAAATTTCTTGTCTATTTTTTTCTAACTCCTCTGTATTCCAGTAATCTCCTAAATTAATTATCTCGTCCAAAGCACCTGGGAGTTTAGGGTCTACAGTATGTGGAGCAGTTGCATCCATAAGTACCACGCCTAGTTTCTTTATAACTACACCATCCAACGAACTTGGGTCAGAAGGGCAATGATATAATTCAATATCATATCCTCTATGCAAAAACTCTTTATAAATTTTTTTCATTAGTGAGGATTTTCCTACTCCAGGTCCACCCTTTAAACAAAAAACTCTTTTTACATTTTCCGGAATTATATAGTCAAAAAAAGAATATGAGCCTTGTGATGTGTTTCCACCTGGAAATGCCTTTTTTATCTTTCCTTCCATATTAGCGCCTCCTCATAATTTACCATACCTCTTAATTAAGATATTAATATTATACGAGTTTTGTTACAGCTTTATGCTTTTACTAAATATAAAACTTATCATTCAGCAATGACAATAACTTATTTTACTTAATTTCAATCTATTATTATACTCTAATTTAGGTTTTGTCCAAAAGTATAATAAAACCTTCTATATTGTGGTGTAGCTGTCTGTATTGCTTAAATCTAATTGTCTCGATTGTTATTTTATGTTAAAATAAAATTAAAAAATACATCTGTTTTTCTTCAGAAATGGGTGAAATTCCCTATCGGCGGTAAAAGCCCGCGAGCCTTATGGCAGAATTTGGTCAAATTCCAAAGCCGACAGTAAAATCTGGATGGTAGAAGAAAATAGTATACGAGTACCTTTATGTAATTTTACATGAGTAATCTATACAAATCCTTCAACTACCGCATTTATTCATGAAAATAAACATATTCTAAGGTACCTAAAACATAGGTGCTTTTTTGTTGTTTATTTTGTAACTATACTGTACTTATAAAACAAAATCTACTATGTAAAAGATTGGGGTGTTATCAGTGAAACAAAAATGGATAGTATTAATTATCATCTGTATTGGTGTATTTATGTCTACTCTTGATGGAAGTATACTAAATATCGCAAATCCTACAATTGCTGCCGACTTTAAAATTAATATGTCGCAAATCCAATGGGTAGTTACAGCTTATATGTTGGTTGTAACAGCTACTATGTTGTTTTTTGGGAAACTTGGCGATAAGGTGGGTTCAAATTATCTATATACGTTAGGATTTTTTGTATTTACAATAGGTTCCTTTCTATGTAGTATATCTAATAACCTAACAACATTGATTTTATCAAGAATATTTCAAGCAATTGGAGCAAGTATTTTAATGGCAACTGGACTTGGTATAGTTTCTAATGCATTTCCAGCAAATGAGAAGGGAAAGGCTATAGGAATTACTGGAGCAGTAGTTGGGATAGGGAATATGAGTGGTCCTGTAATTGGTGGAATACTTTTAGAGCACTTTGGATGGCCTTCTATCTTCATAATCAATATACCTATTGGTATTATAGCAGTCTTTCTTGGAATAAAATTTCTACCAAAACCTATTTTAGATGAACAAAACAAAAGTTTCGATATTCCAGGACTTCTATTATTTGCATCTTGTACCACACTTATCTTACTTGCAATGAATGGAGAAGGAAATACAAAATGGTATCTAGGAATAGTAGCAATTATAGCATTTTTAATGTTGGTATTAAGAGAAGTAAAATTTAAACAAAGTTTTATTGATTTACCTTTGTTTAAAAATAGAAATTTCACTATAGGCAATATTATTGGAATAGCTTGTTATTTTCCTCAAATGGCAGTATCTTTTCTACTTCCTTTTTATCTAGAGCAACTAAAAAATTTATCTCCTATGATGGCTGGTTCTGTCATGACTGTTCATCCACTTATTATGGTACTTATAGCACCTATTTCCGGTTCTCTTTCTGACAAACATGGTGCAAAAAATATTCTGACTGTATCTTTTTCATTTATGACTATTGCTCTGGTTGGAATGGCACTTTTAAAAGCTGATTCTCCATTATATCTTTTGATTCTATGCTTAATTATTTTTGGCTTTGGATTAGGTTCTTTTAGTTCACCAAACAATAGTAGTATCTTGGCAGACGTTCCTCCTCAAAAACAAGGATATGGGGGAAGTTTTCTTGCAACTGTTCGTAATTTGTCATTTGCTCTTGGAACAGCCTTTTTCAGTAGTTTCTTTGCACAAAGACTTACATATCATCAAAAGTCTACAAGTCATACACTAGCTTATGTTGCGGCTAGTAATCAATCTTACTGGATTGCAGCATCAGTATGCTTTATAGGACTCATACTTACCGTTTGCTTTATGAGAAAGACAGAAAAATCTACTTCTTAGTCAAAATTCATTACTAATTATATAAGTCAGTAAATCTTTAAACAAACTAATTTTATTAATTTCTAACAATAATTACCGATATTTATTGCTTATAAACAACAAGGATGCCACAAAATTTCCCTTAAAAACATTTTGAGGCATCCTTTATTTGATTTTAATATATATAAACACTTAAAATTAATCTACTGTTATTTCATATCCATGTTGATTGTATTGACTTACAATTTCTTCCCAAAGTTCTTCAACACCAGTCTTTTTTAGTGAAGAAACAGGAATTACTTTTTCACTACTCTCCATTTGCAATTTCTTTCTTATAATACTTATATGCTTTTGATATTGTCCTCTAGATATTTTGTCTGCCTTAGTTGCAATAACTACACAGTTATATCCAAAATGTTTTATCCATTCGTACATAAGTTTATCGTCTGCTGTAGGTTCATGTCTAATATCTACAAGTAGGAATATAGAACATAATTCTTGTCTACTTTCTAGATATCGTTCCATTATACCTCCCCATTTTTCTTTTTCAGATTTGGCTATTTTAGCATACCCATATCCTGGAAGGTCTACAAAATAAAATTCGTTATTTATAAGATAAAAATTTATAGTTCTAGTTTTTCCTGGTGTTTGACTAGTTCTAGCAAAGTTTCTTCTATTAAGTAATGTATTTATTATTGATGATTTTCCAACATTTGACCTACCAGCCAGAGCTATCTCTGGGATACCTTCTGCTGGATACTGTGATTTATTCACAGCACTCATAGTTATCTCTGAACTTCTAATTTTCATTTTTTTCACCACTCTTTAATAAAGCTTGTTCTAATACTTCATCCATATGCTCTACAAGTACAAACTCCATCTTTTCTTTTACATTTTCTGGTATCTCATCTAAATCAGCTTCACACTCTTTAGGAATTAGAACTTTTGTTATGCCAGCTCTATGAGCTGCTAATAGTTTTTCCTTAACTCCTCCTACAGCTAACACTCTACCTCTTAAAGTTATTTCTCCTGTCATAGCTATATTACCTGGTACAGGTCTCTTAGTAAGTGCTGAAATCACTGCAAGTGCCATAGTTATACCAGCTGATGGTCCATCTTTTGGAACAGCACCTTCTGGGATGTGTATATGAATATCATTAGTTTTATAAAAATCAGGGTCTATATCAAACTTGTCCACTATTGATCTTATATAAGAAATACCTGTCTTAGCAGATTCTTTCATAACATCTCCTAGTTTTCCAGTTAATACAATTTCACCCTTTCCTTTAAGCACATTTACCTCTACTTCAAGGGTAACTCCACCAACTGCTGTCCATGCAAGTCCATTTACAAGCCCTATTTGAGGATTAAGCTCTGCAAGTTGGTATTTAAACATATCTTTTCCAAGATATTTTTCTAAGTCAGACTTATTTACAACAACTTCTTCAAGTGTTGGGTCCTCAACATATTTTTTGGCAATTTTTCTACAAACTTTACCAATAGTTCTTTCTAATGTTCTTACTCCAGCTTCTCTTGTATAATGATTTATTATGCTTCTTAAAGTTTCATCATCCATTTTTACAAAATTCTCTTTTAAAGCATGCTCTTTAATTTGTTTTGGAAGTAAGTATTGTTTTGCTATATTTAACTTTTCTTCTTCTATATATCCAGATACTTCTATTACTTCCATTCTATCCAATAATGGTCTTGGAATATTGCTTAAACTGTTTGCTGTTGTAACAAATAGTATCTTTGATAAATCAAAAGGTATTTCTAAATAGTGGTCCACAAAATCCTTATTTTGCTCTGGGTCCAATACTTCCAGCATAGCTGAAGCTGGGTCACCTTTATAATCTGCTGCCATTTTATCTATCTCATCAAATAAAAACACAGGATTTTTAGTCTGAGCTTCTTTGACTCCATTAATTATTCTTCCTGGAATAGAACCTACATAAGTCCTTCTGTGTCCTCTTATTTCGGCTTCATCTCTAACGCCACCTAAAGATATTCTTACAAATTTTCTATTTAATGCTCTTGCTATTGATTTGACTATAGATGTTTTCCCTGTCCCTGGAGGTCCAACTAGACATATTATAGGACCTTTAAGTGATTTAGCAAGAGTTCTTATGGCTAAATACTCTAATATTCTTTCTTTAACCTTCTCCAGCCCGTAATGGTCCTCATCTAGTATAGCTTGTGCTTTAACTATATCTAGTTTATCCTTTGTTTCTTTATTCCATGGTAATGAGAATATAGTATCCAAATAATTTCTACTTACAGATACATCTGGAGACATTGAAGATATCTTTGAAAATTTATCAATTTCTTTTTCTATTTTCTCTTTAGTAGTTTTAGGTGCTTTTATTTTTTTAAGCTTTTCTCTATACTCATCTGCTTCAGAATTTATATCTTCTTCCTCACCTAATTCCTTTTGTATAGCTTTTAATTGCTCTCTAAGATAGTATTCTTTTTGAACTTTATTCATTTGTTTTTTAACTCTTAAAGTTATCTTTTTTTCTATTTTTAATATATCTATCTCTTCTAGTAATATAGAATATATAAGTTCAAGTCTTTTCTTAATATCAAATTCTTCTAATATTTCTTGTTTCTGACTTGATTTTAGATAAATATTTGCAGCTATTGTATCTATAAATCTATCTACATCTTCTATATCAGCTAAAGATATCAATATTTCTGGTGATACTCTATTTCCAATATTTATATACTCTTCAAAAGCATCAAATACATTTCTTACAAATGCTTCAATTTCAACTTCTGTTTCACTATCTAAATTATCACTATCAAAAACAATTTCTTCTATTACTGCTCTAAAGTATCCTTCTTCTTGCTCTATTTTTTTAACTCTACCTCTTGATACACCCTCAACCAAAACGCGAACTGTATCTCCTGGTAATTTTATCATTTGTTTAACTTTACAAATTGTTCCTACATGATAAAAATCCTCTTCACCTGGTTCATCAACATCTGCTTCTTTTTGAGATGTTAAAAATATAAGTTCTTCATCCATCATAGCTTGGTCTAAAGCTTTAAGAGATATTTCTCTTCCTATATCAAAATTTAATATCATATATGGAAATATTGCTAATCCCCTCAAAGGGATTAATGGTAATTCATGATCTATTTTAGTATAATTTTGTTCCATCAACATTACTCCTTTTCTAGTTTAATTATTTTGCATTTTATATTATATATTTGCACATGTTAATTTTCAACATTAACAATAACTTCTTGGCATATTATATTATTATTTTATTATGATATAATATTAATGTTAGTATACTTAGATGTTATTTATCATTTGGAGGTTTCTATTATGTTGAAATTGTTTTTAACCTTTTTAAAAATTGGTGCGTTTACATTTGGTGGTGGATACGCTATGGTTCCTCTTATACAAGATGAACTTGTAAACAAACAAAAACTTTTAGAGCAGGAAGAATTTATCGATTATCTATCCATAGCTCAAAGTTATCCTGGAGTACTAGCAATTAATATATCTGTATTATTAGGATATAAGCTTTATGGTATACCAGGAGTTCTTATATGTACCCTAGGCTCTGCTCTACCGTCATTTTGTATAGTCTTAGTATTGTCATATTTATACTTTAAAAATTCCTCATCTAAAATTCTAGATGGATTTTTTAAAGGAGTTGCGCCTGTAGTAATAGCTCTTATATTGTATTCTTTTACAAGCATGTTTAAGAAACTGCCAAAGTCTAAAACTAACATACTACTATTAATTATAGCAGTTTTATCTGTTGGTGTATTCAATATAAGTCCTATTTATTTAATAATTGGAGGAGGTGTATATAGTCTATGTCAGAAATAACACTACTCTTCTTAATATTCCTTAAAATAGGAGCCTTTAGTTTTGGTGGTGGTTATGCTATGCTACCATTTATTCAACAAGAATTTATATCTAAATACCACCTTATAACTAATCAAGAGTTCTTAGATTTACTTGCTATATCACAATCTACGCCAGGTCCTGTAGCAATAAATAGTGCTACATTTGTTGGATTTAAGACTGCTGGTTTTTTTGGTTCTTTATCTGCAACTATCGGTGTTACAGTATTTGCATTAGTAGGTTTAACCATTATATCAAAGTTATTTGCTAAGTTCAAAAATAATAAAAAGGTAGAGAATTTATTAATGGTACTTAGACCAATTACTCTAGGTTTTATACTGTCAGCCGCTTTTTCATCTGCAAAAGAAGTTAATTGGGACTTATATGGAATAATCGCATTTGCAGCATCATTCTATCTTCTATATAAGGGAAAAATTGGCTCTATTGCAATTGTATTCGTCTTTGGTATTATAGGTATTCTACTCACATTTTTATCATAATAATACCTAATTTCATATTAGCATAAAAAAAGGAGCCTTTTAAAGCTCCTTTTCATCATCTTATGCACTTTCCTCTTGATCCTTAAGTACTATGATAGGATTTACTGAGTCTTCGTTCACAGATTTCTCTGTTACTATAACCTTCTTTATATTATCTCTAGATGGTACTTCAAACATAGTTTCCATCATTACACTTTCAACTATACTTCTAAGTCCTCTAGCTCCTGTATTTCTTTCTATAGCCTTTTTAGCTATTGCACGAAGAGCATCATCTTCAAATTCTAGTTCAACATCATCTAACTCTAATAATTTCTTATATTGTTTTACTAGAGCATTTTTAGGTTGTTGTAGTATTTGCATTAGTGCATCTTCATCCAGCAATTCTAAAGTAGCTAAAACTGGTATTCTTCCTATAAATTCAGGTATTATACCATACTTTAATAAATCCTCTGGAAGTACTTTTTCATATAACTTCCCTAAATCTAATTCTTTTTTACTTTCTATCTTAGCTCCAAATCCTAGTGTCTTATCTCCACCACGTTTTTGGATTATCTTTTCTAGCCCATCAAAAGCTCCACCTAATATAAATAATACATTTGTAGTATCTATCTTTAAAAATTCTTGATGAGGATGTTTTCTTCCTCCTTGTGGTGGGACATTTGCAACAGTACCTTCTAATATTTTTAAAAGAGCTTGTTGAACACCCTCTCCACTAACATCTCTAGTTATAGATGGATTTTCAGATTTTCTTGCAATCTTATCTATCTCATCTATATATATTATACCTCTTTCAGCTTTTTCTATATCAAAATCAGCAGCTTGAATAAGTTTTAAAAGTATATTTTCAACATCTTCTCCAACATATCCAGCCTCAGTTAGTGATGTAGCATCTGCCATTGCAAAAGGTACATTTAAAGTTCTAGCTAAAGTCTGTGCTAATAATGTCTTACCAGAACCTGTAGGCCCTAATAAAAGTATATTACTCTTTTGGATTTCTATATCCTTGCTACTAGACTTTTTACTATATATTCTCTTGTAATGATTGTAAACTGCAACTGATAAAGCTTTTTTAGCTTTTTCTTGACCTATTACATAATCATTTAAGATATTCATCATTTCTTTTGGTTTTGGTAAAGATGTAGTATCTTCATCTATAGTATCTTCTATTTCTTCTTGAATAATTTCGTCACAAAGTTCAACACACTCATCACAAATGTATACATTTGGACCTGCAATTAATCTTCTTACTTGATCTTGATTTTTACCGCAGAATGAACACTTTAATTGTCGTTTCTCTTCGTATTTAGACATATTAACACCTCTCTCTATCTACGGTCTCTTTGTAAATACTTCATCTATTAAGCCATATTCCTTAGCTTCTGATGCACTCATGAAGTTATCACGTTCAGTATCCATTTTGATTTTCTCTAATGGCTGACCAGTTCTTTCAGATAATATTTCATTTAAAGTTTCTTTTATTTTTAAAATTCTCTTTGCGTGAATTTCTATATCTGTTGCTTGACCTTGAGCTCCACCTAGTGGTTGATGTATCATTATCTCACTATTTGGTAGTGCTAGTCTTTTTCCTTTTGCTCCTGCTGCCAACAAGAATGCTCCCATAGAAGCAGCCATACCTATACATATAGTACTTACATCTGGTTTGATGTATTGCATAGTATCATATATAGCCATTCCAGAAGTTATACTTCCTCCTGGAGAATTTATATATAAATGTATATCTTTGTCTGGGTCTTCAGCTTCTAAGAATAATAGCTGTGCTACTATAAGCCCTGCTGTGGCATCATTAACTTGATCTCCTAAGAAGATTATTCTGTCCTTTAATAGTCTAGAGAAGATGTCATAAGATCTTTCTCCTCTTCCTGTTTGTTCAACAACTACAGGTACTAATGCCATGGTTTCATACCCCCTTTATTCTATATAATTTACAGTAGCTTTTTTAAGCTACTGTAAATTATTTTACGCATTTAACTAAATTATATTTGCACAACATTATATACTAAACATTCTATAACGTCAACTGTATTAGTTATAGCGGTTATTTTATTAAGCTATTGTTGCACTTTCAACTAATAAGTCTATTGTCTTTCTTATTTTTATTTGTCCTTTTATATCTTCCTTATCAGCATCTCTTAAAGTAGTTTCTATTTTTTCTACTTCCATATTGTAAGCAGAAGCCATTTTTTCTAATTCAGCTTTAAATTCATCTTCTGTTGCTTCAATTCCTTCAGCTTTAGTTATTGCTTCCAATACTAGAGAAGATTTAACTAATTTTTTAGCATCTTCTTTTCTTTCTTCTCTTAATTCTTCCATAGTTCTACCAGTCATCTCTAGTAATTGTTGTAATCCAAATCCTTGATATTGTAATTGGTAATTAAGTTCGTTTAACATATTATCTATTTGATGTTCTACCATAACTTCTGGTATTTCTATTTCTGTATTTTCAGCAACTTTTTCTACTACTGAATTTCTAATTTCTGCATCTGCTTTATTTTTAGCTTCTTCTTCTAATTTAGCTCTTACATCTGCTTTTAATTCATCTAAAGTATCAAATTCACTAGTATCTTTAGCAAATTCATCATCTAATACAGATAATTCTTTTACTTTTACATCATTTACTTTTACATTAAATACAACTGGCTTTCCAGCTAAATCTTCTGAGTGGTATTCTTCTGGGAAAGTAACATTAACTTCAACTTCTTCACCAGCTTTTTTACCTACTAATTGCTCTTCAAATCCTGGTATAAATGTGTTTGAACCTATAACTAAGTTATAATTTTCACCTTTACCACCATCAAAAGCTACACCATTATCAAAACCTTCAAAGTCTATTATAGCTGTATCTCCATCTTCTAAAGCTTTGTCTTCAACACTTACTAATCTAGCATTTTTTTCAACCATTTCTTGTAATTTAGCTTCAACATTTTCATCACTTACAGTATTCTCAACCTTAGCTACTTCTATACCCTTATAGTTTCCTAATTCAAACTCTGGTTTAACTTCAACATTAAGAACCATAACTAATCCATTGTCTTTGCTTATTTCTTCTATATCTAAATCTGGATTGTCTATTGGATCTATATCTAATTCCTTGATAGCTTCTGGATAAACTTCTGGGAATAACACTTCTATAGCATCATTATAGAAGATACCTTTTCCATATTGAGTTTCTATAACAATTCTTGGAGCTTTACCTTTTCTGAATCCAGGTATATTATATTTGCTTTTGCTTTTATTATAAGCCTTATTTACTGCTGCTTCAAATTTATTGTTATCTACTGTTATTTTTAAAGTAACTTTATTACCCTCTTTTTTAATTAGTTCTGCTTTCATCCTTCTAATCCTCCTAGTGATATTTATGTAATACCCGATAATGGTATCATAATTCATTCTATTTATAATTCAACCACTTAATTATATCACATAAGTTTTTTTATTTACAAGTGTTCCATTAATATCGTTGTACTTATTTGATAAAATTTAATTTTTTGAGTGTTTTTTGCTATTTTTTTAGATAAATACACCTTTATATGCGTATTTCCTCTATATTTATATCATCTTCTTCTATCTCCATAATTACAAAACTCTTATACGATACTCCTCTTGGAAGTGAAGTACTTCCAGGATTTATGTAAAGCACACCATTTTTAATTTCTCTAAATGGAGTATGAGTATGACCGAATATAACTATGTCGGCATTAACTTCAGTAGCTTTATTTTCTAACATTTGTGTTCCATATTTTACACCATACTTATCACCATGGCATAAAAATATAGTCTTATTTGCTACTTCAAAGACAAGTTCTTCTTCTATAGCATCAAAATCACAATTTCCTTTAACTGCAATAATTCCCACTTTAGTCATATTATGAAGATATCTTGAGTCTGTAAAGTTGTCTCCTGCATGAATTATTAAGTCACATTCTTCTAAATATGGTATTGTCTTTTCCATATTTTTAATCATCATATGTGTATCACTTATTATGCCTATTCTCATTACTTCACTACCCTTTTCATAAACTCTTGTTTCATAATCTTTAGTCCATTTGCTCTGTGGCTGATTGAATTTTTTATAACACTAGGTATTTCACCAAAAGTTTTATTATATCCCTTTACTATAAACAAGCTATCATATCCAAAGCCATTTTTGCCCTTTTCTTCAAAGCCTATCATTCCTTCACAAATTCCTCTTACTACAAATTCTTTTCCATCTGGAAAAACTACTGCTATTGCAGAGACAAATCTTGCATTTCTTTTACTCATTGGCACATTTTGCATGGCTTTTAATAGCTTTTCTCTATTTTCTTCATCTGTAGCATGCTCTCCTGCATATCTAGCTGAATAAACACCTGGTTTTTTGCCTAATGCATCTACCTCTAAACCAGAATCATCTGCTATAGCTATAAGTTTAGTTTTTCTAGCTATTGTTCTAGCTTTTATCAATGCATTATGCTCAAAGGTTTTTCCATCCTCTATTATTTCTATACCTGCTAAATCAACATCTTTTAGAGAATATACAGTATATTCAAAGTCCTTTAAGATTGCACCTATTTCTTCTAACTTATGAGCATTATTAGTAGCAATAACAACTTCATTGCCATAATCCATACCTAATATATCATCTGCTATTTCACCTAAAACATCCCTTTGATGCCTTATTAGTTCTTTATTCCCTTTTTCTCCTAACTCTAACAATAAATTTAAATCTTTTCTTGAAAAAGGTTTCTCTTCACCAGTCCCCTGTACTTCTACAAACTCACACTTATCAGTCATTATTATATTCATATCTACTTGTGCTTTAGAATCTTCTTCGTAACATAAATCTAGCATATGAGTTTCATTTACTATTCCGACACTAATTGCAGATACAAAATTTGTTATTGGCATTTCTTTTAATGTTTTTGCTTTATATAATTTATAGATTGCTTCTGCAACTGCTACAAACGCCCCAGTTATAGATGCAGTTCTAGTTCCACCATCAGCTTGAATCACATCACAATCTACCCAAATAGTTCTTTCTCCTAATTTATTTAAGTCTATAACAGACCTTATCGCTCTTCCTATTAACCTTTGTATCTCTTGAGTTCTTCCGTCGATTTTTCCTCTAGATGCGTCCCTTATTTTTCTCTGTTGAGTTGCCCTTGGTAACATTGAATATTCAGCATTTATCCACCCAGTACCACTATTTCTCAAAAAAGGAGGTACTTTTTCTTCCACTGATGCAGTACATATAACCTTTGTCTCTCCCATTTCTATAAGAACAGAACCTTCTGCGTACTTTGTATAATTTCTAGTAATCTTTACAGGTCTTATCTGTTCATTAGTTCTATCATAACTTCTGGTCATTTTTTATATCCTTTCCTAATCCTTATATATTTTATAAATTTATTTTTATAAGTTTTAATTTTATTAATCTCATATAATGTCATTTTTCATAATTCGATAGCTTACTGAACTATTCTATCATTAATTATAGTAGTTTTCTACTAAATTAAGTGACTTTTTAGCCCTCTAATACAGCTTTTACTTCATCTTTCGATAATAAAGTTAATAATTCTAAAAATCTCTCTTCATCTATAACTTTAATTCCTAAATCATTTGCTTTTGTAAGTTTAGAGCCAGCTTCTTCTCCAGCTAAAACAAAAGTTGTCGATTTACTTACACTAGATGTAGCTTTTCCACCTCTTTTTTCTATCATATCTTTTGCATCATTTCTTTTTAATGTAGGAAGTGTACCAGTCAATACTATTTTCATTCCTTCAAATATTCTTTCTACTGTTTCACCTGTATTTTCTAATGATTTTGTATTTACTCCTACACTTTTTAGTTTTTCTATGACATTTATATTTTTATCTTCCTTAAAAAACTCAACAACACTATTTGCCATTATACTCCCAAATTCCTCTAAATCTTCTAATTGCTCAATTGTTGCAGAAATCACATCATCTAAATCTTTAAATTTTGAAGCAAGTATCTTAGCTGCCTTAACGCCTATAAATTTAATTCCTAAACCATTTATAAGTCTCCATAAATCATTTTCTTTTGACTTTTCTATTGAATTTATTAAATTATCAGCAGATTTTTCACCCATTCTTTCTAAATCAACTACATCTTCCTGTTTTATATAATATAAATCAGACACATCTTGAATTATTTTTTCATTTAGCAACAATGTAATTATAGATTCTCCTAAACCATCTATATTCATCGCGTCTCTTGATACAAAATGTATAATTCCCCTTCTTATTTGAGCTGGACAAGACATATTTATACACTTTACAGCAGCTTCTCCTTCTAATCTTACTGTTGGTTCTGAACAAACAGGGCATTTTTCTGGCATTTTAAAATCTACTTCCTCCCCAGTACGAGCTTCTTTTATAACTTCTAAAACTTGAGGTATTATATCTCCTGCTTTTTGAACCAATACTGTATCATTTATTTTTATGTCCTTCTCTTTTATATAGTCTTCATTATGAAGTGTTGCTCTACTTACAGTAGTACCAGCAAGTCTAATTGGTTCAAGTACTGCTGATGGTGTTATTGTACCAGTTCTTCCAACTTCTACTATTATATCTACTATTTTAGTTTTTTTCTTTTCTGCTGGAAATTTATATGCAATTGCCCATCTTGGGCTCTTTGCCGTATATCCCATCTCTTCCCTTTGTTTTATATTATTTACTTTTATTACCATTCCATCTATCTCGTATTCTAAATTACCTCTATTTTCTGTCCAATGTTCAATATGTTCGATAACTTCATCTATATTTTTACAAACTTTATAATTTTGACTTACTGAAAAGCCTAGCTTTTCTAAATATTCTAAGGATTCGCTGTGACTTTTTAAGTCATAATCTTCTATATTTTCCATATTGAATACAAATATATCTAGTGGTCTCTTTGCAGTTAATTTTGAGTCTAATTGTCTTAATGAACCTGCTGCAAGATTTCTTGGATTAGCAAATAGTGGTTGTTCCTGTTCTTCTTGTTGTTCATTCACTTTTCTAAAGTTATCTTTTGATATATAGACTTCTCCTCTAACTATTAACTCTTTTTTTTCATCTATTTTAAGAGGTATGCTTTTGACCGTCATTAAATTTTGAGAAATATCTTCTCCCACAATCCCATCACCTCTAGTTGCTCCTTTTTCAAACGCTCCATTATCATAGGTAAGACCTACTGAAAGCCCATCTATTTTAAATTCAACAACGTATTCAACATTGTCTCCCACATAATCTTGAACTCTCTTATCAAAATCTCTCAAATCTTGTTCTGAAAAAGCATTTGATAAACTTAGCATAGGAGTTTTATGTACAATTTGATTAAATTTATCTAATGGCTTACCTCCTACTCTATTTGTTGGAGAATCAACTCTCTTTAGTTCTGGATTTTGTTCTTCCAAAGATATTAGTTCTTTCATTAGCTTGTCATATTCGTAGTCCGATATTTCTGGGCTATCTTGGTTATAATACCTTTCATTATGATAGTTTATTTGTTCTATAAGTTTATTAATTTCATTTTTAACGCTCACTCTTAGCACCTCTTCATATTTTTTAAATTGAATCATTTTAAAATTTCCCTATAATTAATTATTTCCTATTTATATATTTTTTAGTATATCACTTTTTTGACTTTAAATTTATTACAAAAAAAACTCTTATAGTATCTCTAACAATACCAATAAGAGTTTTTTATTTTCATTAGAATTTTTATATATTTAATAACCTTTTGATATATCTACAACATTATCTACAGGTTTATTTTCTATTATATAATGTTTTAAATTATTATAGACCATATTAAATGTTCTCTCTTTATTTTTATCAGACACCCAAGAGTTATGAGGAGTTACTATAACATTTTCAAGCTCCCATAGTTTATTATCTTTACTTAAAGGCTCACTTTCAAATACATCTAACGCTACACCTCTAAACTTCTCTACACAATCTTCTAAATCTTTCTGATTAATGGTGTTTCCTCTACCTACATTAATAAATACAGAACCTTCTTTCATAAGATTAAACATATCTTTATTTACTATTCCGTCTGTACTCTTTGTAGAAGGCATTGCTACGACTATTATGTCACATTCCTTAAATACAACATCCATATCTTCAGTAGAAAAACACTTGTCAAAGTATTTTTTATTACTTCCATCAGTATTGACTCCCCATATTTCTACACCAAAGGCCTTTAACCTTTTAGCTGCTTCTGATGATATAGTTCCTGTTCCAAGAAATCCAACCCTTTGACCATATAATTCTGATACAGAAAAATCCATTTTCCATTCTTTATTTTTCTGTTGTTTAAAAAATTTTGCACTATTTTTATAAATTTCTAAAATATACATAACAATGCTTTCACCAATAGGTATACTATACCCGCCTCTATTGTTAGCTATTTTGATATCTCTTTTTAACACATCTTCTTTTGGTATTTGGTCTATACCTACACTTGTTGTTTGTATATATTTTAAATTTTCCATTTTGGAAATATCTAGTCTGTCAAAAGGATTATATGTAACTAGCACATCTGCAGTGTTTACATCTTCATTATTTTCTATACTATCTTCAGAATAATGTATAACATCATATCCTAATTCATTTATTTTTTTAAATTTTTCTTCTCCATAATTTATTGTAAATAATACTTTCATTTTACTTTCCTCCATCCACTTATATTAAGATTTTTATATCTTACAGTATAATATGATACTTAACACATATTAGTTAAATTTATTAGAAGATGGTTCTAAAAACTAATTTACTTATGCTCAATTGTTTTTCCTGAAGACATAGCATTGCGTTCTTGAACTAAATTTTCTATTAAATTATTTAATGTCCAATCAATAGATGTCTCTGTTACCATTGCTGTAAAAGGTCTATTTATTCTTACTTTTTTCAATCCTTCTAAAAATGCATTTACTTGTGTGCTGGAAATATTATTAAATATTACAGACTTACTTTTAATTCCATTATCACATTCACTTGATATATTCCCATCCAAAATATCTCTTACTATGTTTTCACCATTTTTATCACTTAAAATGATATGGTCTCTTATTCCAGCAAAATTACTAACATTTTTAATTAATGATAATTCTTTTTGATTAAAATTTACAAACATAATACATTTCCTGCTGTGTATTTTATCTAGATTATTATTATTTATTTTTTCAAATGACATTTTATCCATCCTTTCATTTATCTATATATTTTAATTTACCCTATCTATTTAAAATAATCAATTTTTACAGATAATTTTTATATTAATACCCCAAATTACATACAACTAATTCATCTATCCAAAACTAATATATAAATTTAGAATAATTAGATTAATATTTACAAATTATAATCTAAAGGAGAGATATCATACCATGAAGATACTACTAAACAAAAATTTTAGCATTAAAAACTTTTCATCTGCTTGGATTATAGTACTTGGTTGCATGTTGATACAAGCTATACCATTTAGTATTGTAGCAAGTATACAGCCTCAGTTTATAAGTTATGTTGTAGAAGGAGAAGGTTTTAGATTAGCATCTTTTTCTCTAATATTTACTTTTGGTACTATTGCTTCAGCAATTGCTTCACCATTTATAGGTAAATTATTTTCCAAGGTCAATGTTAAGATATTATATTTATTAGGCTGTATAATTTCTAGCATTGGTTTTGCTACATTTTCTATATGTACTGAACTATGGCAATTTTATACAGTATCATGCATCGTACAAATTGGAGCTACAATTATATCTGCGATAGGAATACCAATTTTAATAAGTGCTTGGTTTGATGAAAAAAGTAAAGGAAAAGCTATGGGCTTTGCTTTTGCTGGTGGCTCTATTGGTAGTATATTTCTACAACAACTTGTAGTTCGTTCATTAGCATCTCAAGGATATAGCCGTTCTTATCTAACATTTGGAATTGTAGCACTAATAGTTGGTATACCTGTGACATTATTTATGCTTAAAATGCCTAAAGATACTAATGAGAAAATAAACTCTAAAATAAAAAATGATGAAACACCTAATAAAATATCCCCTTCAGTATGGGGTTATACGTTAAAAGAGGCTAAAAAGAATAAATATTTTTGGATTATGACAATTGGATTTGCTTTTGTAGGTATATATGTTTCATCATTATCTGTACAATATCCGACCTACCTTAGAAATTATATAAATCCAATTTTAATAGGAACAGTAGGTTCCACTTTTGCATTATTTGCTCTTATTGGTAATTTATTTGGAGGATTATTGTTTGATAAATTTGGTCAAATAAAACCACTGATTATATCTTTTATATTTGTACTTATAGCTACTTTATCATTACTATTTGTCGATAAATCTTCTAATCTTGCATTTGTATTTGCTATTTTAAAGGGTCTTTCTGTATTTGCTTATATGATAGGACCTGCTTATTTAACTGGTGCTTTTTTTGGTCAAAAGGAGTTTGGCAGTATTTTTGGCATTGTTCAGTTAATTTTTGCAATTGGATTTGCACTTGGTTCAACATTATTTGGATTACTCGTTGATAATTTTGGCTATAAATTCTCTTGGTCTATTATAATTTTATCAGTTATAGTCGCCTATGCTTTACTTATCACAGCTTCTATGGGAATGACAAAGTTAAATAAGAAAAGGTTAGATAAATTGGCACAATAATTAATTCTTAATCCCTATAAAAATTATACAAAAAAGATGGAGACTCTAATAACAACTAGAACTCCATCTTTTTATTAATTATATTATAATATAGCTAACTTTCTTTTATTTTTAACAGTATTATCTATATCCTCATCTTTAACTATAGTAAATGCTTTTGTTGGACATACATTTACACATGCTGGTCCTTCTGGTGAATCTATGCAAAAATCACATTTGTTTGCTGTCATTCTTTCTCTAAAGCAAAGCTTTCCTTTGTCTATATCTTTTAGTGTAACTATATCTATTGCTCCTATAGGACATGCCAGCATACAAGTCTTACATCCTATACAATTTTCTTCATTTATTTTTATTGTATTACCCACCCTAACTATACCACCATTTGGACAGGCCTTTGCACAAGGAGCATCCTCACAATGTCTACATTGTATTGGAGCACTAACTTCCTTTGTTTTTATGACAGAAAGTTTTGGATTAAAGTTTATCTCGTCTGGACTTTTGTAAAAAATATCTTCATCTGAATGTGCAACCACACATCCTATCATACAAGTTCTACATCCTATGCACTTATCAGGGTCTGCTATAACAAAATAATTCATTACTTAGCCACTTCCTTTCCTATACAGTATGTAGTGTGTAATAAATGATGAGATTTTTCTCCTAATGGCTCCACTAGATATTCATCATATAATTTTTTAATGTCAGAATTTTCATGAGATTTTCTAATTGCCAAGTGTTCATCATGCACATATGTTGCTTTTGTTCTATTTTCATAGGCTAATTCTTTATATTCTTCTAGTAAAATTTTTGGCTGACCTCCACCACTTACACATCCAACAGGACAAGTCATAACCTCTATAAAATCTATATCCAACTTTCCTTTTTCTAAATCTTCAAGTACTGGTATTACATTTTGCAGTCCACTTACTACACCAACTCTTAAGTCTAAATCTCCTACCTTAATAGTTGATTTTCTAAAACCACTTTCTCCTCGTACTTGTTTTACTTCTACATTAGGTATGCTTTCTCCAGTTATAAGCTCATAACCTGTTCTTATAGCTGCTTCCATAACTCCACCAGTAACACCAAATATAGTTCCAGCTCCACTGTAACTACCTAAAGGGCTGTCAAACTTTTCTTCTCTTAAATTTTTAAAATCAATTCCCATGTCTTTTATTAGGTAAGCTAGTTCTCTAGTAGTTAACACTACATCTACATCTCTATATCCACTAGAATCCATCTCTTCTCTATCACATTCATACTTTTTACATGTGCATGGCATTATAGAAACACTAAATATTTTAGATACATCCACATTATTTATTTCTGCGCCATATGTCTTAAATATTGCGCCACCCATCTGTTGAGGTGATTTACAAGAAGACAAGTGATTAGTTAACTTAGGATAATTTTTTTCCATAAATTTAACCCAAGCTGGACAACAAGATGTAAACATTGGAAGAGTTCCACCTTCTGTAACCCTCTTAATTAACTCACTACCTTCTTCCATTATAGTTAAATCAGCTGCGAAATTAGTATCATAAACTCTATCAAATTTTAATGCTCTAAGCGCTGCTGCCATTTTTCCAGCACCTAAATATCCTAGATAGTATCCAAAATCCTCTCCCAAAGCTACTCTAACTGCTGGTGCACATTGAACCATAGTAAATACATCTGGGTCACTTAAAGCTTTTTTTACCCTATCTACATCGCATACATTATGTGCTGCGAATATAGGTTCATTTATTGATTCTGGTATTTTTCGTTCTTGTTTTTTATCTTTCAAAAACTCAAATCCTTCATCTATAACTGAAGCATACGATTTACAAGTTTGAACACATTGACCACACATAACACATCTATCTAGGTTTATCTCTTGTGGTTTTCCTTCTTCCCCCTCAATAGCATTTACTGGACATACCTTTGAACATTCTCTGCATCCAGTACATAAATCTTTATCTATATTTATTATCATAAACGTCACCCCTTTATCCTTTATTTATTTGTCAACAATAAACTAAGTGCAGCTTGTCTATTCTTAGCTTTTTTGTCATCTATTGGAGTAACAAGTTTTAATGCATCTTGAGGACATGCGCTTATACAAGCTATTTTTTCATTGTCTTTACATAAATCGCACTTATACGCTATTTTTTTATTTTCTTCCAAAATTACTTGTTCTACTTCTTTACCATCTTTATATTGTGGAAGTAAATCTATAGCTCCAAAAGGACATGCTAGGAGACAAGTTTTACACCCTATACACTTTTCTTCATTAACAAACATGACATTGTTCTCTTTGTTTATAGCTTTTTGTGGACATGAATTTAGACAAGGAGCATCTTCGCAATGTCTACATTGTATTGGCATACAGAAAGTATCACCTTTTACTAAATAGAGTCTAGGTATAACTGGTATGTCAACTGTCCCAACCGTATATCCTACATTATTATGTTGGTTATGCATTGTAAAACAAGCTACTTCACAAGATCTGCAACCTGTACATTTACTTGGGTCTGCTATTACAAAAGAGCCTATTTTATTATTCATATTATCCCACCTTTCAATTTGTATATTTCTAAGTCCCTAGTTATTTTTATTATATATATTTATATATTTTAGTGTTTTTTCAATACTTATATTTCGCTTGCATTTTTTACACAAATTATATTTATTGGCATATACTTTGTCAGTATCATCAATTACTACTCCACACACTTCACATCTTGAATATTTTTTTTCTTCTTTATTAGCATACATACGCTTCAGTCTCACTTTTTGATAACTCTCTGTGAATTTGCATAGATATTCATTCGTCTTCCTCTTACAAATCCAATAAGAGTTATATTTAATTTTTTAGAAAGCTCTATTGATAAATTAGTTGGTGCTGATTTTGATATTACAATAGGAATTTGAGTCATAGCTGCCTTTAGTATCATCTCTAAAGATATTCTCCCACTTACAACTACAGTTTTATCTTTTAGTGATATTTCATTTAAAACACAAAACCCTATTGCTTTATCCATTGCGTTATGCCTTGCTACATCTTCACAGGTCACTATTTTTTTATCATTATCAAATATGGATACACTATGTACTCCACCTGTATTTTTAAATAATTCTGACGAATTTAAGTTTTTATCCATTATACTGTAAATCGCATCATAATTTATTTTTATATTACTCTCTACAGGAGCACAACTTATATAGTCTAGTGAGTTTAAAAATATAATTTGTTCCTCTTCATCCTTATGTCTCTCTTGAATAGTTACTTTTGTAACACGTTCCTTATCATTTATTTCTATATCTAATATGTCTTTTTTATTTTCTATATATCCCTTTGTTCTCAAAAAACCAACTACAAGCTCTTTTAAATTATATGGTGTACATAAAAATGTATTTATGTATTTATCATTTAAAATAAAGCTAAGTGGATATTCTGCAATTATTTCTTCATATTCATTTGATAAATCATGTTCATTTATTTTGCTTATTTCTAATTTAAAAGAATTCATGTATTCATAATCTACTAAACTATAACTGTTTTCAAAAACTTCACCTTTACTATTTTCTTGGGACTTAGTTTTTGAGTATATATTCTCCATAAGATATTTGCCCTTCCGCTTTTTATAAATCTTTAATCTAATAACTACTAAACATTTGTGGCAGTCATTTTATCTTTAAGACTTTGATATTCTTCTCTTACACATTTCTCTGCTAACTCTTGGTCATCAAGTTTTTCAAGTTTAACAGCACAATATTTGTATTCTGGTGTTTTAGATATAGGGTCTAAGTTTGCTATTGTAAGCTCATTACAAGCTCCAACCCACCACTGATAAGTCATATATGTTGCTCCTTCTTTAACTCTGTCAGTTACTGTTGCTCTTGTTATTACACTTCCTCTTCTTGAACTAATTCTAACTAGTTCATCATCTTCAATTCCTAATCTATCTGCATCATTACAATTTATTTGAACACGACCTGGCTCATCTTCTAATGAACTAAGTGTTCTACAGTTACCAGTCATAGTTCTTACTGAATAGTGACCAACTTCTCTCACAGTACATAAACTAAATGGATACTCATCATCTTCAACTTCCATAGGAGGTCTCCATTCTGCAGCAAATAAATTACCTCTTCCATTAGGAGTAGAGAATTTTTGTCCTTCATATAGATACATAGTTCCTTTGTCTTCCATACTTTCACTCTTACAAGGCCATTGAACAGAACCTTGAGCCTCTATTTTTTCATAAGTAGCGCCTAAGAAATTTGGACATAATGCTCTTAGTTCATCCCATATTTCTCTAGTATTTTTGTAGTTCATAGGATATCCCATTGCTGTAGAAATTTCACTTATAATTTGCCAGTCTGGTTTTACATCTCCTTGTGGCTCTATAGCTTTTCTCATCAATTGGAATCCTCTATCTGCACATGTATATACTCCATCATGTTCGCCCCAAGAAGTAGCTGGAAGTATAACATCAGCATGAAGTGCTGTCTTATTCATAAATATATCTTGAACAACAACAAACTCTAACTCATCTAAAGCCTCTCTAACTTCTGATGCATCTGGGTCACTTTGTACTGGGTCTTCCCCAAATATATAATAAGCTTTAAGCTTCTTCTCTTTTAACACTAAATTTGGAACTTGAGTTAAACTATATCCATTATTAGGAGATAACTTTACTCCCCAAGCATTTTCAAATTTTTCTCTTATCTTATCATCAGTTACATTTTGATAACCAGGATATACATTAGGAAGAGCCCCCATATCACAAGCTCCTTGAACATTATTTTGTCCACGTACAGGTCCTATTCCAACGCTTTCTCTACCAAAATTACCTGTAAGTAGAGCAATTGATGCAAGCCCTTTAACTACATCAACAGCTTGACCAAATTGGCAGACACCCATTCCATAAAGTATCATTGCCTTCTTACCTTTTGCATATTCTCTCATAGCTCTTCTTATAAGTTCTTCTGGAATTCCTGTCAGCTTCTCAGCATATTTAGCTGTATATGGTTTAACAATTTCTTTGTACTCATCAAATCCTTGTGTATGGTTTTGAACAAAGTCTTTATTGTAAAGACCTTCTTCTATTAAAACGTTTCCAAAAGCATTTACTAAAACCATATTTGTTCCACCCTTTATAGGTAGATGTATATCAGCAATTCTTGCAGACTCAGTTAATCTAGGGTCAGTAACAATTAACTTAGCTCCATTTTTCTTAGCTTTAATTATTCTATTTGCAACTATTGGATGTGAATCTGCTCCATTATATCCAAATATGAATAAAACATCTGCGTTTTCTATTTCTGGTATAGAATTAGACATTGCACCACTACCTAATGAGTAAGCCAGACCGGCTACAGATGGTGCATGTCAGACACGAGCACAATGGTCAACATTATTAGTTCCTATTGTAGCTCTCATAAATTTTTGCATTATATAATTTGCTTCATTACCAGGCCCTCTTGCAGAGCCTGTTCCCATAATAGAATCAGGACCATATTTTTCTTTAATTTCGTTTAATCTTGAAGCTGTATAACTTATAGCTTCATCCCATTCAACCTCTTCTAACACACCTTGTTTTCTTATCATTGGTTTTTTTAGCCTAGGTGTTAAAATTTTAGGGTCATTTAGAAAATCCCATCCATAACGACCTTTTAAACATAAACTTCCTTGATTTGTTCTACCATCAGCTGGCTCCGCTTTTAATATCTTGTTATCTTTTACTACTAGATATAATTGGCATCCAGCTCCACAGTATGGACAAACTGTTAAAATTTTCTTCTCCATACATTTCCCCCCTTAGATTTATCCCCTGATGAGTAAAATTTACCTTAAAGATAATAAAGTACTTTTATAATATGCAAAATTTACAAATATTTTGCAATATTATCTATTAAATTCAACAATTTTCTCACAATTCCTTTTAAATTTTAAAAAAAATATGTCATAACAATCCTTATATTTTAATCGCCTAATTAAAATATTATAGTTCTTATGACATATTTTTTACTATATGCTTATTTAGATTTATCTAATTTTCACTTAAAATGGCATTTCTACCAATTCTATTTTTCATTCTATAGTGAGTGATTACAGTAAAGATACCACTTCCAATCAGAATCAAATAGTACATAAATCCACCATATAAAAATACTGCATAACCCATTAGAGGTTGAGGAAATACTGATTTAAATATAGTGAAAAATGCTAATTCATTAGCTCCTACATTACCAGGTGTTGGTATTGGAGATATTGCCATATATAAAAAAGCTTGTAGTGTTAATATATAAATATAACTATAACCTTGTAAATTAAATGCTTTATATATCCAAAATGATACACTAAAGTAAGCACTTAATTGAATAAAAGTCACTATAATAGTTAAAATCAATACTTTTTTATTTTTAGCAAAAAAACTTATTGCTTTACTATAATCATCTATAAAATTTTCTATAGAGTCTACTTTACTCTCTAGGAATCTTAAAAACTTAAATTTTGATAAATATTTTACTGAAACTCTCATAAAATATTTTATTTTTTGAGGATTTAAAATAACTAAAATTATCATAATTAAAACAAATGAATTAATTGCTATTCCTAGAAACACTAAGGGCATGATTACTTTCATTTGTTTTTCTAGCATAGCTAGATTCATTAATACTAATATTGTGCAATAAACAGTAACTACTATTTGAAAAATAATAGACTTATTTGTAACAACTGCACTTGCTTTACTAAGTGGCATTTTGCATTTTTTAAGTACATATATTTGTACTGGTTGGCTTCCTGAAGCAAATGGAGTTATTAGATTATAATAAAATCCCATAATGGCTAGCTTGAAACCAATAAATCTAATATTGACTTTGTGAGTACTTTCTATAATTATCTTCATTACTAATCCTTCAAGCATTATGTGAGACATTATTGCCAAAGCCCCTACAAATAAAAACTTTTTATCTACCATAGTTATAACATTTGATAACATCTTAATATCTAATGTTTTAAATACCAAGTAAATTGTTATACCTATTAATAAAAATAAAAATGTATACTGTAGTAGACTCTTTCTAATATTTTTTAGTTTATCCATTAGAAAAACCATCCTTTGCTCAAGATTTATATTAAACACCATATTATTAGTATACACTACTAATATTAATATTTTATAACAAAATACCTTACAATTTTGTAATTTACAAAAAATATTAATCTATAAATTAAATTTTAATATATAGATTAATATTTTACAAACATTTTGTAGATATATAATGTATTTGCACTGAGTAATACTTTATTATATCCACTTATATCCTATCCCCCATACAGTCTCTATTGTATAAATATCATAAGATTTCAACTTGCTTCGTATATTTTTTATGTGTTCTGTAATAACACTTATATCACTTTCTCCATCAAATCCATATATATGCTCATATATTCTTTCTTTTGAAAAGACTTGTCCCTTATTTTTTGCTAGAAATTCACATATTAGGTACTCACTCTTAGTAAAATTTATCTTATTATTATCAACAGAAATTTCTTTTCCCAAAAAATTAAATTGAACATTTGATATAGTTAATGAATTTTTTTTCTCTCTATTTTCTCTTCTCAAATGAGCATTTATTCTGGCTCTTAACTCACCTACACCAAAAGGCTTTGTAATATAATCATCTGCCCCTATACCAAGACCATACATAACATCACTTTCCATATTTTTAGCTGTCAAAAACAATATTGGACAATCAACCTTATTTCTTATAATTTTACATACTTCAAAACCATCCATTTTGGGCATCATTACATCTAATATTATTAGATTAAAAGGATTATAATCAATATCAAAAATGTTTTCTACATCACTAATTACCTTTACTTCATGCCCATCTCTTTTTAATATATTTTCAATTAACTTTAACATATCTAATTCATCATCTACTACTAGTATCTTAGACATACTAACACCTCCATTACATATTTAATGACACCTTAATTTATATATTTAGTTATATCTTTATAAATTTATATAAAATCTCATACTATTATATTATAACTTAAAGCAATTAATTAATATTTTATAGTAGAATCATTTTAACACTTCAAACATAAAAAATTTATATTTTAAACACTTAATATTTATTTTACATAGATTCCTTTAAATAGCAAAATTTATTTATTAATTTAATATTGTAATATTCTGGATATATAATAAAATCAATAATAAGAAAACTTTTTATAAATATATAAATAGGTCTTTAAATCGGAGGAAAATATTATGGATAAAAATATCAAAACAAGTAATTATAATGTCCCATTTGATTATGCACGAAAAAAACTCAAAGAATTGGACCCTCATACAATTAGTAATTTAAGTAATATTGACTTTAATAGTGATTCAAGCAAATTTACTATTGATTTTTTTGATAGACAGTATATAGTTGATTATCCGAGTGGAGAAGTTTGGAATAGTAATGGAAGTCTCTGTAAAAATTTCGAACTTAAGATTCTAATGCTTAGGTATTTGTGTAATTCTAAAGGTATACCTCTTACAAATAAATATATAACTTTTAAAGAAGTTCCTGGAGGCAATGTCTATTATCCTAACTTTCTAAATAGAACTCTAGCAAGACTTTCAGAAATCTTTACATCTAAAATAGATAAATATAAACTGGTCATGGAGAATATTGGAGCTGAAAAAGTAAAGATGGGTGACCTAGCTTATAAGTTTACATACATAGGTAATACTTCTATGATATTTATACTTTGGTTTGGAGATGATGAATTTCCACCAAATTCAAATATATTATTTGACTCTAATATAATTTATTATTTTAATGCAGAAGACTTAGCAGTTGTTCCTGACACAGCTATAGATGCAATTTTGAATAAAGTAAATCAATTATAAACATTGATACTATTGTAGTAGAATTCTTGATAAATTTAGTCAGAATCTAATATGAAATGGAATTAAGAAATGAACGTAGAAAATCAATATTTATCAGATAAGGTAAGCCAAGTACACTAGCTACAACACACTACTATGAGATATTAGAAAATCTAGAAAAAAGATAATGTTATTATACACAAATAAGTATAGCTTCTTTGTATTTTTTAAAGCTGCTATACTTATTTAAAATGATGTTACATAAAACATGTTAAACTGGCTGGTCTAACCGATTTAAATATTATTGTTTACTCTTTCCAATTTGTAACACAATCTCATAATTTAACTTACTTCTCCTTAGGTCAACTCCAGATATACTTTTTATCATCCCACAGTCTAACATGTCTTCAAAGACCTTTCTAGATATGCCAAGCTTCTCACGTAATAACGTGGATACCTTTAATTGACATGGATACTTACTTGCAATACGAATTTGTGTAGAGTCATCAATACAAATATCTTGACCTACTATTTTATATTCTGGGATGCCAACTTTCGCCCCATTTCTATGTAAAAACTCAACATTCATAGCATATTGTTTAACAAGATTATAATCATTCGTATAAAATTGTTCTAATATCTCTGGATTTAAGTTTTTTGGATTAATACGAGAATATATGGTTGAATTCCATGTTGAATCACAATTTGAGCATTTATATATTAACCAAATATCTAAATACTTATGTTGGGCATTCACTCTAAATAAATCTGAACAAATGTATTCAGTCTTTTTCCCACATTTTTTACAGTACCTAATTACTGGCAATTGGGATTTATACTCAATCTCCCAAGTAATTTTTTGCATAAATACATTTTCCTTTCTATAATATTGCTAAAATAGAAAGTCGTGAAAAGGTGGAATATAATCAAGCATTTTTTTCAAAACAGTACCTCCTAATTTTTAATAAATTTAAATTTCAATTACACACTTATATAATAAATTATTTTCTCTTAATATCGACACTACTGCTGAATTTTCTTATTATATAAGCTTCTGAAATTAATTAAATTATAGCATCCACTAAAAAAAAACTATACCTTAAACATTTTTAACAAAAGAAAATAAGCCAGTATAGTTATAGAACTATACTGGCTTACATTTAAATATCTTTTCTTTTTTCTTGTAATATAATTCTTTGAATACTCTTCAAAGACAGATAATATTTTTCTGATAAATACTGCAAATCATGACCAACTTGATAATCTTCATAAATTTGCATATTTCTAATTGTTAAATCTTCACGAGTAGATGTATTACTTCCCCATTCTCTTTTATTGTTTGATTTTCTGGGAATATAAATACATTCTCCATCCACATATTCTTGTATCAATTCAAGTAATTCTTCTGGTAATATATGTATTGCTTTTTTATAGCTCATTTTGCTCTCCTATTAAACAGTAATTTTTTATTAGGAATAGCAAAGGGCTATCTGTATATTAAATTTTATAGTTGCAATAGCCCTTGCTATGCAAAAATAAAGATTAAATCAAGCATAAAGTCTCACCCCTCCTTATATCACAGCGATACATATAAGTCTATCAATAGCACAAATAGTTGTCAATCAACATAATTTCTTTATTTTTTATTTATATTTGTAGTTTATTATATATCAAATTAGAATTGTTAATTAAAAGAAACTTTTACATTGATGGGTTTATTACTGAACATGGAACTCCAACTATACATTTTCCACAGATATCACATCCACCTATATAAGAATATTTTTTCTCATTTATCATACACATTTCATAACACTTATTTCTATCAAACCCATCTTCTTTTAAAGCTTCTTTCACACATTTACTTACACACTTTTTACAACTATTATTCTGTTTATACAAGCAGTATTCCTTTTCTGGTCTTTTAGTTGGTTCTAACTTTAAGCTTGTGATTATACTTCCTATCCTTCCACAACATCCTTTTTCTGTAATAAGCATATTGTTTAGACCAAAAGTTCCAAGACCTGCTATGAATGCTACATGTCTTTGTGACCAATCACTAATCAATTTATCATTATCAAAATTATATGACCCAGGAATAGCATAGGAGTCAAATCCCATGTTGCCTAGCTCTTCACATAAAAAATTATTTAAATCGGAAATCAATTTATTAGTTTCTATATAAGCTCTTGCCCAACTTTCTGAACATTCGAGCCCTCCAATATTACTATTATTTATGTTTTTATCAAAGGGTATAAAATATGTAATTATAGTCTTACCATCTTTTAAAAAATCTTTTGGCATAGCATGAGATGTTCCTACAATATTTTTTAACTGATAAAACATTTCATCTTCAGCAGAAGCATAGGCAAATAAAAGCTCTTGCCACTTTTGAGTCACATCATTTGAATTATAATAATCTTTTACAAAGTTATTCATTAATTTTTCAATTCTATTTTTCATAATATCCCCCCAAAAAAGTATCTCTTTCTAATTTAATACTATTATTTTATATTATATAATAGTATGCTATATTCTGCTCATCAATTAATATAAAAAAGCTTCTAATATCAATCAGATACTAGAAGCCTTTTTTTAATTATATAATTTAGTTAATCGAAATTCCTGCACTTGCATATCCTGCTACAGTATTAACTAATGAAAGTCCTGACGCTGTCGCTGTAAATACTAGTAAGAATCTAGTTTGTGCTGTTACTGATATATTTAATCCTGTTACAATTCCATTAGAAACTGAACCAAGTGATAATATACCTGTAAGTGGTGGAGCCAGTGTAACTGTTGCTCCTGGTACAGCTGTAAATGAGTTGTTTGGTGCAGTTGATTCATAAAGTGTAGCTGTAATTGTGACTGTTGAACCAATAAGTGAAAGCGCTGCTGTTGTACTAAAATATGCTGAAATAGATGTTATTGTTCCAGCTCTTGGCATTGAAAATGCAAAGTTAGTCAATGTTCCTGCTGCATTTGTAAGGTCTATTACTCCACCAACTATACTTAGGCCTGGAGCTGAACTTCCAAAACCTACAAATCCTGGTGTACCCACTAATCCACCAGCTATAGTTGTAAGTGCTAGTGGTATACCTGATGCAAAAGGTATTATAGCACTAGCTCCTGGTATTCCTGTTGCCCCTGTTGGACCTGTTGCTCCTGTTGGACCTGTTACTCCTGTTGGACCTGTTACTCCTGTTGCTCCAGCTGCTCCTGTATTTCCTGTTGCTCCTGTTGGGCCTGTTGCTCCATCTGCTCCTGTATTTCCTGTTGCCCCTGTTGGGCCTGTTGCTCCATCTGCTCCTGTATTTCCTGTTGCTCCTGTTGGGCCTGTTACTCCTGTTGCTCCAGCTGCTCCTGTATTTCCTGTTGCTCCTGTTGGACCTACCAATCCGTCTGCCCCTGTATTTCCTGTTGCTCCTGTTGGGCCTGTTGCTCCATCTGCTCCTGTATTTCCTGTTGCTCCTGTTGGACCTGTTGGACCTGGTACTCCATCTGCTCCTGTGTTTCCTGTTGCTCCTGTTGGACCTACTAATCCATCTGCTCCTGTTGGGCCTGTTGCTCCTGTTGCTCCTGTCACTCCTGTTATTCCTACCCCTGTTGCTCCTGTTGGACCTGTTGGACCTGTTGCTCCAGCTGCTCCTGCTGCTCCTGTTGGACCTGTTGGACCTACTAATCCATTTGCTCCTGTATCTCCTGTTGCTCCTGTTGGACCTGTTGGACCTGTTGCTCCATCTGCCCCTGTATTTCCTGTTGCTCCTGTTGGGCCTATCAATCCATTTGCTCCTGTTGCTCCTGTTGGGCCTGTTGGACCTGTCGCTCCAGGTGTTCCTGTTGCTCCTGTTGGACCTATTAAACCTGTTGCTCCTGTTATTCCTACTCCTGTTGCTCCTGTTGGACCTGTTGGACCTGCCAGTCCATCTGCTCCTGTTGCTCCTGTTGGACCTGTTGGACCTGCCAGTCCATCTGCTCCTGTATCTCCTGTTGCTCCTGTTGGACCTGTTACTCCTGTCGCTCCAGGTGTTCCTGTTGCTCCTGTTGGACCTGTTGGACCTGCCAATCCATCTGCTCCTGTTGCTCCTGTTACTCCTGTTGGACCTGTTGCTCCAGGTGTCCCTGTTGCTCCTGTTGAACCTATTAAACCTGTTGCTCCTGTTATTCCTACTCCTGTTGCTCCTGTTGGACCTGTTGGGCCTGTTACTCCAAATCCTGTTGCTCCTGTTATCCCTGTTGGACCTGTTATTCCATTTGCTCCTGTTACTCCTGTTGGACCTGTTGGGCCTGTTACTCCATCTGCTCCTGTATTTCCTGTTGCTCCCGTTGGACCTGTTGGGCCTGTTACTCCAAATCCTGTTGCTCCTGTTGCTCCTGTTGGACCTACTGACCCTGTTGGACCTGTTGGACCTATTAACCCTGTTGCTCCTGTGTTTCCTGTTACTCCTGTGTTTCCTGTTGGGCCTGTTGGACCCATTGGTCCGGTTGGACCTGTTGGGCCTGTTGGACCTGTTCTACCTCTTGGACCCATTGGTCCGGTTGGACCTATACATGATGGTGGGCAACCATGATGACAGTCACAACTATTACAACTATCACAACTGCTATTGCAATCATCATAGTTGTTATCATGGTTATTACCATCAAATGGGCCAAAATATTTATTTCTACTCATTACTTAAAGCACCTCCTAATATATTTGAGCTTTCATGCTCTCTATATAATATGTCAAAATTAGTATTATTGTGACTTATCAATAACTTTTATATTTACTAAAATAATTTTCATTGTACAAAATAGCACTATCGTTAGGTTTGATTTCTTTTGCTTTTTCATGATAAGATATCGCTTTATCCATTTCTCCTAGTTTGTCATAGCATACACTTAATTGTATATATGGTAAGTATCCATAACAATCATTTGACTTAAATCCTCCATTAATGTCATTTTTATCTCTAGTTAATGCTACTTTATACCAAAAAATAGCTTCTTTATATCTTTGTCTATCAAACAAGTGCTTTCCTATATCACAGCAAACTTCTGCTCTTGGCTCATCAAATTCAAAGCTTCTAAATAAAGAATATAAGGCACTTTTTTCATCATTAATTAAGTAATAACATGTGGCTAAATCTCTGCAAGCACTTATACAATCCTCAATCCACCCTTTTGAAGAGTCTAAAAACTTAGTAAAACCTTCTATAGCATCTTTATATCTTGCATTATAATACAATTCTCTTGAGTAATAAAACTGATGTCTTGGCTCCAATATCCTACCTTCTGAAATCATTTTTTCAAAAATTCTGAGATTTCTTAAAGGGTCCTGTCTATGAAGTTTTTTATGTGATATTGCAATGTCAGAATAAAATATTTCTCCAACAAGAGGTATTACTTCATGAATAGGGTCAACCCATTTATAATTAGAACTTCTCTTAAATAAGCGTTCTCTATAATATGATAAAGTTGGTTTTCCGTTTTCATCAAATGATACATTGTATTTTGCCATGACCATATCAATAGAAGTATCTAAATTTTCTTTAACTTTTGATAGTTCTTTTCTATCCTCTTCTAAAATTATGTCATCTGCATCAAGCCACATTATATAGTCTTTAGAAGCTTTAGAAAATGAAAAATTTCTCGCAGCAGAGAAGTCATCTATCCATTCGAAATCGTACACCATGTCTGTATATTTTGAAACTATTTCTTTTGTGGAATCTGTGGAACCAGTATCTACAACTATAATTTCATCTACTAGATCCTTTACACACTCTAAACATCTGCCTATAACTTCTTCTTCATTTTTAACAATCATGCACAAACTTATTGTAATCATAATGTACAACTCCTTTGTCTTTTATATATTACAGACATAAGTAATATATGGTATTTACTCTTATTTTGTTATTGAAATATGGAAAATTTTTAACGACAAAAAATTAGTAGTTAAGTTTATTTATCATATATGTTTATAGTTCATTTTTATTTAATTCATAATTTAAATATATCGATTTGATTGATATTTATTTTTGCGTTACCATAAGTATAAGAATACGTAAAATTTAACCATTCATACAAGATAAAAAATAAAACTATTTTTGATAGGAGGTAAATTATGAAAAAATACTTTGAAATATTAAAATCTAGTGGAGCTGACATTGCAGTTTCAATAGACCCTAAAACGATTGTCACAGCAGCATGGACAATTTATAAGTGTCAGTTTGGTTGTAATACATATGGTCATAGTCATTGTTGTCCACCCAATACTCCAACCTATCAACAGACGCAAGCAATAATAGATTGTTACAAAAAAGCTATTTTATTTCGATGTCATAAAATGAGTATTGTTACTCCTTTAGCTGTTGAAATAGCAAGAGAACTTTTTTTAGATGGATATTATAAATCAATTGCTTTTGGAAGTGGCCCTTGTACAAAGTGTGCTAAATGTAATCCTGATACTTGTAGTTTTCCTAACAAGACTGCTCCATCAATGGAAGCATGTGGTATTGATGTTTTTGCTACAGTAAGGTCAAATGGACTTGAAATAAATACTTTACGAGAAAAAGGAGAAATTCAAAACCACTTTGGCTTATTATTAGTTGATTAAAAAAATTAATATTTTCTACTGAACTTTTTATATCAATTTTTTGTATTTATTATCTGCATAATAGTATGCAATTATATATTATAAACTTATATTTATAATCTTCTTTATCTTTTATCATAAGTTCATAGGATTTACATCTAAATTAACCCCTTATGCAAATTAACCAGTGTGGTCTATAAGTTATCATATCATTGCAACCACATTGGTTAATATCTCTAGAAAATCTCTAAACTGATACGTAAAATTACTATTTATTACTTATTTACTTGACATTTTAAAAAACTTCTTTTTTTAAACAAAAAAATAATCATGTTCATTTAAACATGATTATTTTGACATTAGTTATATACTATAAATTAAGCTTTTAAAATAATACTCTACTCACACTTCTCCATTATATGATCAATCAATCCATATTCTTTAGCTTCCTTTGCAGTCATAAAATTATCTCTATCTGTATCTACTCTAATATCTTCTATTGATTTTCCAGTATTCTCAGAAAGAATTCTATCTAATTTTTCCTTTGTTCTCAACATATTATCTACTGCTATTTTTACATCTGTTGCTTGCCCTTTAGCTCCACCCATAGGTTGATGTATCATAATTTCTGCATTAGGTAAGGCATATCTTTTTCCTTTTGTACCTCCAGAAAGTAAAAAAGCGCTCATACTTGCAGCCATACCAATACAAATAGTTGATACATCACATCTTACATAGTTCATAGTATCGTATATAGCAAACCCTGATGTTACAGCCCCTCCTGGGCTATTTATATATATAGTTATATCTGCATCTGGGTCTTCTGATTCTAAGAATAGTAATTGAGCTACTACTAAACTTGCAATAGCATCATTAATTTCTTCGCCTATAAATATAATTCTATCTTTTAATAGTTTTGAATATATATCATAAGACCTTTCACCTTGACCTGTCTGTTCAATTACATGTGGTACTAAACTCATGCTACTTTCACCTCACAATTAATATTAAAGTTGAGATAAGAATTGATTTCATCTCTTCTTCGTTCATAACTAATACTTGTATAAGAAATACAATCTACATTTTGGATTTGATGATTTGGATTTAAAACAAATCTTTGTTGAATAGGATAAAATTCATCTTTACTTCTATATACTTGTGGAGATTCTTTATATAAAGTTTTAAATGCTAATGTGAAAGACTGGTGTGTAGCATATCCAACTGTAAGAGCTATATCTATAATGTATTTATCTGTAAATACAAGTTGTCTAGCTGCTTCAGTAAGTCTCCTTCTTTTAATATATTGATACATAGTACATCCCACAATGTTTGTAAACATTCTGTGTAAGTGATATTTTGAATAACTAGCAACATCAGCCATTTTATCTAGATTTAGATTTTCTGTAAGATGTTCTTCTATATAATCAATGATTTCCATAATTACATCTGTATTTGTTTTCAACCTCATCATCTCCTTTTAAGTATTATAACTCATACAAGAATTTTCTTCTTAATATAAATTGCTATCTTAAATTAATGACTGATATAAAAACTCAATTAATAATAAATTTATAATTTGTTGAATTGTCTTAGCTATTATTTACTAATTTTATTTTTCCTATATTCTTTCAAACCTTTATTTAATAAAATAGATTCTTCCTTATCTCTTTTACAAGTAGCAAGTGTTATACAAAGATAGATAATAAATATAGATAGTGCTATAAACAGAGTTTGAAAAATATGACCACTATCAATCCAATTACTTTTAAATGAAAACCACAGAACGAAAACAAATAGAAAAATTATATGAATTACTTGGCGAATTAGTAACTCTTTTCTACCTAGTTCTCGTTTTGAATAAAAAATTAATGTGGATAGAGATGTGACCAATGCAATTAATAAAATCTGTTGGAAAATATTTATACTAAATGTCTCATCAGGGCTAAATACTAAACAAGAAGTAAAAACAGATATTAAAACTCCTGTAGTTATCATACAAAAATAACGAACTACATACTTTAGTGTATTTATTAAATTCATATTCAATCAACTCCTTTATATCTTTAGTTTTTTCTTCAACATTGGTACATATTGGCGTGAAATAATTGTCTTTTCACCATTATCTAGTATTACTTCAAATCTACCATTAAACGCTGGTACAATTGAGTCTATTTTTGTAAGATTTAATATTACAGACTTAGATATTCTAAGAAAGTCACTATTAAAAAAAATTTCCTCAATCTGATAAAGCTTCTTCTTAAACTCATAAACATCATTTTTACAATAAAGATAAGTGTGGTTATCTACAGATTCGAAGTAATAGACATCTAAAGGATTGATACGATAGAGTTGTTCATTTTTATATGCTATAAGAGACTCTCTTTGCATCTTGATGTTAAAAATCAATTTAAGTATTTCATCATCAATATTTCTGCATCTTATTATAATTTCATCCTCTTCTCCGTCTAAGGGAGTTTCAATTATTACCTTCACTCTAACACATCCTTTCTTTTGATTTCTATAAAAAGACTATAGTATATTTTCCTACTATTAATTTCTAGCTTTTTTTCTTGATACCATAAGTATAGTAACAAAATAAAATACTATTGCAGAAATAACTAGAAACATAATATGAATTGAATTTTCAGACAAACTTCCAATACCACCAAATGTTACTCCCATATGCTCATTAAATTCAGTTAATGCATTTGTTGAATCCACAAATGTTACTTTTGATGGAGGCTCCGTAATAATTTGTCTAAGCAATACAGTCCCATGTGAAATTGGAAATAACTTTATAAGGGTTTGCACTGCTTGAGGTAAGCTTCCAATAGGTATATAAATTCCTGTCAAGAATCCAATAAGAGTACCTATAATCGTAGAAGCAGTTGAAAATGTATCTATGCTATTTAACAAATTTACAATAAAAAATATCATTGCACTAGATGATAAAACGGTTAATAAAATTACACCAATAACCTTTATAATAGAAAGCATAGGTAAAAATTGTCCCCCACTTGATACAATATATATCTCTGCAAGTATAAATGTAAATATACTCATAATTACACCAATTAAATATGAACTTAAAATATATCCTCCTACCAGCTCTCTTGTTTTAACAGGTGAACAATAAAAATCTTTGTTTCTTTTTAACTCCTTATCCAATACTGTAACTCCAAAAGAACCCATTGTTGTAGTTACAGAAACAACAGAAATAATTCCTGCCATTGCCCAACTATTCATTAATATGTCTATATCTTTAATATTTGGATAACCTTCCTTTAAATTTTCTCCTAAAAAAATAACATAGATGCCGATTACAATTATTGCACCTAAAAAAGATGAAAATACTCCTCTTTTATTTCTTAAAAAAATCATTATATTTCTTTGTGCTATATTAAACATTTTTTTCACCTCTATTTCTAACTATATTCAAAAATACATCATCTAAATTATTTGCTTTGTATTTATATTTTAGTTCATGAGGTGAACCTTTTGCTGTTATAACACCATAGTCAAGCATTACAATATAATCAGCTTTTGAAGCCTCCTCCATATAATGGGTTGTAAGAACTATAGAAAAACCATATTGTTTTTGTAATTTTAATATAGTATCCCATACACATTTTCTAGATTCTGGGTCAAGCCCTGTTGTAGGCTCATCTAGAAACAGTATTTTAGGAGTATTTAAAAGAGCTCTTGCTATATCGGCCCTACGCTTTTGACCTCCAGACAATTTACCATATGGTCTATCTATAAATTCCATAGCTCCTACAGATAAAGCAGATTTATGCACAATTTGTCTTACTTTATCTTTATTCTTGATATAAAATTTTGCACGAATTGTAAGATTCTCTCTTACTGTCAAAAGTGAATCTAGTATACTTTCTTGAAATACTACTCCAATTTTTTCTTTAATTTTATTATCCTCTACACCTAATTTATGCCCATCTATAATCACTTCTCCGCTATCATAACTCAATAACGTACAAAGAATATCAATTGTTGTAGATTTTCCAGCACCATTAGCTCCCAGTAATGCAAACAAATTCCCTTCCTCTACATAAAAATCAATCCCTTTCACAGCTTTAAAAGTATCATAGCTTTTTTGCAAATTAATTACTTCTATTATCTTATTCATACATTTCATCTACCTTCCTTAATTGATGATTTCAGAATACAATAAGTAATTTGTCCACACAATACAACTGGAAGTATGTAGTATAAATGAATATGTGAGTTGTAAAAAAACTAAAGTAAAATACATACCTAAAAATAAGATATTGTAAAAAACCTTTCCTAATACATCTTAATTTGTATGTATTATTTTTCTAAGCATTCTTACTCCCTGTTCAATTTCATCAAAATTAAGATGAGCATATCCTAGGACAACTTCATGGTCATATTCTGCTTTATTCTCAATTGCATATTGCTGTATAGGATAAACCCTGATATTTGCTTTATAAATTTGATTGATTAGTTTTTCAGTAAAAATAACATTATAAAAATGAACAACTATGTGAAGCCCAGCTACTTGACCCTTTATTTTAAATTCATTTATAAATTCAATATTCAAAATATCAATAAGATATTTACGCTTTCTATTATATAACTTCTTCATTTTAAATATATGTTTTTCCAAACCTCCATTTTTAATAAATTCAGCTAGAACATACTGAGATATAGATTCTGTATGAACATCAGAATACATTTTTAAGGATTTATAATCATCTATTATATCATCTGGCAACAACATAAATCCCATACGAATGGCTGGAGATAGTATTTTACTAAACGAACCTATATAAATTACTTTATTTGGATTAAGTTCATAGAGGGAACTAATTGGTTGACCTTCATATCTAAATTCACTGTCATAATCGTCTTCAACTATATAGCAATTATTCTCTACTGCATATTTAATAAGTTCTAGTCTTCTTTGAATTGGTAAAATACCACCTAATGGATATTGATGTGAAGGTGTTGTATATATAAAAGAAACATCCTTTATAGATTTTATTAGGTTAGTATTTATACCTTTATCATCCACTTGAATCCCAACAACTGAATATCCCACAGTAGAAATTACCTTTAACAATCCTTTGTGAATAGGATCCTCCACAATAACTTTTTGATTATTTTTATATAAAACTTGTGATATTAAAGATAGCCCTTGTGTTGAACCAGAAACAATCATAATATTTCGTGGACTACATCTAATTCCTCTAATACGAAATAAATATTGTGATATTTCTTCTCTCAATTTCCACACCCCTGCAGTACTATTATATCTAAAATCTAAGTGTGACAAATCATGTAGTATTTGTTTATATAACTTTGATAATTCTTTGCGTGGAAATAGCTTTAATTCTGGAATTCCAGAACAGAAATCTATATAATTATTTTGTTTATACTCATGTAAACTATCTCTAATTTCAGAAGTATAGTCTAACTTAAAGTCAATTTGATGGTCTAATATTACTTTGGCTATAGTTGTGCCATAGCCATGCCTTGTTTCCAAATATCCCTCTGCAATTAATTGATTATATGCATCTAACACTGTATTTCGTGATACAGAAAGTTCTTTTGCCAAAGTTCTAGATGAAGGTAGTTTTTGTTCAAAATTTAAGCTCCCGCTTAAAATCATGTCTTTTATCTCACAATAAATTTGTCTTGACAATGATATGCCACTATTTCTATTAATTGTAATCCACATTTTAATACCTCCAAAAGTGGTTCTATAAAATTACTATAAAAATGGAACTACAAAATCCATTTTTTACTTGCTAAGATTATACCATAAAACAAAAAATTAAAAGGAGTCTAAATTATGTTAGAAATATCAAGTAACACAAAGGAAATTTATCCCAATATTAAATTTGGAGTTATGATTGTAAATATGACCTATTCAACACCTAATGAAGAAAATTTTTTACTTCTTAAAAACTCTGAAATTGAAAATATTATTGCACAAAACCCTGAATACAATCGCAAAGAAAAAATTAAAACAGAGCCTCTTTCCAACTACATAAAGTATTATAAAAAATTTAAAAAAACTTATCCTGTATTACTTCAATTAGAATCCCTTTTACTAAAATCAAAAGGTATTCCAAATGTAAATCTGCCTATTCAAGCAATGTTTTTAGCAGAATTAAAAAATCTTCTTCTAACAGCAGGACATGACCTTGATAAGATAGAATTGCCTTTAAAAATAGATTTAGCAAATGAAAATGAACATTTTTATGGTATAGGAGAAAGAAAGCAAACTCTAAAAAAAGACGATTTATTTTTATCAGATAACCTTGGTATACTATCTAGTATTCTTAATGGACCAGATAATCGTACACAAATTACAAAAAAAACTAAAAATATTCTATACTTTGTATATGGTCCTGATGGAATTTATGAAAAACAAATTTATAACCACCTAAGTGATATAAAGGATTATATTTTAAGTGGTTTTCCAGACTCGAAAATTGATTTAATTGATGTATTTTAATTAATATAAATATATTTTAATTAATATCAATGTATTTTAGTTAATATAATGAAAATTTAAGCTTAGCAGATATTCAAAGTATTAGTGGGTATTCTAAGTAATTAAAATAGTGAAGTATACATCATTGTTCAACTAGATATATACTTCACTAAAATTAATTTTATATAAGTATTAACTTTTTTTAAAACTTTATTTAAAAAAATAACTCATTATATATCTCATATAGATAGTTTACTTTTATATCTAAAGAGTTTCATAAGAAACAATTTCATTTAAAGGAAGACGAGTTTTATCATGTCTATTTGGACTTTCTGGTGTTCCAACTTCGTATCCTATTAGTAATATATTTACTGGCTCAAGATTATCTGACAAATTAAATTCTTCTCTAATTACATCTGGATTGAAATAGCATACCCATACACTCGCTAATCCAAGTTCAGTTGCTTGTAACATCATGTGATCAGTAACTATACTTGTATCAATATCTGTAAGTTGTTTACCATCAAAAGGTCTTGTCCAAACTTTATCCTTATCCCCACATACGATAATTGCTAATGGTGCATCATATATATTCGCAGCCTTAGAAACTTTATTAAGACCTTCTTTTTCTTGTATTACAATTAATCTTTGAGGCTGACGATTCCCCCCTGTTGGAGCTACTCTAGCAACTTCTAAAATTTTCTCAAGTTTTTCTTTTTCAACCTTTTTATCCTGATAATTACGACAAGAATATCTTTTTTTTGCGATTTCAACAAAATTCATTTATTTCCCCCCTATCATTTTATTAGGCTAAGTTGATGATTTATTTAACCTATGCTATAATCTTATCACTATAATTATATATTACAATAATGTACTTTTTTGTAACATAGTACCAAAAAGGGTACTTCAAAATATATTGAGAGGTCTAAAAAAATGAAAAAATGTTCAAGTAATTACAGTTGTCCTATAGAAGCAACCCTTGCATTGATTGGTGGTAAATACAAGACACTTATTCTTTGGCATCTTAAAGATACCACATTAAGGTTTAATGAACTTAAAAAATTAATACCTAAAGCAACTGCTAAAATGCTAACTCAACAATTACGTGAATTAGAAACAGATGGCTTAATTGTAAGAGTTGTTTACCCTGTTGTACCTCCAAAAGTTGAATATTCATTATCTGATTTTGGAAAAAGCATTATTCCTATTTTAGATGTTATGTGTGATTGGGGTTCTGATTACTTAAATAATCTTTAATTTATTATAATTTAAATCCCATAGCTAATTTTACAACTTCCATATGTTCCTTAGATGTCAACATTTCTAAAAGCTTAAAAGCTACATGTGGTGCGGTTTCTGGACAATATGAAGTTATAATGTTTCTATCTACAACAATTGGCTCATTGACTACATTTACATCAAATTTACTTAACTGTTTTTGTCTTTGACCATCTTTTAAATGATATGTAGTAGCTTTACGATTTTTTAAAACACCACTTTTACCAACAGGTAAAGCTGCTACACAAATAGTAGCAATTATCTTCCCTTTTGCATCAAACTCTCTTATTAAGTCTAAAAAAGATATATCATATGCTTCGTCATAAAATCCAAACTCTTCAAATCCTCCAGGAATAGCTAATGCATCATAATCATCTACACATATTTCATCTATTGTTTTGTCAACTAATACTGGAACATTAAATGTGCTTACAACTTGCTTTTTAAATCCACCAGTTACTACATCTATATCGTAATCATAATCATTTCTAGCCCATCCCATAACATCTACAAATACACTAAATTCCATAGTTTCAAAACCTTTTGCTAAAAAAACTAAAACTTTCATATTGTATTTTCCTCCTAAAAATATGTAAGAAAGTAGGTATTAATATAATCAATATTTTAGTATATGCTTATCTAAAAAATATCTTTGATTGTATTAATTTCCTCTTTAATTGTTGATAAAACAATGGTTGTATTAGCTTTCTGGATTCCTCTAATTTTTTTCAAAGTTATTGATATAAATTCTTCAAGTTCATTTGTATCCTCTGCTAATACTTTTATTAAATAATCATATTCTCCTGAAATGTGATGACATTCTAATACAGTGTCATACTCCAACATAGTCTTCTTAAACTCTTCTATACTTTTAGATAAATCTGTATTGATAAATACGAAAGCTAAAAGTTTATACTTTGTTTTTTCTCGATTGATTTGAATAGTATACTTTTGAATTATATTTGACTGTTCAATTTTCTTTATACGCTCTGAAACTGCTGGTATTGATAGATTAACTTGTCTACTTATTTCAGAAGTTGAGGCTCTACTGTTCTTTTTTAGAGAATTAATTATTTTTAAATCTATCTCGTCTATGTCTATTCACCTCCTTAATTATTTAATATGATTTTATCTAATAATTTAAAATAAGTAAATAATTTAAATTATTTCAATAAAATTTAATGAAATATAGTATTTATCATTAAATTTTTAAACTAATTAAATACAACATACATGACACACTTAAAATATTTAAACTAAATTAAAATTAGTATTTTTATTGTATATCAACTAAATTTTTCTAAGTGTAAAGCTAATACTCTTCGAATTATTATTTTATAGTAACAAACTTTTTTATTTTATAAAAAAAGTAATGATTATAATTTATATATTTATAAAATTACAATCATTACTTAGTATTAATAATATATGTATTTCTCTATATACATATATTATATGTATCCTTTTACATACCTTTAAATTTATCTACTTCTTTAAGAAATGTATCTTTTGGCATAGGCTTTGCATACAAATAACCTTGTGCATAGTAACAATCAATACTCATTAAAAATTCTGCTTGTTCTATCCTCTCAACACCCTCACAAATCACCTCTAATCCCAAGTCATTTGCCATCTCAACTACTTTACTAATAATCTTACCTACCTTACCTTTTCCTTCAGAATTATCTAAGAGAGATTTATCTATTTTAAGAATATCTACAGAAACTTGATTAAGAAGATGTAATGAAGAATATCCAGAACCAAAATCGTCAACAGAAATTAAAAAACCAAGTTCCTTAATCTCATTTATCATATCATTTGATATACTATCATTTTCAAATAGACTTTCAGTTATCTCAAGTTCAATGATGCTTTTAGGTATATCATATTTAGTAAGCAAACTTTGTAATCTATTTATATAATCTTTTTTCTGAAAATGTACTCTTGATTGATTTACAGAGATTGAAATGGGTTTAACTCCAGAACTTATCCAAAATCTTGTCAACTTACATACTTCTTCTAACACAAAAAAATCAACATCTATAATTCCACCACTCTTTTCAAGTATAGGTATAAATTCTCCTGGATTCATAAATCCAAGTTCTTTATGATTCCACCTAACAAGTGCTTCTGCACCAATAATGTTATTTGTTCTCATATCAAACTTAGGTTGATAATAAATCTGAAATTCATTATGTTCTAATGCATAATCTATCCTATCAACAATCTCTTTTTCTTTGTTAAGACTTTCTCTAAGAGATTCATCAAAATATATAATAGATGAATTACTTATTTTTGCTTTTCTTCTAGCAATTTCAGCATAATCAATAGCCTTTGTAATAACAATGTCTTGCTCTTTGATAATATATACTCCAAAATTTGCCTTTACTTTAATGCCAATCCCCTTAACTTCAAAGTATGAAATACTTTTACTTATATCAATAAGAGTTAATTCCAAATCTTCTTTTAAATCATAGGGTAGGAGTAAAAGGAAATGGTCTGCTTTTACATGAGCTATTAATGCCCTGTCTCCAATAACTCTATTCAAAACTGATGCAACTTCTTTTATAATCATATCTCCAGAATCTCTACCATAATTTTCATTTATGATAGCAAACTTAGATATATCAAAAGCAATTACTGTATAAAATTTTTCTCTATGCTTTTCTAGAATTCGTGGTGCTTGATCTTCAAATCCATTGTAATTCCAAACTCCATTCTCTACATCTTTAAATGCCAAATCAAAAATATGATTGGAATGTCTTTTGTTGATTGCAATAACATAAGAAAGTACTGCTATTATAACTAAAAAGAAACAAAAAGAAATTAAAACTGTTTGAACTGGATGCTGATGAATATACTGTGATAAACTAATTTTATAGTCTTGAAAAATTGTATGCTTTGCAATAATTTCTGAATACTCATCTTTATTAAGTGCATTTATTCTCTTATCCAAAATGGAATATAATGTTGGATTTATATTTTTTCCAACACCTAAAGATATATTAGTTTTATAATCATTAACTAGAATTGCTTTTAAATTATTATAATCTTTTTGTATATAGTCTTCAGCAGAATATGTATTTACAAATGCTGCATCTGCATCTCCACTTTTTACTGCATTTATAGCTTTTTCTTCAGATTTATATCTTTGAATATTGCTACCTTTATAGTGTTCTTTGATATACTCATCATTGAATGTATCGCTCTCAGCAACAGCTATATTATCAATTTTGGTATTTTTATAATTTTTAGTTATAATGCTATAGTTCAATGTCATATAAGGAGATGTAATCTTAATTCCATTCTGCTCTGACCACCCATAATCTGAATTAAAAAAACATATAACATCTGCCTTTCCCTCTTTTACCATATCAATCGATTCTTTATATGAATTAGCTTTTACATAATCTATACTTAATCCAAGCTCTTTTACAATTAAATCAAATATATCTGGTACAATACCTTTAAGTCTACCTGTATCTAAATATGATAATGGATATGAGTTTGGCATACTTACTACACGTATATGATTATTTCTTTTTAAGTAATTGCTTTCTTCCCTGGAAAGAATAAATGTATCTTTATTACTAGACTGATAGTACTTACTATATAAATTAAACTTATATGCTGGATTGTCCATCTCAATATCTTCTAAAGCTTCATTTACATCTTGTAACAGTTCAGTGTTACCTTTTTTTACAATACAATAAAATGGGGATGGAGCAAATTGCGCAATTATGCTTTCATTTTTGACTTTTCTCAAACTACTAGTTAATATAGCATCTACTTTTCCATTTTTTAGTTCATTTTCCAATTCTTCCTGATTTTTAAAATATTTAAATGTGTAATTAAATCCTTTTTCATTTGCAAATTTCTTTAAATGTTCATTTCTACTATTTCCATAAAGTAGTCCAACCTTTATTCCATTAAAATTTTTATAATCATTTGGTGTATACTTTGAATTTCCACTTTTTACTGTAAGTCGTGCATAACTACTTCCCATAGGTACCTCTGAAAAATCAAATTTCTCAGCACGTTCTTTTGTATATTGTGCAGAAGTAAGTAAATCAATCTGTCCATTTTCTAACATAGTTTGACACTCTTCCCATGTACCAGATACATACTCATATGTCCAGCCAGTATACTTTGCAATCTCATGAAGATATTCATATCCATACCCATTTCTATTTCCATTTTTATCATAATCATGATATCCTTCAAAATCAAAAAAACCTACTTTTATAACACGTTTTTCTGTCTTTGCAAGTGATTGTATTGGAAAACACATAAATATCATACAATTAATTAAAAATATGATGAAAATCAGTCTCTTAATTGACACAAACTTTATCCCCCCTCATATAAAACCTTCCCTCAAATTATTTATAATCATTCTAATAATACATTACTTAGATTTATATCATACATAAACTTATCATTATACTTAATACTTAAAAAAATATATGTTTATCTAAGAATAAATAAACATATATTTTTAGTGATTACTCTAAAAGTATAACTTTATATAGTAATTATATATTTTTATTTATTATAATTATATAAATATCTTAGCATACCATTAAAAGTTCAACAATACTACACCTTTGATTTTATAAGTCGCAATATTTTATGAATATATTCTGCTAGGGAAAAATATGTAATTTATAGCAAGTAATAGAAAATATTAACTGTACTTAGTTTTTTTCAAGCTATTGACAAATATTTTTTTATAGCTTACAATTTTAGAGAAATTAAATATTTCGGTAGGTGAGGCTACCATAGGGATACGGGTTGCTGCCGCAAAATAGTGGAGACACTATGAGAAGGTCAACAGTTTATGTCGATTCCAAGGCATAATCTAACGCAATTTCATCGCCCTATGAAGTTAAAGCTTGAACGATGAATGAAACAGTTTGTACTGTTTTATAAATATACTTAGGTTTTTATACCTTGGTTATTTTTATATGGATTTAAATCCCTTGTCATTGTTCTTGCTTTGACAAGGGATTTTTTAATACCTATTTGTCTATTATAGGTTTATATATTTTGAATTTAGGAGGTGGAGAAAATGGACGTAGGAAGTAGTAGTAGCATAAGCCCTGTCGGGCGAAGTAGTCACTTATTTGAAGAATACATGTACTATTTTGTACGTCTTATTTCTTCTACCTGTTTTTAATAAATATAAAATAAGCGATGTGTTTTCGTCACAGGCTTATGTCTTTACTTCCTTTTTTCTGTACAAAACAGATAATTATTAAGGAGGATTTAGACATGATAAAAAAATTAAATAAAAAATTTATTACAAGAACTTCATCTAGTTCAACTTCAAAGGAACGTTTAATTGATTCAGCTACAATGAGCGCCTGTATTTTATTAAACGAATATGAAAATTCTTATAATGGCTATTGTGAAAAAATGGTTAATAAAATGCAAGATAGGTACGGCAAAAATGAAATCACTCAAAAAAAAGGTGATTCTTTTATAAAAAAACTTATAAAATCTTTTATAAATCCCTTTACTATTGTACTTCTTACTTTAGCTATAATTTCCTTTATTACAGATGTTATTTTAGCAAAACCTGATGATAAAAATGCAACTACAGTTATTATAGTCTTAACAATGGTAACTATAAGTGGTCTATTGCAATTTATTCAAGAATCTCGCTCTGGAAAAGCAGCTCAAGCTCTAAGTGAAATGGTAAATACTACTATATCAGTTATGCGTAATTCTAAAGAATTAGTGGAAATACCACTAAGAGAAGTTGTAGTTGGAGATATTATCCATCTTGCTGCTGGTGATATGGTTCCAGCTGATGTACGTATATTACAGTCTAAAGATTTATTTGTTAGTCAGTCTTCTATTACAGGAGAAAGTGAACCAATAGAAAAGTTTTATAATACTAAAAAAAGTACTTCAAATAATGTTCTTGATTTAGACAACCTTGCATTTATGGGTAGTAATGTAATCAGTGGCTCAGCTATAGCTATTGTCATTGCAGTAGGTGATTGTACTATATTTGGTTCTATTGCTCAACAAATAACAAATAAAAAAACTATAACAAGTTTTGAAAAGGGTGTTAATTCAGTTTCATGGTTACTTATAAGATTTATGTTTGTCATGGTTCCGATTGTTCTCTTTGTAAATGGCTTTACAAAAGGTGATTGGACAGAAGCATTTTTGTTTGCACTTTCAGTAGCAGTTGGACTTACACCAGAAATGTTACCAATGTTAGTATCTGCAAACCTTGCAAAAGGAGCAGTTGCTATGTCAAAGAAAAAGGTTATTGTTAAAAACTTAAGTTCTATCCAAAACTTTGGTGCTATGGATATACTTTGCACTGACAAAACAGGAACTTTGACTCAAGATAAAGTAATCTTAGAATATTCTCTTGATATTCATGGCAAGGAAGATAGACGAGTTCTTCGTCATGCATTTTTAAATAGTTACCATCAAACAGGTCTTAAGAACCTTATGGATATAGCTATTATCAACCATGCAAATGAAAATGGTATGCAAGAACTTTGGAAAAACTACACAAAAATTGATGAAATCCCATTCGATTTCAATAGAAGAAGAATGAGTGTAGTTGTTAAAAATAAACTAGGAAAAACTCAGCTTATTACAAAAGGTGCTATTGAAGAAATGCTATCAATTTGTACTCATGTTGAATATAAAGGTGATATTCAGTTAATCACTAATGAAATACGTAAGGAAATTCTTACAACTGTTTCTAAGTATAATGATGAGGGGATGAGAGTTTTAGGCATTGCCCAAAAAAACAACCCTTCACCTATAGATTCTTTTTCAGTTTCTGACGAAAGTAACATGGTTTTAATAGGTTATCTTGCATTTTTAGACCCTCCAAAAAAAAGTACAGCTAATGCTATAAAAGCATTACTTGAAAATGGAGTTGATGTAAAAGTCCTAACTGGTGATAATGATGCAGTAACAAAATGTATTTGTAAACAAGTAGGCATTAAAGTTAAAAATATCCTACTTGGTTCAGATATAGAAGACATGAGTGATACTAAACTTGATGAAATGGTGAAATGTACAAGTATATTTGCAAAACTTTCTCCAGAGCAAAAATCTCGTATAGTCGCATCTCTTCGTAGAAATGGTCATACGGTTGGTTTTATGGGTGATGGTATAAATGATGCTGCTGCTATGAAAGAATCTGATGTTGGAATATCGGTTGATACAGCTGTTGATATTGCTAAGGAATGTGCAAATATTATACTGCTTGAAAAAGACCTTATGGTATTAGAAGAAGGTGTTATTGAAGGAAGAAAAACATATGCAAATATTATAAAGTATATAAAAGTGACAGCAAGTTCTAATTTTGGCAATATGTTTTCTGTATTAATAGCAAGTGCATTTCTACCATTTTTACCAATGTTACCAATTCAAATTTTAGTGCTAAACTTAATCTATGATATCTCATGTATAACTATTCCATGGGATAATGTAGATGATGATTATCTAAAAATCCCAAGAAAATGGGACTCATCATCTATAAGTAAATTTATGACTTGGATTGGTCCAACTAGTTCAATATTTGATATTACAACATATATATTAATGTATTTTTTCATATGTCCAAGAGTATTTGGCGGAAGTTTTCATAGCTTAGATACTACAAGTCAACTTGGTTTTATATCTCTATTTCATGCAGGATGGTTTGTAGAATCTTTATGGTCTCAAACATTGGTTATTCATATGATAAGAACTCCACACATTCCATTTGTTAAAAGTAGAGCTTCATGGAGACTAACGCTCTTAACAACAATAGGAATTACAATTGGAACTATTATACCTTATACATCATTTGGAAATGCTATTGGTATGATTCCACTACCAAATATCTATTTTATAGGGTTAATTTTTACTATCTTATCTTATATGGTATTGGTAACTATGATAAAAAAAATCTTTATAAAAAAATATGGAGAATTGCTATAATTTAAATATTTATATAATATATAATATATAAATATTTTAAAATATATTCAAATAAAAGAAGCTATTTACTTTTTTAAAATCTTGTAAGTAGCTTCTATTTTATTGTAATTAATTTATATCCTTTATTTTTATAATATAACTTAAACTTATTGTATTATAAAAGTTCTCGTGTAAAAATATCTTTTATATTGACTATAATTAAGTATTATGATAACATGATTTAAGCTATAATTAGTGATATATGTATTAAATTAAATGAAAAAAATCAAAAGTACAATAGTGCAATTTAAATATAAATGAATTAGAATTAATATTGAGATTAGGATGTGAATAATTATGATTTATATAAAATTAGTTAAACTTGTTAGAAAACTTAACTCTACACAAATGTATATGATGAAGCGTTGTGTAGAGGTTAATCTGGAAGCTTAAAGCTTCTATCTTCATCGGCAAATATAGGTTTAGTGTAGTTTTTTAGCTATGCTTATTTAAATTTACCTATTTGCCGATAGATATATAGATTTTATGGCCATAGATAGCAATGCTTATCTATGGCCTTTTGTTTTTCCAAAAGCAGAGGTCGGCATTTTATAATGCTATTCCTCTGCTTTTTTATTTTCATAAAATTTTTATAGTAAAAAAGGAGTTTGAATTATGAGTTTATTAAAAGTAAATAATTTATCACAATGTTTTATGGATAAATCACTGTACGAAAAAGCTGACTTTGATTTATTTAAAGGCGAACATATAGGCGTGGTTGGCCAAAATGGTGTAGGTAAAAGCACCTTAATTAAAATTTTATTAGGAGAAGTTATCCCAGATACAGGAGAGATTAAGTGGCAACCTAATATCAAAATAGGTCATTTGGACCAATATGCAGATATTAATAGAGATACAACAATATCATTGTATTTACACACTGCATTTGAAGACCTCTATAAAATAGAGAAAGAAATGAATTTGCTATATCAAGAAAGTTCTATATCTGGAAATGAGCAACAACTTATTAAGGCATCAACTTATCAAGAGCAATTAATAGCAAGTGATTTCTACTCTATAGACAATGAAATAAATAAGGTAGCAAATGGTCTTGGACTAGATTCAATAGGAATGAATCGTATTATTGGGGAACTTAGTGGAGGTCAAAGAGCAAAAGTAATTATGGCAAAATTACTACTTTCTAATTATGAAGTTTTATTATTAGATGAACCAACAAATTTTTTAGACAAAGAGCATGTTGAATGGCTTGCCAATTATCTAAATACATTTAGAGGTGCATTTATTGTAGTCTCCCATGATTTCGACTTTCTAGAAAAAATTTCCACAGGTATTCTCGATATAGAATTTGGAATGATTAAAAAGTATCATGGAAAATACTCAGAATTTCTTAAACAAAAATCACACTTAAGAGAGGATTATATTAGAAAATATCAAGCGCAACAAAAGAAAATAGAAAAAGAAGAAACATTTATACGTAAAAATAAGGCTGGTGTAAATTCAAAAATTGCAAGAGGAAGACAAAAACAATTGGATAGAATAGAAAAAATAGCTCCTCCTAACTTTACAGGAAAACCATGTATCCAATTTGCAGAAATTGAAATATCTGTGCAAAACGCACTCACAGTAACTAATCTTGAAGTTGGATACTATTATCCATTACTACCAAAATTAAATTTTTCTGTTAATGCAGGTCAAAAAGTAGTTATAACTGGATTTAATGGAATTGGTAAATCCACTTTGTTAAAAACATTGGTTAAAGATATCCCTTGTATTTCTGGAAGCTTCCTCTTTTCAGACCAGATAAAAATTGGTTATTATGAGCAGGATTTAAAATGGGAAAATCCTACTAAAACACCACTTCAAATAATGGCAGATATATATCCAAAATTAAGCACAAAGGAAATCAGACGCTCTTTAGCCAAGTGTGGTGTAAAAGAAGAACATGTTTCAAGAAGTGTTTCCACACTAAGTGGTGGTGAACAGTCTAAGGTTAAATTATGTTGTGTGATGTTGTCACCTTGTAATTTCTTGATTTTAGATGAACCAACTAACCACTTTGATGCAGAAACAAAAGATGCTTTACAAAATGCTTTGAAACAATTTAGGGGAAGTATTATTTTAGTTTCTCACGAAGAAAAGTTTTATAAAGGTTGGATTGACAAGGTATTTAATTTGAAATCGTAAATATTTTACTAAAGTATAAGCATATTAATAGGCACTCATAAATGAGTGCCTAAAAAACAATCACTAAAATTCATCCTAATCAACTCTATTCACAAGCTTATATCCAAGCCCTTTGACTGTTATAAGTATTTTAGGATTTGAAGGATTATCTTCAATCTTTTCTCTTAGATGTCTTATATGTACCATAATTGTATTGTCGCATATACTACTATATACACCCCATACCTGTTCATAAAGACTTTCTTTTCCTATAATTTTATTTAAATTTTGAGCCATATAACTTAAAAGCTGATATTCTCTACCTGTTAACTCAATTTCATTTGCATCTTTATACACACGGCATCCTTCTGTATCAACTGTAATATTACCTAACCTAATTATTGGATTTTCTGATGATACAACACTTTGATATTGTTGTCTACGCAACTGAGATTTGACTCTAAAAACAACTTCTCTTGGACTAAATGGCTTTGTTATATAATCATCTCCTCCACTACTAAGACCAAGTATTTTGTCAATATCATCATCTTTTGATGAAAGAAAGAGAATTGAACAATATGAAAACTCTCTAATTTTTTTGCACACTTCTATGCCATCTACATCAGGTAACATTATGTCGAGAATAACAACATCTGGACATTCTATCTTACACAAAGAAATCGCATCTAAGCCATTATAAGCTTTAACAATATTTTTAAAGCCATCCTTTATCAATACTTCCTCAATTAAATTTATTATATCTTTTTCATCATCAACAAGTAATATTTTCTTATCAAAGTATGTTTCCATAGTAAAATCACTCCTAATAAAGAGTTATTGTCTTTTATCTACTAACCCTCTAACTCTATGTGTTCTGCTTAAAGTATATTCAAATAATTAAACAAAATCAAGTACATATCAATTATAAATTAAATTATAGCTAATTGTAATCTTTCTCATATTAATTCAAACAATTAAATAAAGTTTGAACAGAATTATAAAGAATATTCCATCCTTTTAGAAATATTAATAAGATTATGTTGTTGCTATAATAACCTTATGAATTATATGTGTTATGCTAGCAAATTACATTTAGCATTTTCAACATATTGTTTACATATAGTCCATACTTTCTCTATTGTCTCTTTGTTATTGACATAAGGTGGATAAACATCTGTGCTTGTAATGCTTTTTATAAATGATATTGAGTCATTAGCCATTTCAACAATCTTTCCTTGGTGATTTATTAGTTTTCCAGTCATACCTGTATAAACATTAGAGGTGCAAATCGAAAAGTAAGCCTCTCCAATAATTTCTGATTTTGGTATAATAATGTTTTGTAAAAATGCAAGTACTTTCCAATACGAATTAAATTTCTTAATTGTTTCTTTACTCATTTTTGTTGCTGGAACCATAATTGCATTTACACTTATATTATAAGGCTTGTATTCTTGTTTCATCATACTTGTAACCATAAGTAAAGCTATTTTAGAATCTCCATAAATTTTATAAGAATTATATTCTTTATCTTCTACAATTTCACCACTTAAAACTCCAAAATTAATTTTTCTTCTTTCATCAAAAAAATGCTTTATATTTGTACTACATACATTTAGAATTTTAGGATTTTTTGATTTAGCAAGCATATCCAATAATAAATTGGTCATAAGAACTGGCCCAAATAGATTGGTAGCAAATGTTAATTCTATACCATCAATACTTCGTTGAAAATTTTTTTCTCCATGTTTAAAATGTCCAGCATTATGGATTAAGATATCCAATACATTGTATTTTTTTTTATAGGTCTCACAAAAACTATAAATTGATTGTCTCGATGAAATATCTAGTTGAAGCAAATCCACATTAATATTTTTAGTTTTAGCTATAATTTCGTGACACACGGGTTCACTAATCTGAATATTACGACATGCCATTATAATCCTATAACCCTCTGATGCAAACTTAAATACTGCTGCCTTTCCTATCCCTGAATTAGCTCCAGTTATTATTACAGTTCCTTTCATGTTAGCTACCCCCTTTTCCTTGATTCTGACTATTGTTTGGCCACTCATTAATTAATTTCTTCTTTAAATTTTCAAACCATGCTATTTCAAAATTTGTCCTGTCAATTCCAAACTTTAAGGTCAATAACTCAAAATCAATTATATCTTGAATATCTCTTTGTATGTTGGAATGTTCAGTATCTTGTAAAAAGTGATTAAACTGTTCTTGGTTTTCTTCTAGATAGGTAATATACTGTAATTTTGCAACATTGATGTCTTGTATTTTGATATTCTCCAACTGCTCTCTTTCCTTTTTGAGGTCAACAATATAAGATTGAATTAGTGACAATCTTTTTTGTGTTGGAACAAATCCCATAAAAAATAATTTACTTAATTCCATATCCTTCACTTTACCTGCAACCATAGACGTCTCTACCCATTCTAAAAAACATGCTTTTCCTGCATCCGTTAATGAATAAAATTTCTTATTGACACTATTTTCAACAAACTCTTCATACACTATCATCTTCTTTTCAAGCAACTTTTTTATTGCCGCTTGAATACTTCCCATACTGTTGCTACACATCGAAGTGAAATTCATTTCTATGACACTTCTCAGTTCATAAATTGTCAGCTTCTTAAGCATAAGTAATCCTAAAATAATTTTGTCCATTTTATTTACTCTCCTTTTATATTACTAATAGTAACATTTCTAATAGATAAAATCAATCACTAAAAAAGTCAAAGTAACACCTTTAAAATCGCAGTAATAATCTTTTAAGAACTCTAGAAAATTAATTTTATATAGATTTTATAGCTTTAATAAGAAAACATTAATAGTCTTAATGATAACACCTAGAATATTTTAAGATAAATAATTAAAGATTTGTATCATACTTCCACATGTGTAAGCTTTAATATTTTATATTATAAGAACAATATTCTGTTTATAATTGACTTTATCTAAATCGTATTATAAAATATAAACAGAACAATATTCTGTTTATTTGAATAAGATGCTAATTTTATGGCAAGAAAATCTGCTTTAGAAGGAGGGAAAAGAGAAGAAATACTAGATTCTGCTATTCAATTATTTTTAAAGTATGGGTATGAAATCATCTCTGTTAGCATGATATTAAATAAGGTTAATGGAGAAGTTGGAATGTTTTATCATTATTTTAGCTCTAAGCAAGAGCTATTTTACAAATAATTAGAGCATTTCACTATTTTACAAATTAGTTAATAATAAGGTCCAATAAAAATAAACAGCATACAGTTATTTCTGAATTTTTAGGTAGAACGTTAAAAGTTCCACCTCTTATATTTACAAAGTGAATATATAATAAAAACATTTTAAGGAGGTTTGATTATGAAAATTTTATTTATAAATTTACCTTTTTCTGGACACGTATACCCTACCCTTGGGTTAGTGGAAAAATTAGTGAATAGAGGTAATTCTGTAACATACTTACTAACTGAAGAATGGAAAGATAAAGTCTTAGAAGTGGGAGCTGATTTCCTTTATTATGAAGATAACGAAAAACTTTCTATTCAAATAAAAAATGTCTATCAAGCCTCTATAAAGGTAGCACATGAATTCGATTTAATTATTTATGAGCATTTTTTCTTTCTAGGAAAACATATAGCAGAGAGATTCAATAAACCTGTTATTAGGATTATTACTGCACCAGCTACTAATAAAGTTTTGATGAAAGAATTTATTAATTCGGGTGGCGTGTTAAGTGTATTTCGTTTTGAATGGGTATGTCGTAGATGGACTAAAAAAGTGTCAAAGGGAATTAAATTAAAGACTGATTCTTGGTTAAAAGAGATTACTGAAAATCCTCCAGAACTTAATCTTGTATATACTGTAAAAAAATTCCAACCATATGCAGAAGATTTTTCAGAAAATAAATTTAAGTTTCTGGGTACCTCTATTTATCAACGTAATAAAAAAAATGAATTTATATTGCCAAAATCAAAAAATAATTTGGTCTATATTTCTCTAGGTACAATTGTAAATAAAGCAATGTCATTTTACAAAAAATGTATCAATGCTTTTAAAGATGAAAATGTAACTGTCATTATATCTGTTGGTAATTCAATAAATATATCAGATTTAGGTAAGATACCAAATAATTTTTATATTTTCCCTTTTGTACCACAGCTTGAAATATTAGAAAAAGCAAGTGTTTTTATAACTCATGGTGGCTTAAATAGTGTTATGGAGTCTCTTTATTTTGGCGTTCCTATGGTGGTTATTCCGTTTATAAGTGACCAACCAACTAACGCACAGCAAATTGAACGCTTAAACTTAGGGAAAAATATTTCTCACAAACACATTACAAGTGACATTCTTAAAAATTCTACCTTAGCTGTTCTTAATGATTCGACTATAGCTCAAAGTATATTGCTTATGCAAAAGGAAATTAGAAATGCAGGTGGTAATGAATTTGGTGCTGATTTGATTATTCAGTATATGGATAACAAAATGCTAAAAGAACGTTAAAATCGTACTGTTGTTAGGAACAAACTTGTCAATTAAGGAATGAATCCAAAGGAAAGAATACAATAAAAGCCCATAAATAAATGAAAAATCGTTACTTATGGGCTAAATGATGTACAATCGAAAAAGATATATGTTAATTATATTTATTATTGTATTTATATATAGTTATACTTATTCTTATATCTATATATAAAACTAACTGTTAAAAATAAGGTTAAAAGCTCAGCAATTGGCACTGCTAACCATATTCCATCTATATTCAAGATATTTGGTAATGTCAATAAACCTATAGTTATAAAACCAAATGTACGTAAAAAAGATAGTATTGCAGATATCTTTCCATTAGATAATGCTGTAAACATAGATGATGTAAACCTATACTGGTAATTAGTATTCCAATTATAGCTCCAGATAATATAGTCAAAGTAAAAATTTTCTTTGCTCCATCCATATCCATTCCCCATCTTGCAAGCTACAATAGCACTTCCTCCAGTAGCAAGCCTGGTTCCAAGTCCAACAATAATATTAATAATAGGACAGACAAGATTAATTGCAGATAAAGCATTTGTATCTACAAATCTAGATACAAATATAGTATCTACAATCGTATATAATCCCATAAAAATTATATATAATTATTTAAATAGAGTTTTAATATATCTTGCTATTATAATATCATATATGATAAGTATAATACCTTAATCTTTAATCTAATTATTTTTCATCTTTTAATCAATACTTACATAAATTTTAGTTTCTATTGTCTAGTATCATATGAAACAGGTTTATGAAATAAGTACTTCTATAATACTACTAATATCTATTTTTAACTCTTTAGATAATATATGTATTATTACTTCTTCAGTGGCTGAGATACTTGCTACAACACAAACTATACTTGCAAGTAAATTTGTATTCATAATATTATAAACTAAAGGCAAACAGAATAACATAAACCCAGATAATTTATTTCCATATGTATGTAATATAGCAAATGTGTTGTATTTACGAATCACTATAATTATTGATGTAATTCGAACAAGGACAATTATTAATATCCATAATACTATATAATTTGAAATATTTATCACTGGAAGCATAATAATAAACATTGATATTACTAAACATATATCAGCCATACTATCAAGCCTTGAGCCAAGCTTACTTTCTATATTCATTTTTCTAGCTATATATCCATCAAGAAAATCACTTACTCCACACATACTATAGACTGTAAAAAATAAAGAAGAAAACATATCTATTTTGAGCAAAGCTATTGATAAAATGATTCTAAGTATAGTAATAATATTTGCTATATTTTTCATTCCTTGTCACCTCTAAACTGAAAATTTATTAACTACTTGCACTTTTATAATGTTTCAGTCCTAATTTCCAAAACCTCCACATAAATACTGTAAATACAAATACAATACTAATTGAGTAGATTAATCCTTTTATTGTTAATGTCCCAGACAAAATTTGAGTTGGGATTGTTGACATAATTCCATATGGTAAAATCAAATAAAATAGTAGCTTAAAAATACCTTCATAAATTATACCTGGAATTTTCATATTCATTGGTAGTAAATTATCTTCCAATCTCATTATAGCAGAGGATGATATAACAAAAAATGGAATTGTCCGAAATATAATACACACATCATAAAAAAGCAATGTCATCAATAACACCATACATGTATATGCCAGTACCATAGCAAAAGTTATTTCTGAATTTAATCCAGATACTCCATATACAACTATAAGTATACTTGCCAAAATTAAAGGTGATGAACCGATATTAACATTCTCAAATGTCAATCTAAACAATGGGTCTATTGGCTTTGTAATATAATAATCTAATTCTCCTTCTTGAATTTTGCGTGGAATATCATAAATTCCAAAACAGAAAATGGTCATATTTATAGCATTTATTAATGAAAAAGTTCCTATAAATATTATCATCTCTCCACGCTGCCAACCTCCTATTGAATCTACATGAGAGTAAATGCCATTAAACATTAACAATTGTAATATAAATAATGAACTATCTACAAAAAATGCTCCAAAAAAATCAAATCTAAACACCATCATTTTCGATAATTTCATTTTTAGTAACATAAATATTATTTTAAATTTTTTTTTCATTATATCCCCACCCCATCAAATAGTGTTCTCATCTTCTTATAGACAATTTTATTTACTATAAAGAAGAATAAAACCCATAATGCTATAATAATCAGTCCTTGTACTGCATCATTACTATTTCTACCTATTAATAACATAGATGGTAAATAGGTTGTGTAATAAAATGGAAACAATTTCATAACATTTACTACAACTTCTGGCAAAAGAACAAGCGGTATCATTGTTCCTGTAACAAATTCAGTTATATTATCGATTATCATTCTAAAAAAACCAATCTCTAGAAATTTAAAAGATAAAATTCCAATAAAGAAATGAAGCTGTATCATAAAAATAAGCCCTAAGAAAATCATCAAAATTGAAATTAAAATTTGTATTGGATTTGATGTAAAAGCAAAATCTATTTTAAATATAAAAATCCATACAAAAGCAGAAATCATATTAAATACTAAGTAAAAAAAGGTCATTCCAAAATTTTTAGCAAAAAAATAATTTTGTGCACCAATCGGAATAATCATGTATTTTGAAAATGTACCCAACTTTACACGATTGCATATCTCCTCACTTGTACTTCTTGACATATCAATACCTGATAAAAATGAACTTATTATATAATAAGACAACATTGAATTAAATGTAAAGCCAGAAACTATGTCATTTTCACCAAAAATTGCCTTCCACAAAATATAAGCAAATAAAATTTTTATAATAGTAAACATCATGTTAACTACTACATCAAACCTCCAAATAAGTTGTACTTTGAAATTAATTTTAGCTATTTCATAGTACTTTCTTATATTTTGTTTAAATCTATAAAACAATGATTGTCTTGAATATGCTTCATTATAGTTGTTCATAATACTCTTCACATCCTTCTTTGTATATTCGTTCTACAACATTCCCTATATCTTCTTCTTCAATTGTTACATCCTCAACATCATACTTATCAAAAATCCATTTAACAGTTTCATTACCTTTTTCTTTTGGTACAATTACTGATGTTTTATGTTTTGTTTGCTCAATAATCTTATAGTCTTTTGGAAATAAAATTTTAGTTTCATCAGTGAAGCTAACTGTTATTTTCTTATATTTTTGAAAATGATTAAATAATTCATCTGTAGAGCCATCATATATTTTATGACTATTTTCTATGACAATACTTCGACTACAAAGGCTCTTTATATCCTCCATATAATGAGAGGTAAGCATTATTGTAGTACCTTTTTTCTTATTTACTTCTTTCAGAAAATACCTAATTTGTTTTTGTGCCACTGCATCTAGACCTATTGTTGGTTCATCTAAAAATAAAATTTTAGGATTATGAAGAAGTGCTACAATAAGCTCCATTTTCATTCTTTCTCCTAAAGAAAGTGTTCTAACTTGAACATTTAGATAATCAGATACTTCAAACAACTCTATAAAATAATCCAAATTCTTTTTATACTCTTCATCAGATATATCATATAACTCTTTAAATAAAAGAAATGTATCTGCTGGCGTCAATTCAAAAAATAGCTGACTTTTTTGCCCCATAACAACAGCATATTGTTTTTTAAAGTTATTTTCTAACTTATTTGGATAATAACCCATGACAGAGATTTTTCCAGAAGATGGAGCAATAATTCCAGTCATCATCTTGACAAGAGTTGTTTTTCCAGCTCCATTTTTACCTATTAATCCAACAAATTCTCCTTCCTCTATTTTTAAATTAAGGGATGATATAGCTGTTTTTTCTGTATATTTTCTATTAAATAAAGATTTTATACTTCCCATAAATCCTGGTTCTTTCTCAAACCTCCTATAAGATTTAGTCAGTTCATTAAGTTCAATAATACTCATTTTTATTGCCTCCATATCTTGTATTTTCTACAAAAAAAGTCCACAGGTATTCATATCTGCCTTTTTATGTGGTATTATTTACCTACACAAAAACAGAAAACTCCTGTGGACTAGAAAATTTAATCTTTTCTATTTCAACATAATTATATTTAAAATAACACTATGTAAAATTAATAAAGGTGTAGCAGATTAAAGCCCACTACACCACAATTTAACAAAGTAATATATAATAATATTATTATTTGTTGTCATATGTTAGTTATCTATAAAGGCAGAACAAGACACAACAATTAAATGTATCAAAAATACACTTAAAAATTCTGATTAAACAGAATACCTATGCGTCTCCAACTATTTACTTGTTGGTTACCATTATATATAACTCCGACATCAAGCAAGACACTCCTTTACTAATATTATTGCTGATAGTTTACCATAAAATTTTTTTATATTCAAGTATAATTTAAGATGCTCATATATTTAAATTTATTTTATTTCTTTACAATTGAAATTAAATTTCATTAATTGCTTTAAGCAAAATTTAAAAATACATTATTTACATTAGAGATGATTACCCTATGCTTCTTCTTATAAAGTACACTATTGTACAAATCAGATGCAATTTTTTTAATTCTATATTATAATATTGTAACAAGCATCCAAATAAATAGTACTAACTAAAAGAATTATAAACTACAAATCTTAAGGGGTTACTCTATGGAAAAGAATACAATACAAGAACAATTATGTGATTTATCAAAGAAAATCTGGCACATTTATATTTTAAATCCAGACGAGGATGGCTTACAATTTATCATGTCTTTATTAGATGATAATTTTACATTGTTTGGAACAGGAAAACATGAATTCTATACATCATTAGAGAACTTCATTATAAATCTTGAAAAAGACCAAATAGAATCAGAAGAAATAAATTTTAAAATTATAGATGAGTGGTACTCATGTACTAAAGTTACAAATGAAACTTTTATAGTATATGGAACTCTATGGGTAATAGAAGAAGAGTACTTAGAAAGAGACATATATGTAGAAATGGATACTCGATTTACTATGGTATATAAAGTTATAGATGGTAAAATCACACTGCTCCATATACACCATTCTATTCCAAACTTTGATCAGGTAAAAGATGAATACTATCCTAAAACAATAACTGAAAAAGCAAAAGAAGCTCTAGCTATGGCTAATGAATTTAAGTTGAAATCAGAAAAAGACCTTATGACTGGATTATATAATCGTCATTTTTTTGAAGTACATATAAAAGAAATGCTAGAAACTACTTCATGTGGGTATTTTTATATTTTTGATTTAGATAATTTTAAGCAAATAAATGATATATTTGGTCATATTAGAGGAGATGAAATATTAATACAATTTGCTAATGTTTTGACTAAAGTGTTTACCAATAATGCTATTATTGGAAGACTTGGAGGAGATGAATTTGCTGTATTTGAATATATCAATCAGTCTAAGGAAGAGGTTGAAAATAAAGCAAAAAAAGTTGCAAAGTTATGTTCTGATATCAATTCTTGCTCTATAGGTATATCAAAACTAGAAAGTAATTTAGATACTTTTCAATCTTTATATAAACAATCTGATTATGCTCTATATTATACAAAGAGAAACAACAAAGGAAATTTTAGTTGGTTTTAAGCAGTATTATTTGATGTATTTGTAATATGAATGCTAAAGTAACATAAAAAGTACACAGACACAGAGCCGATATACTGCTATTGCCCACAAGTTTATCAACTCTGTGTTTGTTCATCTGACTATCTGATAACTAGAACTTCAATAAATAAGCAGCCTTTTAATCCATCAACAAATGAATAAGCATGGTAAAACAACTGCACTTAGGTTTGAAATATCTTATTTATTTTTAGAATGTTTTTTAATGATTTTATTTGTTTTTGTAATGTTTTTGAATTTCTTTTCCTTCTCTGCAAAATAGTTGCCCACTCACCATTTTTTCTCACCCATACTCCAATGTGTTCCATATTACCATCACAATCTGTGGTACGGTCACTAGGAATAATATCCACATGAAACTGTGTAGGCAATGAGTACAGTGATTTCTATGTTGTGTCCCAGAGCCTTCTGGAACTACAAAGCAACCACACTTTTTGCAAATAAAATTATCTAGACAGGTGTTATCCTGATAACAAGTTCACTTTCTATTTGTATAATTCATTTTTAAATCCTCCATATCTTGTATTTTCTACAAAAAAAGCCCACAGATACTTATATCTACCTTTTTATGTGGTATACATATTTACCTACACAAAAATAGAAAACTCCTGTAGACTGGAAAATTTAATCTTTTCTATTTCAACATAATTATATTCAAAATAACTCTATGTAAAATTAATAAAGGTATAGCAAATTAAAGCCCACTACACCACAATTTAACAAAGTAATATGTAATAATATTATTATTTGTTGTCATATGTTAGTTATCTATAAATGCTGAGCAAGACACTCATTCACTAATATTATTACTGATACTTTACTATAAAATATTTTTATATTCAAGTGTAGTTTAACATACTCATATATTTAGGTTTGTCTCATTTCTTTATTCTATAGCATTTAGGAGTCTTTTCAAATCTAATATTCACTTAATATTAATTTTTTATAATAAGTATTTTTTATATTTTTCCTTATGGCAATACATAAAGATAATTCTATAAATTTGTTATTTCATAACATTGTTCCAAAAATATAATACAAGTACTACTTATTTGATTCAATCCATTTTCTTCTATTGGAAAATGCCCTGCACCTTCAAGCATCGTAATCTTTTTATTACCTGTTAATCGGTCAAAAAACAGTTTACTTAATGATACATATTTCCAATAGACGTATGAGCTTTTTTCGCTATAGTTCTCATAGAAGAATTTTCATAACCTTTTTTTAAAAATTCGTTTGTTGCAACTTCTGCAATTTTCTTTTCTATTTCTTCTTTTTTTATTTGCATCTTTAGTAATCCTCCTAGAAATATCATACTTGCAGATAATAATAATTACAATGTATGTTCATTATTAAAAAACAGAATTTTAATTTTGTTCATTATTGAATTATGAAATAGAAAAAAAGGCTCCCTAATGGCTCTGCCCGATAAGGATGTTTTCCATCCTTGAGATTGGCCGTAGGATACACAGCGAGTATCCTACGGCTTTTCTCTGTTCTAAACTCTGCCGACAAAGTTGAAATAGACCTCAACCTGCTGGGTGTAATTTTTCTTCTTCCGTGGCTCGCTGCGCTCATAAACAACGATTTTTTCGATAAACTCTCGCACGAGTTCGGGCGTCAGCTCCCGAATATCAGTGTACTTTTCCACGATTTTCAGAAAGCGGTCGGCGTTGAGCAGCTTATCCTGCTCGGCGTCGATTTCTGCCTTTGCGGACGATTTATGGCATTTACCGCATTGTATCAAGACTATATGCTTTATTACCTACTGACCGGCACGGCGATTGCGCCTACCAAAAACGGCAAAGCTGATTTTGAAGCCATAGACAAAATGGAGCTTGCAGACAAAAAAGAACAGCTTGCCGCAATCGACAAGCTGAACCCCAAGGGCGCAAATATTGTGAGCTTCACCATTCTACAAAGCCTCAATGAATTTCTGTATTTTGAATTTACAGAATTACTCAAGCAGGGTTTGCGTGTGCGAAAATGCCGCAACTGCGGCCGATATTTCGTTCTCAAATCCAAGCACGAAACCTTTTACTGTGACCGAACGGCAGAAAACGGACTCACATGTAAGGCAATCGGCAACAAAGCGGAGTATCTGAAAAAGCTGGCGGAGGATGCACCGCTGCTCGATTATGAGCGGATTTACAAGGCGCATTACGCTAAGATGATGCGGGATGAAGCCAAAGAAATGCCCGCCGACGATAAGATTGGTGCGGCACGAAAAGCGTTCACTTTTTGGGCGGAAACGGCGAAAGAAGCAAGGCGGCAGTATGTGGCGGGGGGAATTTCAGAAACGGAATTTGCTAAAAGGCTTGAATTGCAATGACTTTTGTATTTCTTTTAGACGATATTTTTGGTATACTGAATTAGAAAGATACCCTCCTGCGATTTGGTGGTAGCGGCGGGATGGGTTCAATTTATATTAGACGAGGTCAAACTTATGAACATTCAAACGAAACGGTTAGTACTTTTGCCTGTTGAAAAAAAGCATAAACACGACATTTTCGCTAACTTCTCAAATGAGGTAACAACATACATGTTTCCTTGTCCTGCGAATAAAATAAGCGAAACTGAAAGTGTTATTGAAAATTTCACGAAACAACGCATTGATGGCACTGATTTTGTGTATGTGATTACACTTTCGGATACGGGTGAGTTTTTAGGAACATGCGGTTTGCACAAATTAAAAGGTGAAATTCCTGAACTTGGCATCTGGACAAAAATATCAGCTCATGGTAATTATTATGGCAGAGAAGCTATTGGTGGACTGATCGAGTATGCCGAAAATATGGGTATTAAAAAGCTGCTCTATCCTGTTGACAAACGAAATATTGCAAGCAAAAAAATACCGCTCTATTTTGGGGGTGTGCTATCCAGCGAGAAAGAAGTAATAACACTGGATGGACGCAAATTATACCTTGAAGAATATATGATTGATACGAAATGTGGTGAAAAAAGTGAATGAAATAACAAACCGAATATTAAATAAGATTGGTAATCCAGAATTAACGGAGAAAATGGCTTCGTTGTCACAATCTGACCTGAATACATTGCTGCTTGAGATAATGAAGCAAAAAAATATATCTCCTCCAAATATGCTGAAAAGCTATGCGCTAAACCGTTTTTGCGTTCCGAGCGGTTGCGATGCCATAGATTATCACAAGTATGAAATTATGCTATTAGAGCTTGCAAAAAGTGTTGGTATTAAAAGCGTTATGCTTTCTCCCGTTGCACCGTTTGGTAACTGCTCTACATTTGGCTGTGTGGATCAAAACAATATAGTCAGTGCACTTCGTGGAACAGAAGTACTTGCTGACCCAACAAATATGCTCGCAACCATAATTGCGGATAAAATAAAAAATAAAGCACTTGATAATTCTACTGCCGCGCACTTTTGCACAACTGCAAGAACGACGAGAACTCAACCTCTTTTAAGCAAAAATCATTTTGCTCACTTCGGGATATTTTGCATTGTATCGACAGCTAAAGACACTGGCTCTTATTTGAGTGAGAAAGAAATACTTTTAAAGCAGCTTGAGTATTATAAGCTACTGTTACTCGAAAAGTATCATGCAAAAATGTCGGTCACTCTTAGAAAGCGTGGTGGCTATACCGATACCGATGGATTTTTTCAGAGAATGTCAGAACTGATACAAACCGAGCTACCTGATACACCGTTTGATTTTGATTTAGACCATGAGGATAATAATTATTACAAAGGAATCAATTTTAAGATTTATATGGAAAAAGACGGTGAAACCCTTGAAATTGGTGACGGTGGGTTTGTTGATTGGACGCAACAGATGTTATGCAATAAGCGAGAGAGATTGCTTATTAGTGGTATTGGAATTGAGCGAATTATGATGCTATAATCATATTATGAGCAATTTGCTGTGTGCCACTCTCGTTGGCTGCTTTTCGAGAGTATCGAGATAATCTACACAAACAAGCCGCCACACCAACTTTTTACGGTTAGTGTGGCGGCTGTTTTTAAGTGTAAATCAGTTCTGCAAACACAATTTCATCGGCTATCGTCTGTGCCTGTGTCCGTAGCCGAATGCGCTCCATCGTATCCTCAAGGGCATCGTGAGCCTTCATGGCAATCTCTCTTGCGGCTTTATATCCGCCAAGTCGAATCCTCGTCCGCTCGCCTGGGCAAATATCCCCATTATAAAGCAATTCAATCGTCTGTTGCATTATCTCGCCTCCTTCACCTATTATGGTAAGCGATAAATGCTTGCGCGTCCAGACCGGAATCCCAGACAAAGATTTAACGATTTAAAGTGATTTATCCGGCAATAGTGCAGCAAAAAGCCATTGGAACCGTCTGTAAAGATAGTTTCAATGGCTTTTTGGTTTTGTGTGAAATGGATGCTTACAATTTACTTGGAACCGTTTGGCTGTATGCCTTGCTGTTACTTGGTTTGTAAACATCCTTATCACAGAGAGCCTAAAGAGCCTTTCCTGTTTTATTATTTAAATCTTAATATATACATTACTATTGCTTGATTATCTTAGCTACAGTTTCCACATGTGTAGAATGAGGGAACATATCTACAGGTTGTGCCTCAATACATTTAAATCCATGCATATTTAGATAATCTAAATCCCTTGCTAAAGTAGAAGGATTACAAGAAACATAAACAATTCTCTCAGGATTCATTGAAACAATTGTATCTAAAACCTTTTCGTCACAACCCTTTCTAGGTGGGTCTACAACTACAACATTAGCAGTCTTACCCTCACTATACATCTTAGGAACAACCTCTTCTGCCTTACCCACATAGAATTCAGCATTATGTATATTGTTTAATCTAGCATTTACCTTAGCATCTTTTATAGCATCTTCTATAATTTCTATTCCATAAACTTTTTTAGCCTTTTGCGCTAAAAATAAAGATATTGTACCTATACCACAATAAATATCAAAAACAGTATCAGTATCCTTTAAATCTGCATATTCAAGAGCTTTATCATATAATACCTTAGTTTGTATAGGATTTACTTGGAAAAATGACAATGGAGAAATCTCAAATACTAAATCTCCTATATAATCATTTATTTTACCATCTCCATACACAACTATATTCTCTTTTCCAAGAATGGCATTTGTATTTTTTTCATTTATATTTACAACTAAAGTCTTAAATCCAGGTATATTTTCCTCTAATACTGAAGCTAATTCTTTAAGATATGGAAGTCTGTTTCCATTAGCAACTAATACAACCATTACTTCTTTAGTTGTAAATCCAATTTTTGTCACCAAATGTCTAATTACTCCAGTCTGAGACTTTTCATCATATATGCTTACCTTATAAGCTCTTATATACGTTTTTATTATCTTAACAATTTTATCATTTAGTTCATGTTGTATTACACATTTTTCTGTCGATATTACATCGTGAGTCTTCTTTTTGTAAAAACCAATAATAGGAACTCCATTGTTCTTTTGTATTGGAAATTGAGCTTTATTTCTATATCTATATGGCTTCTCCATGCCTATAGTATCATGAACTACCACATCATCCAACTTACCTATTCTTGTAAGCACTTGTTTAACTTCATTTGTTTTCATTTCAAGTTGTTTATTATAGTCTAAATCTTGTATTTGGCACCCTCCACAATCCTTAAGATTGTCACTACACACTCTTTTTACTCTAAATGGAGACTTCTCTATTATTTCAACAATGTCTCCTACAGCATAATTTTTCTTGACCTTATTAATTTTAACTTTAACTTTATCTTGTATTAATCCGCCCTCTACAAAAACTGTAATACCATTGTACTTTCCAACGCCTACTCCAGCCTGTCCAATGTCTACTATATCTACAATATACATCTCGTTTTTTGAAAGCATAAATCACCCTCCAATCACTATATTAAATTTAAATTCTTACAAATTCTTTTCTTTAAATATATATTAAAATCTTGCTATTAACTAAACTATATTTTTTACTAAGCTACAATATTTTATTTTACCAAAAAAAAAGGAGCTTATAAAGCCCCTTGACAAAATAAATTTATTATTTTCTTATAAAACTCTAGTTGAACCTCTATATATTACACCTCTTGATGCATCCACTGTTACAACTTCTCCATCTTTTACTAGATTAGTTATATCATTTGCAGACACAATAACTGGTATATCTAAATTTATTCCTACGATAGCTGTATGTGATGTCATTCCACCATTTTCAGTTACTACAGCTCCTGCTTTCTCTATATAATTGTTCATTTCAGCATCAGTAGCTGTAGAAACTAATATATCTCCTTTATTGAAGTCTACACAAGTATCTCCATTTTTTATTATACGAACTTTACCTTCTACTGTTTGATTACCTACACCTATACCTTGAACAATTTCTTCACTTATTACATGAACCTTTATTAAGTTAGTAGTTCCGCTTACTCCTACTGGTACTCCAGCAGTTATAACCACTAGTTCTCCATTATCTATATAATCTGCTTGTCTAGCTGCTTCTATTGCTTTTTCTATAACTTCATCTGTATTTCCTGCAACAGAAGATTTAACTGGATAAACTCCCCATGTAAGAGCTAGTTTATTCATAGTTTTTTCATTATTTGTAGTAGCTATTATTGGAGATTTTGGTCTAAATTTAGACACCATTCTAGCAGTATAACCTGAAGAAGTAGATGTTATTATAGCTGATGCATCTAAATCTACAGCTGTTGTACAAGTAGCATGGCTTATTGCATCTGTTACTGTAACATTATTAGTACCATTTTCCTTTAACAATCTATCATAATCCAAAGTTTCTTCTGTTCTTTTTGCTATTGTAGCCATCATTTTTACAGCTTCTACAGGATATTTCCCAGCAGCAGTTTCTCCAGATAACATTATTGCATCTGTTCCATCATATATAGCATTAGCTACGTCTGTAACTTCTGCTCTTGTTGGTCTTGGATTTCTTATCATAGAATCAAGCATTTGTGTAGCAGTTACAACTGGTTTTGCTAATTCATTGCATTTTTTTATCATCATTTTCTGAACTATTGGCATTTCTTCAGTAGGTATTTCAACACCTAAATCACCTCTAGCTACCATTATACCATCAGAAACTTTTAATATTTCATCTAAGTTTTCTACACCTTCTTGATTTTCTATCTTAGATATAATTTGTATATCAGTTGCATTGTTATTTTCTAAAATTTCTCTTATTGCTAGTACATCAGATGCTTTCCTTACAAATGAGGCAGCTATATAGTCTATACCTTGGCTTATTCCAAATTCTATGTCGCTTATATCTTTAGGAGTTATTGCTGGTAAATTTATTTTTACACCAGGCACATTTACCCCTTTATGATTTTTTACTATTCCAGAATTTTCAACGATACATACTATATCTTCGCCATTTATTTCTTTTACTCTTAAACCAACTAAGCCATCATCTATTAGTATAGAATCTCCTACTTTAACATCTTCCGCAAGACCCTTATAACTTACTGTACATATTTCTTTAGTTCCTACAACATCTTTCATAGTTATAGTAAATTTTTGTCCTTCTTCTAAAGATACCTCTGGGTCTGCAAAATTACCTGTTCTAATTTCTGGACCTTTAGTGTCTAATAATATAGCAACTGGTTTATTTAGTTTTTCTCTAACTTTTTTTGCCATATCTATTCTTTCCTTGTGTTCTTCATGTGAACCATGGGAAAAGTTAAATCTGCACACATTTAGACCATTTTGCATAAGTTGAGTTAAAACTTCTTCACTTTGTGATGCTGGCCCTAGCGTACAAACAATTTTTGTTTTCTTTACATTATTTAACATATTTGCTCCTCCTGAAATATTATTTCACAGATTTATTTTAAATACTAAGATTTATATAGATAATATTTTTGCCATTTCATAAGCTTCTTTATCAAAAACCTTCTTTTGAGATAAAGCTTCACTTATTTCTAAGTCAATTATTTTGTTTTCTTTTATTCCGACAACTCTAGCTGACTTTCCATCTAGTAGTAATTCTACAGCTCTTACACCAAGTCTGCTTGCTAGTATTCTATCAAATACAGTTGGGCTTCCTCCTCTTTGAACATGACCTAATACAGTTACTCTTAAATCTGCTCCTGATTCTTTTTTAAGTTCCTTCTCTAAATCGCTAGCACTTCCAACTCCTTCTGCCAACACGATTATACTATGTCTCTTACCTCTTTTTTGAGTAGTCTTTAATCTTAAAGCAACTTCATCTACTTTAACCTCTACTTCTGGTACTATTATAGTTTCAGCTCCTCCTGCAAGACCTGCATATAAGGCTAAATCTCCACAGTGTCTTCCCATAACTTCTACTATATTAACTCTTTCATGAGATGATGATGTATCTCTTATTTTACCTATAGCATCTATAATAGTATTCATTGCAGTGTCAAATCCTATAGTGTAATCTGTATATGCTAAGTCATTATCTATAGTTCCTGGTATACCTATAGCTGGAAATCCTAAGTCACTAAGTTTTTGAGCTCCTGTAAATGAACCGTCTCCTCCAATTACTACTAAGCAGTCAATTTTATACTTTTTAAGAATTTTTACTGCCTTTAATCTACCTTCTTCTGTTTTGAATTCTTCACATCTAGAAGATTTTAATATAGTTCCTCCTCTGTGTATAATATCCCCAACAGAAGATAAGTTCATTTCAGTTAAATCTTCTTCCAACAATCCCTTATATCCTCTATTGATTCCATATACTTTGCATCCATAATATATTGCTGACCTTACAACCGCTCTAATCGCAGCATTCATTCCTGGAGCATCTCCTCCACTTGTTAGTAATCCTATAGTTTTCATTTTTTACCTCCTTGGATTTTATGTCAAATTTTTATTATAATCATTCTTATCACATCTTAATGGACTTTTTTCGTCCCTATATCATTTTTCAATCCCATCAAGACTAAAAAAATTAAATGTCCTTAAATGTCCATTTTGTGATATTATATCACAAAACGGACAATATTTTTCATATTATTATAATATATTTAGATTTTTATCCAAAAAATTAAGCTTTTATCTTTATGTTATCCTTAGGAAGTAATCTTTCTAAATTGTTTATAAATTCATCACATATAAAGGTGGATACTCCTGTCATTTTATATGCTTTGCGCTTACCATTTATATTTTCATCCATAGGATATAAGTATATACTGTCATTGCCTGGATATTGCTTTGCTATTTCTATAATATTGTAAGTTGTATCTGTGTCAGACATACTATCTATTTTTAAATACAGTTTTTTTCCACTTTCTAACTTCACATTTTGTACATTTTTAGTTCTTACTGAATTATATTTTTTAGCTTCAAAGTCAGTATTGTCTTTTATATCTTTTATTTCTCTAGCTATAAGTTTTGCATTTTCGCCTTCTTTTATACTTAATGTTCCTTTTACATAAATTATATTATCTTCGTTTAAAATAACATTATATTTTTGTAATAACTGAGGAAAAACTATTATTTCTATAGCACCATATAAATCTTCTAACTCAATAAATGCCATAATTTCATTTCTTTTTGTGGTTTTTATCGTTTTATTTACAATCATTCCACCCATTATTGCATCAGTTTCATTCATTTGTATATATGACTCTTCATCCTCTTTTAATGAATTTAACTTTCCATTATCTATAGATGTTTTTTCTTGTAATTCTTTTTCAAATTGCGATAAAGGATGCCCACTTACATACATTCCCAGAACTTCTTTTTCAAGATTAAGTTTCTCTCTTTCTTCATATTCTGGTCTTTTAGGTAAATTATATATTTGTTGAAAGTCACTATCTTCTTCACTATCTCCAAAAGCATCAAATAATGAAATTTGACCTTGAACATTTTTCTTTCTGTCCATAGAAACACTTTCTAATAAAGTTTCATAACCAGCCATCAGACTAGCTCTATTTTCACTTATATTATCAAAAGCTCCACATTTTATTAAGCTTTCTATTACTCTTTTATTTGTATCTTTTTGGTCTAATCTCTTAACTAAATCAACTAAGTCTATAAATAATCCCTTAGACTCTCTCTCATCAATTATATTATTTATTATATTTACACCAACATTTTTTACAGCAGCCAGACCAAATCTTATGTTGTCACCTTCAACCGAGAATTTTGAAAAACTTTTATTTATGTCTGGTGGCAACACATCTATATCTAATGCTTTACATTCTCTTATATATTCAACTACCTTATCAGTATTTCCCATAACACTAGTTATTAAAGCTGCCATAAACTCAACAGGATAATATGTTTTTAAATAAGCTGTCTCATATGCTAAAACTCCATATGCAGCTGCATGTGATTTATTAAATGCATAACGAGCAAAATCTATCATGTCATCAAATATTTTATTGGCTATTTCCTCTTCTACACCATTTCTAACACACCCTGCAATTTCTATGTTGCCATCTTCATCAAATTTCCCATGAATAAAATATTGTCTTTCTTCTTCCATTACATCCATTTTTTTCTTACTCATGGCTCTTCTAACCAAGTCACTACGACCATAACTATATCCACCTAAATCTCTAACAACTTGCATAACTTGTTCTTGATATACCAAACATCCATATGTAACTTCCATTATTGGTTTTAATTTCTCATGTAAGTATGTTACATCTTTTGGATTACTTTTATTTTTTATATACGCAGGTATAGAGTCCATTGGACCTGGTCTAAATAGGGATATTCCTGCTACAATATCTTCAAAATTATCTGGTTTCAGTTGTTTCATAAAACTCCTCATACCAGCACTTTCCAACTGAAACACTCCTAAAGTATTTCCAGATGAAAGCATTTCATATACCTTTGGATCATCATAGTCCATCTTTGAAAAATCTATATTTTCAGTGTAATTTTTTATTGTTCTATTCTTTTCTATTAAATCAAGTGCATCTCTTATAACTGTAAGTGTTCTTAATCCAAGAAAGTCCATCTTTAAAAGACCAAGTTCTTCAAGTGTTGTCATAGTAAATTGAGTTGTGATTGCATCTTGATGCTTGTACAGAGGTACATACTCATCTACAGGATTTTTGGATATAACAACTCCTGCTGCATGAGTGGAAGCATGTCTTAACATTCCCTCTATTTGCTTTGATATATTGATTATCTCTTTTGTTTCAGGGTCTTGGTCATATAAATCCTTAAGGTTTGGATTTGTATCTAATGCCTTATCTATAGTCATTCCTAAAGCAAATGGTATTTCTTTAGCTATCTTATCAACCTTATTGTAGCCTATATCTAATACTCTTCCAACATCTCTTATTGCGGCTTTTGCACCCATTGTTCCAAAAGTTATTATTTGTGCAACATGGTCATCACCATATTTTCGCTTTACATAGTCTATAACTTCTTCTCTTCTTTCATAGCAAAAATCTATATCTATATCTGGCATAGATATACGTTCTGGATTTAGAAAACGTTCAAATAGGAGAGAATATTTTATTGGGTCTATATCAGTTATCTTAAGTGTATATGCTACTATTGAACCTGCCGCACTACCTCTACCTGGTCCTACTATAATATTATTTTCTTTAGAGAAATTTATAAAGTCCCAAACTATTAAAAAGTATTCCACATAACCCATTTTTTCAATTACATCTAATTCATAGTTTAATCTATCTAGTATCTCACTATCAGGATTATCATATCTTTCTTTTAATCCATTAAAACACAATTCTCTTAAATAAGTTTCTGGCGTATATCCATCTGGAACATCATATTTAGGAAGATGTATAGTGTTAAAATCAAACTCTACATTACACATATCAGCTATTTTTACAGTATTATCAATAGCCTCTAGTGCATATGGGAATAACTCTTCCATTTCTTCTCTTGATTTCAGATAAAACTCATCACTTCCAAATCTCATTCTATTTGGGTCATTTACTGTTTTACCCATTTGAATACACATAAGAACATCATGTATTTTTGAATCTTCTTTATTTACATAGTGAACATCATTAGTAGCAACTAGTGGAATACCAGTCTCTTTTGATAATTTCACTAATCCAGAATTCACTTCTCTCTGTTCTGGTAAATTATGGTCTTGAATTTCTAAAAAGAAATTTTCTTCACCAAATATATCTTTGTAATCAATGGCAAACTTTTTTGCTTTTTCATAATTTCTATTCATCAAAGCACGTGCAACATCTCCTGCAAGACATGCAGAAAGTGCTACAATCCCTTCACAATGCTTTCTAAGTTCTTCCATATCGACTCTAGGCTTATAGTAGAAGCCTTCTACATATGAAGTTGAGACTATTTTTATCAAATTTTTATAGCCTTCCATATTCTTAGCTAACAAAACTAAATGTCCTTGATATTTATCATAATTAGGGTCTTTATCTCTTAATCCACGTGCAGCTGTATAAACTTCACACCCTATAATTGGTTTTATTCCTTCTTTTATAGCTGTTTTATAAAAATCTATAACACCAAACATACAACCATGGTCAGTAATAGCAATTGAACTCATATTTAATTCTTTAGCTCTTTTTATAAGTTTTTTCACCCTCGAAAATCCATCAAGTAAACTATACTCGGTATGTACATGAAGATGAGCAAAATCTTTTTCCATTAAATCACCTCCTGTTTTATAAATTTAATTTTACCACAAATACATGTCTTAAAACAAAAACAGAGACTTTTATCTCAAAATAGGAATTAACTTCCACCTATAACCCTATATGTTGAAATTAATTCTTATTTTGAGATTGTCCCCTCAAATTTATTATAATGATTTTTTTTTCAAGTCTGTCGCGATTTCTTCTATTTTTCTAAGTCTATGATTGACACCAGATTTTCCTATTGGCGGGTCTAACATCTCTCCAAGCTCCTTGAGAGTCATATCTTCATACTCAATTCTAATCTTGGCTATTTCTTGTAAATTTTCTGGTAAGCTACTAATCCCTATAGTTTCTTGTATTAGTCTAATATTTTCTACTTGTCTTACGGCTGCATTTACTGTTTTAGAAAGGTTAGCTGTCTCGCAATTTACTATTCTGTTTACATTATTTCTCATTTCTTTTACTATTTTAGTATTTTGGAGACTTAAAAGAGCGTGGTGTCCTCCTATAATACTTAATAAATCGGATATTTGTTCACTCTCTTTAAGATAAACAACATAATTATTTTTTCTAGCCACAATTTTACTATTAAAGCCTAAAGAATTTATAAGTTCTTTTAATGAATCTGCAAAATCCTCATTGTTAGTTACAAATTCCATATGATAGTTTTTTTCTGGATCACTTATAGAACCTCCACCAAGAAAAGCTCCTCTTATAAAAGCTCTTTTACATCCCTCATGTTTAACCAAACTTTCTGGAACTCTATTTATAGTAAAAAATCCCTCTTTTTCTTCCAATACACCTAATTTTTTTAATAACATTTCTGAACCCATTTCACTTGTTACCATTAATACATAACTATTATTTCTCTTTAACATTTGATTTTTATTTACAGAAATTGTAGTATTTATGCTGAAATTCTTTTTTAATAACTTAAAGACTTTACGGGCTATTGAGTTTAATTCTGTTGTTATTTTTAAATTTAGTTTTTTATATCCAACAATTTGTATACTTCCCCCTGATTTAACTAGAGCTGACAGTTCAGCTATATTACAACATTCATTCTCAGATACAATTCTCGCTAGTTCATTTTTGGTTTCAGTTGAAAAAGACATATATATCACCCATTAACTAATTTTTCTTTAACCTTTTTTTTATTTCCTGCAAGGCAACCTTTATTATTTCCTTTTCATCATCATACCTAGCTAGGTCTACCACTCTATCTAGATGGATAAATTTAGCATCAATAAAGCCTTCCTCTTTTTGTGGAATAGTATCCATATTTTTTGCTTGCATTAAGTACCAAAAAACTGTTTTATGAACTGCTCTATTTTCATCCCAGTTTTCTTTGAATGTATAGTGTATTTCACCTAAATATTTCAATATATCTGCTTTTACTCCAGTTTCTTCGCTTACTTCACGTAATGCTGCCTCTTGGTTATTTTCCCCTTCTTCTACTTTTCCTTTGGGTAGCACCCAATCTCCATTGAACTTCCTTAGTAAAAGAATCGTATTGCCAAACAGGACTACACCACCAGCACTAACCTCTTCTCTCATCGATGTTCACTCCTTAAAACTAACATAATGATAAGGATTTCTACACTTTTTTTTAAAATCCTTTTTTACTAACTTTTGTTGTAATTATGATTTAGGGCTAACTCAATAACTATGTTAGATATATATTTTGCATCATGTCTTATATAATTATTTTTTATTTCAATCAAATTTTTTTCTACGGTTTTTATACCCATCTCTTTTAACTTATCTTTTTGTTTTTTATCTAGTAAAACCTGTTCTGCTCCATCTTGTTTATATAAATCAAGCATTCCTTCTGGCAATATTTCGTTATTTGCTATCACATAATCTATCAAATTATTGTCAGTATGCTTTATTATCGCATTAATATGTTCTAATACATTATATCCTTCTGTTTCCCCTGGTTGAGTCATTATATTTGATATATACACTTTTGGCGCTAGAGAGGCTTTAATGGCGTCTACAACACCATCTACAAGTAAGTTTGGTATTATACTAGTATATAAACTTCCAGGACCCATAATTATAATATCAGCATCATAAATAGATGCAATAACATCTCCTAATGGTTTAACATCTTTAGGATTTAAAAAAATCTCATCAATAGAACTTTTTTGATTTTTTGATTCTTCAGGTATACTAGATTCGCCATTTACTATTTCACCATTTTTTAATTTGGCAACTAAGTTTACATCTTCTAGTGTTACTGGCAAAACCCTACCTGTTATAGCAAAAATCTCACTTAATTTATACACAGCTTTTTCAAAGTTTCCATATAATCCATTCATAGCAGCTAAAAATAGATTCCCAAAACTTTGACCTTTTAAAAGTCCCTCTGTAAACCTATATTGCATAACTTCATTCATAGTTGGTTCTATATTTGCAAGTGCTAACAGGCAATTTCTTATATCTCCTGGTGGAAGCATTCCTAAGTCTTCTCTTAATACTCCTGAACCTCCACCATCATCAGCAACAGTAACAATCGCAGTTATATTCTGCGTAGAGTGTTTAAGCCCCCTCAGAAACACTGATTGACCAGTTCCTCCACCTATTACTACTACATTAGGGTCTCTATTTTCAATAACAGACCTCTGAAATAACCTTACTTTTTCATTCTTTGCTTTCTTATATATAAATAACGATACAATTAATGCAATCCAACCTAAAATTCCTACAATAATAAGTAATTTAGCCATGTTTGCCTCCATTATCGTAACATAGAGTCTCTGTGTTTTTTTACAACTCTATATCCTTTATTAGATAAATCCTCCGCTATAAGATTTGTTATAGTAACTGACCTATGTCTTCCACCTGTACATCCAACACCAATTACTAGATGTTGTTTTCCTTCTTCTATATATTGAGGTACTAAGAAATGAATCATATCCAAAAGTTTTACATAAAATTCCTCACTAATTTTAGAATTCATAACATAATCTCTAACTTCTTTATCGTCACCAGTTTTAGATCTCAATTCTTCAACATAATATGGATTAGGAAGAAATCTTACATCGAATACTAAATCTGCATCAGCAAGTATACCATGTTTAAATCCAAAAGATACTACAGATATAGTTAAATTAGGATTATCTTCACCAGAAGAATATATTTTCTTTATTTCTTCTTTAAGGTCTTTTGGTTTCATATTAGTTGTGTCAATTATGCATGTAGAAAATCCCTTTAAAGGCTCCATTATTTTTCTTTCCATTTTTATACCTTCTGGAATTTGCATGTCTTTCGCCAATGGGTGATTTCTTCTTGTCATTTTATATCTCTTTAACAATACATCATCATTACAATCTAAATACACCATTTCATATTCATAATTTTCTTTTTCTAAGTAGTTTAAACTTTCATGAAGAGCTTCAAAAAACTTTCTTCCTCTTATATCTATACCTAGAGCAACTTTATCAATACTTGAATTTGGTTGATAACATAATTCTGCAAATTTAGTTATCAAAGCAGGAGGTAGATTATCTACACAATAAAATCCCATATCCTCTAAAGCTCTCATTGTTTCACTTTTTCCAGACCCTGAAAGACCTGTAACTATAACAAATTTCATTGCTAACTCCTCCTTTTTATCTTCTGTTTATTACACTTTTATCTTTCGATTATTACACTATAATATTTTCTACTAATGATATATCCATATTTGAATCATATACAGCTTTTATAGCTCGTTTAAAATCACCCACTCTTTCTGGGCAATGTGCATCTGACCCTATTATAAATTTATTTCCTATTTCTTTTATTTCGTTTATTTGTTTTACATTTAAAAAAGAATGACTACTATTTATTTCAAGCCTTGTATCTGTCTTTTTTGCTACCTTTGCTATTTCTTCTATATATACATCACCTTTATCACCAGGATGTGTAATTACAAAAATATCATTATTATTCATAGCATTTATTACGGCTTTTGTATTATACTCTTTTGCTTTTTCAGTTTTAAAAATATAGTTATTACAATGATTTAATAAACTTCCAAATGATGTAGGAGTAGAACCAAAATGGTATCCAGCCATGATATAGTCAAGTTCTTTTATAAATTTTTCATCCATGTCTATATTACCTTTATCATCTAATATGTTACACTCCATACCCAAAAGTATATTTATATCACTATATTTATCATTCAAAGAATTTATTTCTTCTCTCATTTTATGAATATCTTTCCTCTTTACACCATATGCAATATGTTTATAACTATGGTCTGATATTCCGATTGTCTTTATCCCTTTAGCAATGGCCACCTTTACATTATCTTCAATAGTTCCCTTACCATGACTATATAATGTATGTGTATGATAATCAGCCAATATTTTCATTTGTTAATCCTCTCCAAGTATTTTGACTTCTTCTTCCAACATAACCCCAAACTTGGTATATACAGCACTTTTTATAACATATATTAAATCTAAAATATCTTTAGCACTTGCTTCTCCTAAATTAATCACAAATCCACAATGCTTCTCAGATACTTGAGCACCTCTTAAAGTAAGTCCTCTTAGTCCAGTTTCTTCTATTAACTTCCCTGCAAAATATCCTGTTGGTCTTTTAAATGTACTTCCTGCACTAGCAAAATTTAATGGTTGCTTAGTTGTTCTTCTTGTTGTTAAATCATCCATTAAACTTTTTATTTCATCATAATTTCCTTTTTGTAAATCTATTTCTGCTGATAAAGCTATATACCCATTTTTCGTTATTATACTTTTTCTATACCCAAATTCCATCTGTTCATTTGACAGTTCAAAGATATTTCCTTCCATATCTATTAATCTTACCGATTTTACTATATCTTTCATTTCACCACCATATGCTCCTGCATTCATGGCTAATGCTCCACCCAATGTTCCAGGTATACCTGAGGCAAACTCAAATCCTTTTAATTCTTGTTTTTGAAGAGCTTTACCTAAAACAGATAATAAAGCTCCTGACTGAGCAATTATTTTAGTGCCCTTTATCTCATAAGAATTAAAGTTGTCTGCAAGTTCTATTACTATGCCTCTTATTCCACCATCTTTAATTAGAATATTTGAACCATTTCCAATTATTAAATATGGAATAGACTCTTTTTTCACTAATTGAAGTACATTTTTTAACTGCTCTTCAGTTCTAGGTCTAACCAATATATCGGCTGGCCCTCCAACTCTAAATGAGATATGTTTTTTCATAGGTTCATCTATTTTTATATCATCTTTGCTTAATATATTTAATAAATTTTCATATATATCTTGATTATTCATTGTATTTCCTCCCAAATTATACTAAACTTCAGTTGTCATTATTATCTAAATTATATTAATATATAGTATTAACTATATTCAATAATATATGATTTTGCTTATCATACAGATTTCATATTTTTAAGTTTTTTAATTCCAAACTATATTCAATAAATATATAATAAAGTAAAAAAAAAAAAATAACAACATATAAAAGAACATAAATAATTTAAAAAAAGCATCAATATCGCTGATATCAATGCTTTAAAAGGCTATTTAATTCGTATTATTTATCTAACTATTTTTCACATAGCAAAGATAATAAATTCCCCCAACTATTATAGAACCTCCAACTACATTTCCAAGCGTTACAAATACCAAATTAGTTATTAATTGAACCATAGTAATATCTGCTCCTAATGCCATTCCCATTGGTATAAAAAACATATTTGCAACACTATGTTGGAATCCACATAACACAAATAACATTATTACTGTCCAACATGAGGCTAACTTAGATACTATGTCTTGAGATGCTGTAGCCATCCATACAGCTAAAACTACTAAAATGTTACAAAGTATTGCTTTTAAAAACATTGAAACTATCGTTGAATTAACTTTAGCTTCTGCTACAGCTATGGCTTTTGTAGCTGCATCCCCTGTTAATGTAGAAGAATAATATAAAAGTGCCACTAAAAGTAGTGAACCTACTAGATTTGCAAAATAAACTAAGCCCCAGTTTCTTAGCATTTTCCCTAATGTTATTTTTTTATCCATAAGTGGAATAAACATTAAGGTATTTCCAGTGAATAATTCTGCCCCTGCTACCACTACAAGCATAAGACCTACTGGAAAGACCATGGCACTTAAAAAACTAGCTATTCCTGGGTCTATCTTACCAAAAGTCTGACTAATTATTATACTACCCAATGCCCCAAAACCTATAAATGCTCCTCCAAGTAAACCTAATAAAATTGCATTTTGTGTTGAAATATTCGCTTTTTTAATGCCTGCACTTATAGTTGCTTGTGCAGTTTCCCCAGGTGTCAAGAATCCTTTACTCATAAATCCTTCCCCCTTAAAAATTATACTTTTCCTTGTCTTTTTATGGCAATAATTATATAATAACAATATGATATATAATAAATTTTATTAATATAAAAAATATACTATATGTTTATATATACTTGTCTCATATAATTATATTATTTATTATATACCAACTTTGTTAATTTCGAAATAATTTATATTGAATTTGAAAAATTTACCTTTCGAATATTTATTTTACTTTTTTATTGTTGAGGTATTATATATAATAGATATATGTTTGTGTTATTATATATAATTACTTATTTTAATAAATATTTAAAGGAGGAAATTTTATGTTTGATATATCATTTTTCGAAATGTCAATATATGAAATAGCAGTTACTACAATATATATAATTAATTTCATGGTTATACTAAATCTCATTTTTAGAGAAAAGAGAAATATAAATACAACTCTAACATGGCTTCTTATATTAGTATTAATACCAGCTCTTGGATTTATACTTTATATAGCTTTTGGCAGAAATATTTCAAAAAACAATATGTTTAGATTAAAAGAAAAGGATGATAAGATAATCAAAAGCAATATACTAGATACTCAAGTTAAATTACAATCTACATCTGAAATTAATTCAGAGATACATCAACATAAGGATATGATTTATGCATTAGCTAATTCAAATAATGCTCATTATACCAATAATAACGATGTGTGGATTTACGCTGAGTCTAGTCAATTTTTTAACACTCTTCTTGAAGAACTTAAGAAAGCAAAGAAATATATAAACATACAGTTTTACATTTTCAAAGATGACAAAATCGGAACTGAAATAATTGACATTCTAGTAGATAAAGCCAAAGAAGGTGTAGAAGTAAGACTTTTATTTGACGCCGTTGGTGGTAGAACACTAAAAAATAGTACACTTTCTAGATTAAAAGAAAGTGGTGTTAAAGTTGGAAGTTTCTTTCCATCATTCTTAAAAATTGTAAACTTTAACTTAAACTACAGAAACCACCGAAAAATAGTTGTCATTGATGGAAAAGTAGGATTTGTAGGTGGATACAATGTTGGAGACGAATATCTAGGTAGAAATCCAAAATTTGGTCTATGGAGAGATACACATACTAAACTTACTGGTGATTGTGTAATTGACCTAAATATGAGGTTTATCCTTGATTGGAGATATACAACTAAAGAAGATTTAGATTTAGAAAAGTACTTCGTAGAAAGTGAAACACCTTCTGATTGTCCTTCTGAAAATATTGGGATTCAGATAGTATCAAGTGGTCCAGATATATTAGAACTTGATGAAATTAAATATGGTTACCTTAAAATGATTCAGAAAGCTAGAAAGTATATATACATACAGAGTCCTTATTTAATACTTGACTCAACATTTATAGATACTTTAAAAATAGCTTGTTTATCTGGTGTTGATGTAAGAATTATGATTCCTTCTAAACCTGACCATCCTTTTGTATACTGGGCATCATATTCATATGCTGGAGAACTTTTAAAATTTGGAGCTAAAATCTACACTTATGGTGAAAATGCATTTTTACATGCTAAGACAATAGTTATAGATGACTCTATATGTTCTATAGGAACAGCTAATATGGATATAAGAAGCTTTGAGCTTAATTTTGAAGTAAATGCATTTATGTACTCTTCAAAAAAAGCACTAGAGCAAAGAGTTATATTTGAAAATGATATTTTAGATTCAAAAGAAATAACATTAGATGTATATAATTCTAGGTCTACTTATATAAAAATCAAGGAATCAATTTCTAGACTATTATCATCAGTTTTATAAATCTTTTATTTTATAAAAATTTTACCTTTTGGTTTATTTTTTAAAGTTTTTTATATATATTATTTTTTTTTTATTGGATTCAGTCCATTTTTTTTATTTTTTTTAACTATTCTGAATTATTTTATATTATAATAGACTAGTATAGTTTTTTTTTAATAGGTAACTTTTTTGCATTGTTTTTATGAATAAAGAAATTGTTGTATATTATTCTTTCTTTATTGTTTTGGTTTTGTTCACCAACATAATATTGGTGTCAACTCATGGTTAATTATTTTATGAAAAATAATAACTTTAAAAAGAAAAGGGGGATTTGTTATGTGCGATTTTATTTCACACAACAAGCAGTTATTTGACGAATTAGATATATTTATTGACTCTCTTGCAACAAAGGAAGGTGCTTTGATACAAGTTCTACATGAAGCTCAAGGTATATTTGGATATCTTCCAAAAGAAGTACAACTTCATGTTGCTAAAAGACTTGGAGTAGCTCCTGCAAAGGTATATGGGGTTGTTACATTCTATTCTTATTTCACTACAGAACCTGTAGGTAAGTATAAAATAAGTGTCTGTCTAGGTACTGTATGTTTTGTAAAAGGTGCTGATAAGATATTAAGTGCTTTTGAAAAACAGCTTGGTATAAAAGTTGGAGAAACTACTAGTGATTTTAAATTTTCTTTAGAAGGTTTAAGATGTTTGGGGGCATGTGGTTTAGCTCCAGTTGTTACTGTAAATGGTAAAGTTTATGGTAAAGTAAAACCAGATCAAGTAAGCGAAATATTGGATACTTATAGAGAATTAGAATTGAATTGTTAAGAGGGGTGAATAAATAATGCGTAAAGTAAATTCATTTGATGAATTAAAAGTTTTAGCTGATGAGCTAAAACCTAGTCTTAGCCTAAGAAAAAATTATTCTAAGGAAAATGTATTAAGAAGAGAATTACTTGTTTGTTGTGATACTGGATGTACATCTTCAAACAGTATGGAAATAGTTAGTGAGTTAGAAAATGAAATAAAAAAATCAGGAATACAAGACAAGGTTGATGTTCGTTTAACAGGTTGTTTTGGTTTCTGTGCTCAAGGTCCTATCGTAAAAGTTTATCCTGATAACGTTTTCTATGTGAAAGTTGAACCATCTGATGCTGAAAAGATAGTTCAAAATCACTTAATTAGAAATACAGTTGTTGAGGAATTATTATATGAAGAAGAATCTTTAAATAAAAAAGTAGAAGCACAAGAAGAAATGTCTTTCTACAAAAAACAATTACGTATAGCTCTAAAGAATTGTGGGCTTATAGACCCAGATAGTTTAGAGGATTATATTGCTAATGATGGTTATTTAGCTCTAGGTAAATGTTTAACGACTCTTACTCCTCAAGAAGTTATTGCAGAAGTAAAGACTTCTGGTCTTCGTGGTAGAGGAGGAGCTGGATTCCCTACAGGTTCTAAATGGGAAGCTGCTTCAAAGAATCCTGCTGGCCCAACTGATAAAAAATTCGTTGTCTGTAATGCTGATGAAGGAGACCCTGGTGCATTCATGGATAGATCTGTACTTGAAGGAGACCCTCATAGTGTACTAGAAGCTATGGCAATATGTGGATATGCTATAGGTTCTGATACAGGGTACATATATATAAGAGCTGAATATCCAAAATCTATAGAAAGACTAAAAGTAGCTATAGCTCAAGCTGAAGCACATGGCTTACTTGGTGAAAATATCTTAGGTACTGGATTTAACTTCAAATTAGAATTAAAATACGGTGCAGGAGCTTTCGTTTGTGGTGAAGGTACAGCTTTAATGCATTCAATTGAAGGTAGACGTGGTGAACCTAGAATGAAGACTTATAGTTCTTCTAAAAGTGGATTATGGAAATCTCCTACTTGCTTAAACAATGTTGAAACTTTTGCTAATATTCCAGCAATCATACTTAAGGGTGGAGACTGGTTTGCTAACTTAGGTACTGATGATTCTAGTGGTACTAAAGTTTTTGCTCTTGGTGGAAAAGTAGAAAATGTAGGTCTTGTTGAAGTTGCAATGGGTACTACTTTAAGAGATATTGTATTTGAAATTGGTGGAGGAATTCCTGAAGGCAAAAACTTCAAGGCAGTTCAAACAGGTGGACCGTCTGGTGGATGTATACCAACTGAACATTTAGATATACCTATAGATTTTGGTTCATTAAGCTCTATAGGCTCAATGATGGGTTCTGGTGGTATGCTTGTTCTTGATGAATCTGACTGTATGGTAGATATAGCCAAATTCTTCCTTGAGTTTACTGTTGAAGAATCTTGTGGTAAATGTACACCTTGTCGTATAGGTACTACGAGATTATTAGAAATATTAACTAAAATTACAGAAGGTAATGGTACTCTACAAGATTTAGACGACCTAGAAAACCTTGCTGAAACTATACAAACTGCTTCATTATGTGGTCTTGGTAAAGCTGCTCCAAACCCTGTTTTAAGTACTCTTCAATATTTCAAAGATGAGTATATAGCACATGTTGTAGATAAGAAATGTCCTGCTGGCAAATGTCAAAACTTACTTTCTTACTTCATAACAGATGCTTGTAAGGGTTGTACAAAATGTTCTAGAGTGTGTCCTGCTGGTTGTATAACAGGTTCTGTTAAAGAACAACATACAATAGATACTTCTAAGTGTCTAAAATGTGGTGCTTGTATAGATAATTGTACATTTAATGCTATAATCAAGAAATAACTTATTTGGAGGAGGAATAACAATGAGTTTAGTTAATTTAACTATCAATGGCAAACATGTTTCAGCACCTAGTGGAACTTCTATCTTAGATGCTGCAAAACTAATAAATATAAAAATACATAACCTTTGTCATTTACATATGAATGAGATAGATAAGCTTGATACTTGTGCTTCTTGTCGTGTTTGTATGGTTGAGACAGAGAGAGGTTTAGTTCCAGCTTGTGGAACAGTTATAAAGGAAGGTATGAGAGTTCAAACTAATAGTGCTAAAGCATTAAATGCTCGTAGAACTATTGTTGAGTTACTATTATCAGACCATCCACAAGATTGTTTTATATGTGAAAAAAATGGAGACTGTGAATTACAAACTATAGCTGCTGATTTAGGAGTAAGAAAGATAAGATATCAAGGTTCTAAGTCTTTTGCAGGTAAAGATACCTCTACTAAATCTTTAGTTAAAGACCATTCTAAATGTATATTATGCAGAAGATGTGAAACTGTATGTAATGATATCCAAACAGTTGGAGCATTATCTGGAGTTAATCGTGGATTTAATACTTTAGTTAGTACATTTTTTAATGCTGATATGGTTGAAACAGAGTGTACATTCTGTGGCCAATGTATTTCTGTCTGTCCAACTGGAGCGTTAACAGAAGTAGATAATGTTCCTAAACTATGGGATGTTTTAAATAAAAAAGAAAAAACTATAGTAGTGCAAGTTGCCCCTGCTGTAAGAGTTGCTATTGGTGAAGAGTTTGGATTAGAACCAGGTTCAATATCTACAGGAAAAATGGTTGCTGCTTTAAAAGCACTTGGGTTTGAGCATGTATTCGATACAAACTTTGGTGCAGACTTCACTATAATGGAAGAAGCTACTGAATTTATAGAAAGAATTCAAAAAGGTGAAAATCTACCTATATTAACAAGCTGTTGCCCTGCATGGGTAAACTTCTTAGAACACAATTATCCAGACCAATTAAATCTAGCATCTAGCTGTAAATCTCCTCAAGGTATGTTTGGTTCTATAGCTAAGAATTACTATGCACCTAAAATACTAGGAATTAATCCAGATGACCTTTATGTTGTATCTGTAATGCCTTGTGTAGCTAAGAAGTATGAAGCTTCAAGAGAAGAATTAAGTGAATCTGGAATATTAGATGTTGACCTTTCTATAACTACTAGAGAGTTAGCTAAGATGATAAAAGAAGCTGCTATTGATTTACCTAATCTTCAAGACCAGGATTTTGATAATCCATTAGGAAAATCTACTGGTGCTGCGTCTATATTTGGAGCGAGTGGTGGAGTTTTAGAAGCTGCTCTACGTACTTCATATGAAAAGATAACTAACAAAACTTTAGATAATGTAAACTTTACTAATGTTAGAGGGCTTAAGGGAATCAGAGAAGCAAGTATAGATGTTGATGGAACTACAGTCAATGTATGTATTGTAAATACACTTAAAAATGCTAGAAAAATGATGGATAAAGTTAGAAGTGGAGAATGTAAATACCATATCATAGAAGTTATGGCATGCCCTGGTGGATGTGTTGGAGGAGCTGGTCAACCTTACCATCATGGTAATACTGATATAATTGATAGACGTGCTAATGCATTGTATGAGATAGATAGAAATAAGGCTATTCGTAAGTCTCATGAAAATCCTGACTTACAAGCTATTTATAAAGACTTCTTTGGAGATCCAAATAGCGATGTAGCTCATAAATACCTTCATACTCATTACTTTGATAAGAGTTGTATTTATGAAGAATGTCCAAAAGAATGTGCTTGTGAAGAAGCTAAATAAATTTTAACAAATTGAAAAACTAAAATATTCTCAAATAAAAGGATTGTATAAAGTGCTTTTAAGTACTTTATACAATCCTTTCTATTTTAATCATAATAAGCTACATTTCTACGCTTATCTTTCTTAAAGTATCCCTGCCATTTTCATAAGCTGTTTTGCATTTGTAGTCTTACATCTTCCATCTTTTATGGCATAGTCAAAATAGATTTTATCATCAACATAGTACTCTGAAAAATGGTAGTTTACAATCTCTACATCTCCACCACTTGAAAGGTCACATAACTCAAAATCATGTGTTGTAACCATACTTATAATCCATGGCTTTGATAGTTTCTTTACTGCCTCACTTGCTCCAATAATTCTATCAGCAGAGTTAGTTCCTTTAAAAATCTCATCAACTAAAACTAACATCGGTAATTCTTTTATACTATATTGAATCATTGATTTTATTCTGAGAATTTCAGCATAAAAAGTTGATATACCTTGGCTTACATCATCTTGTATTCTCATAGATGTAAATATATACATACATGTGGCATCAAAATTTTTAGCACATACTGGAGCACCTGCATACGCCAATACTAAATTTACACCAATACTTCTTAAAAATGTCGTCTTACCTGACATATTTGAACCTGTAATGATACAGGTTTGAGAATTTAATTTTATTGAATTTGCTACAACACTTTTCTCTGCTATTAATGGATGGTATACTTCTTCAACTTCTAACTTTGGAATACTTTCGCTTTTTATTATTGGAAAACATGTATTTTCTTTTACTTGACCAATAATAGTTAAACTTATCAAAGCTTCAAACTCTCCAATAGATTCAAGCCATCCTCTAATTTGATTTCCATATACACTTTTCCATCTTTCTAGAGATTCTGCACAGTGATAATTCCACATAAGAACACCACAAGCAAGTATATAAACTATTTGATTATATCTTAAGTTTACTGCATTACCTATTGAGTTCAGCTGTTTAATACCTTTTGAAACACCATTACCTTTAGAAAGTTTTGCTTGTAATTCTTTTAAATATGGGCTTTCAAATGTCTCTTTCTCTAAAACTTCAAACATCTTTTCATATACTTGTATACTTCTACTAAATGAGAATAATGGGGATAAAGTCTGCATAAGCTTTGTATTCCCAAACCCACCAAATCCTAGCTGAAGTACAAAAAGTAAAAAAACAGGTAGCATAGGCAAAAACCCTAATATAAAAAATATAAAAGATAGTATTGTTGCAGTAGGCAAACCCCAAGTAAAAACATGCATCCACTTAGGTATATATACTTTTTTATCTTCTCCATACTCTATAAATGACTCTATACTTCCATCAGAGTTGGTTTTTTGTTCCTTACCAATTATATTACTCAAGGTCTGAATATGGATAGAAAAATCCTGTTTTGATAATAGCTCTTTTACTGCTGTTTGTCTTTCTAGGATTATATTATCGTTTGGATTTTCATTCCATAAGGACTTAGCTAAAGACTTCTTTCCATAGGATGTATTAGCTATACAAATATACTGATATAGTGATGCTCTTCCAAATAAGTCTAAATCTTTTGCTTGTGAATTTTCTTCTTGTATATATTCTTTTCCATCTATTTTGAATTCTTTCCACTCATCACCAAATCTCTTAACATACTTATCCAGCACTTCACACTTACTCTTAAAATACGATTCTTCCTCTTTTATTTTATTATGAATAACTAAAAGTGAAATAAATAGAATCAATGCTACAATTCCAACAAAAATACCTACTATATTTTTATTGTAAAATCCAATAGCAAATCCCGCTATCAATATTAAAAAAGATATTAATCTAGCTGTACTTATATTATTTGATTTTTTATTTAAGAGCAGTTCTTTTTCAGTAGTACTTTCTAAAAGCTTACTAAAATAGTTCATTCCCATAAAGACTCCAACTTCCTTATCATATAATAAATTTAAATATAGTATTAAATTTAAACTAATAACCTTAAAAGCTAATTTAAACTCCAATTATATAATATATATTTTATAACTATTCTATACAATTTTATTTTATATGCACTCTCTATTACTTAGTATCAATAAGTTTTGATAGTTTCTTAGTAAATTCTTGAGCTGCATCATACCCCATTCCTCTTTGTCTAAAGTTCATTGCTGCTACTTCTAGTATCATAGCAGTATTTCTTCCAGGCTTTACAGGAACAACTAACTTCTCTACATTAACACCAAGTATTTCTTCATATTCTTTATCTAATCCAAGCCTATCATAATACTTATTTTCATCCCAAGCTTCTAAATGTACTACTAAATCTATCATTTTAGAATTTTTGATAGCTCCTACACCATATAGACTTCTGACGTCTATTATACCTATTCCTCTTATCTCTAGGAAATGTCTTATTAATTCAGGAGACTGACCCATCAACATACTTTCATCTAATTTTCTTATTTCTACAGCATCATCTGCAACTAATCTATTACCTCTCTGAATTAGTTCTAATGCTGTTTCTGACTTTCCTATACTACTCTCTCCCTTTATCAAAACACCTATACCATAAATATCAACTAAAACTCCATGAATCGTTGTATGTGGTGCTAACTTATTATCTAAGTAGTTTGATAATCTATTTATAAGTCTAGTTGTGTTTCTGTTTGTACTTAAAAGTATTCTCTTATACTTTTTAGCCTTTTCAATCACATCTGGTTTTATTTCTAAATCTCTAGAAATTATTAAAGCTGGTATTTCATATGAGAAAAATCTATTTAGTACCTCTTCTCGAATTTCATTATCCATCAATCCAAAGAAATTATATTCTGTTTTTCCAACTATTTGTATTCTCTCATATGCAAAGTAATCAAAATATCCTGCAAATTGTAAACCTGGTCTATTTATATCTTGAGAGTATACATAATAATCTACATCATCAGGCATGTATACTACTTTAAGTTTTAAATCTTTTATTATTTCTCTTATTGATACTTTATTGCTAGTTTCCATCAATTTTCTTCCTTCCTAAAAAAATTATAAACATTCTCTGCAATGCTTTTATTCATTCCTTCTACTTCTAAAAGTTCTTCAAAAGTAGCTTCTTTTATGGCTTCTACATCTTTAAAATGACTCATCAGTGCTTTTTTTCTTTTTTCACCTATCCCTTGTATATCATCTAAGATAGATTTTGTCAAAGCTTTATTTCTTAGACTTCTATGATATGTTATTGCATAATTATGAACTTCTTCTTGTATACTAGCAATAAATCTATATAAACTAGTTGTCTTATCCAACTCGATTTCTTTTTCTTTACATATTAACCCTTTAGTCCTATGCTTATCGTCTTTGTACATTCCCCAAAGTGGTATGTCTACATCATTAAGTTCTAATACTTTTTTTACAGCGCTAACCTGTCCCTTTCCTCCATCCAACAATATAAGGTCAGGTAAATTTCCATGTTTCAATCTTCTATCTACAATTTCAGCCATGGAATCATAATCATTAGGCCCAATGACTGTTTTTATTTTATATCTTCTATACTCTTTTTTATCTTTTTTAGCATTTGTATAGACTACCATAGAGCCAATTGAATCTACTCCTTGTATATTTGATATATCAAAAGACTCTATTCTTATTGGCAATTTTTCTAAGTTTAACAATCGTTTTAATTCTTCTAATGCTCCAATACTTTTTTCATATTTCCTTTTGTTCATATCAGAAAATTTTTCAAGGTACTCTACTGCATTTTTTCTCACCATTTCAACTAGGCTTTTTTTCTCTCCTTTTTGTGGTACTCTTATTGTTACTTTTTGCCCTTTTTTAGACGATAGCCATTCTTCTAATATACAACTGTCTTCTATCTCATCTTCTATAATTAGTTCTTTAGGTATATATTCTTGCTCATTGTAAAATTGTTTTACAAATGAACTCAATATAGAAGCTCTTGGGCTATCCATTACCCCTTCTAGTATAAAGTGTTCTCTCCCAACAATCTTACCATTTCTAATAAAAAATACTTGTACACAAGCTTCATTATGAGCTCTTGCCATCGCAACTACATCCTGATTTAAATCGGTTACAGTAGCATCTATTTTTTGTTTTTGTATCATTTCTTCAAGACTCTTTATTTTATCTCTATATATAGCTGCTTCTTCAAATCTAAAATTCATAGAACTCTCATTCATCTTTTCTTTTAAGAGCTCCATCAACTTTTCTTCTTTCCCCGATAGACACATTATAATTTCTTCTATCATCTTTCCATATTCTTCTTTGGATACATTTCCTGTACAAGGTCCTAAGCACTTATTTATGTGTAAGTTTAAACAAGGTCTTGTTTTATTTTTTATCGCTTTTTCTATGTCAATTTTACAACTTCTTATTGGATAGGTACTGTTTATAAGGTCTAAAGTATCATTTACCGCAGTTATATTAGTATATGGTCCAAAATACTTTGCTTTATCTTTAAGAACCCTTCTAACCTTTAAAATCCTTGGATAATCTTCATTTGTAGTCACCTTAATATATGGGTAAGTTTTATCATCTCTAAGTAACACATTATACTTTGGTCTATATCTTTTTATTAAATTACATTCAAGTATTAATGCTTCCAACTCTGAATCTGTTATAATGTATTCAAATTTATATATATTCTTAACCATAGATTTTACTTTAGATGTATGGTTTTTTGAAGATTGAAAATACTGCCTTACTCTATTTTTTAGAGATATGGCTTTTCCCACATATATTATATGGTCGTATTTATCCTTCATTAAATATACACCAGGCTCAGAAGGTAATTTTTTTAAGTGGTCTTGTATATCAAACATATCGCCCTCCAAAACATTAAGTTTTATATTAAAATTATACCCTAAAATGTGAAAATTAAAAAGTTATTCAATTTCCAGCATTGTACACAAGTTAAAGTCCATATCATCTTCTATAATTGATTTAAAAGCAATCTCAAATACGAAGAACAATATGGACTTTATGTTTGGTAATTATCTACAATTTATTTTTAATTTACTTACTTCTAATATTTTCAACTTATTTTTATATATTTACAGTTAAAATTTTACACAGTTTATATAACCTAAGAGAAATATTTACTTAAGAATTGACCTGTATAAGACCCTTCAACTTTAGATACTTCTTCTGGTGTTCCAGTTGCAACTATAGTTCCACCTTTATCTCCACCCTCTGGGCCTAGGTCTATTACATAATCACAAGTCTTTATAACATCTAGATTATGTTCTATAACTATAATTGTATTTCCTGTATCTGCTAATCTTTGTAATACGTGAATTAACTTATCTACATCTGCCATATGAAGTCCTGTAGTAGGTTCATCTAATATATATAAAGTCTTTCCTGTTGGTCTTTTACTAAGTTCTGATGCTAATTTTATACGTTGTGCTTCTCCTCCAGACAATTGAGTTGAAGGCTGTCCTAATTTAATGTATGAAAGACCTACATCCATCAATGTATCCAGCTTTCTTTTTATGTTTGGTATATTTTCAAAAAACTCAACAGCTTCTTCTACATTCATATCTAGTATATCAGATATAGTTTTATCTTTGTATTTTACTTGTAATGTTTCCCTATTGTATCTTTCACCCTTACAAACCTCACAAGGAACATATACATCTGGTAGAAAGTGCATCTCTATTTTTATTATTCCATCACCTTTACAAGCTTCACATCTACCACCTTTTACATTAAAACTAAATCTTCCCTTTTTATATCCTCTTGCTTTAGCTTCATTAGTAGCAGCAAAAATATCCCTTATAAAATCAAATACCCCTGTATAAGTAGCTGGATTTGAACGAGGTGTTCTTCCAATTGGACTTTGGTCAATATTTATAACCTTATCTATATTTTCAATTCCTTTTATTTCTTTGTGCTTACCAGCTCTTTGTTTTAGTCTATTCACTTTACTTGCAACACCTTTATAAAGTATGTCATTTATTAGTGTACTTTTCCCAGAACCTGAAACACCTGTTATACATGTAAACTTACCTAATGGCAATTTTACATCAATATTTTTTAGGTTATTTTCTGATGCTTTGATTACTTCTATAAAACTTCCATTTCCTTCTCTAGTAGTCTCAGGAACTAATATTTGTTTTTTTCCACTTAAGTACTGACCTGTTATTGAGTTTTCATTTTCTATTATTTCATCTAAAGTTCCTTGTGCAACTATCTCACCACCATGTATACCTGCACCAGGTCCAATGTCTATAACATAATCAGCTTCTCTCATTGTATCTTCATCATGTTCTACGACAATTAAAGTATTTCCTAAATCTGTTAGATGTCTAAGAGTTCCTATAAGTCTGTCATTATCTCTTTGATGAAGACCTATACTTGGCTCATCAAGCACATATAACACTCCAACTAATGCTGAACCGATTTGAGTTGCTAATCTTATACGTTGCGCTTCTCCTCCTGAAAGTGTTCCAGCTTTTCTTGATAAATTCAAATAATCAAGACCAACATCTCTTAAAAACTTAGCTCTTCCCTTTATCTCTTTTATAATCTCATGAGCTATAAATCTTTGCTTTTCTGTAAGAGTTACATTTTCCATAAAATCTATCAATTCGTTAACAGATAAGTTTGTTACTTCCATTATATTTTTTCCATCAACTAAAACAGATAAAACCTCTTTTTTAAGTCTCAATCCCTTACATTTTGGACAAGGTCTTTCTGCCATATATTCTTCAATTTTGTCTCTCATATACTCTGAGTTAGTTTCTTTGTATCTTCTCTCTAAGTTTACTACTACTCCTTCAAAATATGATTTATAATTTCTAGTTCCTCCAAATTTTGATTCATAAACAAACTCTACCATTATATTATCCTTACCATAAAGTAACTCTTGAACAAAATCTTCTGGTAAATCTTTAAATGGAGTTGTCAAAGATACCTTAAAATGCTCAGCTAAACTTTTTATCATTTTGCTATAATAAGTATCGTCGTTGACACCTGTTGAACCCCAAGCAGCCACTGCACCTTGTTTTATTGATAAATCTTTATTTGGTACAACTAGTTCTGGGTCAACTTCTTTACTTTCCCCAAGACCATTACAAACATCACAAGCTCCAAAAGGAGCATTAAATGAAAACATTCTTGGAGATAATTCTTCTATCCCAATTCCATGTTCTGGACATGCAAATTTAGTTGAGAAAAGAATCTCTTCTCCATCTATTATTTGAGCTATTACAAGACCATCTGATAGTTTAACCGCAGTTTCAATTGAATCTGCAAGTCTAGATTCTATTCCATCTTTGACTACTATTCTATCCACTACTACTTCTATACTGTGTTTTTGGTTTTTAGTTAAAACAATATCATCACTTACTTCATAGTTTTCCCCATCAACTCTAACTCTTACAAATCCTTCTTTTTTAATATTATCTAAGACCTTTTTATGTGTACCTTTTTGACCTCTAACAATTGGCGAAAGTATTTGCAACTTAGTTCTATCTGGAAAATCTAGCATTTTATCAACTATTTCTTGAATAGTCATTTGACTTATTTTTTCACCACATGTAGGACAATATACATCGCCTACTCTTGCAAATAACAATCTCAAATAGTCATATATTTCTGTTACTGTTCCAACTGTAGAACGTGGATTCTTTGAAGTAGTCTTCTGATCTATTGAAATAGCTGGTGATAGACCTTCAATATATTCTACATTTGGCTTTTCCATTTGCCCTAAAAACTGTCTAGCATAAGCAGACAAACTCTCTACATATCTTCTTTGGCCTTCTGCATATATCGTATCAAATGCCAAAGATGACTTTCCAGAACCAGACAATCCTGTAAAAACTATAAACTTATCTCTTGGTAACTCTAAATCTACATTTTTTAAATTATGCTCTTTTGCTCCTCTTATTATAATTTTATCTTCCATAACCTTGTTTTTACCTTTCTATTTTTCCAATTTTTCTTCCAACTGTTTTACCTTATCTCTTAATTCTGCCGCTCTCTCAAATTGTAAGTTTTGAGCAGCTTCCATCATCTCTGATTTTAATTTTTCTATATTATCTTTTATCTCTTCTTTATCATCTGTATCAGTTATTCCATAGACAACTTCTTCCTCTGCAACCTTAGTTGCTTCTATACTATCTCTTACACTTTTTTGTATAGTCTTAGGAGTTATGTTGTGTTCTTCATTATATAAATTCTGTATAGCTCTTCTTCTTTTTGTCTCATCAATAGCATTTTGCATTGAATCAGTTATCCTATCAGCATACATAATAACTCTTCCATTTTCATTTCTAGCTGCACGTCCAATAGTTTGTATTAATGCTGTTTCGGAACGTAAGAAACCTTCTTTGTCTGCATCTAAAATTGCTATAAGTGAAACTTCTGGTATATCTAGACCTTCTCTAAGTAAATTTATTCCTACAAGTACATCAAATTTTCCCAGTCTTAAGTCTCTTATTATCTCTGTTCTTTCTAATGTAACTATATCTGAATGTAGATATTTAACTTTTATTCCTATTTCTTTAAGGTAATTAGTTAAATCTTCACTCATTTTTTTAGTTAAAGTGGTTATAAGCACTCTTTCATTTTTTTCTATTGTTTTAGTTATTTCCCCTACTAAATTATCTATCTGATTATTTATAGGTCTTACTTCTACAATTGGGTCTAAAAGACCTGTTGGTCTTATTATCTGTTCAGCTATAGTCTCAGAATGTTGAATTTCATAAGGACCTGGTGTAGCACTTACAAACAATATTTGATTTATGTTTCCTTCAAATTCTTGAAAATTTAACGGTCTATTATCAAGTGCAGAAGGTAATCTAAATCCATTTTCTATAAGAGATGTTTTTCTTGATCTATCTCCTGCGTACATTCCTCTTACTTGCGGAATAGTAACATGTGCCTCATCTACAATTATCAAATAATCATCTGGAAAGAAATCCATTAATGTATATGGTCTTTCTCCTTCGTCTCTTCCAGTAATATGCCTTGAGTAGTTTTCTATCCCCTGACAAAACCCTATCTCCTTTAACATTTCTATGTCATACTTCGTTCTTTGCTCAATCCGTTGTGCTTCTAAAAGCCTATCATTTTCTTTAAAAGTCTCAATTTGTTGTTGAAGTTCATCTTCAATTTGAACAATTGCATTTTCAATTCTTTCTGGTGTTGTTACATAGTGAGATGCGGGGAAGATAACAACATGATTTCTTGTCCCAACAATCTTTCCTGTTACATAATCAATTTCTGTTATTCTATCTATTTCATCACCAAAGAACTCTATTCTTATTGCTTTTTCATCATTGCTAGCTGGAAATATTTCTAATATATCTCCTCTAACTCTAAAAGTCCCTCTTGTAAAATTTATATCATTTCTTTCATATTGTATCTCTATTAACCTTTTTATTACATCATCTCTATCCTTCTGCATACCAGGTCTTATAGATAACATAAGTTCTTTATAATCTTTTGGGTCCCCCAAACCATATATACAAGATACTGAAGATATTATTATAGTATCTCTTCTTTCTAAAATAGATGCTGTAGCAGAATGTCGAAGTTTATCTATTTCGTCATTTATACTTGCATCTTTTTCTATATAAGTGTCACTGTGAGCTACATATGCCTCTGGTTGATAGTAATCATAGTAACTTACAAAATATTCAACTGCATTGTCTGGGAAAAATTCTTTAAACTCACTATAAAGTTGTGCTGCTAGTGTTTTATTATGAGCCATTATTAGGGTAGGTTTTTTAACTTGTTGTATTATATTTGCCATTGTGAATGTTTTTCCTGAACCTGTTACACCTAACAATGTCGAAAATTTTTCATTTCTATTTATAGAATCCACTATTGATTTAATAGCTTCTGGTTGGTCACCTGTTGGTTTGAAGTCTGACTTTATTTTAAAATCCATAGTATCACTCCTTCTTTTCGAACATTAGTTCCTAACATGTATTATTATATCATACCTTTCTAGAATTGTTTCAGTTATTTTAAATATTTTACCCATTTAAATTTTACTTAAATCTAAAATATAAAAAAAGACTTCTATCTTTATAATAGAAGTCTATAAGTAATGGAAAATAAATACTTTATCCAGTTTATATAATGAAATCAAATGCTTCTTTTTCAACTCCGTCTAGCTTCAAATCGAATAGTCTTAATATAGTTGCTGCATGAGCTCTTAAGTCGCCTTCTTCCTCTACTACGCCTGTTTTTATTTTAGGTCCAAAAGCTATAAACGGAGGTCTATTCCCCTTAGTAGGTAAATGACCATGTGTAGCAACAGCAAACTTGTAATCTTTTATATCAGAATCCTTTATAATATTTCCTTCTAAATCATTTCCAAATGAAATTCCTTCAATTCCTTCAATTACCATTTCAAAGTCGCCTTCAAGTCCAAGATTGGATGCTTCTTCTCTGGTAAATATATTCTCTATAAATAATTCTTCTTTAAACTCTTCAAGCAATACTCTCAACTCTTCTAATCTATTTTGGTTACTTACTATTATCTGTGCTGATATACCTGACGAATTTACATAGGCATCAAAATTCTTAACTACTCCATTTTCTACTGTTATAAATCCATGTGATTTAAGTAAAACATTTGGATTTACAACTTTATCAACTCTAAGATGACCATGGTCTCCAAGTATTATAAAATTTGTATCTTCATATGTACCTGCATCCTTTGTAGCTTGAATTATATCTCCTAACCATTTATCATTCATTTTCAAGGCTTCATTTACTTTTTCATTAAACAAACCATGGTTATGTCGTGTATGGTCCAAAGTTGCTAGATGTATTAACATTAAATCTGGATTATATTCTTTTATTACATCTATAGCACAATTTACTCCAAACAAATCCATATTAGGCTCTAATTTCCAATCAATATAGTGACAATGTCTATCATAAATACTATCCATTATAACCTTACTTGAACTTTTTTCAAAAATTTCTCTTGGGTCATCTTCTCTATTAGGAGCCCATATCTCTGCAATATTATAATCTATATTTGGGTTTGCACCCATTACAGGCCATAAGATACTAGAAGTAGTCAGATTATTGTCCTTTGCTACATCTATAATTGTCTTTACTTTTATATCTTTTGAATACCAATACCAATCTTTATTTTCTTTATTTGGGTCAAATTTTTCATTATGATATATTCCATGTTTTTTAGGATATACTCCTGTAACCATACTTGTATGACAAGGATATGTTAAAGTTGGATATACACAATTTATATTTTTCACCATAGAACAATTTTCTAAGATAGATTTAAAATTTGGTAGATTCTTTACAAATTCTAAATCTTTTTCAAATAAAGAATCTACTGATAATACTATAACTTTTGTCATTTACATTACCTCTTCATTCATATATTATTGGATACGTTCAATCAATCTATAATCTATATATGTTACAGGTGATATTTCATCAACATTTCATACCTGTCTATAATTATTTATTAGTCTTATCTATTACTGCTTGCATTGCAGAAGTTCCTTTGCTTACTGCATCTTTTGGCGCCACATTTAAATCAGTAAGACCTTTTTTAATCTCATCCATTAACTTATCAGTTGCTTCTTTATATCCATTTAACATTGGAAGGGCAACAGCATATTGTAATTGGTCAGTTGCAACTTTATATTGTGGCTTTTCTTTATACAATGTTTGTAATTTTTCTGATTTAGTTGCATCTTCAGTTGTTGGCAGATATCCTGTTGATGAACTAAATTGAACTATTTTATCTGTTTGAGTCATCCATTCCATAAATTCTGCACTTGCATCTTTTTCTTTGTCTGTTCCACCTTCAAGCATAACTAAGTTTGCTCCCCCTGTAGGCGTTGCATATTTTTGATTTTTTGGTAAAAATGCTGTTGATATTTCAAACTTACCATCTGTTTGTTGCATAAGACCTGCTAAATCTGCTGTTGATGTAAATATCATACCAACTTTACCATTTACAAAATCTTGCTTTGCTACATCCCAAGCATTATAATCTTCACCAGGTGGCATTTTCATTATTCCAGATTTCATCATATCTTGCCAGAATTTAACTGGTGCTTGACCTGCTTCATTATTAAATGCTACTTTTTTTCCATCAGTTATTTCTCCTCCACTTTGCATTACCATAGCTTCATAGAACCAAATATCTATTGGAGTTTCAAATCCATAAGTATCTTCTGATTTGTTTGTCATTTTACTAGCATATGTTTTAAGTTCTTCCCATGACTTTGGTCCTGAAGGGTCAAGGCCTGCTTTAACTGCCATATCCTTATTTATGTATAGTATTGGTGTACTTCTATTAAATGGCATACCAACAAACTTATTTTCATAATATGAATTTGTTAGAAGACCAGAAAAAAATCTTTCTTGGTATGCCTTATCAAAGTATTTACTCATATCTACTAAAGCTCCTGCTGATGCAAATGTACCTGTTTGAGTTATTTCTAATAATGTTACATCTGGTTGGTCTTTAGAAGTTAATGCAGCTTGTAATTTTGTTGCATTTTCATAGTAATCTTTTTGTTTTAGCATATTTACTTGTATGTCTTTATGTTCACTATTAAACTGGTCAACCATTTTTTGTGCTGTTTCACCATTAGTTCCACCCAAAGGTGCCCAGAAATCTATCTTTGTAATATTGCTATCTGTCTTTTCTCCTTTAGATGTATTTGAGTCATTAGAATTTGAACACCCAACTAAAGAACCTAATAATAATGTTATTGCTAATCCTGTTGCTAATTTTCTTTTAAGCTTCATTTCCATCCTCCAAATTTAGTTTTTGACTTTTTATTTTATTCCTGAATACATAAAAGCTTCTTTTACTTTTTTATTTGCAAATATATAAACAAGAATTATTGGTAAAATTAAAATTATATTTCCTGCCATTATTACATTCCATGCAGTAATTCCTTCTGAAGATTTAAGAAGAGCTACTCCGATTGGTAAAGTCCTTATTGCATCTGTATTTGTCATTACTAAAGGCCAGAAATAGTTATTCCAATGATATATAAAATTAAATAATATAAATGTTATTACTGCTGGTTTTGCCATAGGAACCATTATTTTAAACATTATTTTTAAGTCCGAAGTATTGTCTAATTTAGCTGCTTCAATAATCTCATCTGATATCTGCATAAAATTTTGTCTAAGCAGAAATATACCAAATGAAGATGTCATAAATGGAATTATAAGTGGCACATATGTATTTATAAATCCAAATTTACTCATCATCATATATACAGGTAAAAAAGTTACTTGTGGAGGAATCATAAGTCCTATGAGTAATAGTCCAAACAATACCTTCTCACCCCTAAATTTAATCTTAGAAAATGCATAAGCTGCAGGAACCATCACTAAAAACTGTACGATTAAAATACTACCTGTCACAAAGATACTATTTAATAAATATCTAAAAAATGGTCCTGAATTCCATGCTGTAGTATAATTTCCTAGTACTATATCATTTGGTATTATTGTAGGTGGTAGTTGCATCATTTCTTGTGGGTTTTTAAAAGATGTTGACAGCATCCATATAAAAGGGAATATAAATATTGCAGATAAAAGTAGTAGAATTAATACTTCTATTGATTTTGATACTATTTTCTTTATATAAGCTTTATCTTTTTTAATAGGTCTTATAATGTCCATTTTGTCCTCCTTTTTAACACGCCTTATAATATATATTTTTTATTTATTGATAATGAACTTTTTTTGATAATAGTCTGAAATTAGCATATGTAGCAATCATAACTATGGCTAATAAAAACATACTTGCTGCACTTGCTTGCCCTATATCGTAATATATAAATCCAGACTCATATATATAATAAGATAACATGTTAGTTGAACCTAATGGACCACCTTGTGTCATTATGCTTATTTCGTCAAACACTTGAAATGATGCTGTTGTTGTTGTTATCATGAGAAAAAATATTGTTGGCGATAATAATGGCAATGTTACCTTAAAGAAATTCGTTATCTTGTTTGCATTGTCTAGTTTAGAAGCCTCATATATATAGTTTGGTATCGATTTAAGACCTGATAACACGATTAAAATATTGTATCCAAGAGTTTTCCATATTCCTATTAGAATCAATGACATTAAAGCTGAACTTTCACTTGAAAGCCATTTTGATGTTGGTAAATGCAATGTTGACAGTATCCAGTTTAAAAAGCCATACTGTGGCTCCATAATCCAAAGCCACAATACAGCTACAGATACTAGTGAAATTACATGTGGTGTAAAGATTATACTTTGTGTCAAATTGTGTATTATAGAGTTTTTATTTAACCAAACAGCAAGTACTATAGCTAGTGATATAGATATAATTACCATAAAAAAAGTATAAATTGCAGTATTCGTTATAGTTTGTATAAACTCTGGATTTTTTAAAAGCTCTGTGTAATTATTCAATCCTACATTTTCGAAAGTTGAACTAAGAAGACTTCCTGATTTGAAACTCAGCGATATTGTCTTAATTATTGGATATACTATAAACAGTAAAGTTCCTATAATTGCAGGTGTTATGTATAAATATGCTTTATTAAATTGCTTTTTCATAAATATCTCCTTTGATTTTAGAATACATATTCTTACATTCTTTTATATCATCTATTCTTTGCCCATCTTTATTAAAATAATATAAATCCTTTTCTAATACATTTACTTTCAAAGTTTTCCCTATATCAAATATATCGTTTTCTGTTTTAACCCTTACTTCACTGTTAAGAACAGATAAACAGTATATAGTTTCGTTTCCTAATACCTCTTTAGTTATAACCTTTCCAAGTAAATTAAAAGTATCATCATTTTTTATATCTATATTTATACTTTCTAATACAGCTTTTTCAGGCCTAAATCCAAGTTTGATATTATCCTTCATATTTAATATGTTCATACAAGGATTTCCGATAAATTGTGCCACAAACAAATTTTTAGGATCTTGATATATTTTTTTTGGAGAACCTATTTGCATTATCTCTCCTTTGTTCATTATAACTATTTTATCCGCCATTGACATTGCTTCGACTTGGTCATGAGTTACATAAACAAATGTAGATTTTAATTTTTGATGTAACTGTATTAATTCTGTTCTCATTTGATTTCTCAGTTTTGCATCTAAATTTGATAATGGTTCATCCATTAAAAATACCTTTGGATTTTTAACCATTGCTCTAGCTAATGCTACTCTCTGTCTTTGTCCTCCAGACAAATTTCCTGGCTTTACATTTAAATATTCTTGTAATCCAACTATATCAATAACCTCTGTTATAAGTTCTTCTCTTTTTTCTTTTGGAACTTTTTTATTCTTTAAACCAAATTCTATATTTTCTTTTACAGTCATATGTGGATATAATGCATAATTCTGAAATACCATAGCTATATCTCTCTTACTTGCATCAGTTCTTGTTACATCATTTTCTTCAATTTTTAAATTACCTGAAGTTATATCTTCAAGCCCAGCAATCATTCTTAGTGTAGTAGATTTTCCACAACCACTTGGGCCTACCAATACCGTAAAAGAACCATCTTCTATAGTAAGGTTCAAGTTCTCTATAACAGTGTTCTTTTTATCATAAGATTTTGTGACATTTTCTAGTCTTATATCTGCCATTTTTTATCCTCCTCAAAATACTTTGTTTAGTTATACGATTTACTTATAAATTAATAATACTCTTTATTTGTAAAGGACATATTAAGACAAAGTGAACATATAGTAAATTTATTAAAATAGATGTTAAATCACATATATTTTCTGTTAAATTATGCTAAACTTAAATAAATATACTGACTAATAAGATAGAATCAAAATAAATAAAATAACTGATATAGCAAATTATACATAATAAAAAAGACCTCTATGGGGGATAGAGGCCTTTAAGTGGGGGAGATTGAGTAATTTATTTTTGCTATTAAGTTTTACAATTATATTATGTCCCAAATTTGCCATGTCTAAACACAAAAAATAAAAATTTTTTATTTTTTATAAATTTACTCAAAAAAATTACGTGGCTACGTCCTACTCTCCCAGGCAGTTTCCCACCAAGTACCATCAGCGCTAGAGAGCTTAACTTCTGTGTTCGGAATGGGAACAGGTGTATCCTCTCTGCTATTGTAACCACATAATCTTTATGCTTAATATTACTATTAAGTTTTTGAAGCTAGTAAACTAGATTCTTTAGAGTTAGCACTCTAAAAACTACATATATATTTTAATCAATGAACATCAAATAAATATTGGTCAAGTCCTCGACCTATTAGTATCGATAAGCTAAATACATTGCTGCACTTACACCTTCGACCTATCAACCAGATAGTCTTTCTGGGGTCTTACCCTTGCGGTGGGAAATCTTATCTTGA
>NZ_JACVWJ010000072.1:0-209 GCF_020676075.1 Clostridioides sp. ES-S-0001-03 | reverse complement strand
TTATATCGTTGTGATTTCAATACTTTTAGCTTTATAACAACTCTAATCCATATAATATATTAATTATAAATCTAACTGATTCAACTTAATTATACCTTAATTGGATATATTTATCTATTTTATTTGTTTATTGTTGTTATTTTTTAACAAGTGTTGGTATTTCAATAATTTATTAATGTCAGTTTTGTTGTTTATGTTTTATTATGCTT
>NZ_JACVWJ010000071.1:0-224 GCF_020676075.1 Clostridioides sp. ES-S-0001-03 | reverse complement strand
TAGGTTCGATTCCTATCACCAGCTCCATGTAAAATTAATACGGAGGATTTCCCGAGCGGCCAAAGGGGGCAGACTGTAAATCTGTTGTCATCGACTTCGGTGGTTCGAATCCACCATCCTCCACCAAAAAAATGCGCGGATGTGGCGGAATTGGCAGACGCACTAGACTTAGGATCTAGCGCCATTGGCGTGGGGGTTCGACTCCCTTCATCCGCACCATTTTT
>NZ_JACVWJ010000070.1:0-231 GCF_020676075.1 Clostridioides sp. ES-S-0001-03 | reverse complement strand
TTATAGCTATCTTTAGTTAACACATAACCACTTCCACCTCCTGCTCCACCAACTCCTATTATAGCAGAGCCACCAAACCAGCCACCTCCACCTCCGCTTCCATTTCCGCTTCCATCTCCTGTTATAACGGAACAACCTTTTCCAAAACTTCCATTTTCTGTACTTACACGACCGATACCACCTTGGTATTGTGTACCACCAGGGCGATGTGTAGAATTTGCGCTATATCCA
>NZ_JACVWJ010000069.1:0-238 GCF_020676075.1 Clostridioides sp. ES-S-0001-03 | reverse complement strand
TAAAAAGGTTTGATAGATTAGAAGCTATCAACTTCGATAATTTTTAAAAGTTATCAACTTTATATATTACAAATTAGATGTCATATCACTAAATATATATATGCAGTTTTCAAAGTGCTAACGCACATAGCTTGTCTAAAGATAAGCTAAAAGTGCATGTAAGAGGCTACTAGATAAATCAAAGATTTAAGTAATATACTCTTAATGGTGGAGATGAGGAGAGTCGAACTCCTGACCC
>NZ_JACVWJ010000068.1:0-239 GCF_020676075.1 Clostridioides sp. ES-S-0001-03 | reverse complement strand
TAGCCGTATCGGAAGGTGCGGCTGGATCACCTCCTTTCTAAGGAGAATTGCCTACTGTTTAATTTTGAGGGTTCGTTTTTACGAATACTCAATTAGCACTTTGAGCAACGGAATTTATTCGTTGGCGCTGTGCGTTAGCACTTTGAAAACTGCATATATATATTTAGTGATATGACATCTAATTTGTAATATATAAAGTTGATAACTTTTAAAAATTATCGAAGTTGATAGCTTCTAAT
>NZ_JACVWJ010000067.1:0-240 GCF_020676075.1 Clostridioides sp. ES-S-0001-03 | reverse complement strand
AATGTATTTAGCTTATCGATACTAATAGGTCGAGGACTTGACCAATATTATTTGATGTTCATTAATTAAAATATATATGTAGTTTTTAGAGTGTTAACTCTAAAGAATCTAGTTTTACTAGTTTCAATAACTTAATAGTAATATTAAGCATAAAGATTATGTGGTTACAATAGCAGAGAGGATACACCTGTTCCCATTCCGAACACAGAAGTTAAGCTCTCTAGCGCTGATGGTACTTGG
>NZ_JACVWJ010000066.1:0-242 GCF_020676075.1 Clostridioides sp. ES-S-0001-03 | reverse complement strand
GTTTAGAACCATATCTGACATTCAAAAGAGATGAAAATACTACTTTGTAACCAAAGCCTAAGATAGGTGAAAACAAAATAATAGATAATAAAAAATTACATATAAAGAGTAGTATTTATTTCATTACATACTACTCTTTATATGTTATTGGTATTACTGGTCTTCATGTAATTTCAAATGAACCATTAATTCAAAAGAATCTAGTTTTTGTTCTTTAGATTTGTAATAAACTGCTTTATCAA
>NZ_JACVWJ010000065.1:0-245 GCF_020676075.1 Clostridioides sp. ES-S-0001-03 | reverse complement strand
ATTTAAGCAAGATTGAACGCAGACGTTTTTGGCTATCTATAATAGATTATATAGAAATAGATAATAACAAAAACATCACAATTAATTTTATATAATTATTCGGACTAATTAATAGTAACCATTAGGATATTATGATTTAGTCCGAATAAGTAAAACATCTATAACAATTGAAATAAGTGGTATCCAATCAAATGGACACCACTTATTTTATTCATCAATATCATCTTCTTCTAAATTTTTAAAAT
>NZ_JACVWJ010000064.1:0-245 GCF_020676075.1 Clostridioides sp. ES-S-0001-03 | reverse complement strand
TGATAACTTTTAAAAATTATCGAAGTTGATAGCTTCTAATCTATCAAACCTTTTTAACTGGTCAAGTTATTAAGGGTGCAGGGCGGATGCCTTGGCACTAGGAGCCGATGAAGGACGTGATAAGCTGCGATAAGCTTCGGGGAGTTGCACGTAAACTTTGATCCGAAGATTTCCGAATGAGGAAACTCACTTAGAGTAATGTCTAAGTATCATTAAGTGAATACATAGCTTAATGAGGGGAACTC
>NZ_JACVWJ010000063.1:0-251 GCF_020676075.1 Clostridioides sp. ES-S-0001-03 | reverse complement strand
AAAAAGACATAAATGAAGAGTGATGCATCTATGTCTTTTTATATTATCTTGACATTAAATTTAGTAATAATTATATTATATGTATTTTAGATGCTATAAATCACAGTTATAAACAGACTGATTTTTGGTAGTCAGTCTGTTTATAACATTGAAATATACAATTAATCTTTTGATATAATGGGGTATAGTATTAAAGAAAAATCATCGCATTTTTGATTAGGCTCTTTTTTATATACAACATGGTCAATTAT
>NZ_JACVWJ010000062.1:0-251 GCF_020676075.1 Clostridioides sp. ES-S-0001-03 | reverse complement strand
CCAAGTACCATCAGCGCTAGAGAGCTTAACTTCTGTGTTCGGAATGGGAACAGGTGTATCCTCTCTGCTATTGTAACCACATAATCTTTATGCTTAATATTACTATTAAGTTATTGAAACTAGTAAACTAGATTCTTTAGAGTTAACACTCTAAAAACTACATATATATTTTAATCAATGAACATCAAATAATATTGGTCAAGTCCTCGACCTATTAGTATCGATAAGCTAAATACATTGCTGCACTTACA
>NZ_JACVWJ010000061.1:0-251 GCF_020676075.1 Clostridioides sp. ES-S-0001-03 | reverse complement strand
AAGATTTAAGTAATATACTCTTAATGGTGGAGATGAGGAGAGTCGAACTCCTGACCCCTTGCTTGCAAGGCAAGTGCTCTCCCAACTGAGCTACACCCCCAAATATGAAGTTCATAAAGAACTTTCAAAATTAAACAGTAGGCAATTCTCCTTAGAAAGGAGGTGATCCAGCCGCACCTTCCGATACGGCTACCTTGTTACGACTTCACCCCAGTTATTGATTCCACCTTCGACGACTTCTTCCAAAAGGT
>NZ_JACVWJ010000060.1:0-255 GCF_020676075.1 Clostridioides sp. ES-S-0001-03 | reverse complement strand
CCAGGCAGTTTCCCACCAAGTACCATCAGCGCTAGAGAGCTTAACTTCTGTGTTCGGAATGGGAACAGGTGTATCCTCTCTGCTATTGTAACCACATAATCTCTATGCTTAATATTACTATTAAGTTTTTGAAACTAGTAAAACTAGATTCTTTAGAGTTAACACTCTAAAAACTACATATATATTTTAATTAATGAACATCAAATAATATTGGTCAAGTCCTCGACCTATTAGTATCGATAAGCTAAATACATT
>NZ_JACVWJ010000059.1:0-255 GCF_020676075.1 Clostridioides sp. ES-S-0001-03 | reverse complement strand
AAAAAAGAAAAGAAACTTTACAAGAAGATATACCATTTATAGTAAATGGAGAAATGGAATATGTAACAAAGAAAATATCCAATGGAGAAATGGAAACTTTGGAGTTGAATAAGCCACTTGGTGAAATGATGACCTTTAGCTCGACTTCAAATTTAAAAGAGTTATTAAGAAAAGTTGTATTAGATGTTGAACTGGGCAGAGAGCAAGTACAACTATTATATAAACCAATATATGACAGTATAGCAGATTCTAATT
>NZ_JACVWJ010000057.1:0-256 GCF_020676075.1 Clostridioides sp. ES-S-0001-03 | reverse complement strand
GGATTTTAAGTCCTGTGCGTCTGCCAGTTCCGCCACTTCGGCTTTTTTGGCTCCAAGGGTGGGGCTCGAACCCACAGCCTACCGGTTAACAGCCGGTTGCTCCACCGTTGAGCTACCTTGGAATATTCAACGTGGCTACGTCCTACTCTCCCAGGCAGTTTCCCACCAAGTACCATCAGCGCTAGAGAGCTTAACTTCTGTGTTCGGAATGGGAACAGGTGTATCCTCTCTGCTATTGTAACCACATAATCTCTAT
>NZ_JACVWJ010000056.1:0-256 GCF_020676075.1 Clostridioides sp. ES-S-0001-03 | reverse complement strand
TAGCCGTATCGGAAGGTGCGGCTGGATCACCTCCTTTCTAAGGAGAATTGCCTACTGTTTAATTTTGAGGGTTCGTTTTTACGAATACTCAATTAGCACTTTGAGCAACGGAATTTATTCGTTGGCGACGTGCCTTAGCACTTTAAGCAACAGGATTTATCTGTTGGCGCTGTGCGTTAGCACTTTGAAAACTGCATATATATATTTAGTGATATGACATCTAATTTGTAATATATAAAGCTGATAACTTTTAAAA
>NZ_JACVWJ010000055.1:0-257 GCF_020676075.1 Clostridioides sp. ES-S-0001-03 | reverse complement strand
TTTTAGTAGCGGTAATAGGAGTCGAACCTATGACCTTTCGGGTATGAACCGAACGCTCTAGCCAACTAAGCTATACCGCCATATTCTTGGTGCCCAGAGGCGGAATCGAACCACCGACACGGGGATTTTCAGTCCCCTGCTCTACCGACTGAGCTATCTGGGCATTTGGCGGAGAGGGTGGGATTCGAACCCACGGCCCCTTTCGAAGTCACTGGTTTTCAAGACCAGCTCCTTAAACCACTCGGACACCTCTCCAT
>NZ_JACVWJ010000054.1:0-262 GCF_020676075.1 Clostridioides sp. ES-S-0001-03 | reverse complement strand
AGGCTGTGGGTTCGAGCCCCACCCTTGGAGCCAAAAAAGCCGAAGTGGCGGAACTGGCAGACGCACAGGACTTAAAATCCTGCGGGACTTACCTCTCGTACCGGTTCGATTCCGGTCTTCGGCACTTTATAAAGTAATATCGCGGAGTGGAGCAGTTGGCAGCTCGTCGGGCTCATAACCCGAAGGTCGTAGGTTCGAGTCCTGCCTCCGCAACCATTAAAATGGCTCGTTGGTCAAGAGGTTAAGACACCGCCCTTTCACG
>NZ_JACVWJ010000053.1:0-267 GCF_020676075.1 Clostridioides sp. ES-S-0001-03 | reverse complement strand
CCAGGCAGTTTCCCACCAAGTACCATCAGCGCTAGAGAGCTTAACTTCTGTGTTCGGAATGGGAACAGGTGTATCCTCTCTGCTATTGTAACCACATAATCTCTATGCTTAATATTACTATTAAGTTATTGAAACTAGTAAAACTAGATTCTTTAGAGTTAACACTCTAAAAACTACATATATATTTTAATCAATGAACATCAAATAATATTGGTCAAGTCCTCGACCTATTAGTATCGATAAGCTAAATACATTGCTGCACTTACA
>NZ_JACVWJ010000052.1:0-271 GCF_020676075.1 Clostridioides sp. ES-S-0001-03 | reverse complement strand
TTGATAGATTAGAAGCTATCAACTTCGATAATTTTTAAAAGTTATCAGCTTTATATATTACAAATTAGATGTCATATCACTAAATATATATATGCAGTTTTCAAAGTGCTAACGCACAGCGCCAACGGATAAATCCCGTTGCTTAAAGTGCTAACGCACATAGCTTGTCTAAAGATAAGCTAAAAGTGCATGTAAGAGGCTACTAGATAAATCAAAGATTTAAGTAATATACTCTTAATGGTGGAGATGAGGAGAGTCGAACTCCTGACCC
>NZ_JACVWJ010000051.1:0-272 GCF_020676075.1 Clostridioides sp. ES-S-0001-03 | reverse complement strand
TGAAGTCGTAACAAGGTAGCCGTATCGGAAGGTGCGGCTGGATCACCTCCTTTCTAAGGAGAATTGCCTACTGTTTAATTTTGAGGGTTCGTTTTTACGAATACTCAATTAGCACTTTGAGCAACAGAATTTATTCGTTGGCGACGTGCGTTAGCACTTTGAAAACTGCATATATATATTTAGTGATATGACATCTAATTTGTAATATATAAAGCTGATAACTTTTAAAAATTATCGAAGTTGATAGCTTCTAATCTATCAAACCTTTTTAA
>NZ_JACVWJ010000050.1:0-281 GCF_020676075.1 Clostridioides sp. ES-S-0001-03 | reverse complement strand
GTTGATTTAAATAACCTTTACCTCCACCATTAAAACCTTTTTTAGTGTTATTACTAGTAGATGAAGAAGCAAAACCAGTTTCCCCAACATAAACATACAATGTAGTTAGTTTATTTAATGTAAGTTCACCTTTAGAATATCCGCCTCTAGCATTAGTATCCCAAGAAGAATTATTAATACCGCCAGAAGCACCATAACACTCCATTTTATATTTGCCAGGTTTTAATATTACACTTTGTGGTGAACCTGTATAATTAAAATTCCATACTGTCTGCACCTTA
>NZ_JACVWJ010000049.1:0-297 GCF_020676075.1 Clostridioides sp. ES-S-0001-03 | reverse complement strand
ACTACTAAAGTAACATCAACTATGGTAATAGAGATAACAGCAGAAGATGGAACAACTAAACAAGAATATAAGATAGAATTAGCGACAGCTAGTAGTGCAAATGATATAGAATCAACAAGTATAGGAACATTAGATGAAGCGAATAAAAAAGTAACAGGTGTTCCAGTGTCAACAAAAGTAAGTGAGCTAAAAAATGCAATAACACCATCATCAGGAGCAAGTGTTGAGATATTAGATGCAACAGGTGGAAATGCAGTAACAAATCCAACTACTACTAAAGTGACATCAACTATGGTA
>NZ_JACVWJ010000048.1:0-310 GCF_020676075.1 Clostridioides sp. ES-S-0001-03 | reverse complement strand
TATTAAAAATATTGTTCTTAGCAAGTGAAAATGTGATGAAAAAATGGACTATGAGATATAGAAACTGGGATAGTATATATAATCAGTTATCTATATTCTTTGATAATAGAATATAATTTTTAAAAATCATATTTCAAAAATTTGCCATAATATATATGGTTTACAAAAATATTTAGAAATATCCCAGTATATATTTTTTACAATTTATTAGAATAAAATTCATATATTGGGAAATATTAATAGTAAATAAATAATTGTTGCTATAAAGTAGAAATTATCTTTAAAAGCACAAATTAATTTACAGTCTCTT
>NZ_JACVWJ010000047.1:0-322 GCF_020676075.1 Clostridioides sp. ES-S-0001-03 | reverse complement strand
GAATACTTTAAGAAAACAATTAGTCAAAGAAATTATATCAGATGGAGAATTTATAAAATCTGGAGATATAAGTAGTTATCTAAGAGATATGTTCAAAGATATATTACAAGAGATGTTAGAACAAGAAGTGGCATTAGAGCTAGGTTATGAAAAGGGCGACAGCCATAACAAGAATACAACTAATAGAAGAAATGAATATAGCAAAAAAACTGTAAAGTCACAATTTGGAGATTTACAACTAGACGTTCCAAGAGACAGAGATAATGACTTTAACCCAGTAGTCGTTCCTAAAAATATTAGAGATATCTCAGGAATCGAAGAA
>NZ_JACVWJ010000046.1:0-330 GCF_020676075.1 Clostridioides sp. ES-S-0001-03 | reverse complement strand
GGATTTTAAGTCCTGTGCGTCTGCCAGTTCCGCCACTTCGGCTTTTTTGGCTCCAAGGGTGGGGCTCGAACCCACAGCCTACCGGTTAACAGCCGGTTGCTCCACCGTTGAGCTACCTTGGAATATTTTGGAGGCGACACCCAGATTCGAACTGGGGATCAAGGAGTTGCAGTCCACTGCCTTACCACTTGGCTATGTCGCCGCCTTTTTGGTGATCTATCCGCGACTCGAACGCGGGACACCCTGATTAAAAGTCAGGTGCTCTACCGACTGAGCTAATAGACCATATTAGTTGGGGTGGATAATGAGAGTCGAACTCACGACCTCCAG
>NZ_JACVWJ010000045.1:0-332 GCF_020676075.1 Clostridioides sp. ES-S-0001-03 | reverse complement strand
TTTGATAGATTAGAAGCTATCAACTTCGATAATTTTTAAAAGTTATCAACTTTATATATTACAAATTAGATGTCATATCACTAAATATATATATGCAGTTTTCAAAGTGCTAACGCACAGCGCCAACAGATAAATCCTGTTGCTTAAAGTGCTAAGGCACGTCGCCAACGAATAAATTCCGTTGCTTAAAGTGCTAACACACAAGGCCAACAAACAAACTTCACATGCGTTCAGTTTATACTGTTGCTCAAAGTGCTAATTGAGTATTCGTAAAAACGAACCCTCAAAATTAAACAGTAGGCAATTCTCCTTAGAAAGGAGGTGATCCAGCC
>NZ_JACVWJ010000044.1:0-338 GCF_020676075.1 Clostridioides sp. ES-S-0001-03 | reverse complement strand
GTGACAGGCTGGCATTCTAACCAACTGAACTACCAGGCCGCAAATGGTGGGACCAGCAGGGCTCGAACCTGCGACCCCCTGCTTGTAAGGCAGGTGCTCTCCCAGCTGAGCTATGATCCCATTTTTTGGAGCGGGTGAAGGGGATCGAACCCTCACAGCTGGCTTGGAAGGCCAGAACTCTACCATTGAGCTACACCCGCTTATTTAATTGTTTTTTGGTGACTCGTAGGGGAATTGAACCCCTGTTACCGCCGTGAAAGGGCGGTGTCTTAACCTCTTGACCAACGAGCCATTTTAATGGTTGCGGAGGCAGGACTCGAACCTACGACCTTCGGGTT
>NZ_JACVWJ010000043.1:0-355 GCF_020676075.1 Clostridioides sp. ES-S-0001-03 | reverse complement strand
TGAAAGTTCTTTATGAACTTCATATTTGGGGGTGTAGCTCAGTTGGGAGAGCACTTGCCTTGCAAGCAAGGGGTCAGGAGTTCGACTCTCCTCATCTCCACCATTAAGAGTATATTACTTAAATCTTCGATTTATCTAGTAGCCTCTTACATGCACTTTTAGCTTATCTTTAGACAAGCTATGTGCGTTAGCACTTTAAGCAACGGAATAAACTGAACACATGTGAAGTTTGTTTGTTGGCGACGTGTACTAGCACTTTAAGCAACGAGATTTATTCGTTGGCGCTGTGCGTTAGCACTTTGAAAACTGCATATATATATTTAGTGATATGACATCTAATTTGTAATATATAAAG
>NZ_JACVWJ010000042.1:0-366 GCF_020676075.1 Clostridioides sp. ES-S-0001-03 | reverse complement strand
TTAGCTGGAGAGATTGATAATTTATATGAAGAAGTTAATAAGGTAAATGGTATAGATGCAGAGGGCGATAGAAAAAGACAGAAGGAAAAAGATAAAGAAATAAAAAACTAATTAAAACGGATGGAAAGGTTAACTTAATGTACTTATTATTTAAGTATAAAGGGATAATGCCATCCGTTTCTTTTCGCATGCTTAAAGGTGAAACAAAGATTGTTAGTGTTTTTATGGACCAAGAGTTAGATGAAAGAAAAGAAGAAATAAAATCTGGTGCTGGGAGGTTGTTTTAATCTATGAGTTCTAGTACAAAAGTTTTACAAGCAGTAATAAAAATGAGAGATGAAGCAAGTTCAACTTTAAGAAGAGTGG
>NZ_JACVWJ010000041.1:0-368 GCF_020676075.1 Clostridioides sp. ES-S-0001-03 | reverse complement strand
CGGTGGTTCGAATCCACCATCCTCCACCAAAAAAATGCGCGGATGTGGCGGAATTGGCAGACGCACTAGACTTAGGATCTAGCGCCATTGGCGTGGGGGTTCGACTCCCTTCATCCGCACCATTTTTATTTAATTTAATAAACGAGCGGGAATAGTTCAGTGGTAGAGCGCAACCTTGCCAAGGTTGAAGTCGCGAGTTCGAATCTCGTTTCCCGCTCCAAATTTATGTTTATATTGCAATGTGGGTGCATAGCTCAGCTGGATAGAGCAACGCCCTTCTAAGGCGTGTGTCCGGGGTTCGAATCCCTGTGCGCTCACCACATATATATTGGGGATTAGCCAAGTCGGTAAGGCACATGACTTTGACT
>NZ_JACVWJ010000040.1:0-378 GCF_020676075.1 Clostridioides sp. ES-S-0001-03 | reverse complement strand
GATAGGTCGAAGGTGTAAGTGCAGCAATGTATTTAGCTTATCGATACTAATAGGTCGAGGACTTGACCAATATTTATTTGATGTTCATTGATTAAAATATATATGTAGTTTTTAGAGTGCTAACTCTCTGTATTTAAATTTGTCAATAATTAGAGATTTTTAAGAATTTTATAAGCTTAAAATCGAATGAAAAAAGTATTGACATAATAAGACAAATATGTTATTATAATACTTGTCTTAGAAAAAAGATAAATGAAAATTTAGACAATAATCTGGTTATAATAGCAGAGAGGATACACCTGTTCCCATTCCGAACACAGAAGTTAAGCTCTCTAGCGCTGATGGTACTTGGTGGGAAACTGCCTGGGAGAGTAGGAC
>NZ_JACVWJ010000039.1:0-384 GCF_020676075.1 Clostridioides sp. ES-S-0001-03 | reverse complement strand
TTACGTGGCTACGTCCTACTCTCCCAGGCAGTTTCCCACCAAGTACCATCAGCGCTAGAGAGCTTAACTTCTGTGTTCGGAATGGGAACAGGTGTATCCTCTCTGCTATTGTAACCACATAATCTTTTGGAGCGGGTGAAGGGGATCGAACCCTCACAGCTGGCTTGGAAGGCCAGAACTCTACCATTGAGCTACACCCGCATTAAATTTTTATAGCTAGTAAAACTAGTTTTTTAAAGTTAACACTCTAAAAACTACATATATATTTTAATTAATGAACATCAAATAAATATTGGTCAAGTCCTCGACCTATTAGTATCGATAAGCTAAATACATTGCTGCACTTACACCTTCGACCTATCAACCAGATAGTCTTTCTGGGGT
>NZ_JACVWJ010000038.1:0-401 GCF_020676075.1 Clostridioides sp. ES-S-0001-03 | reverse complement strand
CCTTTTTGGTGATCTATCCGCGACTCGAACGCGGGACACCCTGATTAAAAGTCAGGTGCTCTACCGACTGAGCTAATAGACCATATTAGTTGGGGTGGATAATGAGAGTCGAACTCACGACCTCCAGAGCCACAATCTGGCGCTCTAACCAACTGAGCTATACCCACCATATATCTTCAAATTTAATGTGGTGGGCCATCAGGGACTCGAACCCCAGACCTACCGGTTATGAGCCGGGCGCTCTAACCAACTGAGCTAATGGCCCACATTAAATTTTTAGTAGCGGTAATAGGAGTCGAACCTATGACCTTTCGGGTATGAACCGAACGCTCTAGCCAACTAAGCTATACCGCCATATTCTTGGTGCCCAGAGGCGGAATCGAACCACCGACACGGGGATT
>NZ_JACVWJ010000037.1:0-440 GCF_020676075.1 Clostridioides sp. ES-S-0001-03 | reverse complement strand
AATCCCCGTGTCGGTGGTTCGATTCCGCCTCTGGGCACCAAGAATATGGCGGTATAGCTTAGTTGGCTAGAGCGTTCGGTTCATACCCGAAAGGTCATAGGTTCGACTCCTATTACCGCTACTAAAATTTAATGTGGGCCATTAGCTCAGTTGGTTAGAGCGCCCGGCTCATAACCGGTAGGTCTGGGGTTCGAGTCCCTGATGGCCCACCACATTAAATTAATAAAATTTCGAGGTGTAGCGCAGTTTGGTAGCGCACATGGTTTGGGACCATGGGGCCGGGGGTTCGAGTCCCTTCACCTCGACCAATATAATGGTGGGTATAGCTCAGTTGGTTAGAGCGCCAGATTGTGGCTCTGGAGGTCGTGAGTTCGACTCTCATTATCCACCCCAACTAATATGGTCTATTAGCTCAGTCGGTAGAGCACCTGACTTTTAAT
>NZ_JACVWJ010000036.1:0-542 GCF_020676075.1 Clostridioides sp. ES-S-0001-03 | reverse complement strand
CGGTGGTTCGAATCCACCATCCTCCACCAAAAAAATGCGCGGATGTGGCGGAATTGGCAGACGCACTAGACTTAGGATCTAGCGCCATTGGCGTGGGGGTTCGACTCCCTTCATCCGCACCATTTTTTATTTAATTTATACATATTTATTGTGGGTGCATAGCTCAGCTGGATAGAGCAACGCCCTTCTAAGGCGTGTGTCCGGGGTTCGAATCCCTGTGCGCTCACCACATATATTGGGGATTAGCCAAGTCGGTAAGGCACATGACTTTGACTCATGTATGCGTAGGTTCAAGTCCTGCATCCCCAGCCATTAAATATTAAAGTTAAGGTTCATTAGCTCAGCTGGCAGAGCACCTGACTCTTAATCAGGGTGTCCCGAGTTCGATCCTCGGATGAATCATTGGAAGTAGAATATGGAGAGGTGTCCGAGTGGTTTAAGGAGCTGGTCTTGAAAACCAGTGACTTCGAAAGGGGCCGTGGGTTCGAATCCCACCCTCTCCGCCAAATGCCCAGATAGCTCAGTCGGTAGAGCAGGGGACT
>NZ_JACVWJ010000035.1:0-568 GCF_020676075.1 Clostridioides sp. ES-S-0001-03 | reverse complement strand
TCTTTGTATGAAACATATTTAAAAGTATTTCTTATCTGATGGATTATACATTTTTGTATTATAGAATTAGGATAACTTGCGGCTATCGCCTCTTTAAAGCCATTTAATCCATCAACACTAAAAATTAGTACATCTTTAACACCTCTATTTTTTAAATCGGTTAAAACACTATACCAAAACTTTGAAGTTTCGTTTTCACCTATCCATATTCCTAAAATATCTTTGAAACCATCCTTATTTACTCCTAGAACTATATATGCAGCTTTATTTTTTATTTTTCCATCATCTCTTACTTTGTAATGAATTGCATCCATAAATACAAAAGGATAAACTTGTTCAAGAGGTCTATTTTGCCACTCTTTAGCTCTTTGAATTACAACATTTGTTATATTACTTACTTGATCAGCTGAAATTTCTATACCGTATAAATCTAATATTTGGTCATGTATATCTCTTGTTGACATACCTCTTGCATAAAGTGATATTATTTTTTCTTCGATTCCTGAGATATCTCTAATATTTTTAGGAACGACTACTGGGTTAAAGTCATTATCTCTGTCTCTTGGAA
>NZ_JACVWJ010000034.1:0-702 GCF_020676075.1 Clostridioides sp. ES-S-0001-03 | reverse complement strand
ATAGGTCGAAGGTGTAAGTGCAGCAATGTATTTAGCTTATCGATACTAATAGGTCGAGGACTTGACCAATATTTATTTGATGTTCATTGATTAAAATATATATGTAGTTTTTAGAGTGCTAACTCTATGTGTTTAAATTTATCAATAATTAGAGATTTTTAAGAATTTTATAAGCTTAAAATCGAATGAAAAAAGTATTGACATAATAAGACAAATATGTTATTATAATACTTGTCTTAGAAAAAAGATGAATGAAAATTTAGACAATAATCTGGTTATAATAGCAGAGAGGATACACCTGTTCCCATTCCGAACACAGAAGTTAAGCTCTCTAGCGCTGATGGTACTTGGTGGGAAACTGCCTGGGAGAGTAGGACATAGCCAGGTGATGTGCCGAAGTGGCGGAACTGGCAGACGCACAGGACTTAAAATCCTGCGGGACTTACCTCTCGTACCGGTTCGATTCCGGTCTTCGGCACCAAATTATTGTGGGCCATTAGCTCAGTTGGTTAGAGCGCCCGGCTCATAACCGGTAGGTCTGGGGTTCGAGTCCCTGATGGCCCACCACAATAATTTAAAGAACTTTGAAAATTAAACAGTAGGTTAATTTATAAAACAAGAAACAAACCATAAAGCCAGATATTTAGATAACAATAGTATCTGAGCCTGATAAACTTTTATTTGAGAGTTTGATCCTGGCTC
>NZ_JACVWJ010000033.1:0-720 GCF_020676075.1 Clostridioides sp. ES-S-0001-03 | reverse complement strand
GGGCAGAAATAGCTAAGTGGCTAAGCAATAGCAAGGTTGAGAAACTTCTTGAATGGACTAAAACAAAAGTGTATATGAAAGGTTTTGAAGAAAGATGGTGGGCTACAGCTAGAACAGCAGTAAAGCCTGAGAATATGCAAGGTTTCCATGAAGATTATATGTTATTTGTTGTTGATGAAGCTTCGGGAGTTGCTGACCCAATTATGGAAGCTATATTGGGAACATTATCGGGTGCAGAAAATAAGCTTCTTTTATGCGGAAATCCAACTCGAACAAGCGGAACATTTTATGATAGTCATAATAGGGATAGAGATTTATATAAGACATTTAAAGTATCTTCTTTAGACAGTCCTAGAACCTCGAAAGATAATATTGAAATGTTAAAAAGAAAGTATCATGAAGGCTCTGACCCATGGCGTGTTAGAGTTCTTGGAGAGTTCCCAAAAGGTGAAAGTGATTCGTTAATATCGTTAGAAGCTGTTGAAACAAGTACTATAAGAGATGTAAATATATCTAATGATTATGTATTAAATATAGGTGCAGATATAGCAAGATATGGCGATGATGAAACCATAATAGCTCCAAGAATAGGTGGAAAAGTATTTGATTTATTAACTTATTCAAAAAAAGATACAATGGAAACAGTAGGAAATATATTAAGAGCAGTTGATAAATTTAAAAATATGTATCATCAAATTAACAGAGTAAAAATAAAAACTG
>NZ_JACVWJ010000032.1:0-977 GCF_020676075.1 Clostridioides sp. ES-S-0001-03 | reverse complement strand
ATTTCCCACCGCAAGGGTAAGACCCCAGAAAGACTATCTGGTTGATAGGTCGAAGGTGTAAGTGCAGCAATGTATTTAGCTTATCGATACTAATAGGTCGAGGACTTGACCAATATTATTTGATGTTTATTGATTAAAATATATATGTAGTTTTTAGAGTGTTAACTCTATGTAAAGTACTAACTTCAATTAATAGAAGATATTTAATAAAAAACTATTATTATTTAGTACTTTAAAAGTATTGACATTTAAAAATAAAGATGTTAATATAATACTTGTCTTATAAATAGGCAATATGTGGTTATAATAGCAAAGAGGATACACCTGTTCCCATTCCGAACACAGAAGTTAAGCTCTTTAGCGCTGATGGTACTTGGTGGGAAACTGCCTGGGAGAGTAGGACATAGCCACGTGAATATTCCAAGGTAGCTCAACGGTGGAGCAACCGGCTGTTAACCGGTAGGCTGTGGGTTCGAGCCCCACCCTTGGAGCCAAAAAAAGCCGAAGTGGCGGAACTGGCAGACGCACAGGACTTAAAATCCTGCGGGACTTACCTCTCGTACCGGTTCGATTCCGGTCTTCGGCACTTATAAAACAATATCGCGGAGTGGAGCAGTTGGCAGCTCGTCGGGCTCATAACCCGAAGGTCGTAGGTTCGAGTCCTGCCTCCGCAACCATTAAAATGGCTCGTTGGTCAAGAGGTTAAGACACCGCCCTTTCACGGCGGTAACAGGGGTTCAATTCCCCTACGAGTCACCAAAAAAACAATTAAATAAGCGGGTGTAGCTCAATGGTAGAGTTCTGGCCTTCCAAGCCAGCTGTGAGGGTTCGATCCCCTTCACCCGCTCCAAAAAAATGGGATCATAGCTCAGCTGGGAGAGCACCTGCCTTACAAGCAGGGGGTCGCAGGTTCGAGCCCTGCTGGTCCCACCATTTGCGGCCTGGTAGTTCAGTTGGTTAGAATGCCAGCCTGTCAC
>NZ_JACVWJ010000029.1:0-1174 GCF_020676075.1 Clostridioides sp. ES-S-0001-03 | reverse complement strand
GATTGGCAAGAACTGAAATGACATCAGCTTATGGTGATGGGGTTTTAGCTTCTGCAATGATTAATCCTGCAACTATAGGTATTCAGTTTATGTTATCCATGGCACATCCTCATACAGATATATGCGATGAAATATGTGGAGAGGATAATTTTGGTTTAGGTAAAGGTGTTTATCCTATAAATGAAGCTCCTGCATATCCATTTCACCCTCATTGTTTGTGTATTATGCTTACTGTAGTTCAACCATTAGATGTATTAGTTGAAAGGTTGAAAAATTGGATTAAAAATCCCATGAATGATGTACCTCTTGAAATGTGGTATCAAGATGTGTATGGAAATATGAGTTTTTAAATTGAAAGGTGGCGATTAAATGAATGTAATAACTGGAGAAATGGATTCAATGAATGCGTTAATATCTAGTATAAAACCTTCTGATATTCCTTTAGCTAAAGATATAGACATAGAAGCTTTAAAATCTATAGATAATGACCCTCTTGAGGTAGTTGTTGAGATACCTGCAACAAAATCTAAAAGAGGATGGAATTATACTGCTAAAAGCTTAAAGGATATTGTAGATTACACTAATGAAAATACTCTTAATGGCTTTTTAGGACATCAAAAAGCTGAAAATATATCAACTGAATTTGCACCACCTGTAACACATTGGATAGGTGCAGAAATGAAAGGTGATAAGGCATACTTTAGAGGATTGATTGATGCAGATGCTAAAAATTTAAAAAGATGGATTAGAACTAAGAGGATAAAGGAAGTCAGTATATTTGGTTATCCAAAGCTTAAAAAAGGTGTTAAAGGTGAAATGAATGTTATAGGATATGAGCCACTATCTATTGATTGGACTCCTCTACATAGACCAGGTATGCCAACAAGTATTGTAGGTATGGAAATGAGTCCTAATGGCGAACAGTTAGATGGAACTTTTGAAGCTTTAAAAATAGATTTAAGAGAAGCTTTAAAAGCTAAGTTTTCTATTAATGATAATAATTCATATCTCTATATACAAAACATAAGATATGATGACAATACTGTCATATATGAGTTGGAGCAAAATGGATTATGTAAGCTTTATAGTATACCATTTACTATAGTTGAAAATAAAATAAATCTAGGTGAAGAAATTGAAGTAATAAAGAAAATAAGCTATGAAGCTAAAGGAG
>NZ_JACVWJ010000028.1:0-1174 GCF_020676075.1 Clostridioides sp. ES-S-0001-03 | reverse complement strand
CTCCTTTAGCTTCATAGCTTATTTTCTTTATTACTTCAATTTCTTCACCTAGATTTATTTTATTTTCAACTATAGTAAATGGTATACTATAAAGCTTACATAATCCATTTTGCTCCAACTCATATATAGCAGTATTGTTATCATATCTTATGTTTTGTATATAAAGATATGAATTATTATCATTAATAGAAAACTTAGCTTTTAAAGCTTCTCTTAAATCTATTCTTAAAGCTTCAAAAGTTCCATCTAACTGTTCACCATTAGGACTCATTTCCATACCCACAATACTTGTTGGCATACCTGGTCTATGTAAAGGAGTCCAATCAATAGATAGTGGCTCATAACCTATAACATTCATTTCACCTTTAACACCTTTTTTAAGCTTTGGATAACCAAATATACTAACTTCCTTTATCCTCTTAGTTCTAATCCATCTTTTTAAATTTTTAGCATCTGCATCAATCAGCCCTCTGAAATAAGCTTTATCCCCTTTCATTTCTGCACCTATCCAATGCGTTACAGGTGGTGCAAATTCAGTTGATATATTTTCAGCTTTTTGATGTCCTAAAAAGCCATTAAGAGTATTTTCATTAGTGTAATCTACAATATCTTTTAAGCTTTTAGCAGTATAGTTCCATCCCCTTTTAGATTTTGTAGCTGGTATCTCAACAACTACCTCAAGAGGGTCATTATCTATAGATTTTAAAGCTTCTATGTCTATGTCTTTAGCTAAAGGAATATCAGAAGGTTTGATATTAGATATTAACGCATTCATTGAATCCATTTCTCCAGTTATTACATTCACTTAATCACCACCTTTCAATTTAAAAATTCATATTTCCATACACATCTTGATACCACATTTCAAGAGGTACATCATCCATAGGATTTTTATTCCATTTTTTCAATCTATTAACTAACACATCAAGTGGTTGAACTACTGTAAGCATAATACACAAACAATGGGGGTGAAATGGATATACAGGAGCTTCATTTATAGGATAAACACCTTTACCCAAACCAAAATTATCCTCTCCACATATTTCGTCGCATATATCTGTATGAGGATGTGCCATGGATAACATAAACTGAATACCTATAGTTGCAGGATTAATCATTGCAGAAGCTAAAACCCCATCACCATAAGCTGATGTCATTTCAGTTCTTGCCAATC
>NZ_JACVWJ010000027.1:0-1241 GCF_020676075.1 Clostridioides sp. ES-S-0001-03 | reverse complement strand
ATTTCACCAAGTGGCTTATTCAACTCCAAAGTTTCCATTTCTCCATTGGATATTTTCTTTGTTACATATTCCATTTCTCCATTTACTATAAATGGTATATCTTCTTGTAAAGTTTCTTTTCTTTTTTGTTCCAACAAATTTTCTTGACTAATTACTTTAAATGCCATATAAACATCACTCCTTTTCTATTGTTGAGGTAATAATATAAACCAAATTACATTATTACTGTCTTTCCCATCTGTTACTCTACCAACTAGCCTATTACTTGTAGATGTAGTAGTAAATTTCTTAGCTGTATTATCCCAATAAATCAATTCTCCTGCCTCAAAAGCTTCTGATGCAACAATATTATCCGTTTCATATTCAGCTTGTTCTATTTGCAAAGTAACTTCATCACCTTTTTCTCCGTCTTGCATAGCGACTCCAAAAAATCCATTTATAAGGTAAAATTGTTGCGTTTTAGTGCTTTCACCATCTGAAAGAATAACTCTTACAGATTTCCCATCACTTATTTTTGCTCTTGTTATCTGTGTTATTGTGCTTGGCGTTGGTTGACCTTTAAATGCCATATATTTATCACTCCTTTATATTCTATTTTTCTTAGTTGTTAAACTTCCATTATTGCTAGAGTTTAATAATCCTGTTGTTGTTGGATTATCTTTATACATATTAGACATTGTATTTTTTACAAACTCATCATTTAATATATTTTCTATTTCTCCTGTTATTACTTCTTCACTTGAACATTCCTCAACATTTAACATTTTCTTAACTAATGTTTGAGCTATTTCACCTGACACTTTATCTTTAATTACTTTATTAACTATACAGTTCCAAGCTTCCTTTTTCTCATTTTCTAAAGCTTTTGAAGCCTTTTTTGCCACTTCAATTGTGTCCATCTCTCCTACTATTCCAAGTACTTTTTTCACTTCTCTTAATTCTTTTTCTGCTTTTAATGAACTTTTTACATCTTCCATCTCTCCTGTCACAATTTCCTTAGTTAAGCCTATTCCTTGTATGACCTCTGAATATGATATTTCACCAGTTTGCAGTAATCCTTTGACATTTTTTATTAACTCTTTTCCTTCCAATTTGTTTTCCTCTCCTTTCATTTCTCCTTTAGCTTCATAGCTTATTTTCTTTATTACTTCAATTTCTTCACCTAGATTTATTTTATTTTCAACTATAGTAAATGGTATACTATAAAGCTTACATAATCCATTTTGCTCCAACTCATATAT
>NZ_JACVWJ010000026.1:0-2206 GCF_020676075.1 Clostridioides sp. ES-S-0001-03 | reverse complement strand
CACCGCAAGGGTAAGACCCCAGAAAGACTATCTGGTTGATAGGTCGAAGGTGTAAGTGCAGCAATGTATTTAGCTTATCGATACTAATAGGTCGAGGACTTGACCAATATTATTTGATGTTCATTGACTAAAATATATATGTAGTTTTTAGAGTGTTAACTCTGAAAAAAAGTATGAAAAAAGTATTGACAAAAATAACAAAAAATGTTAATATTATACTTGTCCTAGCAACAAAAAAGAAATGTGGTTATAATAGCAGAGAAGATACACCTGTTCCCATTCCGAACACAGAAGTTAAGTTCTCTAGCGCTGATGGTACTTGGTGGGAAACTGCCTGGGAGAGTAGGACATAGCCACGTTAGATGTTCCAAGGTAGCTCAACGGTGGAGCAACCGGCTGTTAACCGGTAGGCTGTGGGTTCGAGCCCCACCCTTGGAGCCAATAAATGGCTCGTTGGTCAAGAGGTTAAGACACCGCCCTTTCACGGCGGTAACAGGGGTTCAATTCCCCTACGAGTCACCATTTGTGGGATCATAGCTCAGCTGGGAGAGCACCTGCCTTACAAGCAGGGGGTCGCAGGTTCGAGCCCTGCTGGTCCCACCATTTGCGGCCTGGTAGTTCAGTTGGTTAGAATGCCAGCCTGTCACGCTGGAGGTCGAGGGTTCGAACCCCTTCCAGGTCGCCAAAATAAAATATGAAAAATGCTGGTGTGGCTCAACGGTAGAGCAGCTGACTTGTAATCAGCAGGTTGTAGGTTCGATTCCTATCACCAGCTCCATGTAAAATTAATACGGAGGATTTCCCGAGCGGCCAAAGGGGGCAGACTGTAAATCTGTTGTCATCGACTTCGGTGGTTCGAATCCACCATCCTCCACCAATTAAATTAAATATGCGGGTGTAGCTCAATGGTAGAGTTCTGGCCTTCCAAGCCAGCTGTGAGGGTTCGATCCCCTTCACCCGCTCCAAAAAGCGTGGGTGCATAGCTCAGCTGGATAGAGCAACGCCCTTCTAAGGCGTGTGTCCGGGGTTCGAATCCCTGTGCGCTCACCACATATATATTGGGGATTAGCCAAGTCGGTAAGGCACATGACTTTGACTCATGTATGCGTAGGTTCGAGTCCTGCATCCCCAGCCAAATAAAAACATGGTCTATTAGCTCAGTCGGTAGAGCACCTGACTTTTAATCAGGGTGTCCCGCGTTCGAGTCGCGGATAGATCACCAATGGAGAGGTGTCCGAGTGGTTTAAGGAGCTGGTCTTGAAAACCAGTGACTTCGAAAGGGGCCGTGGGTTCGAATCCCACCCTCTCCGCCAAACTAAATAATAGGACTAAATTTGGAGAAGTACTCAAGTGGCTCAAGAGGATCCCCTGCTAAGGGATTAGGCTGGGTAACCGGTGCGAGGGTTCGAATCCCTCCTTCTCCGCCATTTAAAAAAACGAGGTGTAGCGCAGTTTGGTAGCGCACATGGTTTGGGACCATGGGGCCGGGGGTTCGAGTCCCTTCACCTCGACCAACCAGGACCTTTAGCTCAGTTGGTTAGAGCGCCCGGCTCATAACCGGTAGGTCTGGGGTTCGAGTCCCTGAAGGTCCATTATTCTTCATAGGGGTGTAGCTCAGTTGGTAGAGCGTCGGTCTCCAAAACCGTGCGCCGGGGGTTCGAGTCCCTCCACCCCTGCCAAATAAAAAGGACTTGAAAAAAAATGAGTTTTAGAGTAATATAAGATAGTAAATAATATTTCGAGGTGTAGCGCAGTTTGGTAGCGCACATGGTTTGGGACCATGGGGCCGGGGGTTCGAGTCCCTTCACCTCGACCAAGTAAGGGCCTATAGCTCAGGTGGTTAGAGCGCACGCCTGATAAGCGTGAGGTCGCTGGTTCGAGTCCAGCTAGGCCCACCATTTGCCCAGATAGCTCAGTCGGTAGAGCAGGGGACTGAAAATCCCCGTGTCGGTGGTTCGATTCCGCCTCTGGGCACCAGAAATACGGCGGTATAGCTTAGTTGGCTAGAGCGTTCGGTTCATACCCGAAAGGTCATAGGTTCGACTCCTATTACCGCTACCATCTAACTATATCAATAAAGAACTTTGAAAATTAAACAGTAGGTTAATTTATAAAACAAGAAACAAACCATAAAGCCAGATATTTAGATAACAATAGTATCTGAGCCTGATAAACTTTTATTTGAGAGTTTGATCCTGGCTCAGGA
>NZ_JACVWJ010000025.1:0-2819 GCF_020676075.1 Clostridioides sp. ES-S-0001-03 | reverse complement strand
GGAAAAGTATTTGATTTATTAACTTATTCAAAAAAAGATACAATGGAAACAGTAGGAAATATATTAAGAGCAGTTGATAAATTTAAAAATATGTATCATCAAATTAACAGAGTAAAAATAAAAACTGATGATGATGGCTTAGGTGCAGGTGTAACAGATAGATTAAAAGAGGTTATAAGACAAGAAAAACTTAAATATGAAGTTATACCTATTCAAAATGGTTCTGGTGCTATAGAGAAAGATAAGTACTATAATAAAGCTTCTGAAATGTGGGATAACATGAGGGAAGAATTAGATGCAAATTTAAGCAGTTTTATACAAAATAAAGAAGCTATAATACAGCTTCCCGATGATGACAAACTTATTAAACAATTATCAAATAGAAAATATACAGTAGATTCAAAAGGAAAAATACAAATAGAAAGTAAAAAGGAAATGAAAAAAAGAATTGGAGAATCGCCCGATAGAGCTGATGCAGTAATATATTCGTTTGCAGAAAATAACAATACTGATTTATCTTTATTGAAAGGGGGTAGTGTATGGGGATAATATCTTATGTAAAAAAGCTATTTAAAAGACCTACAGGAGAGATTATGCGTATGTCTAGTGGAAATATTGGCATATATAAATTAGACGATTCTAGAGTTGATTATGAGTTAGCAAGAGAACTGTATCAAAATAAGAATGCTAATTACAAATTAGGTTCTAGTTTTGTTAGACCGATTGTTAACTCGACAACTGGCTTTATGGGTGTACCTCACTTTCAAATAGAAGATGAAGAAGCTCAATATATACTAGATGAGTTTGTTTTAGATAACACATCTAAAATGCTGAAAACACATACAGATAGTTTAAAGCAAGGTGATTGTTATATTTGGATAACTAGAGAAGAAAGAGAAAATCCTCTATATCCTGATAAAAAAGTTAGATTAATATATAACTTTATATCACCCGAAGAAGTAAAAGAAATAATATTAGCCCCTACAACAAAAGAGCCTATAGCTTATATATTAGAAAGTCAAAACGAATGGACTGACTTAGAAGAAAACAAGAGAAGGGCTAAGGTAAAACAAATAATAACTGCTGAAAGTAGAATTGTTGAGGTTGAAGGGGATAAGATAGAAGGTTTAGAAGAAGGGGAAACGCCTAATGTATGGGGTTTTATACCAATAATACATTTTAAAAATGAAGCTGATGAAACATTAAAATATGGGCAAAGTGATATAGAACCAATAGAACCTCTTTTAAAAGCTTATCATGATGTTATGTTACATGCGTTAAAAGGTAGCAAAATGCACTCTACTCCAAAACTAAAGTTGAAATTAACTGATGTTGCAAGTTTTTTAGCACACAATTTTGGTGTTGAAGACCCAGTTAAATTTGCCAAAGAAGGTGGAAAGATAAATCTTGATGGTCATGAAATACTATTCTTAAACAAAGATGAAGAAGCTGAGTTCGTAGAAGTGAAATCAGCTATAGGTGATGCTAAGGAGCTTTTAAAGCTTCTTTTTTATTGCATAGTAGATGTATCTGAAACACCCGAGTTTATATTTGGAGTACATACACCTAGTGCTTTAGCTTCTGTAAAAGAACAAATGCCTATTATGGTAAATAAGATAAGAAGAAAAAGAGAACAATTTACAAATAGCTGGCAATTACTTGCAAGAATGGTTTTAATAATGAGTTCTAATTCTAGCGGTATGAAATATTCATCTTATGATGTGAATATAGGTTGGGATGAAGTAAATCCGCGAGATGATAAAGAATTAGCTGAAACACTAGAAAAAGTATGTAGTGCATTAGATAAAGCTTTAGAGGGTGGATTTATTAGCGAAGAATCAACAGTAAACTTTTTAGCTCAGTATGTAGATACAATGAGCAATTATATAAGTGATGACCCTGAAATAGTTGGAGAAAGAGAAAAGATAATAAAAACTAAAATGTTAAAATACAGATTAGATGATTCTCAAGGTCTAGATGATGAGTCAAATGAAATCAACAAGGAAATAGATAAAATAAAGGATAATAATGACAATGGATAAAAGTACTTTGGAATTAATAACTGTTGCAGGGGAGTACAAGAAATGGGCATTAGAAGCTAGAAAAAAATTTATAGATTTAAGACTCAAGCAAGATGATGAAATAAGAACAATGTATATTAACATAACAAGAAATATTACAAAAGAAATAAGAAAAGGAAATCTTTCAGACTTTAACAAAGCTAGGTTAAAACAGATACTAAAACAATTAACACAAGAAATAAAAATATTAAATGAACAACTAGTATTTAATTTTGATGAATATTTAAATAAAAATGTTGAAACTGCTACTAGTTATTCTAAAAATATTTTAATTAATGCAGTTGAGACAGCTCAAATAACTAAAGTAACTAAGTCTATGATACAAAAAGCTTTTTATGATATTAATATAAGAACTGTAGAAGCTTATTATACAAGAGTTAAGGATGGTTTATTTTTATCTGATAGAATTTGGTCTAAATGTAAGAAGTACAGAGAAGATATGAAAGTTATATTACAAACAGCAGTAACAGAAGGTCAAGACTGTGTTAAAACAGCTAAGATGCTAGACAAATATGTTTTAAAAGGTAAGAAAACTTTAGTTGACGAATATCCAAATATGATTAAAAGAATAGGAAATAGAGTGCCTCAAAATATAAGTTATGAAGCCTTGAGATTGGCAAGAACTGAAATGACATCAGCTTATGGTGATGGGGTTTTAGCTTCTGCAATGATTAATCCTGCAACTATAGGTATTCAGTTTATGTTATCCATGGCACATCCTCATACAGATATATGCGA
>NZ_JACVWJ010000024.1:0-2844 GCF_020676075.1 Clostridioides sp. ES-S-0001-03 | reverse complement strand
AATATTGGTCAAGTCCTCGACCTATTAGTATCGATAAGCTAAATACATTGCTGCACTTACACCTTCGACCTATCAACCAGATAGTCTTTCTGGGGTCTTACCCTTGCGGTGGGAAATCTTATCTTGAAGTTGGCTTCGCGCTTAGATGCTTTCAGCGCTTATCCATTCCGTACATAGCTACCCAGCCATGCCCTTGGCAGAACAACTGGTACACCAGAGGTACGTCCATCCCGGTCCTCTCGTACTAAGGACAGGTCTCCTCAAATTTCCTACGCCTGCGACGGATAGGGACCGAACTGTCTCACGACGTTCTGAACCCAGCTCGCGTACCACTTTAATGGGCGAACAGCCCAACCCTTGGGACCTACTACAGCCCCAGGATGTGATGAGCCGACATCGAGGTGCCAAACCTCCCCGTCGATGTGGACTCTTGGGGGAGATAAGCCTGTTATCCCCAGGGTAGCTTTTATCCGTTGAGCGATGGCCCTTCCACGCAGAACCACCGGATCACTAAGTCCGATTTTCATCCTTGCTCGACCTGTATGTCTTGCAATCAAGCTCTCTTTTGCCTTTACACTCTACGTACGATTTCCGACCGTACTGAGAGAACCTTTGAGCGCCTCCGTTACCTTTTGGGAGGCGACCGCCCCAGTCAAACTGCCCACCTGACAGTGTCCCAAGACCAGATTCATGGCCTATGGTTAGAGTCCCAGTACTACAAGGGTGGTATCCCAAGGATGGCTCCGCCAAAACTGGCGTCCTGGTTTCAAAGCCTCCCACCTATCCTGTACATGTAGTACCAAGACCCAATGTCAAGCTACAGTAAAGCTCCATGGGGTCTTTCCGTCCTGTCGCAGGTATCCGGCATCTTCACCGGAATTACAATTTCACCGAGTCTGTTGTTGAGACAGTGCCCAAATCGTTACGCCTTTCGTGCGGGTCGGAACTTACCCGACAAGGAATTTCGCTACCTTAGGACCGTTATAGTTACGGCCGCCGTTTACTGGGGCTTAAGTTCACTGCTTCGATTACTCTAACAGATCCCCTTAACCTTCCAGCACCGGGCAGGCGTCAGCTCCTATACATCGTCTTGCGACTTAGCAGAAACCTATGTTTTTGGTAAACAGTCGCTTGGGCCTATTCTCTGCGGCCACCGTATGGTGGCACCCCTTATCCCTAAGTTACGGGGTCATTTTGCCGAGTTCCTTAACAACAGTTCTCTCGCGGGCCTTAGGATACTCTCCTCACCCACCTGTGTCGGTTTGCGGTACGGGTACCTTTAACCTCGATAGAGACTTTTCTTGACAGTGTGAAATCAGCTACTTCGCTACTAAATTTCGCTCCCCATCACATCCCAGCATTATCAAAGCGGATTTACCTACTCTGACTGCCTCAATGCTTGGGCACACATAACCAACAGTGTGCTTAGCTTATCCTACTGTGTCATCCCATCTCTCAAACGGTTATCGGTAGTACAGGAATATCAACCTGTTGTCCATCACCTACGCCTTTCGGCCTCAGCTTAGGTCCCGACTAACCCAGGGCGGACGAACCTTCCCCTGGAAACCTTGGGTTTACGGCCTGTGGGATTCTCACCCACATCTCGCTACTCATGCCAACATTCTCACTCCCATACTGTCCACATGTCCTTACGGTCATGCTTCAACCCGTATGGGAAGCTCCCCTACCCATCATTACTGATGCCGTAGCTTCGGTAGTAAGTTTTAGCCCCGGAAATCTTCGGCGCAGGATCACTCGACCAGTGAGCTATTACGCACTCTTTGAATGAGTGGCTGCTTCTAAGCCAACATCCTGGTTGTCTGTGCAATCCCACATCCTTTACCACTTAACTTACATTTAGGGACCTTAGCTGACGATCTGGGCTGTTGCCCTTTCGACTATGAATCTTATCACCCACAGTCTGACTCCCAAGTATAAGATGACGGCATTCGGAGTTTGATAGTCTTCGGTAGGTGCAATACCCCCTAGGACATTCAGTGCTCTACCTCCGTATCTCTCACCTTGAGGCTAGCCCTAAAGCTATTTCGGGGAGAACCAGCTATCTCCGGGCTCGATTGGAATTTCACCGCTACCCACAAGTCATCCCCGAGCTTTTCAACGCTCGTGGGTTCGGACCTCCACGAAATTTTACTTTCGCTTCATCCTGCTCATGGGTAGGTCGCCCGGTTTCGGGTCTACGTCAAGTAACTGAACGCTCAGTTAAAACTCGCTTTCGCTACGGCTCCACACCTTAAGTGCTTAACCTTGCTACTTAACGTAACTCGTTGGCCCGTTCTACAAAAAGTACGCGGTCACACAAGAAATGTGCTTCCACAGCTTGTAAGTGCAGGGTTTCAGGTTCTATTTCACTCCCCTCCCGGGGTTCTTTTCACCTTTCCCTCACGGTACTATACGCTATCGGTCACTAGGTAGTATTTAGCCTTGGAGGGTGGTCCCTCCTGCTTCCCACAGGGTTTCACGTGTCCCGTGGTACTCTGGATCATATCTGAAGTTTTCTCGTTTGACATACAGGACTATTACCTTCTGTGGTGGGTCTTTCCAAACCTCTTCAATTACGATACCTCTTCGTTTAAGATATGTCCGCAACCCCAATAAAGAAAACTTTATTGGTTTGGGCTATTCCGCGTTCGCTCGCCGCTACTTACGGAATCGAATTTCTTTCTCTTCCTTCAGGTACTTAGATGTTTCAGTTCCCTGAGTTCCCCTCATTAAGCTATGTATTCACTTAATGATACTTAGACATTACTCTAAGTGAGTTTCCTCATTCGGAAATCTTCGGATCAAAGTTTACGTGCAACTCCCCGAAGCTTATCGCAGCTTATC
>NZ_JACVWJ010000023.1:0-4228 GCF_020676075.1 Clostridioides sp. ES-S-0001-03 | reverse complement strand
CAAGATGATAAACTTAAAAGATAAAAATTACAAGCTTTGTTCAAGATAGTTGGACAAGGCTTTTTTAATGCGATAAATGCGAGAGTGGTTAGAGGAATAACACTCTATATAAAAATAAAAAACTGACGAGTTAATCACTCGTGACAGTGCCGTTTGAGGGGGAGGAACAATTTCTTAGACAAGCTAATAAAGTAATAAGGCTTTAGAAGTGGAGTGCCTGTCCTAGTGTGGGGCGACTGTAAAGGAATGATTATCCTACTTGATAATACTAGACCTAAGCGAGTTTGAACAGTTGACGTTGAATAAGTTTATACAAACAAATAAAACGTAGGGTATACGGATACCTCATGAAAAAGTGGTGTTGTATATCCTCTTATATCTTAAATATATTTTGGGATATAGGGGGAGAATAGCCATTTCCTAATTCCCTATGGTGTAGCATTGGTTGATAGATAAATCAATTAAAATAATACTTTTAAAATACTTAGGGCTATGAGGGGGTAAGGTATGAACTGTAACTAATGTAACGGTTTTAATAGGGTATTTTGTACCAAAGAATAAATATGATTAGTTACTAAACTTATGTAACATAGCCTTAGTATAGAGTAATAGAAATGAATGTAAAAGAATTGATAATAAAATGATAGAAAGCAAAATAAATAATACTTTATCTAAATTTTAAAAATGGTAATTTATGTTATAATAATTTTAACAAGAAGATGTAACCTATAATCTAAGAGTGGAGTTCATACAAAGAAAACCTTACTTCTGAATTTTATGGAAGGAGGTGAAGAGGTATGGACGTATTTTTACTAAGTGTATTAGCAAGTTTAATTGCTAGTCTAATAGTTTATTTAATAAATAAATTATTTAAGATAAAAGTAAAAAGCCACTCTACGGCAAAGAGTGACTTTGATTTTGAACTGAAAATTAAGTTCAAAAAAGATTAATCTAAATTAGTGAACTCTACTCTATTGCACATTAGAATATAGTTCTTCTTGTTTTTATTATACCATTATTTAAAAATATTATTAAGTATTAAATACACTTTTTTAAATTCTAAATATTGTACTCTATGTATATGTAATTATTAATATATGATATGTTATGCTGAGCCTCATGTAGTAAATTTACAATGAGTCTTAATGACTTGTATAATATTCCATTAAAACAAAATTAGGAAGGCTTAAAATGGCTTATATGAGTTTTAAGTTAATTAATAAAAAAGTAGGCAGCTTAAAAAAAGTAACCTACTTTTTTTGTATGATTAGTAATATTGCTGACATATAACTGACAAAAGAGGTTTGAAAATATACCTAGCATGGGTATGAAAGCATTGTAATTGCTAGTAGGCAGTAGAGTGTGGCATACAATACTTACTTTTATGCCAAAACTACTGACAACATAAAAAGACCTCTAAACGTTGTAAATGCTAATGTTCAGAGGTTTTATATTTAAAATTAAGTTTTATCTATTTAATATCTATTTTCTATTTTATTTTGAAACATTTTTAAGTCTTTCATTGATTTCTTTGAAGCTTTTACAATATCAACTATAAATCTTGTCTCATACTCATTACAATCCTTTAAGATTTCATTTAGCTCATTCTCAAAAATAATTTTAGAGTTTAATATTGCATCACATAATAGTTCATCGATTGTTACATAAAGTACATTGGCGATAGAAATCAATGTAGGTAAACTTACACTAGAATTTCCAGTTTCGATATTGCTCATGTGCTGAGTCGTTATATTTACTCTATTTGCAACTGCTTCTTGTGTTAATCTCTTTTTTATCCTAGCTATTTTAATTCTTTGACCTATCAATTTAAAATCAAGTTCGTTAGATTCTTTCATAAATATGTACTTCCCTTTCATATTATTCTATTACATTGTATCCTTTCAAAAGTTGTAATATAATAGATTAAAAAACTGATTTCAAATAAAAACTATATTACTATAATAAATGACATAATATCTTGTAAAAAATATATATAATTATTATTTGATAAAAATATGTAATCTATACATGAAAGGAATATAAAGCATGCAAAAGATACCACAGGCTGAATTAAAAGTTATGAAGTTTATTTGGGCTAAAAATGATATAGTAACATCAAAAGAACTAATTGAAGAGATGGAGACTAGTTGTAACTGGAAAGCAACAACTACATTAACTCTGCTTTCAAGACTAGTCAATAAGCGTTTCTTAGCGTCTCAGCGAATAAAAAGAATAAAACATTATATAATACTTATTACGAATAAAGAGTATAAAGTATTTGCAACGAAAAGATTTTTAGAAGAGATACATTCTAACTCTATAGAAAGTCTAATTGATGCTTTAATAGATATATCTGAAAAAAAGTAGCAACTTAATAAGTTTTAATATTGTTCATTCATTCTACAACCATAAAATTAAAATTGTTATTTTATATGAAGTAGCATAAAAAACACATCCATTTCCACATCAAGAAAAAATTTTTGTCTGTATGTAAAAATAGACATAGTAATGCGTACAAACGTTCTATATTTATAGAGTTATTTGTATGTAAATTATGTTTAAGATACTATATGTAATAGCTATAGGGGGGTGTATATGGTATATGTAAGGATAGAGAAAGTTTTATTTTGTTATAGTCCTTCCATTTCCATAACACAAAAAGTCTTAAAATTACAGGGTTAAACTACCCCTTAATTAATGGTGTTATAAAGTTTATTTTTTTGTTTTGCAATCATGTTTTTAGTCTGTAAATATAGTATTAATGATTGTATCAGATGATGATTTCGTAAGGGGTGTGGGGTATGATAGATAGAGTTAACTTATATAAAAATGTAAAGCTAGATACAAGTAAGTTTAGTTTAAAGCTTAAAAAGAACTACAATGAATATATAGATTTCAAGACAGGAGAAGTAATTGAATATATTTCATCTTATATACTTGCTTGGAATGGAGTAAGATTTCTATATGCAGTAAATTCAGAGAGAATATATGTAACTGGTAGGCTTGTAATGCTACTCAAACAAGGTAATCATGTACATAACATAGATGATTTGTATAGTTACAGAGAAGAAATAAGACAAAAGATAAATAATAAGCTTAAAGAGTTATTTAACATAGAGTTAGACATATTAGAGTTTACAGTTGCAAGCATGGAGGTAACATTTAATATTTATAATGTAAACGCAGATTTATATTTGAGGCTATTTAATCAAATTATAAAAGATAAAGCTGATAATAGATATATTAACTACGTCGATCGAAATAACATAGATACAAATACAAGTGTTTACATAAAGTCTAAGCATAATTATAAGAGTAACATAAATAAAACATATACTATTAATTTTTACAATAAACTGGAGCAACTGAAAACATTAAAAAGTAAAGTAGATATGTATAAGAGTAGTATAAATATAAACCAACTTGACTTGGCTCTTGCGACTAACACTTTAAGATTAGAAGTTAAATGTGCTGGTTACGAACTCAAAAAATATGGAAGGACATTTAAAACATACTTTGATGATATATACATATGTAGAGATATAGTTTTAACTAAGTATAAACGTTTCATCTGCAATACTAGACTAGATTTCTATGATTATTTTGCAACTAAAAAAATAGTACAAGAAACAAATAAATTAAAAACAAATAGTAAGAAGAAGCTATTGCAATACTTAGAACTAAGATATGCTAAAAAGAAAAAATATAGCAAAGAAGAATTGAAGAAATATTTTAAGATGTTAGAGTTGCTAAACATAGCCCCTGCACTCATTCCCACTTTTCACAAAACAAACAAATTGCAAAGTCCAATCAAGCATTTAGACCAAAAAATAGAGCAAATTATGGAAAAATACTAGTAAATTTTGATAACTAGAATTATAATTAACTTATATTAAAAAATTGAATATAAAAAAGACTACTATCTCAATAAGGTCGCCAAACCTTATATGAGTTAATACCAACTACGACGAATAGTTAAGTAAATAGTAATCTTTTACTATAAGTTACATACTAAATGTTTTGGAAGAACATAGAGTATATAAAATATAGCTGTTATCTTCTTAGATATACATAAATTATAAAAGATGTGTACATAAAAATCAAGATGATAAACTTAAAAGATAAAAATTACAAGCTTTGTTCAAGATAGTTGGACAAGGCTTTTTTAATGCGATAAATGCGAGAGTGGTTAGAGGAATAACACTCTATATAAAAATAAAAAACTGAC
>NZ_JACVWJ010000022.1:0-5632 GCF_020676075.1 Clostridioides sp. ES-S-0001-03 | reverse complement strand
CTGAGCCAGGATCAAACTCTCAAATAAAAGTTTATCAGGCTCAGATACTATTGTTATCTAAATATCTGGCTTTATGGTTTGTTTCTTGTTTATAAATTAACCTACTGTTTAATTTTCAAAGTTCTTTATGTTTATGTCCTTTTCTTGAGGACAAGTATTACTATACCAACTTTTTCTTTTAGAGTCAACAACTTTTTTTACTTTTTTTATTTTTAAATTATCACTTTACCTCTCTATTATAATATTATCCACATTATAAACAACTGATTCATATTGTTTTAACTTATTACATTAAATATTATCCACATTATAAACATATTTATCCACATATTACATAATTTATTATTTTTTGAATAAAGATAAATCCATATGTATAATCACTTCTCATTAGTCCATTTATCTATATGATACAATATGTTTACAACTTGAAAACATTGGTTGAAAATGCTTACTTTAATAGCAGCATTATTTCCTCTCAAAAGCATTAATAATGATATTAGTAGTGATAATAGTACATGAGCATATAATTTTATTAAAGTATTTATCAACCCCTTACTACTTTACTTTGTAAATTTATATATTAACTAAAAACTTTCATAATCAAATTAAATACTTTAGTTTCATAGCCGAGTATCAATTAAACAATTTGTAAAACTTTCTTTTAAAAGAATATAAATCAAAACAAACTAATATATTATAAAACTAAAGCTATAAAAGCTACAATAGTCAGTCTAATATAAATACATTTTATATAATACATAATTAAAGAAAAACTTTTTACATAAAAATAGACGAAAGTAAATATGTTTTTACATTTACTTTCGTCTATTTATGTTCTATTCTGCTATAGATAAATCATCCTTCATATACTGCTCAATTAAAAATACTTTTTTATACTTTAAGCTCTTCTGAACATCAATTATTCTTTGATTTGATGAACCTCTAAATTTTAGACTTATATCTTTTTTTTCATCTACAAATCTTCCATCTACTAAAACATCAATCTGCTTTAATAGGTTCAAGTTTTTAAAATATGCACTATTTTTTTTATCTAGTAGTTGTTCAAATGTAAATCCTGTATAGGACCATACATCTAAGCCAGTCTTTTTGGCTTCTTTTGCTATTTCTTCTAATGGTTCTGGCTGTAAAAATGGCTCTCCACCTGATAGTGTAATACCTTTTTGTAATTTTAGTGACTTTATCTTATTTATAATTTCTTTTGTATCCATATAAAATCCACCACATAAATTATGTGTTTGAGGATTATGACATCCTTTACAATTATGAACACATCCTTGAGTCCATATTACCATTCTTAACCCTGGTCCATCAACTATACTGTCATGACTTATAGTAGATGACATTCTTATCTTCATAACTTATTCCTCCAAATAAAACTATCTATGTTTTACCCTATCTTTAACTTCCGCTTTTTTGGCATTATTAAATCTATCAACTGTACCAACTAAATATCCTGTTATTCGTCTGATTCTTTCAAATTTAATATCACTTTCGTCTTCATTTCTTCCACATACAGGACATATATTACTTGCTATTACTCCCGAGAAACCACATATAGGATCTCTATCTACAGGATGATTTATACTTCCGTATCCTATGCCCAAATCTTTCATTGCTTTTATGATAGTTTCAAAAGCTTCTAAGTTATCAGATGGATCTCCATCTAGTTCTACATATGTTATATGACCTGCATTAGTAAATTCATGATATGGAGCTTCTATCTCAATTTTGTCATATGCACTTATATTATAATAAACTGGAACATGGAATGAATTAGTATAATACTCTTTATCTGTAATACCTTTAATTTCTCCATATACTTTCTTATCTATTTTAGTAAATCTTCCTGAAAGACCTTCTGCTGGAGTACCCATTAAAGAGAAATTTAATTTATATTTGTCTGTAGCTTCATCCATTTTATGTCTCATATATGACACTATTTTTAGTCCTAATTCTTGAGCTTCCTTGCTTTCTCCATGATGTTTACCTGTAAGAGCAATAAGGCATTCTGCTAAACCTATAAACCCAATAGTCAATGTTCCTTGCTTTATTACTTCTTTTAATGTATCTTCTGGGCCCAAATCATCAGAATCTTTCCATACGCCTTGCCCCATTAAAAACGGAAAGTTTTTCATTTTTTTATTTCCTTGAACTTCAAGACGCTCTAATAATTGTTCTATAATTAAGTCTATTTTCTCATCTAGTTCTTTAAAAAATTCATCTAAATTAGTTTTCTCATTTTTTATAATTCCATGCTTTATACCTAATCTTGGAAGATTGACAGTAGTAAAAGATATATTTCCTCTGCCACTAACTGTTTCTGGCCCACATACATTACTAAGTACTCTTGTTCTACAACCCATATATGTAGCTTCTGTATCTGGATCTCCTGCTTTATAATATTTAGCATTAAAAGGAGCATCTAAAAAGCTAAAGTTAGGAAATAATCTTTTAGCTGATACCCTGCATGATAACTTAAATAAATCATAATTAGGATCTTCAGGATTTAAATTTACACCTTCTTTAACTTTAAATATCAATATTGGGAAAATTGGGGTCTCTCCATTACCTAAACCTCTTTCTTGTGATAATAATAGATTCTTAGTTACCATTCTTCCTTCTTCTGAAATATCTGTTCCAAAATTTACACTTGAAAATGGTACTTGTGCACCTGCTCTAGAATGCATTGTATTTAAGTTATGTATAAATGCTTCCATAGATTGATATGTTTTTTTATCAGTTTCTTTATATGACTCTTCAAATGCAAAGTTTTGCATGTTCTTTATAAGTTCTTCATCAATATTAAACATTTCTTTTAGTTTTTCTTTTTCAGAGTTTAAATACAATTCATCTTTTTTAAGACCAACTTTTTTATTTGTTTCTTTCTCTGTTCTATATACTATGTCCTTTATTGCTTCATTATTTTCAATTCCTTTAAATAATTTTAATGCTTTAGCTAAGTTTCCTATGTAGAATTTTTTAAATGTCTTATACACACCTTCAGACAAACCATAATCGAAAAATGGTATGCTTTGACCTCCATGTTGATCATTTTGATTACTTTGTATCGCAATTGCGGCTAGAGCTCCATAACTCATTATATCTTGTGGTTCTCTTAAGAAACCATGACCAGTTGAAAAACCATCCTCAAATAGTTTTTTAACATCTATCTGGCAACAAGTTAATGTCCCCATATTTAAAAAGTCCATGTCATGTATATGTATATCTCCATTATCATGTGCGAAAGAATGTTCTGGCTTTAATATATGAGTCTTGCAAAATTCTTTGGATACAGTACTTCCATATTGTAACATTGTTCCCATAGCTGTATTACCATTGATATTTGCATTTTCTCTTTTTATATCAGCATCTTCTGCATCCTCAAAGGTAATTTCTTCTATTGCCTTCATTAATCGTGTTTTTGAATTTCTTATTCTACTTCTTTCAGTTCTATATACTATGTACTCTTCACTAGTTTTTGCATGACCTGTTTCTATAAGAACCTTAACTACAGAATTTTGTATGTCTTCAACACTTGGAACTGATTCAGAATATTTATGATTTATCAACTTTATTACTTCCTGAGTTAGTTGCTCAGATAACTTATAATCAGGTACAATACCTTCTCTTTCTGCAACATTTGTTGCTGCTAAAAATATAGCCCTTGTTATTCTATCTTCATTAAATGGAATCACTCTTCCATCTCTCTTTTTTACAAACTCAACCAATTAAAAAAACCCCCTATTACTATATATTGTATTTTATTAATCTACATACCACTATATGTAGTATATTAAGTCTAAAAAAATCCCCTTCAACTAAGTTAAAGGGATTATCTTAATAATTACTATATTAAGATTACCAAATTTGTACATAATAGTCAAACTAACGCAAATCATTGCAAATACTATGTAGATATTTTGAACATCAGCGTTTGTAACAACTTTGGAAGTCAAAACTTTTTTCTCTTTTTTTTACACTAATTTTAGGCAAAAAATACTCATTTTCATATGTATTAATGTATATATCTACAAATTTCCTTATGTACATTTTTCAAATTTGTCGTATAATATAAATAATAATTTAAAAGGGGGCATTTTATGTTATCAAAAAGACTAAACTTTATAACTCCATCCTATACAATAGGTATTAGTTCAAAAGTTAAAGAAATGGAAAGTGACGGAATTAAAGTAATCAACCTTAGTATAGGAGAACCTGATTTTAATGTACCTAATGTTGCAAAATCTTACGGAATTGACTCTTTAAATAAAGATTGTACTAAATATGATTTAGTTCCTGGATTGAAAATACTTAGAGAAGAAATCTGTAAAAAACTTATTGAAGAAAATAACTGTAAATATTCAATAGATGAAATAGTTATATCAAGTGGAGCTAAAAATTCTATAACAAACACTTTACTAGCGTTAACAGATGAGGGAGATGAAGTGTTATTGCCAAAACCATATTGGGTTAGTTACCCTGAAATGGTTAAATTAGTTAATGCTGTTCCAATTTTTATTGATACCAGAAAAGAAAATGGATTCAAATTAACAAAAGAAGAACTTGAAAAATCTATAACAAGCAAAACAAAGATTCTTGTAATAAATAATCCTTCAAATCCTACTGGTAGTGTCTATACAAGAGATGAGCTAATTGAAATCGTAAAAGTGTGTATACAGAACAAAATATATATTTTGGCAGATGAAATATATGAAAAAATATGTTACACTGGAAATTTCACATCAGTTGCTTCATTAAACGAAGAAGCAAAAGATATAACTATAACTATAAATGGTTTTTCTAAATCAGCTGCTATGACTGGATTAAGATTAGGCTATACTGCTTCTAATAAAACCATAGCTAAAGCAATGAGTTCCATACAAGGACATCTTATATCACATCCAAGCTTAACATCACAATACATAGCATATGGAGCCTTAAAAGATTGTTCAACTGATATAGATGATATGGTGGAAACATATAAATCTAGAAGAGATTTAATCACATCTAAATTAGATTCTATCGAAAATGTAGATTACGTAAATCCAGATGGTGCGTTTTATGCTTTTATAGACCTTTCTAAGATAGCTGAAAACTTTAAATATAAAGATAGTTTTTCTATAGAATTTTGTAATCAGTTTTTAGAAGAATACAATGTAGCAGTTGTTCCTGGCATAGCATTTGGTATGGATAAATATATTCGTATATCTTATGCTTGTAATGAGAATACTTTCTTGGCTGGATTAGATAAATTAAAAGAATTTGTATCTAAGATAATGGCATAATAATTTTAATCAAACAATTTTTAAATATAAGATATTAGATGATAAATTAATAGATTGTGTATCTATATAATATATTTAACATCGTAATTAAAAACTTAAATAAAATAAAAACCTATTGATTTTCATACCAATAGGTTTTTATTTTATTTGTTATATTAAGCTAGAATTTTATTTTAAATTTTAACTCAATATAACAAATAAAAAAATTACGTGGCTACGTCCTACTCTCCCAGGCAGTTTCCCACCAAGTACCATCAGCGCTAGAGAGCTTAACTTCTGTGTTCGGAATGGGAACAGGTGTATCCTCTCTGCTATTGTAACCACAT
>NZ_JACVWJ010000021.1:0-9440 GCF_020676075.1 Clostridioides sp. ES-S-0001-03 | reverse complement strand
ATCAAACTCTCAAATAAAAGTTTATCAGGCTCAGATACTATTGTTATCTAAATATCTGGCTTTATGGTTTGTTTCTTGTTTTTATAAATTAACCTACTGTTTAATTTTCAAAGTTCATTTTTCATGTCTGCCCTTTTCTTAAGGACAAGTAATACTATATCAGCTTTATTTGTCTAAGTCAATATAATTTTTTATTTTTTTTAAGATTTTTAATTTTTCTATGTTTTATCAGCTTAACTCTCAGAAATTAATAATAAACAAAAGTCTCTATTTCATAGGACTAATATATATTTTATGCCCAATTTTCCTTTTTATTCTATATTTAAATTTTTTATTTGTAGCAATACACATTTTTTTAAAATTAATTTACATTTCTTTCACTTGTAATTTTTGTAATCTTGTATTAGATTATTATTAAAAAATGATTTATCAATAATTTGATTGAGAACGACATTTTTACACATCAAAATATTATATAAATACTATGCTACATTTTAGGAGGATTTTATTATGAGCAAGAAAGTATTAATCATGTCTGCTTCTACAGGTGGTGGACATAATAGAGCGGCTCTAGCTATTAAAGAAGAACTTACATCCAAAACAATTGATGGAGAGCCAGTTGAGTGCGAAATAATAGATAGTTTGAAATTAGTCAATAACATAATGGATAAAATAATTTCAAGAGGATATGAAAAATCCGCCATATATACACCCAAAGCATATGGAAGTGTATATAGATTATCTGAAACAAACCTTTTATCGAAAAATGAATTTAAAGATAATCTAATCATTACATTTATGGCAAAAAAATTTAAAAAACTAATTAAAAACACTAAGCCAGATTTAATTATAGGTACACATCCTTTTCCAATGATTGCTCTAAGTACATTGAAAAAAAATTTTAACTTACATAATAATGAAATAAATGCTTCTACTGATCATTTTTATAAGCATCATACAAGTACTATTAATGTTCCTCCACTTATTTCTGTACTAACTGATTATACTACTCATTCCACATGGATACAAAATGAGATTGACTACTATATTGTTGGTCATGAGTATGTAAAGGAATTATTAGTATTTGATGGAGTCGAGCCTAGCAAAATTAGAACATTTGGAATCCCTGTTGAAAAATCATTCCACTCTCATAGAGATAAAAAAATTGTTCTTTCTGAACTAAATTTATCTCCTGATAAATTAACTGTTTTACTTATGGGTGGCAGTTTTGGAGCTGGGAATATAAAAGAAACTCTTGATGAGTTATTAGATACAGATAGAGATTTTCAGATACTTGTAATAACTGGTAGAAATGAAAGTTTAAAAGAGAAAATTGAAAAAAAACTTGTATCTCGTTATCATGACAAAAATGTATGTGTACTTGGATACACTAATAAAATGAATGATATTTTAGCTTCTATCGATGTTTTAGTCAGTAAGCCTGGTGGACTTACTACAACTGAAGCACTATTAAAAGATGTACCCATGATAGTTCCATATTATATCCCTGGACAAGAAGAAGAAAATCTTGATTTCTTATCCAATTGTGGTGCAGCACTTAGAACTACAAAGAAATATAATTTATCAATATTATTAAAAGTTTTAATAGATGACTCTAGTAGGCTAGAAATGTTAAAGAAAAATATAAAATCTATAAGAAAGTCAAATTCAGCCCAAAACATAGCTAATTTAGTATTAAGTATAATTTCTGATTAATAAAATAAATAAAATCCCTATAGTATACCTATTAGGGATTTTTTATCTTCTAATTATTTAATTGCTAGATTGGTTCATAAAAATCTTCTTCATAATCATACTGATAGTTTTTATAGTTATTTCTGAATTCAGTATTTTTATTTTTTGGAGTTTTCTTAGTTTTTTTCTTGTTAGAAAAACTGATCTCCTCAAAATCATCATATTTAGGCTTGTCTTTTGATTTCATTTTTTTAATTCTTTTTTCTTTCATTGCATTATGTTCTTCTAAGTTCATAATTGGTTTCATGTTGCACCCCTATCAAAATTTTTAAATGATTTATACAACAAATTATACAATACAGAAGAGATTTATTCAATAAATCTAAATCAAAATTAATCTGAATTTAACTCCAAAAAATTACAAAAATCGAGGTAGTAACCTCGATTTTTATATTTCTCTTCTGCCTTCCAATGCTTTCGATATTGTAACTTCATCTGCATATTCTAAATCGCCTCCAACAGGAAGACCATGAGCTATCCTAGTAACTTTGATTCCCATTGGCTTTACTAATCTTGCAATATACATAGCTGTAGCTTCTCCTTCAATAGTAGGATTTGTAGCCATTATTATTTCTCTTACATCTTGATTACCAAGCCTTTGTATAAGCTCTTTTATTTTTAGCATATCTGGTCCAATACCATCCATTGGAGAAATAACCCCATTTAATACATGATATTGCCCTTTAAACTCTCTTATTCTCTCCATAGCTGCAACATCTCTCGGATCTTCTACCACACATATAGTACTAGAATCCCTATTCTTATTTGAGCACATACTACATGGGTCTGTATCTGTTATATTGCAACAAATTGAACAATACTTTATCTCTCTTTTTGCGTCTATAATTGCCTTAGATAAAGCCTCCACATCATTAGTATTCATATTAATAATATGAAAAGCCAACCTTTGAGCAGTCTTTCTTCCAACTCCTGGAAGCTTTGAAAATTCTTCTATTAGTCTCGTTATCGGACCTGTATAAACTTGCATAAATATCACCTACTAGAATAACCCTGGTATATTCATACCTCCAGTTACCTTACTCATTTGATTTGCTTGTATATCATCAATATTTCTCAATGCTTGATTTACTGCACTTAAAACTAAATCCTGTAACATTTCTATATCGTCTGGATCAACAACTTCTGGTTTAATAGTTATATCTAAAACTTCTTTTTTACCATTAACTTTTACAGTAACTGCTCCTCCACCAACTGAAGCTTCTACTTCTTTATTTTCTAACTCTTGTTGAGCTTTTTGCATGTTTTCTTGCATCTTTTGAGCCTGTTTTAATAAATTATTCATATTTCCACCACCAGGCATCATTCCGCCTCCAAAACCTTTTTTAGCCATAAACACTATTCCTCCTAAACTTATTTTCATTTTATTATTATATCATAATAGTATTTTATTATTTACTTTCATTTTCATCAATACTATCTTTTATTTCTAGTATATCTTCGTTTACTATGTTCTTTAGTATCTCTTCACCAATGTCTTTTTTTTCTTTAACTTCAAGATTTATATCTTTGACTTCTGATGACAATACTATTTTTACACTAAAGCTTCTATTTAAAACTTCTCTTATAGTCTTCTCTAGATAATTTATTGTATCTGGGGAGCTTAATCTAGTTTTTGCAAAATCAAATTTATCATCAAATATTACATATAACATGCTAGAATATACATTAAAACTTTTTACCTCACTTAAAAGAGCGTATATTGGCATTTTTTTATCTTTTTTAATTTGTTTAAGTATATTTTTCCATGATGATTCTATAAGTAGAACATCTTCATTTTTTACATCTTCATAAACTATACTTTCTTTTTTTGAATCTATTTCTCTATTATCCTCATATTCCTTTTCTTTACCACTATCATTATTTGTAATTTTAAAGCTACCCATTTCAATCATTTTTTCCAAATTCTCAACCCTTTTAATAAGAGCTTCTTTACTTTCATCAAACATTGGCTGAGCAATCTTCATTATAGTTATTTCTACTAAGACTCTTGGATTTGAAGATGATTTTATATCATCTTGAGTTGTTGACAGTATATTTAAAATTCTTATTAAATCATTCATATCTATGTCCTCAGATTGAGATTTAAGTTGCTCTATAGTTTCTTCTGGTAATGAGATTATTTCATCTAATTCTGATGATACTTTGCAAACCATTAAATTTCTAAAATGGTCTATTAAATCATTTATAAGGTTTCTTATATCTTTACCCCATAAAACAAATTCATTTAATATTTCAAGAGATTTTTTAGTATCTTGTGCTACAATACATTGAGACAACTCAAATAATTGTTCTATATTCACGCTTCCCATCAACTCAACAACATCTTTATAGTCTACTGTATTTTCTCCAAATGATATACACTGATCTAATATGCTAAGAGCATCTCTAAGTGCTCCTTGAGAGTTTCTAGATATCAGATTAAGAGCTTTTTCATCTATGTCAATTCCTTCATCTTCACAAATTTTTTTCATCCTAAGAGTCATATCTTTAACAGTAACTCTTTTAAAATCGTATCTTTGGCAACGTGATAAAATAGTTGCAGGTATCTTATGAGGTTCCGTAGTAGCTAATATAAAGATTACATATGAGGGAGGTTCTTCTAATGTCTTTAACAATGCATTAAAAGCTCCTTGAGACAACATATGAACCTCATCTATTATATATACTTTATATTTAGCATTAGCTGGAGAATATTTTACACTTTCTCTAAGCTCTCTTATATCATCTACACTATTATTTGATGCTGCATCTATTTCTACAACATCCATTGTATTATCTTTTAATATTGATTCACATATTTCACACTCATTACAAGGTTCTTCATTCAATTTATTTAAACAATTTACCGCTCTTGAAAAAATTTTTGCAGTAGATGTCTTTCCAGTACCTCTTGTACCACAAAACAAATAGGCATGTCCTATATTATCACTGTATATTTGATTTTTTAAAGTCTTAATAATATGTTCTTGACCAACAACATCATCAAATCTTTGTGGCCTATATGCTCTATATAATGCTTTATGCATCTTTTTACCTCTCTTTAGTAAAATTAATAAAAAAATCCCTCATTATCTAAGGGATTAGTCTTTTATATATTAAATGCTGTACACCATCTATCGACTTAATTCCATAGGCGTTACCAAAACAGTTAGCTCAACTTAGGCACCCCCACGGCACACAAAAGTGATCACTTACCGCTGCTTCCTTCCGGATCTGACGGGGTTCATGAGCTTTCATTGCGCAGGACCTAAGCATCAACACCACTTATTCAGGGCGGCCCTACAAAAAATAAGCCTTTAGATGGAATTCAATCCTGCTATAGCGGATTGCAGGTTACAGGGCACCGCTACCTCCCCATCTAGTACAGCAAAATTACAACCATATTTAATTACTTTTATTTATTGTTTCTGGCGGAGAGAGTGGGATTTGAACCCACGATACAGTTTTACCCATATACTCGCTTTCCAGGCGAGCGCCTTCGACCACTCGACCACCTCTCCTTAATCTCTTTTTCTTAATGCCTTAAAAAATTCTTGCAATATGATCGAGCATTCTTCTTGCAAAACATCAAAAGCCACTTTTACATTATTATTATCAAAATAATCTAATTTAAACTCATGCTGTTTCTCTATATATGAATTTTTTATATGTCTTGTCCCTATTATAAGCTTTTTTATTCTAGAATTAACTATTGCACCACTACACATTATACAAGGCTCTAGTGTAACATACAAATCACAATCTGTCAATCTCCATCCACCTAATTTTTCTGATGCTTGCTTTATCGCTAAAATTTCTGCATGAGCTGTAGAATCTTTCAATGTTTCTGTAAGGTTATGAGCCCTTGCTATTATCTGATTATCTTTAACTATAACAGCACCTATTGGTGTTTCTCTTTTATTATATGCTTTATATGCTTCTTTTAATGCTTCTTTCATATAAAATGAACTTTCCATAATTCCTCCCAAAACTTATAACAAACTTATCTTATCATAATTCATTTTATAATTCAACTTAATTTTATTTTGTTTATTTAATATATTGCTATACATAGCTACATTTAATTTAAATTAACCTAAAAAATTTTTTCAACGTCTAATTAAATGTTGATTTATGAAAATATTTAGCTTTTTATGATGAATATTCTATTATATATATTAACATAAAAAAGTTATGAAATTATTAAATCTCATAACTTTTTCTAATTTACTATTTACTTACAGTATATTTTTAATCTTAAAATATATTATCACTTATATAATATTAATACATAATTATTTTATAACATCAACACCCATATAAGGTCTTAATTCTTCTGGAACCACTACAGAGCCATCTGCTTGTTGATAATTTTCTAATATAGCAGCTAAACATCTTCCTATAGCCAATCCAGAACCATTTAATGTATGAACATATTCTGCTTTTGATTTTTTATCCCTTTTAAATCTTATTCCCGCTCTTCTTGCTTGGAAATCTTCAAAGTTTGAACAAGAAGATATTTCTACATATCTATTATAACTTGGCATCCAAACTTCTAAATCATATTTAAAAGCAGCTGTAAATCCTAAGTCTCCTGTACATATTCTTACAACTCTATATGGAAGACCTAACATTTGTAACATAGTTTCAGCATCATGAGTTAATGATTCTAATTCCTTATAAGAATCCTCTGGTTTAACAAATTTAACTAATTCAACTTTATTGAATTGATGCTGTCTAACTAAACCTCTTGTGTCTCTTCCTGCTGAACCAGCTTCAGATCTAAAGCAAGGAGTATATGCACAATATTTTATTGGAAGTTCTGCAACATCTAATATCTCATTAGCATGTATATTTGTCACAGGTACTTCAGCTGTTGGTATTAAGAAATACTCTAGCCCTTCTATTTTAAACATATCTTCCTCAAATTTAGGAAGTTGACCAGTGCCTATAAAACTATTTCTATTAGCCATAAATGGAGGTAAAACTTCTGTATATCCATGTTTAGCTGTATGAGTATTTAAGAAGAAATTCATTAAAGATCTTTCTAATCTAGCACCTAATCCTCTATATAAAGTAAATCTTGAACCAGTTATTTTTCCAGCTGTTTCAAAGTCTAATATCCCTAAACCAGTTCCTATATCCCAGTGAGCTTTATGTTCAAAATCAAATTTTGTAGGTTCTCCCCAAGTTCTTACTTGAACATTATCTTCATCTGTTTCACCTTGTGGCACATCTGGATGAGGTACATTTGGAATTCTCATCAATGCATATTCCATTTTTCCTTCAACTTCTTTTACTTTCTCATCAATACCTTTTATCTTGTCTGATAATTCTTTTAATCTTGCTTTTTCCTCTTCTACATCTTTTCCTTCTTTTATTAATTGTGGTATCTTTTTAGAGTTTACATTTAATTCATTTTTCATAACTTCAACTTCTTGAAGTATCTCTCTTCTTTTATTATCTAATTCCACTACAGCATCAAGGTCGAATTCTTTTTCGCCTCTTATTTCCATAGCTTTTTTAATATCATCTAAATTTTCTCTTATTCTTTTAATATCTAACATATTAATTCCTCCTAATAATTTTTATAATATAAATTAATAATTCCAATTTAAATTAAAACATTTTTAACTGCAAATTCTTAGTTTAAACAAATTTTGAAAATAAAAAAAGACCTCCGTTTACCCTATAAAAGGGACGAAAATCTTTTATCCGCGTTGCCACCCTAATTGATTATACCCATATGTACAATCCTCTCAGACCTGTAACGTAGGTAAACGTCTAGCTTTAACTAGAAGCTCTAGAGTAGATTCAAAAACCATTGTAATGAGTTCTCACCATCCACTCATTCTCTGAATACAACCTGTTTTTTACTATTTTCTTTCAATGCTTTTAACTAATTGTTTTATTTGATAATCATTATATTATATATATTAACATCTTTCAATACTATTATTCAATTTTTTTTAGAATTTTCTTTAATTTGTTATCTTGAATTTGATTTTTTTGTTTAATTAAAATATTATCTTTTATCTAAAGAATTTAAATTACTTGTGTTATTAAACAATAATGAAGCAGGAATAAATGGAACTTCTATTTTATTTTCATCAAATTTCTTTTTAACTTTTTCCATTATATCAAAGTATACATCCCAGTAATCATCAGTTTTAACCCAAGGCCTAGCAACTATTTGCATAGTATTATTACCTATAGAGTTTAACCCTATGATTGGCTTTGGATCATCTAGTATCCTTTTTTCATTTGTAAAAATTTCATTTAATATAGATTTAACCATATCTATATCGCTGTCATAAGAAATATTATACGAAAAATCTATTCTTCTTTTATTTTGATGTGTGTAATTAATTATATTATTACTTGTCAATTGAAAATTTGGTATTATTATAGTTTTATTATCTGGAGTTTTAAGAACAGTGCTAAATATTTGTATATCAGAAACTGTACCTTCCACACCTGACCCTTGAATATAATCACCTATATTGAATGGCTTAAAAAACAAAATAATCATGCCTGAACCTAGGTTTGATAATATTTCTTTAAATGCTAATCCTATACTAAATCCAGCTGCTCCTAAGACCGCTACAACTGATGTAGTTTGTATTCCTATAATACCTAAACTTATCAGTGATATGATGGATAGCATTGATATATATATACCATATACAATAAAATTATTTACACCTTTACTCATTCCATATTTAATTAGAAATTTAGAAACCATCTTTCTTACTATCTTAGCTATATAAATACCTATTATAAATATTGTTATTGCATATATAATATTTGGTATATTATCACTGAAATTATTAAGCATATTTTCTAAAGTTCTCTTCGTTATATTACTATTTGTTGAAGTAGTCTTAGCCAATGACAAAAAATTCATTTAACTCCTCCTTATGATAATATTCCACTGTCATCTAGTTTTTTTATTATATCTTCAATAGTTTTTTCTTTGAGTGCTTCAATTGTATGAATATGACTACATTCTGTTAAAACTGATAATTGTTTAAACTCATTTGTTTCAACTTTTATCATAAAATCATCTATATCCATTTTAGAATAAATATTAAGTTCCGCAGTTATTTGACCATATGTCGGATGATTTACAATAACATCTTTTACAATTCCACCCAAATCTACAATAATTCTTAGTTCTTCATAAATTTCTTGGGGATTTCTATGATTTTTACATTTTATTTGTCTGGAAAAATATGGTTGATTATATATTATATATCCTTGAGGTGTCGCTATTATTTCAAGACCTTTAGCTCTTATAAGCGCTATATCTTGTACTATTACTTGTCTGCTTACATTTAATAGCTCTGCTAGCACTCCACCTTTTACAGGATGCTTGGATTCCTTTAAAATATCTATTAATTTGTTTCTTCTTTCATTAGAATTCATATCATACCTTCTTTCTAAATCAAAACTTTTTGTCTATATTATATAATTCTATATTTTATCTTAGTATAAATCAATACAGAGTTTATATTCTGTTTAATTTTAGATTTTATAGCAAACAATAAAAAAAGACTACGTGGCTACGTCCTACTCTCCCAGGCAGTTTCCCACCAAGTACCATCAGCGCTAGAGAGCTTAACTTCTGTGTTCGGAATGGGAACAGGTGTATCCTCTCTGCTATTGTAACCACATAATCTTTA